>JBPCSO010000019.1:0-3705 GCA_051007055.1 Roseomonas sp.
GTTTGATCATGATGTGAGGGCCAAATGGCAGCACCATTCGGCCCTCGCTTTGCCTTACCGGCTGCGCTTTCTGCTGCGCTTCGCGGCGGCTTGGCCGGCTGCGTAGGCTTCCGCGAGAGAGTTGCGGATGGACCAAACCGCGACATCATGGAAATCAAGCGCGTCGCGGTTTCCGGTTTCCAGTGTTTCAACCGAGGGCATGTGCCGCTTGGCGATTTCCAGGAAAAGCTGGTCGGTTGAAAGAGTGTCGTTCATCTTGGTCTCCTTGCTGTGGCGGCGGGATAATTCCCTGTGCGCATGGGACCATTCGCGCTGTAGCGGGGGGCGAGCCAAGCGAGATTGAGCGTAATTTCGTTGCTATATTAAGGATAGAATAGTTCTGTTTTGATCAAAAAATAGCGATAAGTCGAGCGTCAGTCAGAATAGAGTCATCTGATTTACATGGTCGAGCCGAACAATGCCGTTAATGAGCCAAGTGTCTGGATGCAGGGAGTGCGTTCCCATAGCCATGAGCATACCCTTGGTGGGGTACTCATCTCCGAAGACGCGCTGCATATCGGTGAGAGCTTTTTGTTCTCCATATTCTTTACGCCAGTTGTAAAACGTCGCCTCGATCTCCCAGTCCTGGCAGGTTCCTTGGCGAATACCGTCATCCGTTTGATAACGATATTGAAACTTGAATGGGCAAGGCTCGTACGGAATCAATGGCTTGGTGTTAAACAGATCGATTTGATTGCGAAGCGCAGCGAACGCAGCCCTTTCGCTTTGAATTTCCTTGTCAGATTTGCGCTCATATGAAAATTTGAGAATCTGTGCCTTTAATAGAGCGAGGCTGCGCTTCGCCGCACGTTCGCGATTTAGGCTGGTAACTATTCGGGCCGCAAGAAATTGCTGCCGCTCCCTTGGGGGTAACTCACCAACCACGCGAATACTATCCTGATCAACACGCCGACTCTCCGGTCTATGATCATCATTTGGTAGACGCCAGCGAAAATGAATACGATCCCATCTTCCGAACTTTTGACCATCTTCAAGAGTTCGAAAAGCAACAGGATAGAGGCGAAGCCAATTTCCCTGAAGGTCTATGCCAGCGCAACAAACCGTCTCGCCATGCTTCTGCCCAAGCTGCGGAGCAGCTTTGACAATAACGATTACCTCTGCTTCACCAGACTTGGACGGCGCTACGCTCATCGATGCCTCTCACAGCATGTCTCACGCGTGGGACAATCTGAAGATGCTTGACCTTGATGCCGCTTGCGGCCGCCATGGCTTCCGCGACAATAGTTCTATGGCAACCGACAAAGTCACGCTCAAAACACAGTAAGCAAGAACGCATAGAAGATGCATGCCGTATCGCGTCTAACAATGCCGACTGAGCGGCAGGGCCCGCCAAGTGCTTTCGATAAATACGCTGAAAGCCTGTCTGATCACCGCGACGAGCTGCCTCGCGACCGGGTTTCGGATCTCCAAGATCTCTCAAATGTACGTAATTGATCCCGCATTCCGAGAGAGCGGAAGCGAGGGCGGATTTTGAGAAGCCCCGCTTACGGGAAAGGGGCAGCTCTCGGACGTCAATCACTTGCCTAATGCCAACTGTATCCAATTCCGCGAGAAACGAAAGGAGATCAGTACCCTCGTACCCGATAGTAAAGACTTGTTTCTGCGGCACGGTAAATCCCCAAAAAGCTATCGAAGCCGAATCGCAAAATGGTTAGCATTGTGTCTCGTATTCATGCAATCCTATTTCTTTTGAATCGCGGCGTCTCGCTGCGACATCAGCAAAGGTGCGGTCCTCGCCATCCAGCACCGCCGCTTGCCCGGTTTCTTCCTGCCAGCGTTGCACAATCACATCGCAATAGGCAGGATCAATCTCCAGCAGCACCGCGCGCCGCCCGGTGCGCTCGGCCGCGATCATCGTCGTGCCCGATCCACCGAAGCAATCCAGCACCGTATCGCGCGGCTTGCTGCTGTTGCGGATAGCGCGCTCGACCAGCGCCACCGGCTTCATCGTTGGGTGCAGATCGCTCCTGGCCGGCTTGTCGAAATGCCAGACATTTCCTTGGTCGCGCGCGCCGCACCAGTAATGCTGCGCGCCGGCCTTCCAGCCATAGAGCATCGCTTCAAATTGCTGATGGTAATCTGCGCGGCCCAGCGCAAAGGTGTTCTTGGCCCAGATGATGGTGCTGGACCATTTGCCACCCGCTTCCTGCCAGGCGCGATGCAGCGTCGGCCACTCGGAAGACGACATGCAAACATAGCTTGCGCCCTTGGTGACCAAGAGAAGGTTCGTCAGTGCGGGCCGCAGGAAATCCAGAAAGCCCTTGCCCAGCGCGTCATTTGCGATGGTCATCTTGGCTGCCGTGCCGCCTTCGTAAGCAACATTATAGGGCGGGTCCAGGAAGGCCATGTCCGCAAGGTGCCCGGCGCCAAGGGCGCGCTCGACATCGGCAAGCTTGGTCGCATCACCGCAGAACAGCCGATGCTCCCCGCAGCGCCAGAGATCACCTTCGCGCGTGACGGGATTGACTGGCAGCGGCGGGGCTTCGTCGGCGGTCTCGCCATCAAGTCCGGCATCGGCGGCGGCCAGCAGCCGGTCCAACTCCATGCCGGAGAAGCCGAGCACATCGAGATCCACCGAGGCATCGTCGCGAATACGCGCGATTTCCGCCGCCAGCAGCGCCTCATCCCAGCCGGAGTTCAGCGCGATCTGATTATCCGCAAGCCGCAATGCGCGCGCCTGGGGCTCAGTGAGATGCGCCAGTCGAATGGCCGGGACACTCGCCATTCCAAGCCGCTTCGCGGCCATGACGCGGCCATGGCCTGCGACCAGCACGCCCGCACCATCTACCAGCACCGGATTCACAAAGCCGAATTCGGCGATCGAGGCCGCTATCTGCGCCACCTGCGCCGGCGAATGCGTGCGCGCATTCTCGGCATAGGGCACCAGAGCCGCGACCGGCAGCGAGATAACGGCAAGCTCATGCTGCATCGGAAAGTGCCTTTTCGCGCGCTGCCGCCACCGCATCATAATCGCGCCCATCGTCCGCCAGCGTCACCGGCTGATCCGGATAGAGCATCCGCCAGCGCGCAATCGCCAAATCCACATAGGCCGGCGCCAATTCAATGCCGCGCACAACGCGGCCCGTGCGTTCCCCTGCAATCAGCGTCGTGCTGCTACCGGCGAAGGGCTCGAACACCACCTCGCCAACCTCCGTGTAGGCACGCATCAGAAAGTCCGGCAGCGCGACCGGAAACACCGCCGGATGTTCTGTCTCAATCCCGCGCCCCTTATGTCGGGTGATACGCAGCACCGCGTCGGGAATGCGCATGTCCTGCACGGGCTGGCCGATATGCGTATAGGCCTTCACCTCCCCATCCGCAGCGCGCAGCCCGCTGCCCTTGTTCGGCGTGCCGGCCCATTTGCAAGGGATGATTTTGTTCGCCTGCCGCGCCGTGCGATTGAAGTGAAACACCAGTTCAAACGCTGGCGCCAAACGCCCATTCCAGTCACCCGGTAAGCCCGGCCCCTGGTCCCAGGTATAGAGCCCAAAGCGACGCCAGCCGCGCGCGCGCATCCATTCCAGCCAACCTTCCCAATAGGGCTGCCATTCATTCTCGCGATGGATCAGGCCGAGATTGACGAGCGCCTGGCCATCCGGCCGCAGCACCAAATCCAGATGCTGAAACACGCCCTGCATCAGCGCA
>JBPCSO010000020.1:0-4599 GCA_051007055.1 Roseomonas sp.
GCGGCTCGGCTGGAAGGTGTTTCTGCCCTTCAGCCTGATCTGGCTGGAGATTACCGCAGCGGTTCTGAAACTTACCGGCTGGCTGCCGGCTTGATGGGGCGCTGAACATGGCTTCTCTCGATCGCGTCGCACGTAGCCTGCTGCTCACGGAAATCGTCTCCGGCATGGCGCTGACCTTGAAGTATTTCTTCAAGAAAAAGGTGACATTGAACTACCCCTATGAACGTGGGCCGCTTGGGCCGCGCTTCAAGGGAGAACACGCGCTGCGCCGCTACCCGAATGGCGAAGAACGCTGCATTGCCTGCAAATTATGTGAGGCTGTCTGCCCCGCCCAGGCCATCACCATTGAAGCCGAACCGCGGGAAGATGGCAGCCGCCGCACCACGCGCTACGACATTGACATGACGAAGTGCATCTATTGCGGGCTTTGTGAGGAAGCCTGCCCGGTGGATGCCATTGTCGAAGGGCCGAATATGGAATTCGCGGCCGAGCGGCGGGAAGAACTCATCTACACCAAGGAAAAGCTGCTTGATAATGGCGATCGTTGGGAACCCATGCTGGCTGAGAGGCTCCGCCTCGATGCGCCATATCGTTAAGGGAAGGGGCGTTTGATGATTGCCGCTCTTGCCTTTTACGCTTTTGCTGCGGTGCTGATTGGTTCCGCCGTGATGGTGGTGACCAGCCGGAACCCAGTCCATAGCGTGTTGTTCCTGATCCTGGCCTTCTTTAATGCGGCGGGGTTGTTCCTGCTGGCCGGCGCTGAATTCCTCGCCATGATTTTGGTGATTGTTTATGTTGGCGCGGTTGCGGTGCTGTTCCTGTTCGTGGTGATGATGCTGGATATTGACTTCTCACGACTGCGGGAAGGGTTCCAGCGCTATGCGCCCGTAGGCGCGCTGATCGGCCTTGTGCTGCTGGTGCAATTGATCATGGTGATGATCGGCTGGCGCGCTGCGCCGGGGGCGATGGCGCTTCGGCTCAATGAAACGCCGGCGGATGTTGCGAATGCCGAAGCGCTCGGGCGCATTCTTTATACCGATTACATCTATCTGTTTCAGGGCTGCGGGCTCATCCTGCTTGTTGCGATGATTGGCGCCATTGTGCTGACGCTGCGCGATAAGCCGAATTCCAGGCGGCAGAACATCGCGGAACAAATTGCGCGCGCCGGGTCCGTGACGAATGTGGCGGTGCCGACCGGTGCGGGGCTGAAGGAGCTTGGCATTCGCCGCCCGCCTTCGCCTGAGGAAGCCGCGCCCAAGCCCATAGAACATCACCATGGCCATGGGGGGCGTCACTGACATGACCATTGGCCTGTCCCATTTCCTGACCGTGGCGGCGCTCCTTTTCGTCCTCGGCATTTTCGGGATTTTCCTGAACCGCAAGAATGTCATCGTCATTCTGATGTCGGTGGAATTGATCCTGCTATCGGTCAATCTGAACCTGGTGGCGTTTTCGGCGCATTTGAATGATCTGGCGGGCCAGGTCTTCACCATGTTCATCCTGACCGTGGCAGCAGCTGAAGCTGCCATCGGCCTGGCCATTCTGGTGGTTTATTTCCGCAACCGCGGTTCGATCGAGGTCGAGGATATCTCGACCCTGAAGGGTTAGCGCGATGTTTGTCGGCGCCGTTTTCTTCCCGCTGCTGGGTGCGACCATTGCGGGTTTCTTTGGTCGCTGGATTGGCGACAAGGCTTCGCAATGGGTCACCGTTCTTTGCATGGCGCTGGCCGCCATTTGCGGTGTGGCCGCCTTTGTTGAGGTGGCCTTGGGCCAAGCGCCGCAAACACTGGTGCTGCTGCGTTTTCTGGATGTGGGGTCTTTCGGCCTTGATTGGGCGCTGCGTTACGACACGCTGAGTGTGGTGATGGTGGCGATGGTCACCTGCATTTCCACGCTGATCCATCTTTATAGCGTCGGCTATATGTCGCATGACCCGACCACACCACGCTTCTTTGCCTACCTGTCGCTGTTTACCTTCATGATGCTGATGCTGGTGACAGCGGATAATCTGGTGCAGCTATTCTTCGGCTGGGAAGGCGTTGGCCTCGCTTCCTATCTGCTGATTGGCTATTGGTATGAAAAGGAAAGCGCCTGTGCGGCGGCGATGAAGGCCTTCATCGTCAATCGCGTCGGCGATGTGTTCTTTATGCTAGGGCTCTGCCTGACCTTCTGGGTTTTTGGGTCCATCGAATTCAGCGAGATTTTTGGTGCCATTGACCAGCACAAGGATGCGCGGTTCGCCGGCTTGCCGGCATATGAGGTGATTTGCATCCTGCTCTTCCTCGGCGCCTGCGGTAAGTCTGCGCAGCTTGGCCTGCACACCTGGCTGCCGGACGCGATGGAAGGGCCAACGCCCGTTTCCGCGCTGATCCATGCCGCAACAATGGTGACGGCGGGTGTGTTCCTGGTGGCGCGCATGTCGCCTGTCTTTGAATATGCGCCGATAGCGCTTGCCATCGTGACGGTGGTGGGGGCTTCAACCGCGCTATTTGCCGCGACCATTGGCTGCGTGCAGAACGATATCAAGCGCATCATCGCCTATTCCACCTGTTCACAGCTTGGCTACATGTTCTTCGCGGCCGGGGTTGGTGCCTATCAGGGCGCGGTTTTCCACCTTTTCACCCATGCCTTTTTCAAGGCGCTGCTGTTCCTGTCGGCCGGTTCGGTCATCCATGCTATGTCGGAAGAACAGGATATTCGCAAAATGGGCGGCATCTGGAAAAAGATCCCGGTGACCTATGCGGTGATGTGGATTGGTTCTTTGGCGCTTGCGGGCGTGCCCTACTTTGCCGGCTATTATTCAAAGGATTTCGTGCTGGAAGCGGCTTACGCGGCGCATTCCGGGGTTGGGATGTATGCCTTCATCTGCGGCTTGCTGGCGGCCTTCCTGACCGCCTTCTATTCCTGGCGGCTCTTGATCCTGACCTTCCATGGCGCGCCGCGGGCAGATCACCACACCATGGAACATGTGCATGAAAGCCCACTGGTGATGCTGGTGCCGCTGTTGCTGCTGGCCGTTGGTGCCGTATTCGCGGGCGCGGTCTTTGCACCCTCCTTCATTGGCCATCACTGGGAAGAATTCTGGAACGGTGCGATCGTGAATGCGCCAGGCAATGAGATCATGCATCACGTGCATGAGGTGCCTGGTTGGGTGCCGTTGGCGCCCACGATTGTCGGATTTGGCGGCATCGCCCTTGCCTATGTGATGTATATGTTTGCGCCAAGCATGCCGGGCGCGCTGGCTCGTGCGTTCCCTGCGGTGCATCGCTTCCTGCTCAACAAATGGTATTTTGATGAGCTGTATGACGCGATCTTTGTGCGCCCCGCGCGTGCCTTGGCGCGTGGACTTTGGCGAATTGGTGATGTGCGCATCATTGATGGCGTGCCCAATGGCCTTGCCGCTTCGGTGGCCGGGGCGGCGCGTCAGGCCGTTACGCTGCAAACTGGGCGCGTTGCGAGTTACGCCTTCACCATGATTGTGGGGCTTGTTGCGCTTGTTTCTCTGCTGTTGTTCGGGGGCTGAAGATGAATAGCGTCGGTTTCCCCTTGCTCAGCCTGCTGACCTTCCTGCCCTTGGCGGGGGTGGCGATCATCCTTGCCGTGCGCGGCGATGAGCAAACAGTCGCGAGCAACGCGCGCTGGACTGCGCTTTGGACCAGCCTGATCACCTTCATGCTCTCTCTCGTGCTGTGGTTCCGTTTTGATAAGAATGAGGCGGAGTTCCAATTCGTCGAAAGGCTTGATTGGCTCTCAGATTTTGGCGTGAGCTACCATATGGGCGTGGATGGCATTTCGGTGCTGTTCGTGCTGCTGGCCACCCTGCTGACGCCGATTTGCATCCTGTCTTCCTGGGAAGCGGTGCAGACCCGGGTGCGCGAATACATGATCGCCTTCCTGATCCTTGAGACCATGATGGTCGGCATGTTCTGCGCGCTGGATTTCGTGGTTTTCTACATCTTCTTCGAAGGCGTGCTGATCCCGATGTTCCTGATCATCGGCGTATGGGGCGGGCAGCGGCGTGTCTATGCGGCGTTCAAGTTGTTTCTCTACACACTGCTCGGTTCGGTACTGATGCTGCTGGCCATTCTGCTGCTGTGGTACAAGGCCGGCACCACGGATATCGTGGAACTCTTTACCCTCACCATTCCGCCATCGCTGCAAACCTGGATCTTCCTGGCCTTCTTCGCCTCCTTCGCCGTTAAGGTGCCGATGTGGCCGGTGCATACCTGGCTGCCGGATGCGCATGTGGAAGCGCCAACGGCGGGCTCTGTCATTCTGGCGGGCGTCTTGTTGAAGATGGGCGCCTACGGGTTCCTGCGCTTCAGCCTGCCCTTACTGCCGGTGGCGAGTGCGGAATTCGCGCCCTGGATTTTCGCGCTGTCCATCGTCGCCATTGTCTATACCTCGCTGGTGGCACTCGCTCAGGAAGATATGAAGAAACTGATCGCTTATTCCTCCGTCGCGCATATGGGCATTGTCACGCTTGGTATCTTCACCTTCACGCAGCAGGGGTTGTCTGGCGCGCTGTTCACCATGCTCTCACACGGTGTCGTCTCAAGCGCGCTGTTTCTCTGCGTGGGCGTTTTGTATGATCGGGTG
>JBPCSO010000021.1:0-28685 GCA_051007055.1 Roseomonas sp.
GTATAGACAACATCATCAGCACCGAAATCGCTGCCATCATGGAATTTCACGCCGGGACGGATCTTGAAATCAATCGCGTTATTGCCCTGCCAGGCCCATTCGGTCGCGAGCGCGGGCACATTGCGGAAGGTATCTGGGTCGCGATGGACCAGCCCATCCATGGCCTGATGCGCGACGATAAGCCCGGTGCGCTGGCTGTTGAAATAAGGGTCCACATTGGGCACCGCATCGCGGAAGGCGACGCGCAGCGTATTGGCGCTGCGCTGCGCCATTACCGGCCCGGCACCAATACCGCTCAGCGCCATGCCGCCGGCGGCAGCGGCAACACCCTGGCCAAGGCCACGTCTGCTGATCTTCATTTCGATTGCTCCCTGCTGAGAAACCAACACTAGGAAGAAGCTAGGGGAAACCGCAAGCGCTGCGGCCCCCAATTTGCCATCAATCCACCGTGGCGCCGGAAACGCGCACCACTTCGGCCCATTTGGTGATCTCACTCCGGATGAAGGCCTCAAAAGCCTCGGGGCTGGTGCCGCCGGCGGGAGTGAGTGCCGGCGGGGCGCCGCCAAGCTCCGCGATGCGTGCGATGTAGGCAGGGTCGCGCGTGATCACATCCATCTCTGCCCCCAGCCTTTCGATAATTGGGCGCGGCGTGCGTGCCGGTGCTTGCACACCGAACCAGGCGGTTGCCTCAAAATCACGAATGCCGGCTTCTGCGAGCGTTGGCACATCCGGCAGCGCCGCCGCCCGCACATTGCTGGAAACCGCCAAGGCGCGCAGCCGCCCATCGCGAATATGGCCAATGCAGCTTGGCATATTGTCGCACCCGGATTCGAGGCGCCCTGCCACCACCTCCACCAACATCGGTCCCGCACCACGGAAGGGTACATGCATGATATCCGTGCCGCTGCGCAGCTTGAACATTTCCATGGTCATATGCGGCGAACCGCCCGAACCGCTGCTGCCGTAATTGAGCTTGCCGGGATTTGCCTTCGCACCCGCGATCAAATCGCTTACGCTGCGGTAGGGCGAATTGGCGGTGACGAAAATCACATTTGGCACCCGAATCGCAAGGCCAACCGCCGCCAAATCCTCGGGCTTGAAGGTCATGCGCGCACCCCAGAGCGAATAATTGATCGCCGCGGTGGAGATGGTGCACATCACAAGCGTATAGCCATCGGGTTCTGACCGGGCGACCATTTCAGCGCCCAGATTGCCGGTGGCGCCGGCACGGTTTTCCACAATGATTGGCTGGCCAAGCCGCGCGGATAAGCGCTCGGCCAGGATGCGCCCGGAAATATCTGTGGTGCCGGCGGGCGGGAAGGGGATTACCAGCCTTAAGGGGCGGGTTGGGAAAGCCTGGGCGCGGGCAATGCCTGGTGCGGCAAGCGCGCCGGCCATGCCGGCCAGGATAATTCGGCGGCCCAGCAGGGAGTTGTTCTGCGTCATTTTCTGCTCCTTATTCCACACGAATATCGGCTTGGCGCACCACATCGGCCCAGCGCGTGACTTCGGCTCGCATGAAGGCAGCGAAGCTTTCCGGGCTGGAACCGCCATCTGCGGTCAGGCGCGGCGGATCAGCGCCAAAGGCCGCGATGCGGGCACGGAAATCGGTATCCTTGCCAATCGCGTCCAACTCGGCACCAAGCCGGGCAATGATCGGGGCGGGGGTGGCGCCCGGCGCCAGCACGCCGAACCAGGCGGTAGCTTCAAAACCCGGCATGCCTTGCTCAGCAATGGTCGGCACATCCGGCAGCACGGAACTCCGCTGAGCCCCGGTGACGCCAATGGCGCGGATCTTACCCTCTCGCAGAAAGGTGAGCGCGGACGGGATATTATCCATCCCGAGTTCAATCCGCTCCGCCACCATTTCGGTCAGCATGGGGGCGGAACCGCGGAAGGGCACATGGGTGATCTGGATACCCTGTGCGAGGCGGATTTGCTCGATCACGACATGCGGGGAAGTGGCGATGCCAGCCGTGCCGTAATTCAGCCCGCCGGGCTTGGCTTTCGCTTCACGCACCATATCGGCCAGCGTGCGGATGGGCATGCGATTGGCCGCCATCAGCACATTTGGCACGCGGCACATCAGCCCGACTGCGGCCAAATCTTCTGGCTTGAAGGGCATGCGATTGCCGAAAACGGCAAAATTGATCGCCCCGGTGCCAATGGTGGTCAGCAGCAGCGTATGCCCATCAGGTTCTGCCCGCGCCACGAATTCACCGCCGACATTGCCTGAAGCGCCGGGGCGGTTATCCACCACCACCTGCTGGCCGAGCCGTGCCGAAAGGCGTTCAGCCGTGAGTCGCCCAACCAAATCCGTGGTACCGGCGGGGGTAAAGGGGATGACCAGACGAATGGGGCGGTTGGATAGCCCTTGCGCCAAGGCGGGCAGCGGCAAGCCGGCCCCAATGGCCAAGGCGCCCAAGCTCCGACGGGTAATCATGGGTTTTGGCCTCCCGGGTATTAAGTTGGTGGGCAAGGTGGCGCGTCCCCCCCGCCAGATCAACCTTTCTCCTTTGGGTTTCAGCCGCAGCGATTCCTCCCCTATGATGGCCTCCGCATAGGGGTGGCGGTCGAGATGGAGTTTTTGCGGCTTTACGGAAGGGTGCTCAAGCTGTTGGCGGCGGATCGCGCTGTCGCGATTGGGCTTTCCTTGGCCGCTTTGGCCATTGCCGGGCTGCAGTTCCTGGAACCGGTGCTGTTCGGGCGGGTGATTGACCTGCTTTCGCGGTCAGACCGGATGCAGGAATCGTCGGTTTGGGCTGAAGCGCTTTCGCTGCTCATTATCTGGGCGGCGGTTGGGCTTTCGGCCATTGGTGCGAATGTCTCGGTCGCGCTTTTCGCGGACCGCATGGCGCATCGTAATCGGCTTAAGGTCATGCATGATTATTTTCAGCATGTACTGTCCCTGCCGCTATCCTTTCATGGAGATACGCAATCGGGCCGGCTGATGAAAATTATGCTGGTGGGTGCCGATAACCTGTTCGGGCTTTGGCTTTCCTTCTTTCGCGAACACCTGACGACGTTCATTTCAGCCATTGTACTGCTGCCGCTGACGCTTATGCTCAATTGGCGGCTGGGGCTTTTGCTGATTGGTCTGGTGGTGATTTTCGGCAGCCTCGCGGCCTTTGTCATTCGCCGTACGGAAAGTGCGCAGCGGCAGGTAGAATCGCTCCATACGCAATTGGCCGGTAACGCGCAGGACGCGCTTTCCAATGTGATGGTGGTGCAATCCTTCACACGGCTTTCCAGTGAAGCGCGGCTTTTCGGTGATATCATCCGTCAAGTGATCACGCATCAATTCCCGGTGCTGAATTGGTGGGCGGTTGTATCGGTCATGACCTCGGCCGCTTCCACCATTTGCGTGATCATGATCTTCATGATGGGCACCTGGCTGCATCTGCGTGGGCAGGCGACGGTGGGGGAGATTGTTTCCTTTATGGGCTTCGCCACCATGCTGATTGGCAAGCTGGAAGGCGCGGTGGGCTTTGCGTCCCGGCTAGTGCTGCTGATGCCATCACTGACTGAGCTGTTTTCCGTGCTGGATGCGCGCACGACCGTGCCGGAAAAGCCTGATGCGATTGATATTCCCCGCGCGAAAGGGGAAGTGGCCTTTGAAGATGTGGCCTTCGCCTATCCGGGCGGGCAGCCGATTTTCAGCCATGTGAATTTCGCAGCCGCGCCCGGCAAAACAATTGCGCTGGTGGGCCCGACAGGGGCGGGCAAATCCACCGCCATGGCGCTGTTGCAGCGGCTATGGGACCCAAAGGAAGGGCGCGTAACGCTGGACGGGCATGATTTGCGGGATGTTTCCTTGGAAAGCCTGCGCCGCAATATTGGTGTCGTGTTCCAGGAAAGCATGCTGTTCAATCGCACCATTCGCGAAAACCTGATGGTTGGCCGCCCGAACGCGACGCAGGAAGAATTGGAACAGGCATGCCGGCTGGCTGAGGCGCATGATTTCATCCAGCGCCAGCCCCATGGCTATGACACGATGATCGGGGAACGCGGCAGCTCCCTTTCCGGTGGGCAGCGCCAGCGCCTGGCCATTGCGCGCGCGCTGCTGAAGGACCCGCCAGTGCTGATTTTGGATGAGGCGACCAGTGCGCTGGATGCCGCCACCGAAGCGCGGGTGCAAAAGGCGCTGACCGCGCTGATGGCGGGACGCACGACGTTCATCATCGCCCATCGGCTGTCCACCGTGCGTGATGCAGATGAAATTCTGGTCTTTGCCGGCGGGGAAATCGCCGAGCGCGGCGGTTTCAAGGAATTGGTGGCGCTAGGCGGGCATTTTGCGGAACTGGTGCGGACGCAGCTTACCGGTTCCACCAGTACTTGATCATGATCAAGGCGTTCGCGTGATTGTGCGGCAGGATGGGGCCATTGAACACCTATCCTGAAGGCAGGACCATCATGAACCATCGTCATCGCAAGGTATTGCATGCCATCTTCTCCCACCCCGTCAGCGCCAATATTGACCCCAAGGCGGTGGAGGCGGTGTTTGAGGAGCTGGGCGCGGAGGTTTCCCATAATGGGTCTGGCCGGCTTGCTGTGAAGCTCGGCAGCCATGCCCATGCCTTCCACAATACCCAGCACAGCCTTTCCAAGGATGAAGTAGTGGCTATTCGCCATTTTCTGACGCAATCTGGGGTGGATCCGGCGCGCGATTACCCGCTTTGAAAGCCGGGCGGGGCGGGGCCGGGCAGAAGAAGGAAGAAATCCATGATGCTTGATCGTCGCAATTTCCTGGCCGGGGCCGCTGGTCTGGCCGCCCTTTCCCCGAGCCTTGGCCATGCCCAGACCCGCTGGCAGATGGCCACGCCCTATGCGGATGGCAATTTTCACACGCGCAATATCCGCACCTTCATTGAGGACATTCAGAAGGGCAGCAATGGCCAATTGACTGTGCAGCTGCACAGCAATGGTGGGCTATTGAAAATGCCGGAAATCAAGCGTGGCGTGCAGACCGGCCAGGTGCAGGTTGGTGAAATCCTGCTAACCGCCTATGCCAATGAAGACCCGCTTTTTGATGCCGATGCGCTGCCGCAGCTTGTGGTGAATTACGCCCAGGCGAAGAGACTCGCCGATTTGCAGCGCCCCTTCATTGAAGCGCGCTTTGCCCGCCAGGGTCTTAGCCTGCTCTATATGGTGCCGTGGCCACCGGCTGGGCTCTATTCCCAGGAGCCCGTGACCTCGCTTGAGCAGTTGCGCGGCCAGCGCTTCCGCACCTTTAGCCCCATGACCAACCGCTTCGCGCAATTGATCGGCGCGCAGCCCACCCTGGTGCAAGCAGCGGAATTGGCGCAAGCCTTCGCCACCGGCGTGGTTCAGGCGCAAATCACCTCGGCTGCCACGGGTGTGGATACGCAGTCCTGGGATTACGCCAAGGTCTTCACGCCGCTCGGCTTTTCCATGACCAAGAACGCGGTCTTCATCTCTCGCCGTGCGCTACAGGGTTTGTCCGAACAGCAGCAGCAAATGATCCGTACGGCGGCGGAAGCGGCAGAAAAGCGCGGATATGAGATTTCGGAAGCAGCGGCCAAGGACACCGAGGCAACCCTTGGCCAGCGCGGCATGCGTGTTATGCAGCCTAGCGCCAAGCTGCTTGAGGATTTGACCCGCGTTGGCCGCACCATGGCCGATGAATGGGTGCTACGCGCCGGCGAGGATGGGAAGAAGCTTCTGGATGCCTATCGCGCCAGCGCCTGATCAAAAATAGGGCGGGGCAGGCGTCTCCGGCGTGGCTTTCGCGGCGGCGCCCCTTGCCATGTTCGGCGCCAAGGGGGAAAACAGTCTCTCCAATCAATAAAGGAGAGGCCCATAATGCAAAACTCCACCCGCCGGGCTGTCTTGCTCGGCGCCGCTAGCCTGCCGCTTGCGGCGCCTTTTATTGGTAAGGCCAATGCCCAGACACGTTGGCAATTAGCTACCGCCTATCCGGACGGCAATTTCCATACGCGCAATTTGCGCGACTTCATCACGGAAGTGCAGGCCGCCGCCAGTGGTTTGCAGGTTCAAATGCATTCCAATGCGTCGTTGCTGAAGATGCCGGAAATCAAGCGCGGTGTGCAGACCGGCCAGGCACAGCTAGGTGAAATCCTTCTTTCCGCCTATGGCAATGAAGACCCCTTCTTTGAAGTGGATAGCGTGCCCCAGCTTGTAACTTCCACCAGTCAGGCACAGAAACTGGCAGAATTGCAGCGCCCCTATGTGGAAGCGCGCTTGCAGCGCCAGGGCATTACGCTGCTTTACATGGTGCCTTGGCCACAATCAGGCTTTTATACCAATGTGCCGGTTGAAAGCGTGGAAACGCTCCGCGGCATGAAGATGCGCACCTTCAATGCGCTGACCAATCGTTTCGCGACCTTGGCTGGTGCGACACCCACGCTGGTGCAGCAGGCGGAAGTGCCGCAAGCCTTCGCGACCGGCGTGGTGAATGCCATGGTGACCTCGGCAGCCACAGGTGTTGATGTGCAGGCCTGGGACTTCTGCAAATTCTTCACACCGATCGGCTTTACGCGCACCAAGAATGCCGTTTTTGTACAAAGCCGCGCCTTGCAGGCCTTGCCCGAAGCTTCCCAGCGCGCCATTCGCGCTGCCGCTGCGGCCGCCGAAGCGCGTGGCTGGCAGGCATCGGAGGTGGAAATGGTTGAACGGCAGAATATGCTTGCCAGCCGAGGCATGACGATCGGCACGCCATCGCCTGCGCTGATGCAGGGCTTGGCGCGCATCGGCGCTACTCAGGCCGATGAATGGGTGGCCAAGGCGGGCGAAGAAGGCAAGCGCCTGATGGACGCCTATCGGGCGGCCATTGCGTGAGATTTTTGCGGGCGGGTCCTCCCCGTCCGTTTTCTATCCTTTGAAGGTGGGGCTGATGCGCAAGGCACTTGATTCGCTTTACCTGCTGGGGGGCGTGCTTGGCGGCATCGCCTTGGCCGCTATCGCGGCGATCATCATCGCGCAGGTCGTGGGTCGGCAATTCGGCATCACCGTATTGGGCGCTGATGACCTCACTGCGTTCTCGGTGGCAGCCTCCGCGACCTTGCCGCTTGCTTATGCTTTTCGCCACGGGGCGCATATTCGGGTGGACCTGATCATTGGCCGGCTTAAGGGTTCCAGCCGCTTCATCATGGAAAGCGTGGCGCTGATCCTGACCACCGGGCTTGCACTATTCTTTGCCTATTCCATGCTTGATCTTGCTTTGGACAGTTTCGAGTTTGAGGATGTGGCGCAAGGTTCGGTGGCCTGGAAGCTTTGGGTCCCGCAGGCGCTTTGCGCTTTCGGGGCTGCGCTTTTCGCGCTTTGCCTGCTGGATGATCTGGCCGCACATCTGACTGGCGGCACACCTTCCTATCGCAAGGCTGCTGAGATGAGTGCGCTTGATCGCGCGGGGGAGGAACTCTGATGGAACTCGCGCAAACCGAAGCCGGGATTTTGCTGCTTGGCTTGTTGTTCCTGTTCCTTGGGCTTGGCGTCTGGATTGGGCTTGGCCTGATGCTGGTTGGGCTTTGCGGCGTGATTCTGCTGCCCATGCTGATGCCTTCCATGCCGAGTTTCCCGGCGGAAAAGGTGATGGGCACGGCGATATGGCAATCGCTTGCGTCCTGGACCTTGGCTGCGCTGCCACTGTTTATCTGGATGGGTGAAATCCTGTTCCGCACCAGGCTTTCTGAGGATATGTTCCGCGGCTTGGCACCCTGGGTGCAGCGCCTGCCCGGACGGCTGATGCATGTGAATGTCATTGGTTGCGGTATTTTCGCGGCGGTTTCGGGTTCTTCCGCGGCAACGGCGGCGACCATAGGCAAGATGTCACTGCCGGCCTTGACGCAACGCGGTTATCATTTGCCGATGGCGGTGGGCAGCCTGGCTGGTGCCGGTACGCTCGGCCTTTTGATCCCGCCTTCCATTGTCATGATCGTCTATGGTGTCGCGGCTGAAGTTTCGATTGTGCGGCTATTCATCGCTGGTGTCATTCCCGGCATCATGCTGATGTTGCTTTTCAGCGGTTACATCATGGTCTGGTCCATGATGAACCCGAACCTTACGCCGCCGCGTGATCCTTCCATTCCGCTGTCACGCAAATTGAAGGAAAGCGGTCAGCTTATTCCGGTGGTGCTGCTGATCATGTTTGTCATGGGCAGCATCTATTTCGGCTGGGCGACGGCGACAGAAGCCGCAGTTTTTGGTGTGGTCGGCGCGCTGGCGCTTTCCGCCTGGGGCGGCACCCTGACGTGGAAAAGCTTCATTGATAGCCTGATGGGCGCCGTGCGGCTTTCCTGCATGATCAATCTGATCCTGGCGGGCGCGGCCTTTCTGACGCAGGCCATGGCCTATTCCGGCATTCCTGCCGCCATGGCGGCCTGGGTCGGCGCGCAGGGTTTCAGCCCCTATATGATCATTGCCTGCCTGACCATCATCTATCTGGTGCTAGGCTGCTTCATTGATGGCATCAGCATGATCGTGCTTACGGTATCCGTTGTGCTGCCGATCATCCAGGGTGCTGGGTTTGATCTGGTATGGTTTGGCATTTTCATCGTGTTGGTGGTTGAAATGGCGCAGATAACGCCGCCGGTTGGCTTCAATCTATTCGTATTGCAGGGCCTGACCAATATGGGCATTTTCCAGGTGGCGCGTTACACTTTGCCCTTCTTTTTCATGATGGTGGTGGCAGTCGCGATTGTCACAATCTTCCCAGGCGTGGTTACCTGGTTACCGACGACCATGCTCTCAAGCTGATCAGGCTGGGCTTGGCCAATCCGGCCTTTCGAAGCGCTGAACCTCCAGCAAATAGCCGGCGGGGTCGTGGAAGAAGAAATGCGTCACGCGATAGGCTTCGGAATATTCTACCTGTTCCGGAACCTTCACCCCGCGTGATTTCAGCCTAGCGTGCCAGCCTTCAACATCCGGATCAACGAAAGTGAAGACAACGCCGCCTTGCACGCGCGGGTTGTCTGAAGCGCGCGGCGCACGTGCACGGCAGACGCCAAGGAAGCCGCGTTCACCCGGCGCGGTGGCATAGATGCGGCATGTGCCCTGATCCTGCACAAGCGTAAGGCCAAGCTTGTTTTCATAGAAATCCCAGGAAGCGGCTGGGTCTTCCGCATAAAGGAAGGTGATCTGTTGGGCAAAATGAGTGGGTTCCATGGGGGAAGCTTAGGCATAATGCTCGCGCCGCGCCATCCTGTTATCCCCAGGCTTGGGCCATACCCTGTTAAGCTTTACAAATAGCAATCAATAAGCTTGAACGGCTAGCGAACCTAGTACCGATTTTCGGGCTAATTATTGGGGAAAAAGGCATGAGCGATCTGGCCAATAAGATTACCGGGCACATCCCGGTAAAGGAACCGCAATGGCTGAAGGAATTCAAGGCCTTCATCATGCGCGGCAACGTGATTGACCTGGCGGTTGGTGTCGTGATTGGCGCGGCCTTTACGGCCATCGTGACCTCCATGGTGGAGGATATCTTCAACCCGATTATCGGCCTGCTTCTGGGCGGGATGGATTTCTCCAACCTTTTTGTTGTGATCACTGGTGAACGCAAAGCTACACTGGCAGCGACCCGCGAAGGCGGCGCGGCAGTGCTGGCGGTTGGCAAGTTCATCAATGCCATCATCAAATTCGTCATTGTCGGTTTTGCGGTGTTTTGGATGGTAAAGGTCTTGAGCAAACTGCAAGCCTCAAAGGCGGTGGAAAAAGCCTCGAGCCCGCCGCCGCCGACCCCAACAGAAACGCTGCTCACGGAAATTCGTGACGAACTCAAGGCGCGCAAAGCCTAGCCCATCAGGGTACCATGGCGGGGCCAGGCGGTATTCAAATTATGGGTGCCGGCTTAGGTCACGCGACCAAATCGAAGCGCACTAACGCCGCGCTGGCTGGGCCGGTGCGGCGGGCCGTATGACGGCAGTAAGGTCCGCCATGGCTTGTTCCCGGCTGGGCGGATTGCCATTGCTGACCGCCACCATATGCCGCGCCGCGATACGCGCGAGTTCAGGCAAATATTGCACATTCTGCGCCTGCAATTCCTGCTGCACCACATTGCCAGCGTCAGCAATGCGTAGCCGATCTGCGCTGCGACCAACCGAAAGCACCGTGCGCAGATAGCCTGCGGCCAATTCCTGCGCGCGGGCAGGTTGGCCTTCTGCCTGGCTGCGAAGTGCGGCTTCAATACGCGCCATGGTGGTGGTGATTTGCTGCGTGCGTTCCTGTTGCCGGCGGAGCGCCACTTGCACTTCTGCCTGCGTCGCGGCGGCAATACGGCCCTGATCTTCGGCCAAGGTGCGTTGCGCCTGCACAGTTTCCGCTTGCACCCGGGCAAAAGCGCCGAGCAATTCGCCAAAACCCTCAGCCAATAGGATTTGCCGACCAATCTGCGCTGCGGCGGCGATTTGGCTTTGGAGCGCCTGCATTTCCTGATCATTGCGTTCGCGCTGTGCGGTACGCAGCGCCGCGCCGACGCGATCAATCCCCTGGCGTAGCGCTGGGTCTGGCGTGTCATTCTTCAGGACTTCCAGAAGCCGCGCGGGGTCTTCACTGGCGCTGCCACGTGATTGCGCCTCAGCCTCAAACGCAGCGCGCAATTGGGCAGGGCGCTGGTCGCTGCTCGTGGCCACCAAGGCAAGTACGGGGCGGAAGCCCAGGCTGCGCAGCCGGAGCGCTTCGCCATTGCGATCAAGTGGCGGCAATTCAACGCGCAGGCTTGAGCGGATTTGGTCTTCTGGCGTCAGAAAATCACCGCCGCGCGCTACCATACCGCCCGCCTGACCATGCGGTCGGCCCACGCGATTGAGCCGATAGGGTTCCAGCACCCATTCCGCGACATTGCCCAGCATATCGAAAACCCCAAGCGGATTTGGTTCCAACATGCCGATGGGGCGCACGCGCCCGCCTGAGGACCGAGTGCCCTGGAACCAGACATAACGCTGCATGCCCTCAGACATTGGAAAGACGCGCGCGCCGAAATCCGCTTCCGCAACCGCTGAGCCACCGCGCACGGCAAATTCCCATTCATCTTCGGTGGGCAGGCGGACAAAGGCGCGCGCATCATCACGCATGGGCAAGGCATCACGGGCATTGCGAGCGAGCCAGGTGGAATAGCGGAGCGTGAAGCCCACTGCCTCATGCCAAGCGATATCGGCTTGGGGCAGGCGCCCGGCAGCCGCGGGTGTGGGGCAGGTTTCGCTGGTGACAGCGCTGTATTGATCCCGCGTCACTTCATACTTGCCGATGTAATAGCGCGGCGGTGCAGCGGCATCGGCGCCGCGAAATGGGCCGGCAATGAAGCCTTGACGCAAAAACTCGCTGTAATTGGTTTCCGCATCCGCCTGGCCCAACATGGTGGGCCGATCAGCCAGCAGCCCTTGGCCCAAGGGGGTTGGCACCGGGCGAAACACCATGGCGCCACCGCAGGGCATAGGCAGAATCAGATCATCAGCAAGCGGCTTCGGGTTCCAGAATTCCGCAGCCCATCTTTCTTGCGCGCGTACCGCTGGCGCGAACAGGATCATGGCAGCAAGAAACTGCTTACGCATCGCGAAGCCCCTCTGCAGGTTCGATCCGGGCGGCGCGATAGCCGGCAAAAGCCGCGGATAATGCCGCGCCCAAAAGGCTCACCAAAAATGCGAGCAAAAGATGCTGCGCTTCAATGACACAAATGGTCCGCGCGCCAGCGGCATTGGCCCCGGCAAGCGGCAGGCGATTCACGAGGCCCGCCACCGTCAACGCCAACAAGCTTGCGAGCACCGCCCCCGCGCCCGCGATGATCAGCGCCTGAATCAGCGGAAACACCACCAGATCGCGGCGCGACAGCCCGATCAGGCGCAATAGTGACAGATCGCGTTGCTTGCGTTCCACATTGGCATAGAGCCCAACACCAAGGGAGACGAGATACCCAACCCCACCGAGCCCCGCGAGCAAGGCAAAAAGCAGCGTGAGGCTGCGATCAAGGCTAAGCAAGCCTTCCACCTGTTCCGCGAGCGTTTCCACTTCCACCCCATCGCGCCGCAGATCATGGTCAATGCGCGTCACATCTTCCAAGCGCCGCGCATGCGCGCGAAAGCCGGCATAGATGCGCGCGGGATCATCCAAGATATCGGCGGGCGTTGCAGTGGCGGGCATCGCGCCATCGGTGAAGCGATCAACCAGCAGCAGAGTCTTGAGGTCCACAAAAACGCCATCGCGGCCAAAAGCGCTTGGCGGTGCGATGGCCGCGATGGTGACAGGAAAATTCAGCACTTCTCGCGCGCTGGTATCACCGCGCAGCGCGCGCAGAGTCACCCGCATGCCGGGTTGCAAATCCAACCGTGCGGCGAAGGAGGCGCTTGGAATAATCTGGTTGGGTGCAATGTTCGGCAGACCATGCAGCAGGGGATCACCCGCGGCGGTGGCTAGCAATTCTGCGCGCAGCACGGTTCCAGGGCGTGCGGGGTTTTCGAAACGCGCTTCGGTATTCAAGCTGCGCGTGCGCGGAATGACAAAGGCGATATCGGGCCGCGCGGCCAAGCGTGTCAGAAATTCCGTATCGAAATTGCGGTTGGCGGCATTCACCACCATGCGGCTGCGCGGGTTATCAATCAGCTCTGCACGCAGCCCATCAATCACACCCTGTTTCAGACCAAACAGTACAATCAGTGGCGCCAGTACCGCCGCCAAACCAATCAGCGAACAAAGTGCCAGCGTGCGTTCATGCAGAAGATCACGTAGCGAAAGCCCGGCAAGCAATCCACCATGAGAGGATTTTTCGCTCATGCCGATGCCCACGCCCGATTCAACGAGGAACGACCTGCGCCCGCACTACCTGCTTCTGTGCGGATCGGCAGAATAGCGAAGCCATGGCGCGCGGCGCGGTCCGGATCATGTGTTGCCAGGATCAGCGCCGTATCCTGTTCGCGTGCCTGTTCAAGCAATAGCGCCAGTATTGTGTCAGCTAGGGCCGGGTGCACGCTGGCCGTGGGTTCATCCGCCAGCAGGATTTCTGGGCGATGCGCCAAGGCGCGGGCAATCGCCACACGTTGCCTTTGCCCAACGGAAAGACTTGCCGGCATTCTCTCGAGCAGAGGTACAATCTCAAGCCGCGCCGCCAAGGCTTCGATATGTGCGGGATCCGGCAGCCCCAGCACCGACTGACTTAGCGCGATATTGCGCCGCACAGACAGGAACGGCAGTAACCCACCCGTTTGCAGAATATAGCCGAAATGCGCCGCGCGAATGGCTGTCAGGCTATTGTCATCCCCCGCGCGCCAAACAGCGCCAAGGTCCATCGCCTTGCCTGCGTGTGGCTTAAGCAGAAACTGGCGAGCGCTTGATGGTCGGCGCGCCAAGGCCAGCAGATCAAGCAGCGTTGATTTGCCGGAGCCAGAAGGCCCGACCAGCGCCAAAGCCTCACCGCGCGTGATGCTGAATTCCTCAATGACAAGCTCAAACCCAGGCGCGCCGCCTGGCGCCTGATGGCGGATGATGACGTCTTGTAGCAGCAGGGTCGGCGCGGATTGGTTCATGCGCGCCCTCAGGGCAGCGCATCAATGGGCACGGGATACATCGCCTCACCAGGATTGCGCCCGCCATCGAAACTGACCCAGAGCGATGGCTGGCGATTGAATTCCTCATAAAGGCGCAGCTTCGCCTCCAGCGCATTGACAATTTCGGTGCGCCGGCCAGCGCCCATGCTGTTCCATTCTTCCTGTGTGAATTCCATGATCTGACTTTGATAGGGCAGGTCTTGCAGGAATTCGCCGAAGGCGCCACCCAGGCGCTGGAATTCCGCCATGCGCCGGGGGTCACGCGCCGCCGCGGCTGCCGCACCACGCACACGTTCAAAGAAAGTTTCCGGTGAAAGCCGCGCCGCCGCTTGGGCCTGGATGATGCTGCGCAGTGTAGTCGCCAGATCGGAAAGCTGATTACGCGTCAGCAACACGCGCACATCCAAAGGGCGCCTTTCTGGCCTGGGTTCCGCTGGGTTGAGTTCTTGATCCAGCACGAAGCTCCGCACCACATCAGGCGCCGCTTGCTGCATTGCGCGCCCCAGATAGGAAAGCCGCATGGCGGTGCCGACAATCTCTGCCTGTTCTGCGATGCGCCGTTCAGCTGCGCTTTGTGGTGCCCTGATGCCGGCGATGGGCCGCCCAACCGCCGCGGCAACCTGTGCGAGCAGCGCATCCGTCAGCGCATCAACGGTTTGGCCGAATTGGCCCAGATTGCCCTCATTGATTGGGTAGTAAAGTTCTCCCGCCGCGCCGAAGCGTGTGAGTTCGCGGTACTGCCGTTCAGCGCGTGCGTGGTTGTTGCGCCCTTCCGGTGTTTTCAGATGAATGGCGTAGATCGCAACCTGCTTCGCTTCCGACTGCGCCAATTGCCGCATCTCCTCGGGGCCCATTTGGGTTTGCCCACGTGGGTCCTTGGCATCCCGCGCGCCGGCATCTGTCACCAGAATAACGAAACGCCCGCCATATTGCTGCCAGGGCACTTCATCCAAGGCGAGCTTGATGCCGGCGAGTGAATCCTCATCAAACCCCTCATTGCTCTCACGCGCTTCGGTCGCTTCCGCAAGGCGCGGCAGGATTGCATCCGAAGCCTCCGCCAAGTCCGGCAGGGAGACCATGCGCGTGACATATTCAAGCCGGGGATTGCCGCCCAAATGGTCGCGGAAGGCCACCATGCCGAAGCGGAAATTGTCTCGCACGGCGGTATCGCGAATGCGATCCACCACGCGCTTCAGCGCTTCACGCGTGCGTTCAATATAAGGACCCATGCTGATGGTGGTATCCACCACAAACACCACCGCACCCCGATAATTGCGGAGCGCATCGGGATCAGCGGGTGGCGGGGGCGCATGCTGCGCGGGGGCAGAAACCACTTCCAGCAAACGCGCTTCATGGGCGCTTTCATTTTCCACGCGCTGCGCAGAAAGAATAGGCAGCAGGTAGAATTGCCTTGTGATATCTATGAAGTTCGCGGGTTCCAGTGCAATCACCGGCCCTTCGGTATTTGTCGTTGCGGCTTCGCGCAAACGCGTAGCTTCTGCCGCACCGCCGCGTGTATTCAACCAAAGGGCACGCGGAGTTCCGGCGTCTCGGAAAAACATGGCGCGTTCGCGGCCAGCGGGATTATTGAAGGCCAGTACCATGGTCTGCTTCCAATCCATGGTGCGTTCGGCGCGCACCCAGCCTTGCGTGCGGCCATCCTGCGCTGCGCCGATTTCAAGCCAACCATCGGCGCCGCTGCCTTCGCGCGCATAAACATAGAAAACACCAAAGCCGGGCGTTGGCTGGGAAGGTGCATTCGCATCCGGGCGTTCGGCCAAGCGCGCGCCGGGGCGCAGGATCACGCGTTGAAACAGCGTGGCGCGCCCTTCCATCAGCAGCGGTTGCCGCGTGGCTTGTTGCGCCATGCCTTGCCCTGCCGGGAAGGTGCACAAGGTGCAAAGCACAAGAACCCAAAATGCACGACGCAACATCATGGCCAGAACTCCTTCAGCGCCATTTCCGCCGTGCCGTTACCCGCGCGTGCCTGTTCCTCCAACCAGCCTTTGAGCGCGGCGCGCGGCGCCTCGGCGGTCGTATCGCCTTTTTGAACGGCGTCGCGGTAATAGCGCGCTGCCGCACGCGGGTCTGGCGCGCGGAAGGGGCGGCCTGCGACAAAACCAATTGGGTCATAAAGCCGCGCCACGGCGGTCAGCGCCGGTGCATGGCCGCGTTCGCCGGCTTCTTCGAACAGTACCAGCGCGTCATCATGTCGGCCCGCTGCCTGGCGCCTGAGCGCTGCGGCGTGAATGGCGGCGGCATCGGATGCGGATTGCACCAGATCACGCAGGTTCATGCCATCGCTGCGTTCAAGCCAGGGGCGTTCCGTGGTTACAGGGGGGCTTGGCGACACGGCTGGCGGCACGGGCGTTGCGACTGGCGCTGGTGCAGGTGAGGGCGGCGATGCGCTGAACCACCAGGCAGCGCCACCCATTGCAACCAGCAACAACAACCCAATGCCCGCGAATAATGGCGTGCGTGAGGTGTCTACTTGTCTTGGTAGCACAACAATCTCTTCGCGCGGCGGCGGCGCGGGTGAAGGCGCTGGTGCTGCCGGCGCAGCAGCGACCGGCGGAGGCTTCGGCGCCATTTCAACTTCGCGCGGCAGCACGGTTTCGGGAGGCAAATCACCATCGAACACATCAATGTCGTCTGGCCAAAACAGGCTGGCTTCCAAGCTCGCTGCTGGCAGCAGAAACACCAGCGGGCCTGGTTCCAGATGCCGCGTCAGTCTTGGGCCAATCACCAGAATCGTGTTTTGCCCTTCCTGGCGGATTTCAACCGGGCTTAGCTTTTCTTCCTGTACCTGCCAGCCACGGCGGCCAAGATTGGCTGCGGCATAGCCCTCCCGAACAATGCGAAACCCGCCATCGCTCGGCGCCTGCACGCCTTCAAGGGTGATGCGCGCATGGCCCAGGGAAAAGCGCCGGTCATTTTCAACACGCAGCATCATTCAAACGGCCTTTATGCTTCATGTTTCAGGCGGCTGCCTTGCGCAGGCCAGTCAATAAACTGCCGAGCTTGGCATTGGATTTTTCATCAACCATCGTGCCACCGGCCCCGCGCACATTATCTTCCACAAGCCGCACAAAGGCGACTGCCCAATCCACGTAGAAGGCAGCGTCATAGGCCATAGAGGTTTCAGAAAGCGGCGGCATGTCATCCATTGGTGCGGTGGGGCGGATGAAAATACTGCGCCCATCGCGCCCAGCCTTGGGCCGCGCTTCAATCGGCAGTTTTTCGAAGCCCATCCAGGTGACGAAATCATTGATCGCGCGTTCGGCAATCATCACCGGCTTCAACAGCCGATTGGCCATGGATTCATTATAGGCCGCTTCCGTCCGCATGCGTGAAGCAATGTTTTCACGCAGCTTCAGCCGCCGCGCGCCGGCGGCTAGCTGCGCAACCAGGGTCGCGATGGCTTCGCGGTCCATGCGGAATAGTTCAGGACTATCGGTGCGCGCGGCAAAGCGATGCATATTTTGCAACCATTCAGCCACCGCTGCCTCGGCGAAAAGATCCGCCTGGTCGCGCGGGCCTTCTTCTGCCTCCTCAACCGGGGTAGTGGGGGCGGGGTCATCTTCAAACAGCGCTTCGAATTCGCTCCGTAATTCTCGCGCTGTTGTCTTGCGGCCAACCGGTGCGGTCACGGCGGAAGGCGCCTCAGCCGCGGCCAATTGCTGGCGGCGGAAAATCTCCGCCAAGGTTTCACCTTGCACCTGCAATTCGCGCAGCAACAACCCAAAGGCCTGTGCTTCTGCGCAGGTAAGTAATTGCCGCCCCACAAGCCGCGCCTCTGCCCGCCGCTTGGCCAATTCTGCGTCCAGATCGCCGGAGACATGGTAGCCTTCAATCCGGCCCGCCATACGCTTGGCGAGATCACCAAGCTGGCCTTGCACCTGGTGACGCTTCAGTGCGGGGTTGCAAACCGGGCGGAGCTTTTCGGAAAGATAGCCAATGCCACCATCATTCAATGCCATGCCCGCTTCCCAGGCGCGTTCCGGATTGGCGAAGTGCTTTTGCACATCCGGATTGGCGAGGAAATTCGCCTTTAGCCGCCCTACGCGTTCGGCATCCCGAAAGCTGATTTCGCGGCCCTTGTCGTCGTAATCCAAAAGCCCCTTGTTCATCACTTCTGGGTTGCGCAGCCAAAACGTATTGTTGAAGGGCTGCCCCGGCACCCATTCTGATGGCCAATCATGGCCAAGGCCCAGGAATTCGAAAATCGTCGTCTTCAGCCGAGTGGACCAACGCTCCACATTGTCTTCCGCGCCGCCTTTGATCTCAAATTCCATGTCGAACATAGTCAGCACCAGGAACAAGGCGACATCCTGGCCCTTTCGTGCCTCTGGCGTGGCGCCATGCGTGCTGTCAATCCAGTTGCGTACCATGGCGGGCACAGTACGCACTTCCTGATTGCTGTGCTTGAGGCAGAGCAACATGGAAGTGAGTTCCTGTTCCGCAAGGTAGCGCTGATACAAATAAGCAACCTTGCCGCGGCGGAGCAGCATAAAAAGATCGCTCTGTGCCACTTCCTCGGCCTTTGCCGCGTTGTATTTCTCGCGCCCGCGCGCACCGGGGAAATCTAACAAATCAGTATAGTCGAAGAAGTCGAAGGGCTTGTCTTCCAATTGCAGCTGCAATTCGGCAACAACCGCAGTCAGCACCGCGCGCGGCAATTCTGCCCGGCGCCCGGCACGCGTTGCCACCGGCACGGGATCGCCATCGCCCCTGCCCAGATGCGACATGGTCTCGACATCAATGATGCTCTGCGCCTTTGGCTCAATCGCCAGCATGGGGCAGCAGGCTTCTTCCGGAAAATCGAGCTGCGCCAGTGCCTGAATCAGTTTCAGCGCCGTCGCTGTAATGGTCGGCGTATTGTTCCAAAGCAGCCCGTAAAGCTCCACCCGATCGGCAACGGCAAGGCGTGGCGCCAGACTTTCGATTTCGCGCCAGGCACCGGGCTTCAGCGCCAGATGCGTCGGGTGATTCAGGAAGTAGCGTTCAAAATATTCGAACAGATCATAAATATCATCTTCATTGAGCCGCCCCACTGCTGCAGGTGCGGCCTTGGCGCGGAGCTTCGCGATGCTGGCTTCAATCACAGCGCCTTCAAGCGGCACAACCGTGTCACGGTCGAAATCCTCCATGAAGGCATTGGCCATGATTTTCACGATGTCCGTTTCGGACAGCATGCGGCAGACCACCGGCATGCCGGGTAAGCCAGTCACCGGGCGCGTGGTGAACCGCGTGACAAGTCCAGTTGATTCCTTGCCGCCATCGGGGTTGATGTCGCGGTTGAAGCCGCGCAACTCCTCCCCAAAGCGGATGGTGGTAGGCTTGCCTTCCTTCCGCGCTAATGATGCGATCAGGTAGCTTTTTCCTTGTTGGCTTGGGCCAAAGACGGAAACGCACATGGGCCGGCGCGCTGCATTCGCAAGCTTGCGCGCGCGCAAGCCGTCGCGCCGGAAATCCCGCGCAAGTGCCGGGCCTTCTTCGCGCACCAGATCATTCGCCTGAGAAAGCCATTCAATGGCGCCCTGCGCAGTATCGGCGACCGCATCGCAGCGCTGGGCCAGGGCTTCGTTTTCGGCATTCGGTGTTGTCATGGCTTATTCCTCACGGCACCGAAAGCGCGCCGGTATCGCGCCAGTAACCCGCTTCGCTGCGTTCGGTTTGCAGGCGCAGGCGCACAATGCCGCGATGTTGTGGATCTCCCTCGGCATCCAGGATTTCGTCTATGGTGAAATCCTCCCGCAATTCCTCTGCATCCGCGCTTTCGGGGTCTATCTCCGCGCGCTGGATGGAAAGCTTCAGCGGCAGCTTCAGCCGCGGTACGTTATCGGGATTGGCATATTCCAGGATATACAACCGGCTTGCGGTCCAGCGTTCCAGATCCAATTGGCGAAAGCCAAGAAAGACCGGGGCGCGGAACTCCATGCTGAATTTCACATCCTGCGACGTACCTGGCGCCTTGGACAGCGCCGCATCCGGGTCCCGCAGCAGCACATTCTGCCGCAGGATTTGTCCCGAGATTTCCATCCGCCCAAGGTATTTGGCGGTCGAGCGCATGGCAAGCCGGCTGGTGCGCATCAGGAAGCTTTCCAACCTTCCTTCTGCCACGGCGCAAAGCATGGCACCCACCGCCGCCGTGGTTTTCGGATCATCAACGCGCCCGGCGGAATCGCGGAAGGGGTACCAGCTGCCGGCGCGATAGCGATGCATGCCCACAATGCGATGCGGTGGCACGGGCATCTTGGCCAGCACCATATCGAAAACTGCCCGCAGCCTGGATGGCCTGCCCGATAGCAGCAGCCAATCGCAATCAAAGGCATAGACCACTTCGCAAAGATCAGCGATCACCTGGCCAAGCGCCGCCTGCACAATGGCATCCACACTGCCCGCCGAAGCCGCCATTTCCGCTTCCAGCAAATGATACCCAGCAGCACCGGCGCGCGCCGCCTGTTGTTCAAAATAACGCAAAGGTGCCGCTACATCGCGCCCATGCAAAATAGTGCCGAGTGTTTCACGCAAAAATTCGCCGGAAGCACGTTCATCAATCTTTTCGTAGCCATGCAAAATCGCAAGCCCGATTGGTTCCAGCACTTGAGCCACGAATTGCCGGCGCAAATGGCGTTCCAATTCGCTTTGCGCCCCGCGATCCCCGCCCAGCACTTCGCGGAGCAGCGCCTTCGGATCACGCGCACCAGCTTGGCGCAGGCTTTCTTCAAGCTGCGGCAGGACGATGCTTTGGATCACCTCCTGCAACACCTCATCGCCCGCAATGCGAAAGCCTTCGCGGAAATTCTGGTGCGGTTCAATTTCCTGCCCGGCTTCGGCGGAATAGGTGCAGATCATCAAATCCGTGGTGCCGCCGCCAATATCAATGCTGGCCACGCGGAGTGAAGGCGCCTTGCCATAGCTTTCCCGCGCGCGCCCGGTCAGCGCGAAGAAGCTGGCAGGGTCACCACGCAAGCGCTGGCTTGCTTCCGTATACAGAAAAACCAATTGCGTCGCCGTCGCCTCATCAAGGTTGGCGATGATGCGCGGTTCCGGCGGCGGTGCCGCGGCGCCGGGCGTGGGATTGCCCCAGCCCATCATATCCCAGGCAAGCCTGACTGCTGCTTCTGCGCGATGGCGGAAGATACGCTGTTCCGCCAACGCCATGGCGGGCGGCATGGTCAGCAAAATACGCCGTAGCCGGCGCGGCACATCGGGGAAGCTCCGTGCATAGCGCGTTTCGACTGAATTGATTTGTGATAGCGCCTGCAACAGAATTTCCGCCAGCAGGAAGCTCATCAGCGATGAACGGCTGAAGCGTGCGCGCACGGCGGGTTGACGCGGTGCGCCACCGCGACCACGCGGTTTGGCGCGCAGCACTTCGCCTTCTTCTGTGACCCAGGCCATGAAACTACCGCTCACCGGTGGTTCCGTGGTCACGCCATCGGCGGC
This sequence comes from Roseomonas sp., assembly GCA_051007055.1. GTDB lineage: Bacteria > Pseudomonadota > Alphaproteobacteria > Acetobacterales > Acetobacteraceae > Neoroseomonas. Next base: position 20,967 of record JBPCSO010000021.1, read on the forward strand.
CATGCCATTGAAGCGCCAAACCTGGGTCGTGGGTCTTTCATCCCAAAGATAGCGCTTGGGCGAAGAAAGCCCAGTTGCGCCTTCATTGCCACGCGCGGCGGCGGAAAGCCGCACGGCTTCCGGGCCGATGCGCACCGGGCTCAGCCATTGAAAGGCATTGCCGCGCCCGGACCGGCGGCTGAGCGCATCCTTGCCGAAGCTCGCGCGCGCGAATTCCACACGGCTTTCAAAGGGAAAGGCGTAGCCCAATTCAGGCGCGCTCAAATCCCTAAGCTTCAGGGGGTAGCTATTGTTCAGGTTCAGCCTGCTGTCGCGTTCATCTTCCACCAAAATGCCGCAGGTGCGCGCATTGCCGATATCCAGCACCAGATCAACATTGATGGGTTCATAGGATTTGCTGTTGGAAACCACATCCACCAGCTTCACGCGTGGCAGGATGCGCGCTTCGGTCAGCAATTCCAGCAGGGTGATGTAGCGCGCCCAATGTTCGCAGGCGCGCTGCTCATCCTCAGGGCGCGGGCGACGGCCAGTCGCGGCACGCATTTCCTGCAAGATTTCTTCTAGCCATTGGATCAGCCAGGGTTCATTCATGAACCAACTTGTCTGTTCCCGGTCAGACACAAAGGTGAACTCTCCCGCGCGTTCGCTATCGGTTGGTGAAATCGCGGTATAGGGGCGGCCTTCTTCGCGTGCGCGCAATGCCGTATCAAAGCCAAGCACGGCATGATGCGTGTTGCCTTCCTCATCCGGCGCCGAAAGCGCCGAGACGCGAATACGCGCCCAATTGGTCGGCCCCTTGTCATAGACTTCCTGGCCCGAGGCCCCCACGGCCGCCACGCGGAAATAGGGCAGCGGTATCCAGCGGCCCAGAATGAATTCCAACGCCTGGCCGCGCCCCACCTGATAGATTTCCTCATCGGGCGGGCTGCGGCCACTGATTGGGTCCAGAAGTGCGCCATCGCCGCTTTCCGTCAGGCGGCGCAAATTGACCAAGCCTGCACTTGCCGGTTCAGCACCGGGCGGCAGCGGCTGTTCCCAGAAGGAACGCGGCGCGCGCGGTAGCCGGTCCAGGTTGAACCGGATGTCTATGAATTGCAGACCGGTCTGCGGCACGATGCTGATGATTTGCGGCAGGCCCTGCATTCTTCAAAACCTTGAGACGAAAAGACAGATACTCTGCAATATGCCGATCAGCCCCGCCCGGCGCAACCAAAGCCTCGCTTTTGCTGGGGTTTCAGGCCGGCAGTACCACTGGCTGCGGGTCCAGCCAGTGCAGGAACCAGGATAGGCTGAAATGCAAATGCGGCCCGGTCACGCGCCCGGTCATGCCGATGGCGCCGATCCTTTGGGCTTTGGCGATACTCTCGCCCTCGCGCACCGATATCTCCGACAAATGGGCGTAGAGTGAATTCACCCCGTGCCCGTGATCCAGCACGATCAATTTACCAAAGAAATGAAACTCATCAGCCAGCGTCACCCGGCCCCCGGCGCAAGCCAGCACCGGCGTGCCGGTCGGTGCGGCGAAATCCAGCCCATAATGGGGCTGGCGCGGCTGGCCATTCAGGATTCTCTGGCTACCGAAGACGCCCGAAATCCGCCCCGGGGCGGGGCGGATAAAACCCTCGGCAAAGCCGGTCAGGTTGGTTTCCAGCGCGCGGATCGCCGCCAGTTTTTCCCTTTCGCGCGCAATGCGGGCCAGGGTTTCCGCATCTGGCGTCACCTGCGCGGGCGGCAGGCCGGAAATACTCTCCGTCGGCCATCGGCGCTTGGCGATATTCAGCACGCGGGTTTCCGCCGCACCTACGGGCTGGGTGATCACCAGCCACGCCTGGGCTGCATGGTCGCGCCCAAAGCCAAAGGCGAAATCCCCTGCCGGTGAAACCCTAACCGCGCGGCCATCCAGGGCAAGGCGGGTCCCCGGTGTGGCCCGGCCCAGCACCAAGCCGCCCTGTGTTAGCGCGGCTTCATTCAAGGTTACGGCGCGGGCGGGCGATGCAAACAGCACAGCTGGTGAGGCCAGCATCAGCCGGCGGGGCAGATTCATCGTCACAGAAGCCGTCCTTGGCGTGAGCCATCAACACTCACCCCCACTTCGCCATCGGCGAAGGTCAGGCGCAAGGGCTGGCCTGGGCTAATGGCGCCAGCCGCTACCACGGGCGCGCCCTTGGCATCCCGCACTAGGGCAAAGCCGCGCGCCAGGACCGAGGTATAGGAAGCACTCTCCAACCGCGCGGAAAGCCCCTCCAGCTCCGTCCGGCGTTGGCGAAGCGTGGCGAGTACCGGCGCCGGCGAAAGCCGCGTGAGGCCGGGGGCAGCCGCCAGACCATCACGCTGCCGTGCCCAGGCGCTACCAAGCCTGAGGCTGAAGGCTTCAACCGCCGCGCGGCGTGCCAGAATCCCTTCTCGCGGATGGGGAATCCGGATTGCGCCAAGCTTCTGCGCCCGCGCCGCCAGGCTGGCACCTGCGGCGCGCGGCAGTCTTTCGCTCCAATCATCCAGGCGCTGGCGCGATTGCGCGAGCCGCGCCGGCACATCCGGCAGGCCGCGTTCGGCGCGCAGCAACCGAAGCCGCGCGGCATTCACCAGGCCAGAAGCAGCCTGACCCAGCCGCGCGCCGGTTTGCATCAAAGCAGCGGCAATTTCCGCGCGCGCCGGCACAGCAAGCTCAGCGGCGGCAGTTGGGGTGGGCGCGCGGCGGTCAGACGCGAAATCAATCAGCGTGGTATCGGTTTCATGCCCGACCGCCGAAATCAGCGGAATCGTGCTCTCAGCCGCCGCACGAATGACGATTTCCTCATTGAAGGCCATCAAATCTTCCAGGCTACCGCCGCCGCGTGCCACAATCAGCACATGTGGGCGTGGCACGGCGCCACCTTCCGGCAGGGTGGAAAAACCCCTGATGGCGGCGGCAATCTGTTCCGCCGCGCCCTGGCCCTGCACTGCGACTGGCCATAACAGGATATGGCGTGGAAAGCGGCGCGCGATGGTGGTGCGGATATCCTGAATGACCGCGCCTTTTTCGCTGGTAATCACGCCAATCACGCGTGGCAAAAGCGGCAGAGGGCGCTTGCGGCTTTCATCAAACAGCCCTTCTTCCAGCAGGCGTTTGCGCAGCGCCTCAATCCGCGCGAGCAAAGCGCCTTCGCCGGCATATTCCAGCCTTTCGATGACCAGCTGATATTTTGACCGATCCGCATAGGTGGAAATCCGCCCTGTGGCGATCATCTCCACGCCGTTTTCTGGCATGGTGCCGATATTGCGCACCGAACCTTTCCAGATGACGGCTTCTATCTTCGCGTCCTGATCCTTGAGCGACAAATAGATATGCCCTGAAGGATAGCGCTTCATTTCGGTGATTTCACCGCGCAGGCGTAGCCGCCCGAAAGCGCCTTCCAGCGTGCGGCGAATGGCGCCGGCCAGATCGGCGACGCCATATTCGGGAGTGTTATCCGGCCGGGATTCGTCCATCGGCTGAAGCTAGCCGGGATCGGGCGTTTATGGAATCAGCCCGGCGCCCCGGTTCACACTCGTGCGGTTACTCGCCAGCCACACCGCTCCGCGCCACTGCCTGCGCTTGGGCGGCCAGGGCGCGCGCCATCTGGCTGAGCGCTTCCTGGTGCTTGTCATTATCAATCAGCGCGAAATTACGCGCGAGTTCCAGGCACATGCGCTGACGCTGAGACATGGAAGGATCCATGCTTTCGGATTTCAGCCCTTCGAAGAACCAGGAAATCGGGACCCCCAGCACCTGGGCAATGCCGTAAAGCCGGCCCGCGGAAATGCGGTTCAGCCCGCGTTCATACTTATGGGCCTGCTGATAGGTAACGCCGATCATCTTGGCCAATTGCTGCTGTGAAAGCCCAAGCATGGTGCGCCTTTCGCGAATGCGCGCGCCCACATGCTTATCGGCAGTATTTGCCCTTTGGGTGGAGACAACTTCAGCAATGCCCGTTCCCACCTGCCGATAAGCGTCTTCAATTTCGACGATGCTGTCCATAAACCCGATTCCTCAGCGGGGCATCATGCCCCTCATAGGCTTCGGATTATGCGGAATATTGATGATCAAGCGGTGAATGCGTGGCTAAAAAATGCAACGCCTTCAGCCACGCATGCGTGATTTTAGCGACGCCAATTCGCTGCGCAGCGTCTCAATTTCCTTTTTTAACGCATCGGTTTCATCACTCGCCGCGTTTTCCTCGCGTCGCGCGAAAGGTGTGAACAGGCTCATCGCACGTTCCATCATCGCGATATTCTGCTTGCCCACTTCATGCATATTAGGAACGCTACCCGGGAAGGGTATGAAGCCGCCCATGGTCTTGCTCAACGTATCGCGCATCTGTTCCTGCTGCTGGGTGAAGGATGCCATGGCCGCTTCCAGATAGCGCGGCACCAGGGATTGCAGATTATCGCCATAAAGCCCGATCAATTGGCGCAGCACTGTGGTGGGCAGCATGTTCTGCCCCTTGCTTTCCTGTTCTACGATAATCTGGGTCAGCACGCTGCGGGTGATATCCTCGCCCGTTTTGGCGTCATAAACCACGAAATCCCGCCCATCCCGCACCATGGCGGCCAAGTCGTCCAGGGTGACGTAGGATGAGGTTTCGGTGTTGTAGAGCCGCCGATTCGCGTATTTCTTGACAACAACCGGGGGCAGGGCCTTCTGCTCACTGGCTTGGGGGGATTGACGACCCGACATGGTAGGTTGCCTCAGCTTATTCGGTTATCCTGTGAACCTAGCATGGTTCATGCCGCGAGGCGAAAGCCTGTTGCGCCGCAAGAACATGGCGTCAGGGTTATATCCGGCGGGGGCTGATGCCGTTATAAAGATATCCCATGGCTGGGCCCGAGGATCTCGACCAATTGGCGGAAGACTGGATCACGCTTTGGCAGAGCGAGGTGGCTGGGCTTGCCGCCGATCCAGAGCTTGCGGAAAGATGGGCGGCCTTTGCCTCATTGGGCGCGTCCTGGTTCCGTGCGGCGGCGCAGTTCAGCAAGCCCTTCACGCCCGGCGGCGCGCAGCATGAAGGCACAAGCCCACCGCCGCGGCCCGCGCCCGCTGCCCCTCCATCTGGGGCTGGCGGGGATACGGGCCATGGCGGCGGCGGGGGCGCTGCCCTGGATGTCATGGCCGAACGGATCGCCATTTTGGAACGGCGCCTGGCCGATCTCGAAAGCGGGGCAGGCGGAGGCCGCGCGAATCAGCGCCGCCCTCGCCAGCGCCGGCCACGCGCCTGAGGCGTTTCGCGGCGCGGTTCTGAACCGGTTGCTGCGCGCGGATCGGGCGCTGGTGGCGGGGCTCGCGGCCTATCGGCGCCACCCCTTTGAGCGTCAGGCCCCGCCAGTGCCGGCGATTTGGGCCGAGGAAGACAGCAAATTGCTGGATTATGGCGGGCAGGGGCCGACGGTGGTCTTTGTGCCTTCGCTGGTCAACCGCGCCTATGTGCTGGATTTGATGCCGGAAGCTTCCCTGCTGCGCTGGCTGCCGGGGCAGGGGTTTCGTACCTTGCTGCTGGATTGGGGCTGGCCTGGTGCGGCAGAGCGGCATTTCACCCTGACCGATTACATTGCCGGGCGGCTGGAACGGGCGCTGATGGCGGCACCCGGCCCGGTGATCCTGGCTGGCTATTGCATGGGGGGCTTGCTTGGATTGGCGCTCGCCTTGCGGCGGCCGGATTTGGTGCGCGCCCTGGCGCTGCTGGCGACACCTTGGGATTTTCATGCCGGACCGGAAGGTGGGGCGCGCGCCCGCGCCGCAGCCGGCGTTTTGCCCGGGCTGGAAGCGCTGATGGAACCCACCGGCGCGCTGCCGGTGGATGTGCTGCAAACCCTGTTTGCGAGCCTTGATCCCTTTGGCATTGCCGAGAAATTCCGCGGCTTTGGCCGGCTTGACAAGGCATCGCCCGCCGCGCGGCGCTTTGTGGCGCTGGAGGATTGGCTGAATGATGGCGTGCCCTTGGCAGCCCCGGTGGCGCGGCAATGTATTGGCGGCTGGTATGGGCGAAATGAAGCGGCGGGGCTTGCCTGGCGCGTGGCGGGGCAGGTGGTGGATCCGGCGCTTTGGCAGGGCCCGGCCTTTGCTGCCATTCCGCATCGGGACCGCATTGTGCCCCCCGCTTCTGCCCTGGCGCTGAAGGAGCGCTTGCGTCAGGTCAAGCTGCATATGGCGCCGGCAGGGCATATCGGCATGGTCGCCGGCATTGCTGCCGAGGCTGCGCTATGGAAGCCTCTGCGCGACTGGTTGCGCGGTTTGTGATACCAAACCGCAAATGACCCATTCTTGAGGAAGGATATCAGCCCCCATGACCGAAATCGTGATCGCATACGCCGCCCGCACACCGGTTGGCGCCTTCAACGGGGCTTTTGCCTCATTATCCGCGCATGCGCTCGGCACTGTTGCCATCAAGGCCGCCATGGAACGTGCCCGCATTGAAGGGGCCGAAGTGGATGAGGTGATTCTGGGCCAGATTCTGGCGGCGGGTGCGGGGCAGAACCCAGCGCGTCAGGCTTCCGTGAATGCCGGCATTCCGGTGGAACATACGGCCTTTGGTATCAATCAGCTTTGCGGCTCAGGCTTGCGCGCCGTGGCACTCGCAGCGCAGCAGATCGCGACTGGTGATGCGCGCATTGTGGTGGCAGGTGGTCAGGAAAGCATGACCCAGGCGCCGCATGCGCAGCAGCTGCGCGCCGGGCAGAAGATGGGCGACCTTTCCCTCATGGACACCATGCTGCGCGATGGGCTGATGGATGCCTTCCATGGCTATCACATGGGCAATACGGCAGAAAACGTTGCCCGCGCCTTCCAGATCACGCGCGATGAACAGGATCAATTCGCCTTCAATTCGCAGCGCAAGGCGGGCGAGGCGATGGCGGCGGGCCGTTTTGCGGATGAAATCACACCGGTCACGGTGAAGGGCCGCAAGGGCGATGTTGTTGTGTCTGCCGATGAATACCCAAAGCCGGATACGACGATGGAAATCCTGGGCAAGCTCCGCCCCGCCTTCGCCAAGGATGGGTCTGTCACTGCCGGCAATGCTTCCGGCATCAATGACGGCGCGGCGGCGGTGGTGGTGATGACGGCGGCCGAAGCCGCCAAGCGCGGCATTACGCCGCTGGCGCGCATTGTGTCCTGGGCAACGGCGGGCGTTGATCCTTCCATCATGGGCACTGGCCCCATCCCGGCATCGCGCAAGGCACTCGCCAAGGCGGGCTGGAAGATTGATGATCTGGACCTGATTGAAGCCAATGAAGCCTTCGCCGCCCAGGCCATTGCCGTGAATAAGGATCTTGGCTGGGATACCAGCAAGGTGAATGTGAATGGCGGCGCGATTGCGATTGGCCACCCGATTGGCGCTTCCGGTGCCCGCGTGCTGACCACCCTGTTGTTTGAGATGCAAAAGCGCGGCGCGAAGAAGGCGCTGGCGACACTTTGCATCGGCGGCGGCATGGGTGTTGCCATGTGCCTAGAACGGTAAGCACTTCTGTCGCGTTTTACCCAAATAAAAAAGGGCTCGCCAGTGTGATCCGGCGAGCCCTTTTTTTGAGCTGATCAGAATTTTGCCACGGCCTCAGCGATGGCGCGGCCCACATCCTCAGTCCCGGCCTGCCCGCCCATATCGCGCGTGCGCGGGCCGCCTTCTGCCAGCAGCTTTTCAATCACCGCCAGGATCGCGTCGGCCGCCTGCTTTTCGCCGAGGTGTTCCAGCATGATCGCGCCCGACC
>JBPCSO010000022.1:0-20600 GCA_051007055.1 Roseomonas sp.
AGCCCGCGCTGACAGTTATTGATGGAATAGAATACGGCCGTATCCGCCTGCCCGGCATCCTGCAACGGCGCCTTTTCATCCAGCAACTTCTGCACGCTGGCCGCCATGCCGCGTTCCAGCGCGACTTCGACAAAAATCAGCGGCTCGTCAGGCATACGGGGGTGGAAAAACGCATAGCAACGGCGGTCCGAATCAAGCCGATTGCGCAAATCCCGCCAGGTGCGAATACGATGCACCGCTTCATACTGTACAAGCTTTTCAAGCAGTGCGGCGGGGGATTTCCAATCAATCGTGCGCAATTCCAGGAAGCCGACATCAAACCAGGATGCGAGCAAGCCTTTGAGGTCTGTCTCCAACGCCTGCAAGGGCGGATCGTGATCCTTGAGGCGGAGCAATTCTGCGCGCATTTCCACCAGGAACTTCACCCCATCAGGAATGGCAGCGAAGGCCGTCAGCAGCTTGAGGCGCGGCGGTTCCAAGGCGCGGCGCAGCCCCGCAAGCGCAATGGCGCGCACCGCCGCATCTGGCGCGGCACTCAGTTTTTCAATGGCGCGCGTCACCGCGGCGGCATCGGAATCAAAACCGGCCAAGGCGCGGAGGAAACCAAGCTTGCCGGCCTCATCCAAGCCGCGATAGCGCTCAGCCAGGGCAGCGGCGCGGTTGCGGGCGGAAACCTCGCCACCGCGCGCTTGCAGGCATTCGCGGAATTCCTCGGCAAAATCATTAGCAGCGGAGGGGCTACGCTGCACAACGCTGGCGAGGTCGCGCCAGAGAGACGCCACACGCTGCATGGCGCGATTCATGATGCCGGCTTCAATGGCGAGATCGGACATGGTCAGCACCGCCTCTGTTTTGAAAAGCCTATCGAAACATCAGTTAAAAAACAAAGGAAATCGGATAAGCTGACGCGGGCGTGATCAGTTTCAATCGCGCAGCGCATACAGCGCTGCCGCCATTAGTGGCGGCAGATCCTCGGCGATCAAACCTGCCGGGCCAGCATGCGCCGCCACACCATGTAGCCATACAGCCGCCGCTGCGGCTTCAAAAGGCATCATGCCCTGCGCGAGCAAGGCCGCAATCGCCCCGGCCAAGACATCGCCCGTGCCTGCCGTGGCGAGGGAGGGCGGCGCATTGTCATTGATGATCACGCGACCATCCGGGGCAGCGATGATGCTATCCGGGCCCTTCAGCACGACAACTGCGCCAAGCCGTGCTGCGGCAGCGCGCGTGGCGGCAAGCCGATCCGAGCCCGGTGCGCCGAAAAGCCGGGTAAATTCGCCGGCATGGGGCGTGATCACCGCCACGCCGCGCAATAAATCAGGCGCTTCAGCGGCAGCGGTCAGCGCCCCCGCATCGGCAACTAGCATTCTGCCCGAAGCAATCACGTTTTGGATGGCGGCACAGGTCGCCTCATTCGGCAAAAGCCCAGGCCCGGCAAGCCAAACCTGGCGCCTTGTATCCGCCAGCAGCGCCTCAAGCGTCGCATCGCTGACCAATTGGCCGGGCGCATCGGCGCGCAGCATCGCGGCGAGTACCATGTTTTCTGCATGCAGCGTGACCAGGCCCGCGCCAAGCCGCCGCGCCGATGATGCCGCCAGCCGCGCCGCGCCAGGCATGGCCGCCCCCGCCAGAATGGTCAGATGCCCGCGCGTATATTTATGCGCGCTGACCTCAAGCGATGGCAGCGCCCAAAGTGCGGGATGATTGCGCCAGCAGCACGGCATGATTTCATGTAAGACGGCCTCTGGCAGGCCGATATCGGCAAGCACGGTCTCACCGCAAAGCGCCCTACCCGGCAGCAGCACATGCCCGGGCTTGAGGCGAAAGAAGCTGATCGTTAGTGCCGCTTGCGGGGCGTAGCCCAGCACCTGCCCGGTTGCGCCATCCAAGCCTGAAGGCACATCCATCGCAACCAAGGGGGCTTGGACCGCGCGCAGCACCTGGGTCACCTCCGGCGCCAAGGGGCGCGTCAGGCCAGCACCAAACAGCGCATCCACCACGAGCCCAGCGCGCGCGACCTCGGCCACATTGAAGGGCAGCATCGGGCCGCGCCAGCGCGCTGCCGCCATAGCGGCTGCTGTGCCGGAGCTAGGCGGTGCGAGGGCCGCAACCGCAACGGGCCAGCCCGCCTGTTCCAGATATCGGGCAGCCACATAGCCATCCCCACCATTATTGCCAGGCCCCGCTAACACCAGGGTGCGGCAGGGGCGGAACTTGGCGCGGATGGCTCGCGCGACCGCCCTGCCCGCTGCCTCCATCAGGGTAGCGGTCGGCATGCCTGCCGCAAGCGCAGCCGCATCGGCGCGCGCCATTTCGGCGGGTGTCAGAAGCTCGGTCGGGTATGGACAGGGCATGAAAGGCTTATAGCCAATTGGAACATTACCTGCATGGGCTGGATCAAGCAGTCCGCCAAGCTGCTATAGAGATAGCAAGAGGATAGGAGTCGTGCATGGCCTTCGTGATCGCCATCGCCCAACGAAAGGGCGGGGCCGGCAAATCCACCGTTGCGGCCAATCTGGCCGCCGCACTCGCGGAATCTGGCCATCGTGTTGGGCTTTTGGACATAGACCCGCAGCGCAGCCTGGCGCGTTGGGACCAGCAGCGCGGGGTCAGCAAGAAGGCCCATACCCTGCATTTCGAAGCCCCGACCGGCTGGCGCCTGCCCGCCAGTTTGGCAAGACTGCGCCGCGAACAGGATTTCGTACTGCTCGATACCGCGCCCCATGATGACACGGATGCCAAGCTTGCCATTCGCGGCGCCGATCTGGTGCTGGTGCCCTTGCAACCCTCGGCGGCTGATCTTTGGTCCATGGATGCGACGCTTGATCTGGCCAAGCAGGAAAGGCGGCCCTTCCGGCTGCTGCTGAACCGCGCGCCCGCTTCGGGCAAGCTGCGGGACGATATTGAAGGCCAAATCCGCGACCGGAACCTGCCGATATTGGATACGGTGCTCGGCAATCGCACCGCTTATGCCCAGGCCTTCATGGCGGGGCTTGGCGTGGTGGAAGCTGCCCCCCGCGGCCCGGCGGCAGCCGAAGTCCGCGCATTGGCGCGTGCATTGGAAGCGATCCGAAAGAAGGGCGTTTGATCATGGGTGATATCTTGCTGGCGTTGCATTTGCTGGGCGCGGTGCTTTGGGTGGGCGGCATGGCCTTCGCGCTTTTGGTGCTGCGCCCCGCCGCGCATGAGGTGCTGCAAGCGCCGGACCGCCTGGCGTTAGCGCAAGCCGCCTTTAGGCGTTTCTTTCTGATGGTGTGGCACGCTATGCCCATCGTGCTGCTGACCGGCTGGGCCTTGTTCTTCCTGTGGCATGGCGGCTTCGCCGGCGCGCGGTGGAGCCTGCATCTGATGCATCTGCTGGGGCTGATTATGGGGTTGGTGTTTTTTGCGATATTCTTTGGCCCTTGGCGCGGTATGCGTCGGGCCATGGCGGCGGGCGACAAGCCAAGCGCGGCACGCGCCCTGGAAAACATACGGAAACTGGTGCTGATGAATTTGATCTTGGGTTTGATTGTGGTGGCATTCTCCGGCGTTGGGCGCATTGTGGGATGAGCATTGCGTTGAAGGACGGCATCCAAATTGTCGAGGATGCCGCGCCCGAATTCGAAGCTGTCGCCGCCATTCAGCGCGGCCTGCATAACTTCAACCAGGAAACCGGCGGGCCTTATGACCGTGAACCGGTGACCCTGCTGGTGCAGGATGCGGATGGCAAAACGCTTGGCGGGTTGTTGGGCCTGACCTTTTGGGGCTGGCTGTTCATTGATTGGCTCTATCTGGAACGCGGCATGCGCCGGCGCGGCATTGGTGAGGAATTGCTGCGTCGGGCTGAGGCGATTGGCCGCGAACGCGGCTGCACCAATGCCTATACGGATACTTTCAGCTTCCAGGCGCCAAGCTTCTGGAAGCGCAATGGCTATGTGGAATTCGGCAAGCTGGAAGGCATGCCAGCCGGCCACGCGCGGGTTTGGTTGCGCAAGGCCCTGTAGCGTGTCTTGGTACCACAGCGCCCGATAACCTGATCCGGCAAAGGGATCAGGTTACAGGATTTAGACGGCTCAGCCCTTCAAAGTCGCTAAAGCCTCATTCAAGGTCTTGCTTGGGCGCATCGCGGCGGAGGTTTTCGCATCATCCGGCCGGTAATAGCCGCCCAGTTCCTGTGGCTTGCCCTGGGCAGCGATCAGTTCGTCATAGATCTTCTTCTCATTGGCCGAAAGTATATCCGCGAGCGGCTTAAAGCGCGCCGCGAGGCCCGAGCTATTGTCGCGCGCGGCCAGTGCCTGCGCCCAATAAAGCGCTAGGTAGAAATGCGTACCGCGGTTATCAATCTCACCCACCTTGCGCGCGGGGGAGCGATTATATTCCAGGATCTTGCCATTGGCTTCATCGAGCGTCTCAGCCAGCACCTTCACGTCTTCGCTGCCCGTGGTCTGGGCCAGATGCTCGAGCGAAGCGCCAAGGGCGAGGAACTCACCAAGCGAATCCCAGCGGAGGTAACCCTCACCCTGGAATTGCTCGACATGCTTCGGCGCTGAACCGCCCGCGCCGGTTTCAAACAAGCCGCCACCATTCAGCAATGGCACAATGGAGAGCATCTTGGCCGAGGTGCCGAGTTCCATGATCGGGAACAAATCAGTCAGATAATCGCGTAGCACATTGCCGGTGACAGAGATGGTATCCAGCCCCTTGCGGATGCGGTCGAGCGAGAATTGCATCGCCTCAACCGACCCAAGGATGCGAATATCAAGCCCAGAAGTGTCGTGGTCCTTCAGGTATTCCTGTACCTTGAGGATCAGCTGCGCATCATGCGCGCGGTTCGCATCCAGCCAGAAGACCGCCGGCGTATTGGTCAGCCGCGCGCGGCGTACGCCAAGCTTCACCCAGTCTTGAATCGGCGCGTCCTTCACCTGGCACATGCGGAAGATATCGCCGGTCTCAACAGGACGTGACAGCAACACCGTCCCATCATCGGCAACCACCCGCACCTCGCCATCCGCAGTCAGCTCAAAGGTCTTGTCGTGGGAGCCGTATTCCTCGGCCTGCTGCGCCATCAGCCCGACATTAGGGACCGTGCCCATCGTCTTCGGGTCAAAGGCGCCATTGGCCTTGCAATCATCAATCACAGTCTGGAATAGCCGCGCATAGCAACGATCCGGGATCACTGCCAGGGTATCATGCAACTTGCCATCCGGGCCCCACATCTTGCCCGATTCACGGATCATCGCCGGCATGGAAGCGTCAATGATCGTATCGCTCGAGACATGTAGATTGGTGATGCCGCGGTCGGAATTCACCATCGCCAGCGCCGGGCGCGCCTTATAGGTCGCGTCTATATCGGCCAGGATCGCGGCCTTTTCGGCCTCTGGCAGGGTCTCGATCTTGGCCAGCATATCGCCAACGCCGTTATTCGGGTTGACGCCAAGGCGCGTGAGCGTCGCGCCGTGCTTTTGGAAGACATCTGCGAAAAACACCGAAACCGCATGGCCAAACAGGATGGGATCGGAGATCTTCATCATGGTGGCCTTGAGGTGCACGGAAAACAGCACCCCTTCGCGCTTCGCGGCATCAATCTGCTCGGCAAGGAAGGCCCGCAGGGCCTTCCGGCTCATCACCGAGGCGTCAATGATTTCGCCGGCGATCAGCGGCGTCTTGGCCTTGAGTACCGTGACGCTGCCATCCTTCGCCACCAATTCAATGCGCGCATTGGTCGGCGCCGCGATGGTGGTGGCCACTTCCGAGCCGTAGAAATCCCCGCCCGGCATATAGGCGACATGGGATTTGGAATCCTTGGACCAGGGGCCCATCTTATGCGGGTTGTTGCGCGCATATTGCTTCACGGCACCCGCCGCACGGCGGTCTGAATTGCCTTCGCGGAGCACCGGATTTACGGCGCTGCCGAGCACTTTGCCATAGCGGGCGCGGATTTCCCGCTCGGCATCATTGCTGGGATTGTCCGGGTAATCAGGCACTTTATAGCCCTTGCCCTGCAATTCCTTGATCGCGGCCTTAAGCTGCGGAACAGAGGCCGAGATATTGGGCAGCTTGATGATATTGGCTTCCGGCTTCAGGGCGAGCTTGCCGAGTTCGGCCAATTCATCATTCACCCGCTGCTCAGGCGTCAGGTTTTCCGGGAAATTGGCAAGGATACGGCCTGTCAGCGAAATATCCTTGAGGCTCATCTTCACGCCGGCGACACCCACAAAGGATTCCACGATGGGCAGCAGGGAATAGGTCGCCAAGGCCGGCGCTTCATCCACCTTGGTCCAGACGATTTCTAGTTCTGACATGCTGTTACCTTCCATAGCCTGGGCCGTTGGGGCCACCTTGAATGTTTTGAGAATTACGCCGCTGTTGTCGCACCAGGGGGGGCGAAGGGCAAGTGGGCGCTGCCCGTGGATGCACGCCCGACCCATTCTAAGAATTTTTTAATTCTTCCGCGTGATCAAGGGCTTAAGCGCTTGGGGGGCAGCGGTCCCCATAGCCCTTGGGATGCGCTTCCCGCCAGGCCCAAGTGGTGCGGACAATCTCATCAATATCGCCGAAACGCGGCGCCCAGCCGGTTTCCTGGCGCAGCCTCTCACTCGCCGCCACCAGCACGGCAGGGTCACCGGCGCGACGGGGGCCGATGCTATGCGGCACGGCGTGGCCATTCACGCGTTCAATGGCGCCAAGCACCTGCTTCACCGAATGGCCTTCGCCATTGCCGATATTGTAGCGGCAGGATCCATGGGATTCGAGCCTTGCCAGCACACGCAAATGCGCATCCGCCAGATCGGTCACATGCACATAATCGCGAATGCAGGTGCCATCAGGCGTTGGGTAATCATCACCAAAGATGGTCAGCACCGGGCGCCGGCCAAGCGCCGCATCAATCGCGAGCGGCACCAGATGAGTTTCGGGGTTGTGATCCTCCCCCGCGCGCCCGGCAGGGTCCGATCCGGCGGCGTTGAAGTAGCGCAGCGCGGCGTAGCGCAGGCCATGGATACGTTCCGCCCAGGCAAGCGCGGTTTCCACCATCAGCTTGCTCTCGCCATAGGGATTGCCGGGGGCGACAGGGCAATCCTCATCGATCGGTACGCGTTCCGGCTTGCCGAATAAGGCAGCGGTGGAAGACAGCACAAAACGCAGGCACCCGGCCTCAACGGCGGCTTCAATCAGCCGCACGCTATTGCCGAGATTTTCCGCCAGGTAATGCATGGGCGCCTTCATACTATCGCCCACCAAGGAAAGCGCTGCGAAATGCAGCACCGCATCAAAGCGCCAATTGGCGAAAACGCGCGCCAGTTCCGCGCGATCCGCCAATGGTGCCTGCACCAAAGTCGCGGCAGAAGGCACGGCAGCGCGATGGCCTTGGCTGAGGTCATCCAGCACCACAACCTCATCACCGCGATCAAGCAGTGCCAGCACCGCATGGCTGCCGACAAAACCCGCCCCGCCTGTCACCAAATAACGCGCCATATCCAAACCCTGCCCTACAGCTTCAAGGCCGGGGCGATGCCTCTGCCAGCCTTTCACTACGCGGTGCGTCCAGCGCGCGGAGATAGGCGGCATCAAGGCCGTAAATGTCCCGGCGCATGACCACGGTGCCGGCTTCAACCATCACCGTGTCATAATGAAGGCGCACGGGGATGGGGCGCACCAAGGCAACACCCTGCGTGGTGCGGCTTTCCAGCACGCGATCAAACCGTTCGCGGTCCCAAGCCGGCATGCCGCTGAAAGCTTCGCTCAGCAAATCCATCGGCCTTTCGAGCCGAATGCAGCCGGATGAAAAAGCGCGATCCGGGCGGCGGAACAAATGCCGATCCGGCGTGTCATGCATGAAGATGTCATCGCGGTTGGGCATGACAAATTTGATGCGGCCAAGCGCATTCACCTCACCGGGATCCTGGCGGATGATGAAGGGAAAGCGGTCCTTGGAATAGGCGCTGAAATCCAACGTGGTCGCGTCAATCTCCGTCAGTTCACCATCAATGCGCTGATAAAGCCGATAGCCCATGGCCTGCATACGCCCAGGGTCACGGCGGAAGCGCGGCAGCAAATCCTCCCGCGCATTGCGATCCGGTACGCCCCAGGGCGGGTTGAATTGCACCGCGACCAGCCGGACATCGAGCATTGGTGTCTGGCGATCTACCCGCCCCACCACCACCGCCATATCCTGCACCACGCGCCCGGCATCCGTCAGCTTCAGCCGGAAATGGGGGATATTCACCTCAATCCGCCGATCAGCCGGGGCAGCCAAACCGCGCCGCATATCAAGGGCGACGCGAAGCTGGCCAATCTTGGCTTCAACGGGCGTATTCAACGCGGCCCAAGTCAGGCGACCGATGCGGCCATCGGCTTCCAGCCCTTCGTCGGCCTGAAAACGCCGGACGGCGGCTTGTAAGCGCGCATCATAAAGCGGGCTTTCCGCCGCCGCGCCGCGCAACACTTCCAGATCTAACACCGCAAGCCGTGCGCGAAGCTGGCCGACCCGCACCGCATCCTGGGCGTCAGGTTCCAAGGTGCTGATAAGGTTGCCTTCAATCAGCGGCCAGCCACCGCGCGCCGCAATAGCCCTAAGGCGCGAGAGTTCTGCCTTGATCAGCGCCGCGTCTGGATGCAGGGCTGCTGCCTGATCCAGCACGCTGGTAGGATCTGCGCTTGCGAAAAGCCTTTCGCGCCACGCAGGGAAATTGGCCCGTACCGCATCGCGCCTGATATCCACGCGCCCGGGCAGGGTGGCCACGCGCCCAAGCACCAAATCGCGCAACGCCGCTTCCGCGCGGGCCATGGCTACCGCTTGGCTGCCGAGCGTACTGCCTTCCGGCAGATCATAGTGGCGCGGGTCAAGCCCATCTTCGTCCAGCGCTTGCAGCCGCAACAAAAGGCGTTCTAGCGCCGCAGGCGAAGCGGCGGCGCGCCTTGGGCGCGCTAGCATGCCAAGGCCCACGATGCCCATACCCAATGCGGCCCTACGGCCCGCGAGTCGCCTAATCTCAACCATGTGGAAGCGTTAGCGCCTTGCGCGTTTTGAAGGCAACTTTACCAAATGGTCTCAAGGATCGAGCTGCAAATCTTTTTTTGACCCCGCTAGTTCCTGCACCGTAATGGGCTTGTAAGGGGCGCGGGGGAGGAAATGGCCGACATCCCGCACGGCAACATTGCGTGTTTCAGCAATAATGGCTGCCACAGTCGGGCCGCAAAGCCGCCCCTGGCACGGCCCCATGCCACAGCGCAAATAAGCCTTGGCCTGATTGGGGCCAGTGGCGCCAATCGCTGCCGCCCAGCGCAAGGAACCAGCTGTTACTTCCTCACACCGGCAGATGATGGTGGCTTCATCGGGCGGCGCCAGCATTTCCTGCGACGGCACATAAAGCGCATCCAAAAATGGCCTGAGCGCGCGCGCCTTCAGCAAGGCTTTGGCGAAAGGCTCGGCGCGCATGTTGCGGTCGCCAGCAGAGATGCGCTTCAGCCGCGCCGCCGCGTCCAGCGCGGCCAATTGCCCGCTGGCCACCGCCGCTTCCCAGCCACCAATGCCGCCGCCATCCCCAGCAACTGCAATACGCCCATGGGATGATGCTCCAAAGATATCAAGCTTCGGTCGCCAGCACAGTTGCTTTGCGTCCCATAAATGCTCAAGCCCAATCGCCATTGAGATATGCGTTGAAGGAATCACACCTTCATGCAGCAGCAGCGTGTCACAAGGTTCTGAGCCACCCTGGAAGCGAAGCGACTGCACACGCGCAGTTCCTTCTGCGCGCAGTTGGCGGGCACCTTGAATGATGCGCAGCCCCGCGCGCCGCGCGCTCAGAACCAGGGAAATGCCCTTGGCCAACTGGCTAAATCCGGCGAAGAAACCGCCACTTTCGAATAAGGTGCGTATGATGGGCCGCGTGCGGGTTTCAACCAGCACCGGTTTCACGCCTGCACGGATCAATTGATTAGCCAGCAGCCAGACCAAAGGCCCCTGCCCCGCCAGCACGACGCGCCCCGAGGGTACAATCCCCCCAGTCTTAAGGGCAATTTGCGCGGCACCCGCACTCATCACGCCAGGCAGGGTCCAGCCAGGGATAGGAACCGGCCTTTCCTGCGCACCGGTGGCGAGCAGAATACGTTCCGCCGCCATTTCAAATGATTCTCCCTGGCGAGAGAGCGAAAGCACACCCGTATCAGGGTCCAGCATCCAAAGCGCGGTGCCGGGGCAGTAAACCAACTCGGCCGCGCGAAACCTGTTGATGAGTTCAAGCCCAGGCGCCAGATCACGCGTGAGTGCCGGGTCGGCAGCAGCCAGTTCTGCGGCGCGAAAGACCTGACCTCCAGGTGCGGCATTTTCATCAATGATCACAACTGAAAGCCCAAGGCTGCGCGCTTCAAGCGCCGCCGACATACCAGCCGGGCCCGCGCCCACAATGGCGAGGTCGAACTTACGCATGGCTTCGGGTACGGTGACGGGCACAAGGCTCATCTTTGCGGCTCTCGCGCGCCGTGCTGCCGGGCAATGCGCATACCCGCTTCCACAGTCACCATGCAGGCTTGACGATTTGGTACGCCATCAATTTCGGCCAGGCAATCAAAGCAGACGCCCATCATACACCAGGGCAGGCGGGGACTATTGGAAACGGCGGTTTCCCGTATGGCGGGCAGGCCGGCCAGCAAAACAGCAGCAGCCGCGCTGCTGCCATTCGGCACCATCAAGCTGCGGCCTTCGACATAGACCTGAACGGTTTCAGGACGATGAGCAGGGCGGGTGCGAAACATCAGAAACGCCTGCCGGAAAAGGGCGCCAGGAAAGGATCAAGCGCGCCGCGCGCAATCATGGGGGCCAATAACTTGGCATGCGCTGCGGCCAAGGTGACCCCAGAATGGCAATTGGCCGTGAAGGCGCCGGGCAGGGTTTCAGATTGCTCATAAATTGGCAGGCCATCGGGTGACATGACACGCAATGCCGACCAGGCGCGCACCACATTCAGCTTGCCAATCCAGGGAAAGCAAAGCGCTGCGCGATGCGCGATTTCGGCCATTACTGGCCGGGTTTGCCGCGTATCAAAACCCACTTCTTCAATGCTATCGCCCAGCATCACGCTGCCTTCGCCGGTCTGGCGAATGGTGGTGGTGGGCATGGGCAACACCGCGCGGGCGCGTTCTGTCACCAATACCTGGCCACGCTGAGGGCGCACCGGCGCATATAGCCCGAAATGATGCGCCAGCCCGGCATTGCCGAGCCCCGCTGCCAGCACAATACGTTCCGCCCGAATGGTACCGGCTGTGGTATCAAGTAGGAAATTGAAGGGTGCGGTGGCGATGCCTGTGAGTTTGATATTCGGCAGATAAACGCCGCCTAAGGCCGTAAAGCTTTGGTGCAGGGACCGCAGCAGCGCCAGCGGGCTGACATGGCCATCATAGGGTGTGAAGGATGCCCCCACCACGGCGGGGCCAAGGCCTGGCAGCATTTCTCGCGCTTCTTCTGCGTCCAGCATGCGGTATTCAAAACCATAATTGCCCGCCTCGCGCTTCATCTGTTCCATACGCTGTGCGCGTTCATTCATTTCCTGGCTGGAAAGGCAAAGATGAATGCCGCCCGGCTGCGCCAGGGCCACGGATTGGCCGGTTTGGTTTGTCAATTCACGGTCAAGCTCAGCCCAGCTTTCTGCTGACTGGCGCGTCCAACGCTGATAAGAAGGCACGCCAAGCCCTTTGGATTGCACCCAGACTAGGCCGAAATTCCCGCGGCTGGCGCGATAGGCGACATCCCCTTCATCCAGTAGCGCGACCGAAAGCCCTTCGCGCCTGAGGCCCCAGGCAATGGCGGAACCAACCAGCCCGCCACCAACCACCATTGCGTCGAAGCGTCGCTCAGTCATGCTGGCATCATGCCTAAGGCTTTCCGGTTAAGGAAAGGTGCGGGATCAGCGCCCGCCCCCCACTTGCATGCAAGAAGCCGTCACATAAGAAGCGGCATCAGATGCGAGGAAAAGGATGCATTCCGCCACTTCCTCGGGCTTGCCTGGCCGGCCCATGGGCACCAATGGCCCAAGCCGCGCCAGCCGATCCGGCGCGCCGCCGCGGGCATGAATTTCGGTTTCAATCAGACCGGGATTAACCGCATTCACCCTCATGCCTTCCTGCGCCACTTCGCGGGCAAGCCCAATGGTCAGCGTATCCACCGCTGCCTTGCTCGCCGCGTAATGCACATATTCGCCGGCACTGCCGAGTTCAGACGCGCGGGAAGAAACATTCACAATCGCCCCCCCCTTGCCGCCTTGCTTGGTGGACATGCGCTTGACTGCTTCACGGCAGAACATGGCAAGGCCGGTGACATTGGCGCCCATGGTATTGGCCCAGCCGGCATGGGTGATGGTCTCCAGCCGCCCGCGGGGCCCTGTGCCGCCAGCATTATTCACAAGCACATCAATGCGTCCGAAATGCTTCATGACAGCTTCAAAAGCGCCAATCGCATGCGCCTCATCCTCCACCGAGCCTTGCAGCAGCAGCACCTTGGCGCCTGCGGCTTCGCAATCCCGCTGCACGGCTTCGGCGCTGGCGCTATCCTGCTGATAGGTCAGGCATAAGTCATAGCCGCGCGCGGCGGCCATGCGCGCCGTGGCCGCGCCAATGCCGCGGCCCGCGCCGGTGATCATCATGACTTTGCGTGGCATGGGCTCTCCTCCGCTTGTTTCTCGCGGCCTTTATGCCATGGGCTGGCCGGCTTGCCGATACCCGCGCGGCGGGTGAGCATGGACCAAACGCCCCCGGAGGAGAACCATGTCCGAAATAGAGATCACCGATGATGCCGGGCTGCGCATCATTCGGCTCAATCGGCCTGAGAAGAAAAACGCCCTGACGCGGGCCATGTATGGCGCCATCGCCACGGCATTGCGGGAGGCCGCGACCGAGCCGGCCATCCGTGCCGTGATGATCACTGGCGGCGATGCCTGTTTTACCTCCGGCAATGATGTCGCGGATTTCCGCGCGCGCGGCGAACAGCAGGCGGAGGTCCCCTCCCCCGCGCGGGAAATGCTGGCTGCCCTTGGCGAATGCCCGAAGCCCGTGGTGGCGGCGGTGGCGGGTTATGCGATTGGCATCGGCACT
This sequence comes from Roseomonas sp., assembly GCA_051007055.1. Classification (GTDB taxonomy): domain Bacteria; phylum Pseudomonadota; class Alphaproteobacteria; order Acetobacterales; family Acetobacteraceae; genus Neoroseomonas. The sequence continues at coordinate 13,066 of JBPCSO010000022.1, forward strand.
ACGCTGCTGCTGCATTGTGACCTGGTCTATGCGGGTGACAACGCCATCTTCCGCATGCCCTTTGTGGATTTGGGGCTTTGCCCGGAAGGTGGGTCATCGCTCCTGGTGCCAATGCGCGGCGGGCAATTGCTGGCCAATGAATTGCTGATGTTGGGCGATGCCTTTGCGCCGGAAGTCGCGCTGCGTGCCGGCATCATCAATGCCGTGGTGCCGATGGCGGAGTTGCTCGCCCACGCCGAAGCAAAGGCACGCGCCCTGGCCGCCAAGCCGCCCGCCGCCATGGCGCAAACCAAGGCGCTGTTGCGCCGTGCCGATGCGGCGCGGATTGCCGAACATATGCAGGTGGAATTCGCAGCCTTCGGCGCGCTGCTGCGCGGGCCGGAAGCGGCGGAAGCCGTTGCGGCCTTTCAGGAAAAACGCAAGCCGGATTTTTCGCGCTTTTTCTTCAACGGAAAGGAATAGAACAATGTTGCATCAATGGCCGGCCCAGGCACGGGTTTATCATGACGTTAGCGTGGCCGAGGCTCTGCCCACTGAAATCGGCGCCACTGCGCGCATTGCGCTGGTCACCACGCGTTCACTGGCGAAAAGCCGCATCGCGGCAACAGTGCGTGACGCCTTGGGCGCGCGGCTGGTCGCCGAAAGCGCTGCCATGCGGGCCCATAGCCCGGTTGAAGATGTGCTGGCTTTGGCGGCACTTCTGCGCGAAAGCCGCGCCGAATTGGTGGTGGCGCTTGGTGGCGGTTCGGTGATTGATGGCGCGAAAGTCGCCTGCCTTGCGGTTTGGCAGGGCGTGACAGATGGGCCAAGCCTGATTGCGGCAGCGGTGTCCCGCAGCGCGTCACAAGGTTCCTGGGACGGTGCAGCGCCGAAACCGCGTCTGGTGGCGGTGCCGACCACGCTTTCAGCCGCCGAATTCGCGCCCATTGCCGGCTATACTGATTTGGCTGAGGGGCGGAAACATCGCGCGCTTGACCCCTGGATGGTGCCGCGCGCCGTTTTGCTTGACCCCGCCGCGACTTTGGAAACGCCCAAGGAACTTTTGCTTTCTTCGGGCATTCGTGCCCTGGATCATGCAGCGTCGCGCTGGTGCTCATTGGAACCCGCGCCCTTTTCCGATGCGGTGTCACGCCAAGCGATGTTGATGCTGGCGGAGGGCCTGCCGCGCGTGGCCGAGGCGGCCGGGGATTTGCGCGCCCGTGCGCTGTGCCAACAAGCGGCATGGCTTTCGGTGATGGGCGGTTGGGCGGGTGTGCCGGTCGGTGCCAGCCATGGGCTTGGGTATATTCTGGGTGCGGCTCGTGGCGTGCCGCATGGCATCACTTCCTGCCTCATGCTGCATGCGGTGATGCGCTGGAATGCGCCGGTGAATGCGGCGCGGCAGGCCGATATCGCGACGATTTTTGGCGCCACGGAAGCCGGCCCGGCGATTGAGGATTTTGTCGCAGGGCTTGGCCTGCCCACACGCTTGCATCAGCAGGGCATTACGGAAGCGGAAATCCCTGGCCTTGCCGCGCGCTGGACCGGCGATGCGCCCATTGCGACCAATCCGCGCCCAGTGCGCGGGGCGGCGGATTTGGAGGAGATATTGCGGTTAGCTCTCTAAAGATTGCGTCGTTCCGCGCGCAGCGTCGGCAGGCCAATCCCCGTGGCGTCAAACCCGCCATCCACGGCGATGACCTGCCCTGTCAGGTAACTCGCGCGGTCGCTGCAGAGGAAGAACACTGCTTCCGCCAATTCTGCTTCCAGCCCGTAGCGGTTAAGCGGCAAATGGTCGTGGTAATCCGCTCGGATTTCGGGCGTATGCACCGCCTTGGCCATGGCCGTATCCACCGGGCCGGGGGCAACCGCATTTACGCGTATGCCAAGGCTTGCGAATTCCACCGCCTGCTGCTTGGTCAAATGCGCAAGCCCCGCCTTGCTCGTGCCATAGGCAACCCGCAGCGTTGAAGCGCGAAGCCCGGAGATGGAGGTGATATTCACTATCGCCCCGCCGCCGGCCTCAGCCATGATCGGCGCCGCTGCTTGTGCCGCAAGGAATGGACCGGTCAGGTTCACTGCCAGAACGCGCGCCCAATCTTCCGGCGTGGTTTCCAGAATGGGTTTGAAAATGGCGATGCCTGCATTATTCACCAGCGCATCCAAGCGCCCGAAATGCGTTGCCGCCTGCCGCACTGCTGCGGCAATGGCGGGCGGGTCTGAGACATCGCAGATGATCTCAAGGGTTTTCTGCGGTTCCGCCAAGGCCGCCATGGTTTCACGCAATTGCGCCGCATTGATATCGAGCAGCGCGACATTCCAACCCTCGGCGAGGAAGCGCTTCGCTACAGCAAGGCCGATGCCGCGCGCGGCGCCGGTAACCAGGGCGGCTTTCATGCGGGTATTCCTTTCATTAACGCGGCATGGTGCCAGCACGCCCGGCGGTTGACCCGCCATCAATCACCAATTCACTGCCCGTCATGTGGCGCGATGCGTCGGAAGCGAGGAACACCACGCCCGCCGCGATATCAGCCGCCGTGCCGGCTTCACCCAAGGGTACGATATTCGCCGCCAATTGGCGCGGATCAATCGGCGCATTGCGACCATCCTGACTGCCTTGCGGCATCTTCTGCCAGATATCGGTCTCGATCACGCCGGGATGGACGGAATTGCAACGAATACCATCCCGCGCACCGGCGCATTCCAATGCGACGGATTTCGCAAAAAGCCGCACAGCACCCTTGCTCGCGGAATAGCCGGCGAGCCCGGCGGAACCGCGAATGCCAGCGATGGACGACATCATGATGATGGAACCTCCCCCCGCGCGGCGCATGGCGGGAATGGCGTATTTCACGGACAAAAACACGCCATCAATGTTCACGGCATTCTGCCGCCGCCATTCGGCAAGCGTCATATCGAGCAGGGGTTTCATGATGGCGATGCCGGCGTTGGAGACCAGCACATCAAGCCGGCCGAATTGGGCTTCAATGGCAACGATCACCTCCGCCCAACGCGCCTCATCCGTCACATCCTGATGGAGGTAAAGCGCCTGATGCCCGGCGGTGCGCAGCTTTGCCGCCAGTGCCTCCCCTCGCGCATCATCAACATCGGTCAGCACCACGCGCGCCCCTTCGGCGGCGAGTGCTACCGCGCAAGCCGCGCCAATACCCGCCGCAGCACCGGTGATCAGCGCAACCTTGCCTTGAACCTGTCCCATCGCATCCCCCCTCAAGCAAAACGTTCCGCCGCGAAGGGCGTGAAATCGAAATTGGGTTTTTCGCCCGCCAAAAGCGCACCCATCAGCGCGCCGGTCGGCGCTGATCCTGTCAGCCCCAAATGCCCATGACCAAAAGCGCAATAAAGCCCCTGCCAGGCGCTAACCGGCCCCATGACCGGCACGCTATCGGGCAGGCAAGGACGATGGCCCATCCAGATCTTGCCGCCTTCCGTGCGGGCCTTCGGAAACACTTTTTTCAGATCGCCCAGCAACAGCATGGCGCGCGCTTCCGTGGGCGGCGCATCAAGCCCGGCAATTTCAACCGAACCAGCCACGCGCAACCCTTCTTCCATCGGGCTGATAAATACCTTGCGATCAGCGGGTGACAGCACGCGCCCGACGCGCACGCCGGCATCCGGCAGCATTACGTGATAGCCACGCTGGGTTTCCAACGGCATCTTCAGACCAAGCGGCGCCAGCAAACGCGCAGACCAGGCACCGGCGGCGAGCACAATCTGATCTGCCGCGATATCCTCCCCGGCGCAGCGCACACCAACAACGCGCTTGCCCTCGGTCAGAATGGCCTGCACTTCGGCCACGCGAATCTCACCCCCCATGCGCCGCACGCCATTCGCCACCACGGCAGCCAAGCGCGCGGGATTCACGCAGGAACCGTGATCGGGCAGCAGAAGGCCAATCTGATAATCCTCGGACACTTCAGGTTCCAATTCGCGCAAGGCCGGCCCGACAAGCTTCTGCACTTTTAGCCCATGCTTCTGGCGCAGCGTCAGGGATGCATTGTCCTTCGCAAGCTGTTCCTCATTCCGATACAGATACATCTGGCCTTCTTCGCGGATCAGGTCACTCGCCCCTTCTGCGGCCAGGATTTCACGATGCCGATCTGGCGCGGAAAATAGCAGGGCGGAAAGCGCCACTGCCGCGCCTTCAACCTTGTCCCGCCGGGCAGAAGCCACAAAACGCAGCAGCCAGGGCATGGCGCGCAGCCAATAGCGCGCCGGGATATGCAAAGCGCCGGCCGGGTCCATCAGCATTTTCGGCACCTGCGCCAGCACGCCCGGCATGGCGAGCGGTGCCACCGACCCATGGCTGATGGCCCCCGCATTGCCGGTATAGGCCGCGCCTTCCTTGCTGGCTTCTAGCACCAGCGGCTTCAGCCCGCGCCGTGCCAAGTGCCAGGCAATGCAAAGGCCAACAATGCCGCCCCCGATGATCACCGGGGCGGGTTTGGGTGATTGCGTTTCCATGGCGCCATCCTGAAGCAACAAGCGGCCCCGGGGAAGCGCCCGGTTGACGCCCCGGGGCCAGCGCATCACCTTTGGCCCGACCGGAGGATACCAGCATGAAAATCATCCCCAATAATGCCGGGCTGGGCGCCCGCATCGAGGGCATTGACCTGAGCCAAGCCGCCTCGGCCACGGATTTCCGCACGCTGTTGCGGGCACTTGGCGAATATGGCGTGCTGTGCTTCCCGAAGCAGGATCTGGAAGCGCCGCAAGTGGCCGCTTTCGGCAAGCGCTTTGGCGATCTGGAAGTGAATGTCGCCAATCTGTTCCACGCCCCAGATCATCCTGAGGTGATGATCCTGTCCAACATGAAGGATGCGGCGGGCAAGCCCTTGGGGCTGAATGATGCCGGCCAAGGCTGGCATACGGATATGTCCTATTCGAAGGAAATCGCGCTGGCGAATATGCTGCACGCCAAGCGCGTGCCGCGGCGCGACGGCAAGGTGCTGGGGGCCACGCAATTCCGCAACATGCATGCCGCCTATGCCGATCTGCCGGCTGAGGTGAAGGCGCGCATTGAAGGCCGCGTGGCCATTCATGATTTCAGCAAATTCTGGGACATGATGCGCCAGCGCCCCGGCAGCATTCGCGGCCCCCTCACGCCCGAACAGCGCGCGAAAAAGCCACCAGTTGAACAACCCATTGTGCGTATTCATCCCATCACTGGGCGGCCCGTTCTCTACTGCAATTGCGGCTATGCGATGCATGTGAAGGATATGGACCCTGCGGAATCCGATGCGCTGCTGGATTACCTGTTCCGCCATCAGGCGCAGGAGAAATACCTCTATACGCATGAATGGTCGGAAGGTGATGTGCTGATCTGGGACAATATCGGCACCATGCATAATGCGGTTGCGGATTACCTGCCGGGTGAGGATCGCTACATCCTGCGTGTGCAGGTCATGGCAACACTCGATTACGCGGCGCTGGCGGCATGAAGCTGGTCACGTTTCAGGGCGCGCATGGCGTCATACTTGGCGGCGTGGTCGGTGAAAGCCTGGTCGCGCTGCGCCCTGCCCTATCCGCCGCGACGCGCGCCGCTGGTGAGGCTGATCGGAGTGCCGAGATCATTCCCACCGATATGGTGGCGCTGCTTGGCGATGAAGCGGCAATGACCTCAGCCGGCCGCGCGCTTGCCTTTGCCGCACGGGCCGAGAATGCCGCGCTGCGCCAACCGCTTGCGGGGGCAAAGATCCTGGCGCCGCTGAAGCCAGGGAAGATCCTCGGCGTTGGGCGCAATTACAGTGATCACGCCAAGGAAGTCGGCGGTCCCAAGCTTGAAATGCCGCGCATTTTCATGAAGCCCACAAGCTCGGTCGTAGGCCCCGGGGCGGTGGTGAAAATCCCGCGCGATGTGAAGAAGCCCGACTGGGAAGTGGAACTTGGAGTGGTGATCGGCAAGCCCGCACGCGATGTGCCGGAAGGCATCGCGCTGGATTATGTCGCGGGCTACACGGTGTTGAATGATGTCAGTGCGCGGGAATTTCAATTTGATGTCTCGCTGGCCATGACATCCTTCGCCAAGGGCATGGATGGCTTCTGCCCCATGGGACCCTGGATCGTCACACCTGAAGAGGTGGGCGAGCCCTGGATGCTGGACGTAAAATGCTGGCTGAATGGTGAAGAAGTGCAGCATGGCAATACGCGTGATCTGATCTTTTCCGTCTCGGCGCTGATTGCGTTTCTCTCGCGCTATATGACGCTGGAGCCAGGCGACGTGATCGCCACCGGCACGCCTTCCGGCGTTGGGCATTTCCGCGACCCGCCGCGCTATCTGAAGCTGGGCGATAGGCTGCGCTTGGAAGTGGAGCGGGTTGGCGTGCTGGAACATTCAATCGGTTGAAGGAACAGGGAGCACAAAATGAAAAAGCGGTTCCTGCTTGCGGCCATGGTCGCGTTACTGGCGCTGCCTGCCTGGGCGCAGCCTAAGGCACCGGGCACGGATTACCCGAACCGCCCGGTGCGCGTGGTGGTGGCACTCGCCCCTGGCGGCAATGCCGATATCAATGCGCGGCTGATTTCAACCGCGCTGTCGCAGCAATTGGGCCAGCAATTCGTTGTGGAAAATCGCCCCTCGGGCGGTGGCACTGTTGCCTTTGAAACCATCGCGCAAACGCCCCCGGATGGCTATACGCTGCTGGTCGGGGCGCTTGGATCGCACGCGCTCAATATCGGGCTTTACGGTGACAGGCTGCGCGTGAATCCGCTGACCGGGGTGGATCACATCACCATCAGCAGCCATTCCGCCATTGTGCTTGCGGTGCATCCTTCGCTTGGTGTGAATACCCTCGCCGAATTTCGCGCCTTGCTTGCCGCCAATCCGAACAGATTCGATTTCGGCTCGTCAGGCAATGGTACTACGGGGCATATCTCCTCGGCCCTGATGCTGCATCTCATGGGCGTACAGGCGCAGCATGTGCCTTATCGTGGCTCCGCTGCGTCCTTTGCCGATCTTGCCGTGGGGCGCATTGCGTTTCAGTCAGACACGATTTCCTTCCTCGCTGATCACATCCGCGCCGGCACGGTGCGCGGCCTGGTGATCGCAACACCTGAACGTTCACCCATGGCGCCCGATGTGCCCACTTCCGCCGAAGCAGGCCTGCCCGCTTTCCAAGCCACTACCTGGACGCCATGGTCCGCGACACTCGGCACACCTTTGCCGATCCGGCAATTTCTGTATGAGCAAATCGCCATTGCGCTGCGTAAGCCAGAGGTGCGGGATCGCCTGATCCAGCTTGGCAATACCATCCCGGATGGTATGACGCCGGACGCAACGCGCGCCTTCATCGCGAGCGAAATTGACAAATGGGTGCCGATTGTGCGCGCTACGGGCGCGCGTGTGGATTGACGGGAACTACACGATGAAGATCCAAAGACGCGCCCTATTCGGTGCCTTGGCCGCAAGCGCCTTGCCTCGGATGACGCAGGCCCAAGACATCCCCTGGCCCACCAAGCCTGTGCGCGGTGTGGTGCCTTATGCTGCCAGTGGCGGGACAGATATTCTGGTCCGCGCGATTGGCGAAGCCTTGCGCAAT
>JBPCSO010000023.1:0-52990 GCA_051007055.1 Roseomonas sp.
TTGGTCGCATTTTCCGAGCCGCCAAGTGACCCCACTTGGCTTGAAAATGCTCCAGCTAATTCTTCCAAAATCGGGCAATCTGGCCGATCATCGCCATGGCAATGCGCGGCCAAATGGCGCAGGCTTTCCGCCATGGCGCTGAGCGATTTGGCCTTGGCTTCAAGCGCCGCGACATGATCCAGCGCAAGGCGCTTCACTTCCGCACTCGCCCGCGCGCGATTCCGCCATAAATCCAGCAGGCGCTTCACATCCTGCAATGGAAAGCCAAGGTCGCGCGCATGGCGAATGAAGCGTAGCTCCGCAACATCAGCCTGGGAATATACACGGTAGTGATTGGCGCCGCGCACGGCTGAGATCAGCCCAATCGCCTCATAATGACGGATCATTTTGGCGGAAATGCCCGATGCCCGGGCGGCGTCACCAATATTCATAACCGGGGCCTCCAGCGCGAAAGCAGCAGCGCATTGGTGAGCACACTCACGCTGGAAGCTGCCATGGCCGCGCCGGCGATGGGCGGCGAGAGCAAACCAAAGGCCGCGAGCGGTACGCCAAGCAGATTATAGCCAAAGGCCCAGAACAGGTTTTGCCGTATCTTGCGCAGGGTCAGCCGCGTAATCTCTAAAGCCGCCGGTACCAAAGCAGGATCTCCTCGCAACAAGGTAATACCCGCCGATTGAATGGCGATATCCGTGCCTGTCCCCATTGCTATGCCAAGATCAGCCTTGGCGAGTGCCGGGGCGTCATTCACCCCATCGCCAACCATCGCGACGGCTTCGCCTGCTGCCTGCCAGGCAGCGATGCGCGCGGCCTTGCCATCGGGCAAAACCTCGGCCGCAACATCGGTAATGCCAAGCGGGGTCGCGACAGCCAGTGCCGCGGCGCGCTGATCCCCGCTGATCATGGCGGGTTTCACGCCAAGTGCGGCGAGCCCCGCCACGGCTGCAGCGGCGCCGACGCGCTGCGCATCCTCAAACAGGAATAATGCACGCGCTGCGCTGCCTTCGATCAACCAGGAAAGGCTTTGGCCGGCAGCCTCGCCGGCGGCTGCCGCCTCAGTCAGGGCCCCGCGCGTGGCGCCTGCTTCCTGCAACAATCGGGAACTGCCAAGTGCATAGCGTCGCCCACCGACCACGCCTTCCACACCGCGCCCGGGCAGGGCACGGAAATCTTCTGCGGGCGGCACGGTGCCGGCTTCTGCCAAAACAGCGCGCGCCAAGGGATGTTCACTGCCTGCTTGCAGCGCGGCGGCAATCGCCAAAGCTTCCATGCGCGCAAAACCGGGTGCGGGATGCAGCGCCGCCAAACGCGGCTTGCCTTCCGTCAGCGTGCCGGTCTTGTCAAAGGCAACCAAGGTGATGCGCCCGGCACGCTCAATCGCATCAGCATCGCGCAGCAATATGCCAGCTCGCGCCGCCGCGCCGGTGCCGGCCATGATGGCCGCCGGCGTGGCAAGGCCAAGCGCACAGGGGCAGGCAATCACCAGCACGGAAACGGCATGAATTAACGCGGCTTCAAAACCCACCGCCGCCAGCAACCATCCCATCAAGGTTGCCAGTGCGAGCCCGAGCACTACAGGCACGAATACCGCGCTCACGCGGTCCACCAGTTTCTGCACTGGCGCACGAGACGCCTGCGCCGCCGCCACCAACTGCGCGACGCGCGCGAGTGTGGTGTCGCCGCCCACCGCGCGGGCTTCAATCACTAGGCGCCCATCCAGCGCCATGGTGCCGGTTGAAACCTTTGCCCCTTCTTCCTTTTCCACCGCGCGGCTTTCGCCAGTAAGTGCGCTTTCATCCACACCGGAACGGCCTTCACGCACCAGCCCATCCACGGGAATACGCTCACCAGGGCGCACCACCACCAGATCACCAATGCTGAGCAAGGCAGCTGGCACTTCGCGTTCCTCGCCCGCTTCCAACCGCCGCGCCTGGCGCGGGCTGAGGTCCAGCAAGGCGCGGATCGCGGCACCAGTGGCGCGCTTGGCGCGGGCTTCCAGATATTTGCCGAGGAGCACAAAGAAAATCACTACCGCCGCGGCTTCAAAATAAAGATGCGGCGTGCCGTGATGCGCGGGTGTGGTCAGCAAAAGCCAGGTGGAAAGCGCCCAGGCCGCGCCGGTGCCGAGTGCCACCAGCACATCCATATTGCCCGTACCGGCACGAATAGCGGCATAGCCCGCGCGCCAGAACCGCGCGCCGAGCCAGAATTCCACGAAGCTCGCCAAGCCAAACTGCGCCCAGCCGCTTGGCATCCAATCCTGGCCGAAGCCCATGCCCATCATGCCAATCAGGAAGGGGGCGGAGAATAGCCCAGCCAGCACCACATCGCGCCGTTCAGCGGCCAAGGCGCGGGCGGCGGCTTCCTCCCCGGCTTCTGACGTGCTGCCGCGCATTTCATATCCGGCGGCTTCCACCGCCACGCGCAATGCCGCTTCCGTAACCCCGGAAATAGCCCTGACATGCGCCTGTTCTGAGGCTGGATTGACCTGCGCCTCCAATACACCTGGCACGGCGCGTAAAGCTGCCTCCACCCGGCCCGCGCAAGCGGCGCAGCTCATGCCGCCAATGGCCAAGTCAAAACGCGCTTCGGTTACGCCATAGCCGGCGGCTTCAACCGCCTGTTTCAGCGCCGCCGCATCCGCACTGCCCAAAACTTCCGCCCGATCAGTGGCGGGGTTTACCTGAACCTCAGCCACGCCGGGAAGTTTCCGAATGGCGCGTTCCACCCGCCCGGCGCAGGCAGTGCAGGTCATGCCTTCAATCGGCAGGGATAGTCGCGGCAGGGTTGCAGCAGCGTCGGGCATGGTGGGGCGCATCTGGCGCTTCCCAACATGGGAAGGTCAAGCGCAACCTGCGGCGCGATCCATCACGAAGAACGGACCCGGGTAAGAGTGAAGATAGGGGCTTCGCCGCTTCGGCTATCAAACTCCGCAGGGCAGGCGCCTACCCCGGCAGCATCTTGCCCGGGTTCATCAGGCTTTCGGGGTCAATGGCGCCCTTGATGGCGCGCATCACATCAAGCGCCACGGGGTCCTTCAGCGATGCCATGGCGTGGCGCTTGGATTGGCCAATGCCATGTTCCGCGCTGAAGCTGCCGCCCATCTCCACCGCGATGCTATTGACCAGCGCTTCAAGTCCCGCCGCACGAGACGCCCAATCCTTGTAGTCCATGCCCTTCGGCGCACCCATGCCAAGGTGGATATTGCCATCCCCCGCATGGCCGATCATGAAAAGCTCGCCTTCCGGCCAATTGGCGACCAATTCCGCCTCAACGCGCGCGAGGAAGCGCGGCACGGACGAAACCGGCACGGCGGTATCGGTGCCGACATAAGGCCCGTTGCGGCGCTGGCAATCTGGGTAATCTTCCCGAATGCGCCAAAAGCCGGCGCGCTGATCCTCATTGGCGGCGAGCACCGCATCGGTGCAATCACCGGCCTCTGCCGCTTCCGCCAAAGTATCTTCCAGCATTTCCTTGAGAGGCACGGCAGGATGCGCGGCGGCGATTTCCACCATGACATACCAGGGGCTGTCCAAGGCCATCGGCATGCGCGTGCGCAGCCCATGGCGTTCCACCACCTGCATGCATTCCTTGCGGATCAATTCAAAGGCAATCACATCCGCGCCCGATTCCAACATGCGCGACAAAAGCGACAGCGCCGCATCGGGCGATGGCACCGCGACAAAGGCGGTCTCAACCCGCTTGAGCGCCGGCACCAGCCGCAGCGCGGCAGCGGTTATAATGCCAAGCGTGCCTTCCCCACCCAGGAACAAATGGCGCAGCGCATAGCCGCTATTGTCCTTGCGCACGCGCCTGAGATCATTCAGCACGCGTCCATCGGGCAGCACCACTTCCAAGCCCAGCACCAGATCGCGCGCATTGCCCCAGCGAATGGTGCGAATGCCGCCCGCATTGGTGGAAAGCGCGCCGCCGACCATGGCCGAGCCCTGCGCGCCCCAGGAAAGCGGAAACAGCCGCCCTGCCGCCGCTGCCGCTTCCTGCACATTCTGGATGATGCAGCCCGCTTCCGCGACCAGCGAGAAATCCTTCGCGTCCACATCACGGATGCGGTTCAGGCGTTCCAGACTCATGACCACTGCGGGCGGGCCGTTATCCTGCACCACCGCCCCGCCACAAAGCCCGGTGCGCCCGCCGGCCGGCACAATCGCGAGCCCAGCGGCGGCGCAGGCACGGACAGAGGCCGCAACCTCCTCCACGCTACCGGGGCGCAGCACGGCGCGCGGCGTACCACGATAGGTTCCGCGCCAATCCACCGCATAGGGGGCGATATCGGCATCCTCAATGAGGCAATTCTTCGGCCCCACAATGGGGGCGAGCAATTCGGCAGGGTTCATGGGGGAATACTTCCCCTGTTATGCGCCACGGTCAAACGGGCTTTTGGTTGGTCGTATTTTCCGAGTCGCCAAGCGGTTCCGCTTGGCTTGAAAATGCTCCGCTTGACGGCCCGCCCTGGGCGTTTCAAGCACGGGTCGGGAGCCGGAAAGGGATAGGACATGGCGCGTTTTCTGAAGCGGGGGCGGGATGCGGATGCGGTGGCGGAAGATGACGCCAAGGTGCGCGCGACGGTCGAAAACATCCTGGCCGATATCAAGGCGCGCGGTGATGCTGCGGTGCGGGACCTTTCCATCCGCTTCGACAAATGGGACCGGCAGAATTTCCGCCTGAGTGAGGACGAAATCCAGGCCTGCCTGGATCAACTCACGCCGCGTGACCTGGAAGATATCCGCTTTGCGCAGACCCAGGTGCGCAATTTCGCCGAACATCAAAAGGCGGCGCTACGTGATATTGAGGTGGAAACCCTGCCTGGCGTGGTGCTCGGCCATCGCAATATCCCGGTCAATTCGGTCGGCTGCTATGTCCCCGGCGGCAAATATCCGCTGCTTGCTTCCGCCCATATGTCGGTGGTGACGGCCAAGGTCGCGGGCTGCAAACGCATCATCACCTGCGCGCCGCCGTTTGAAGGCCGGCCAGCGCCCGCCATTGTGGCGGCGCAGCATCTGGCTGGCGCGGATGAGATCTATTGCCTGGGCGGCATTCAGGCGGTGGGCGCCATGGCGCTGGGTACCGAGAGCATCGCGCCCGTGGATATGCTGGTCGGCCCCGGCAATGCCTTTGTCGCCGAAGCCAAGCGCCAGCTTTACGGGCGCGTCGGCATTGATCTTTTCGCCGGCCCCACAGAAACACTGATCATCGCCGATGAAACCGTGGATGGCGAAATCTGCGCCACCGATCTTTTGGGCCAGGCTGAACACGGGCCGAATTCACCGGCAGTGCTGCTCACCACCTCGGAGAAATTGGCGCGCGAGACCATGGCAGAGGTTGAACGCCTGCTTGGCATCCTGCCAACGGCCGCCATCGCCCGCAAAGCCTGGGAAGATTATGGCGAGGTCATCATCTGCGATAGCGAAGATGAAATGGTGGCGGAAGCTGATCGCATCGCGTCCGAACACGTGCAGGTGATGACGCGCGATCCGGATTACTTCCTGCAGCACATGACAAATTATGGTGCGCTGTTTTTGGGGCCGCGCACCAATGTTTCCTATGGCGACAAGGTGATCGGCACCAACCATACGCTGCCCACTAAAAAGGCTGCGCGTTATACGGGCGGGCTTTGGGTCGGCAAATTCATGAAGACCTGCACCTATCAGCGCGTGCTGACGGATGAGGCTTCGGCCATGATCGGCGAATATTGTTCGCGCCTTTGCATGTTGGAAGGTTTCGCCGGCCATGCCGAACAGGCGAATATTCGGCTCCGGCGCTATGGCGGGCGCAATATTCCTTATGCCACCGCAGCGGATTGAATTGGGGCGGCGCTGCGGGTGAGTGACGCGCCGCCGCTCCGCATCGCGTTATTCACGCTGGAAAGCCTGGCGAGCCATGTCGCGGTGCGCGCGTTTGTTGCGGCGCACGCGGCAGAGCTGGTGCTGGTTGGCCGATCAACACCCTATCGCGCCGCGGCGGGTGGCGCTTTCGGGCAATTCTGGCGGCATCTCCGTCGCTCCGGCCCGCGTTTCTTGCCTTATCTTTTCGTCAATTTCGTACTGTCTTCCCTGGCGGGGCGGCTGCGTGGGCGGAAAGGCTTGGCGGATGTGGCACGCGCGGACAGCATTGCACTGTTGGAAATTGAGGATGTGAATGGCCCCGCCTGCCACGCGGCATTGCGGGCGGCGCAGCCTGATGTGATCCTTTCCTTTCATTTCGATCAGATTTTCACGCTGGAAACGCTCGCTCTGGCGCGGCTTGGAGGGGTGAATATCCACCCATCCCTACTGCCGCGCCATCGCGGCCCGATCCCTGCCTTTTGGGCCTTGCAGGAAGGGCCAGGCGCGACAGGTGTCAGCATCCATCGCATCGCTGCACGCATTGATACAGGGGAAGTACTGGCACAGCGCGCGCACGCTTTGCCGCCGGGCGTTTCAGCTTCCACCGCCGCGCGCTTGCTGCATGAAGCGGCTTTGCCGATGATTGGCGATGCCTTGCGCGCGCTGGCGGCGGGCAAGGCTGACGGTGTTGCACCGCCGATCTTACCCTATTGCGGTTTCCCAAGCGCTGCTGAGATTCGCAGAGCGCGCCGGCTGGGTGTGCGGCTAGTGCGCTTTGCGGATTGGCGCGCCGCGCTTGGCTTGTGATACCAGCGAAGCAACGGTTTCAGGAATTGCCGACCATGGATTTGCCCCGCACCCCTTCCTTCAGCCTTGATGGCCGCCGGGCCTTGGTGAGCGGCGCTGGCCGCGGCATTGGCCTCGCTGCCGCCGCCGCCCTTGCTGATCAGGGCGCGCATGTCACGCTACTGGCCCGCAGCGCCAATGAGATTGAAGCCGCCGCCGCCGCCATTCGCGCCAAGGGCGGCGCGGCGGAGGCTCTGGCCTTGGATGTGCTGGACCTTGCCGCGACGGAAGCGGCGATCACGCAGGCCGAACCCTTCGATATTCTGGTGAATAATGCCGGCACTAATCGCCCGAAACCCTTCATTGATGTGACTTTGGATGATTTCGATGCGGTGATGGGCCTTAATGTCCGGGCCGCGTTTTTCCTGGCCCAGCAAGTGACAAAGCGATTGCTGGCAGCAAAACGCCCAGGTTCCATCATCAATGTCTCATCGCAGATGGGGCATGTTGGCGCGCCCAATCGCAGCATTTATTGCGCTTCCAAATGGGCGATTGAAGGGCTCACCAAGGCCATGGCGGTTGAACTCGCGCCGCATGGCATTCGCGTGAATACGCTTTGCCCCACCTTCATTGAAACGCCGCTCACCAAACCCTTCCTGGCCGCCCCAGGCTTTCGCGAACAGGTGGAAGCCAAGATCAAGCTTGGCCGTGTGGGCCAGGTTGAGGATCTGATGGGCGCCATTCTGCTGCTTGCCGGCGATGCCGGCGCGCTGATGACGGGGTCTGCCCTGCTGGTGGATGGCGGCTGGACAGCGGATTAGTCCTGCTTCAGTGCATTCTCCGCCGTCGGAGGCGCGCAAAACCTCCTATTCACCGGCTATCCCGGCAAGCCACATGCCACCCCTGTCCCGCAGGGGTGCCAGGGGCCATGTTTTCGCCCCATCTCGGCTGTTAACAAGCTTTCTCGCCATAGCCTTGAGGCCCCGCTGTTGTCCCAGGACCCGCCCGCGCTTTCGATCATCGTCCCCGCCTACAACGAGGAGGAGGTGCTGCCCCAATTCCATGCGCGGCTGGCAGCGGCCTTGGCCGCCATCGGCCTCACCTGGGAAGTGGTTTATGTGAATGACGGTTCGAAGGATGGCACGCTTGCGGTCATGCTCGGCCTTCAGGCCCAGGATCAGCGCGCCTCTGTGCTCAATCTCAGCCGCAATTTCGGCAAGGAAATTGCACTGACCGCCGGCCTGGATCACGCGCGCGGGACTGAAGCGGTGGTCGTGATTGACGCCGATCTGCAAGACCCGCCGGAGGTAATCCCGGACCTGATCGCCGCCTGGCGCCAGGGCTTTGATGTCGCCTATGCGCAGCGCAATACCCGCGCTGGCGAGACCTGGCTGAAAAAGGCGACCGCTTCCGCGTTTTATCGGCTGATGCAGCGCATCAGCGGGAAGGTGCATCTGCCCCCTGATACTGGCGATTTCCGGCTGATGAGCCGCCGCGCTTTGGATGCGCTGCTGAAGCTGCGCGAACAGCATCGCTTCATGAAGGGGCTTTTCGCCTGGATCGGCTTTCCCGCCATTGCGGTGCGTTATGACCGCGCACCGCGCGCTGCCGGCACCACCAAATGGAATTACTGGAAGCTCTGGAATTTCTCGCTGGAGGGCATCACCTCCTTCACCGTCGCACCGCTCAAAATCGCGACCTATATCGGGCTGATCACGGCGATTGGCGCCTTGGCCTTTCTGGCACAGTTGATCTTCCGCACCATTTTCTTCGGCAATCCTGTCGCTGGCTACCCAAGCCTTCTGGCGGTGACCCTGTTCCTGGGTGGCGTGCAGATGATGATGCTGGGCATCATTGGCGAATACCTCGGGCGCATCTTCAACGAAACCAAAGGCCGGCCGCTTTACCTGGTGGAACGCTACCTGCCCGGCGATAAGGCGTGACGCGACCGGCTTTGAAAGCATGGGCCGGAGCTGCGGCTTCGGTGCTGATCGGCTGGGCGGTGATCGCCTATGCCTTCGGGCTCCATATCCTGCCGCCCTGGAATACGGGCTGGATGTTGAGCGGCATGATCGGCCCCGACCCGGTGCAATATTGGCTGGGCTGGAGTTTCTTTCGCCGCGCGCCCTGGTCCTGGCCGCCCGGCCTCAACCCGCTTTGGGGGCTGGAGGTGAGTTCCTCCATCTACTACGCGGATGCGATTCCGCTGCTGGCTTTCTTCTTCAAGGCCATCAGCCCGGTGATCGAGGTTTCGCAATATTGGGGACTTTGGATTTACGGTTGTGCGGGGCTGCAAGCTTTCATGGCGTGGCGCATCATCGGACTTGCCACTGAGGATCCCTTGGCGCGGCTGGCCGGTGCCGGGTTGTTTGTGCTGCAACCGACAATGCTTGCGCGCATGGGTGGGCATTTCGCGCTTTCGGCGCATTTTCTGCTGCTGATGGGGCTGTGGCTTTGCCTGACACGCACAGTAAAAGGGCGCTGCGGGGCTTGGGCGGCGCTGCTGGTCGCGACGGCGCTCATCCATGCCTATCTGCTGCCCATGGTGGCGGCACTTTGGACAGCGGATGTGCTGGCGCGCTGGCTGGATGGCGCTGAGCGCAGCGGGCTTTTCGCCGAAGTTATCACCATCTTCGCGCTGGTGGGCGCCGCCCTTTGGGCGGGCGGGATGTTCATGTTGGGCGGTGGCTTTGGCGGAAGCTGGGGCGGCTATGGGCAGATGCAGATGGATGTACTGGCGCCACTAGATCCATCCCCCTGGGGCGCCTTTCTGCCGGATTTGCCGGGTCCGAACCATCTGGAAGTTGGGCATTCCTATGCCGGGCTTGGCGCGCTTTTGCTGGTACTGCTTGGGCTGATTGCCTGGGCGAAGAACCCAACCAGGCCCGAAAGGCGCTTCTGGCCACTGATCCTGGTACTGGTCGCCATGGCGCTGTTTGCTGTTTCGCCGAATGTCTCCATTGCCGGTGTCAGCTTCACGATTATCGAGCTGCCGCAATGGGTTTTGCGCTATGCTGATGCGCTGCGCGCTTCAGAACGCTTCATCTGGCCGCTCGGCTATGCCGCGCTGACCGTATCGGTTTTTCTGCTGATCCGCTGGCTTGGCGGGCGGCGAGCTGGCTTTGTGCTGGCCGGCCTGGTCGCCATACAGGTTTTGGACATGCGCCCAGGCTTTGCGCGGCTGCATCATTTTTTCCCGCCCACCGCTGCCACCGTCCCCCTGCGCCTTTCCGATCCCTTCTGGGCTGAGGCCGCGCGCCATTACACCCGCATCCGCATCATCCCCTCCGGCAATCAGGCGCCCTGGTGGGAGGAGATTGCGGTTTTCGCCGCCACCAAAGGGCTGGAGACCGATGCCGTTTACCTCGCGCGACTCGACCCGAAGCGGGTGGCGGCGCTGAACGCCAAGCTCGCGCGGCAATTGGCCGAGGGAGAATTTGAGCCGCAAACCCTTTATGTTTTGGGCGATGAGGGTGCGCTTGCCCTGGCTGGTGCCAACCATCAGCCGGGCTGGGACCTGATTGGCGGCTTTAACGGGCTTTGGGTGCTGGCACCCGGCTGGCATGCCCGCAGGTAAAATGGCTTTGCGCCAATAGCTTAACCGGCGTTTTTCTCGTCTGTCCTGAAGCCGCGCCCGCAGCGCCGCAAAATGCGCCGCGTTTGCCACAATCTGGCCGCAACCGCGGCCCAAATCCGCCCCCGTTGAGGACTTAAACTCTTCGTCAATACCGGGAATCCGGTACCCCCCAGTGAGAGGCTCATCGTCTCTTTCTTTCAGGTTCGAAGGCTCAGGACACCATGTCCAGCGTACCCGTACAGACCATCCAGCAATCCACGACCCAGACCATTGGTTTGGAACGCGACCGCAAGGCGCTTTTCCCCATCGCGAAGCGCGCGCTTGATATCATCGGCGCTGGCGTCGGGCTTTTGTTGCTCGCCCCGTTCTTCCTGATCGTGGCGTTGATGGTGCGCGCCGATGGTGGCCCGGCCTTCTTCGCGCATCAGCGCGTGGGTCGCGGCGGCAAGCTGTTCGGCTGCCTCAAGTTCCGCTCCATGGTGATTGATTCGCAAGCGCGCCTTGAAACGCTGCTGGCCAGTGACCCCACGGCGCGCGCTGAATGGGAAGCGACCCGCAAGCTGAAGAATGACCCGCGCATCACGCCGATCGGCCGCTTCCTGCGTTCCACCAGCCTTGATGAATTGCCGCAGCTCATCAATGTGCTGCGTGGTGAGATGAGCCTGGTTGGCCCCCGCCCCGTGCAGGAAGCGGAGATTGATCGCTATTACGGCGCGTCCGCCGCGCATTACATGGCGGTGCGCCCTGGCATCACCGGTCTTTGGCAGGTGAGCGGGCGGAGCGAAACATCCTACGAATCCCGCGTAGCGCTGGATGTTGCCTATGTTTCCCGCCCGTCGCTGCTGGCAGATTTTTCTATTCTGCTGCGCACGCCAGTTGCGGTATTGTCGCGCCGCGGCGCGCATTGACGATGAATGGGCGCGGCAAGTTGCCCGCGCCTATCGTTTGAATTCTTAGCGGACCGCCGGCTGAAGGAATTTCCAATGGCTGAGGCGCAACCTGCGGGAGCCGCGGAACGCGCGGGCGGGCGCAGGCTGGTCTCCGGCATCTTCTGGAATGGGCTTGGGCGCGGCCTGCCCTTGTTGCTCGCCCTTGTCATCACGCCGTTCCTGGTTAGCGCCCTTGGCGTGGAACGCTGGGGGCTTTTCACCCTGGCGCTGGCGCTGATTGGCATTTTCGGCGTTTTCGATCTTGGCCTTGGCATGGCGCTGACGCGCGGCGTTTCGGAAAAGCTGGGTACTGGCGCGGCTGACGAAGCGCGCGCCATGATCGGGGCGACATTGCTCGCCTTACTTGGCGTATCTTCAATCATGGCAGTGGCGCTTTTTCTGGCAATGCCA
The DNA here is from genome assembly GCA_051007055.1 of Roseomonas sp. Taxonomy (GTDB): domain Bacteria; phylum Pseudomonadota; class Alphaproteobacteria; order Acetobacterales; family Acetobacteraceae; genus Neoroseomonas. The sequence continues at coordinate 11,544 of JBPCSO010000023.1, forward strand.
TGGTTGGTGGGCGAATTCCTGAATGTGCCGGAAGACTTGCGGCAGGAAGCCATCACAGCCTTTCAATTGCTGGCCGCCGGCGCGCCTTTGGTAGTGCTGAACGCCGCGCTTTGGGGCGTGCTTTCCGCCTGGCAGCGTTTTCGGCTCGCTAATCTGGTGAATATCCCGCTCAATACATTTTACTATCTCGGCCCTCTGCTGGTTTTGTTGGTGTGGAACAGCCTGATTGGCGTGATGCTGGCGGTGATTTTAGTGCGGCTTTTCAGTGGCATTGCTTACGCCATCATAGCCCATCGCGATGTGCCGGGGCTTGGCTTGCGCGAAGCGCGCTTTGCCCTGATGCGGCCTTTGCTGCGCCAGGGTTTGTGGATGAGCCTTTCCGGAGCGCTCACGCAGCTATTGCTCTACGCGGATCGCTTCATCATCGGCGCCATGCTGACACTTCCGGCTGTAGCGTTTTACGCGACACCGCTTGATTTAATCATGCGGCTTTGGATTTTGCCCGTGGCGGTGGCACAAACCCTTCTGCCCGCCATTGCCTCTTCCTATCGTGACCTGCCGCAGGATACCGCGCTGCTTCTGAAGCGCGGCGCGTTGATTGTGATGGCGCTTTGTCTGCCGGCTTCTTTGATCCTGATCCCAGGGGCGGAGCTTTTCTTGCGGCTTTGGTTGGGCGAGGCTTTTGCGACGGGAGGCGGTCAGGTGCTGCGCATTCTAGCCTTTGGCATTTTCTTTTCCTGCCTCGCCTTCATCCCTGGCGTCTTGTTGGAAGCGATTGGGCGGCCGGATGTGACGGCGAAGCTCTCCCTGGCGCTGGCAGCGATTTTCCTGCCGCTCAGCGCGGCGCTTTTACCCTGGCTCGGCATTGAAGGTGCGGCACTGGCTTGGGCGGCGCGCTGCGTTGTGGATTGCCTGGGGCGCTGCTGGGCCGCCGCGCGGCTTTACCCGGCCGTGCGGGGGACGATACGCGATCTGCTGTGGCCCATCATTCCAGCCGCCCTTGGTTTGGCAGCGCTGGTGCCCATAGGCGGCTGGCTTTGGCCCGTGCTTCTGGCCGCCTTGGTTTTTGGCTTGGTTTTCGCCGCCGGTTGGTCCATTGCCGCGCCACAAGACAAGGTCAGCGCGTTGGCGCTGATCCGTGGAAAGGGGCGCCGCAGCGCATGATGCCAATCGCCATCAATGGCCGCTTCCTGACGCAGGGCATGACCGGCGTGCAGCGCTTTGCGCGCGAAATCACGGCAGCGGCGGATCGGCTGGCGGGTCATGATGCCTGGCCGGCGGCGCGGCTATTGATGCCAAGCAGCGTCGCGCAAAGTCCCTTCGCTTATCTGAAGGCCGAAGCCATTGGCCAGAAATCCGGCCAGCTTTGGGAACAATGGGAATTGCCGAAAGCGGCGCGCGGTTCCTTCCTGATCAATCTCGGCAATACCGCGCCGCTGATGCTGGGCCGCGCGCAGGCAGTCGTGATCCATGATGCCGGCGTCTTTGACACGCCCGAGAGTTATTCCTTCGCCTTCCGCGCCTGGTATAGCTTTCTGCACAAGATGCTCGCGCGGTCTGGCGCGCAATTGCTGACGGTTTCCGAATTTTCGCGCGGGCGCATTGCACTGGCGCTCGGTGTGGCGCCTGAGAGCATTGGCGTGCTGCCGGAAGGTGGCGATCACATGCTGCGCATCACTGCTGATACCGGGATTCTGGCGCGCCATGATCTGGCCGCGGGTCGTTATGCGTTGGTGGTGGGCAATCCGGCAGCGCATAAGAACCTGGCTGCACTCACCAGCGCCGCCGCGCTGCTGGGCCGGCGGGGCCTGACATTGGCGGTGGCGGGTGCTGCCGATCCTGCGGTGTTCCGTGCCGGTGGCGGGCCAGCCGCCGATGCCGGGCGCATCCTGGGACGCGTCAGTGATGCCGAATTGCGCGCCCTTTATGAAAACGCGCTCTGCCTGATTTTCCCGTCCCGCTATGAAGGTTTTGGCCTGCCGCCATTGGAAGCCATGACCTGCGGCTGCCCGCTTCTTGCCGCCCATGCCGGCGCAGTGCCGGAAGTTTGCGCTGAGGCCGCTCTCTGGTTCGACCCAATGCGGCCTGAAACGCTTTCGGAAGCGCTTGAACGCCTGTTGGATGAAGAAGGCTTGGCAGCAGGTATGCGTGATGCTGGGCTGAAGCGCGCGGCGCTTTACACCTGGGAAAAGGCAGCGCTTGCCTTGTTGTCTCTGATCCGAAAGAACGCGCCATGAAGATCGCGCTGGTGCATGAATGGCTGGATAGCTATGCGGGTTCGGAACGCGTGCTGGAACAGCTTCTGCTGGAATGGCCGGAAGCGGATGTCTTTGCCGTCTGCGATTTCATGCCGGAAGCCGAGCGTGGTTTTCTGCAAGGCAAGAAGGTCACCACCAGCTTCATTCAGCGCATGCCTTTTGCCCACAAGCATTTCCGCAAATTCCTGGGCCTGATGCCGCTGGCAATCGAACAGCTTGATCTTTCGGGTTACGATGTCGTGATTTCATCCTCCCACGCAGTCGCCAAGGGCGTGCTGACGGGGCCGGGGCAGATCCATATTTCCTATGTGCATAGCCCCATGCGCTATGCCTGGGATTTGCAGCACCAATATCTGCGCGAAGCGGGCCTCACGCGCGGCCTGAAGGGCGCCTATACGCGCTGGCTTTTGCACCGCATGCGGCTTTGGGATCGCGCGAGCGCGCTCAACCCCGATATTGTGCTGGCCAATTCAAGCTACATCGCGGAACGCATTCAAAAGACCTGGCGGCGCGATGCGCGTGTGCTGCATCCGCCGGTGGATATCGAAAGCTTCACGCCTGCGCAAAACAAGGGTGATTACTACCTGATCGCATCGCGCATCGTACCCTATAAGCGGGTTGATCTGATTGCCGCCGCCTTCCGTGCGATGCCAAACCGCAAGCTGATCATTGTGGGCGATGGCCCGAATGAGGCGCAGGCGCGCGCGGCCGCTGGCGATGCGTCCAATATCACCTTCAAGGGCCGCGTCGCGCGGACGGAATTGATCGCGCTGACGCAAGGCGCGCGCGCAGCGGTCTTTGCCGCCGAGGAAGATTTCGGCATCGCCACCGTGGAAGCGCAAGCCTGCGGCACGCCGGTGATTGCCTATGGCCGTGGCGGCGCGCGCGATATCGTGGTCGCACCACCTAATCCGCGCCCGACAGGCATTTTCTTTCAGGAACAAACTACCGCAAGCCTTATCGCTGCGGTCGAGCGCTTTGAAGCCATGGCACCCGCCATCACGCCTGAGGATTGCCGCGCCAATGCGGAACGCTTCAGCAATACGCATTTCCGCCGCCGCTTTCGGCAGGTGGTGCATGACGCGCTTGGGATCACCGCGACATGAAGTTTTCGCTGATAGTCGCAACCCTTGGCCGTAGCAGCGAAATCGGTGAATTGCTGGAAAGCCTGCTGGCGCAAGGGCGCGATGATTTTGAAGTGATCATCGCGGATCAGAATGCGGATGACCGCGTGGCGCCGGTGCTACAGCCTTATGCGTCGCGCCTGCCCATTACCCATCTGCGTTCCGCCATCCGCAACGCCAATCACGCGCGCAATCTTGGCCTGCGTGCGGCACGCGGTGAGATCGTGACTTTCCCCGATGATGACTGCCTTTATCCGGCGGGCGTCCTGGCGCGTGTTGACGCTTGCTTTCGCGCGGCGCCATCGCTTGGCGTGCTGACCGGGCCGGCGGCATCGCCCGAAGGTGGGCTTGGATCAGGGCGTTGGCGCGAAGCCTCGGGCGCGATTGACTTGGGCAATGTCTGGACCAGCGTGATTGAATTCAACCTGTTCCTGCCGCGCCAATTGATGCTGTCGCTGGGCGGCTTTGATGAAAAGCTCGGCCCCGGTACGCGCTGGGGCTCGGCCGAGGGCAATGATCTGGTCTGTCGCGCCATGGCACGCGGTACGGTGGCGCAATATGATGCGGGTTTGCGGATCATCCATCCCGATAAGCGCTTGACGGAAGTGGCTGTTTCCCGAGCGGCGAGTTACGGGCGCGGGCTTGGTTTTGTGCTGCGCCGGCATCGCGTGCCGCTATCCGTCTGGTTCGCCTTTCTGGTGCGTCCACTCGGCGGTGCGCTGATCAGCCTTACAAAGCTACGCTTTCACAACGCAGCTTATTACGCCATGAGTTTTTGGGGCCGGCTGGTGGGTGGCTTGGCACAGGAAGCACGCGAAGCCCCCCTGCCCGCACCGCTGCAAGGGGCCGCGTGATGCATATCACTATCGGCATCGCAACACGCGGCAGGCCGGCCATTCTGGCGGGCGTTTTGCAAGACCTGGCGCGGCAATCCCGCCCGGCGGATCGCATCATTGTCTGCCATGTCTCGCCGGATGATGTCACAGGCTGTGAAGCCATTCCCGGCATCGAGTTCATCACTGCCCCCGCCGGCCTGCCGCACCAGCGCAACCGCATCCTGGACGCAGCGCGGGATAGCGATGTGGTGCTGTTCCTGGATGATGATTTCCTCTGCAATGCGCAGTTCCTCGCCGTACTGGAAAGCTGTTTTGAGCAACACCCTGAAATGGTGGTCGCGACCGGCACGGTGATTGCCGATGGCGCCAATGCGCCGGGCTATGATCTAACCGAAGGTGCGGCTTTGCTCGCCGCCGATCCCGGTGCGGAGGATGCGCAGGCGGTTGCGGAAGCCTTCAACGGCTATGGCTGCAACATGGCCTTTCGCATGTCTGCTGTACGCGCACATGATATTCGCGTTGATGAACGCCTGCCGCTTTACGCCTGGTATGAGGATATTGATGTCACGCGCCGCCTTGGCGTGCATGGAAAAATCCTGCGGCTCGCGGGCGCGCGCGGCGTACATCTTGGCGTGAAGGCCGGGCGCGTGCAGGGCCTCAGGCTTGGGTATTCGCAGGTGGTGAACCCAATCTATCTGGCGATCAAAGGCTCCTTCCCCTGGGGGCACGCCATCCCAAGCGCCGCGCGGCATTGTGCAAAGAATTTGCTGCGCTCACCATTTCCCGAACCCTGGGCGGATCGTTGGGGCCGGTTTCGCGGCAATATGATCGGGCTATGGGATGTGCTGCGCGGGCGCGTCACGCCGGAACGCATATTGGACTTGTAGGGCACCCCCCCTCACGCATTTACCCCCTTTCCCTTCTGGCCAAGGCAGTGGAACATCAGCCAAGACCAAACAGGAGGAAGCTCTGCCATGAGCCTTGAACCAGGCCGCGCCCGGCCGGAACCCACACCCGAAACCCGCCACTTCTGGGAGGGGCTGCGCCAAGGCAAGCTTTTGCTCCAGCGCTGCGGTGATACGGGCAAGCCCTATTTCCCGCCGCGCCCCTTCAGCCCCTATACCGGCACGCGCAATGTGGAAGTTTTTGAAGCTTCAGGCCGTGGCACGCTGCATTCCTATGTGATCCATCATCGCCCAGTGCCGGGCTTCAAGCCACCCTATGCAATTGCGGTGGTGGAGCTGGAAGAAGGCCCGCGCATGATGACGAATATCGTCGAATGCCCGCAAACGCCGGAAGCCTTGATCTTGGACATGAAGCTGGAATTGGCGCCAACCAAAATGGATGATGACATCACCCTGCCCCTTTTCCGCCCCGCGAAGGAGGCTTGATCCATGATACGTCCCGGTGAAATCGCCATTGTCGGCGCGGCGGAAAGCACACGCATCGGCGCTGTCCCCGATATGGCGCAAATCATGCTGCATGCGGATGCGGCGCTGAATGCCATGGCGGATGCGGGCTTGAAGCCCGGCGATATTGATGGCGTTGCCTGTGTTGGCCCCATGATGCCGCAGCAAATCGCGCATTACCTTGGCATCACGCCGAAATGGGTGGATGGCACAGGTGTTGGCGGCTGTTCCTTCATGCTGCATGTGCGCCATGCGGCAGCGGCCATTCATGCCGGCTATTGCAAGACCGTGCTGATTACGCATGGGGAAAGCGGCAAATCCCGCGTCAATGGTACGCCGCGCCCGGCGGAACCGCAAAGCCTGAATGGCCAATTCGAAGCGCCCTTCGGCCCCATGGGTCCGCCGACACTCTTTCCCATTCCCGTGCTGCGCTACATGAAAACCTATGGCGTCACGCATGAACAAATGGCGCAGGTTGCGGTGGTGCAGCGCGAATGGGCGGCGAAGAACCCACGCGCGGCCTTCAAGGACCCGATCACGATTGATGATGTGCTGAACAGCAAAATGATCGCCTATCCCTTCCGGCTGCTGCAATGCTGCCTGGTGACGGATGGCGGTGGCGCGCTGATCCTGACCTCATCCGATCGTGCCAAGGATTTCCCGACCAAGCCTTGCTATATCCTTGGCAGCGGCGAAAGTGTGGAAACCACCATGGTGAGCCAGATGGAGGATTTCACCTCCTCACGCGCATTTCGCGTGGCAGGGCCGGAAGCCTTCCGCATGGCCGGCATCAAGCACAGCGATGTGGATCATCTGATGATCTATGACGCCTTCGCGCATCTGCCCATGTATGGCTTGGAAGATCTTGGCTTCGTCAAGCGTGGTGAAGCCAAGGATTTCATCTGGGAACGCAATACGGCACCCGGTGGCAAGCTGCCGATCAATACCAATGGCGGCGGGCTTTCTTACACGCATACTGGCATGTATGGCATGTTCGCCCTGCAAGAAAGCGTGCGCCAGGTGCGCGGCACAGCGCCGGCCCAGGTGCCCAATGTGAAAATCAGCGTGGCGCATGGCGTGGGCGGCATGTTCTCTGCCTCCGGCACGGTGGTGCTCAGCAATCAACGTCCCTGAGAGAGGCTGAAAATGACGGAGGCGGTGAATCTACGCGAAAGGGTGAAGGAACCGCCTTCGCCATTGTTGGTGGAAAGCTATTACCGCGGGTCAGTCGCGCGCGCGCAGAATTATGTCTTTGCCCATGAGATGTGGGTGCATCTGGCGCATGGGCTGATGCTGCAACGCCAAGGCATCATTGCGCGTGATGCCATGGCGCAAATCCTGCCGGAAATCCTTGCTATGGCGGATGCCGGGCCAGATGCGGTGCCGGTGGATTATCGGCAGGAAGATCTCTATTCCTATGTCGAGAAACTGATCATCCAAAAACTCGGTCCCGATATTGGCGGGCGGCTGCATACTGGGCGGAGCCGCAATGATCTGAACGCAACCACCTGGCGCATGGCGTTGCGCACGGAGTTGCTCGCGGTGCTCAGGCTGCTCGCGGATCTGCGGCAGACGATGCTTGCGCTGGCTGAGGAACATATCGCGGCAGTCATGCCCGGCTATACGCATGGCCAGCACGCGCAGCCCATCACTTTTGGCTATTGGCTGGCCTCGGCGGCTGATGCGCTGGCGCGTGACCATGAAAGGCTGATGGGGGCGCTGGCGCATTGCGATCTTTGTCCCCTGGGCGCGGGCGCGCTTTCCACAACCGCCTTTCCGCTTGATCGTGCCTGGGTCGCCGGCGCGCTGGGTTTCGCCGCGCCGTTGGAGCTTGCCTATGATGCCGTGTCATCGCGCGATGATGCCTTGGAAGCAGCGTCCGCCATGGCGGTGATGATGGCGCTGCTCTCGCGCCTTGCGACCGATTTGCAGAATTGGGGCAGTTGGGAATATGGCTTTGTCGAACTGGCGGATCGCCATTCGGCGGTTTCTAGCATCATGCCGCAGAAGAAAAATCCCGTGGCACTGGAACATTTGAAGGCCGCCACGGCCATGGTGCAGGGCGCGCATCACGCCGCCATGGCCTGCACCAAGAACACCGCCTTCGCCGATGTGAATGATGCCGTGACGGCAGTGAATGAACCCGTACTGGATGCCGCGTTGCGCAGCCGGCGCATCCTCGCTTTGTTTCAGGAAGTGATGCTGGGCCTCAGCCTCAACAAGCACCGCATGGAAGGCGCCGCGCGCGAGGGATTTGGCTCGGCCACTGAATTGGCGGATGTGATTGTGCGCGAAACCGGGCTCAGTTTCCGCATGGCGCATAATATCGTCGCAATTGTTGTGCGCGATGCGCTGGCCGAAGGCCGCACGGCGGAAAGCATTTCAAGCGCGGCTTTGGATGCCGTCGCGCAGACGCTATTTGGCAAAGCGCTGAACATTCCGGCCGCAAAACTCCGCGCTGCGCTTGATCCGGCTGAGAATTTGCTTGGGCGCAACGTGCAAGGCGGCCCGGCACCTGATGCGATGACAGCGCTGCTCGCGCACCGGCGTGACAAGCTGGCGCAGGACCGCGAAGCGGTCGCTGCCATCAACCAGCGCCTTGCGGATGCGCGGGCAAAGTGTTGGGCAGAGGCCAAGCAAATGGCGGCGCCGCCATAGTCTTGTTTCGTCGGCCTATGGTATGATGGACATGAAATAGCGCGAGCCAAAGCTGCTCAGCGCTAGAACCGGGAGAACGACATGAAACTGACGCGCCGTAATGCCCTGACTGCCGCCGCAGGATTGCTTGCAACGCCCGCCATCGCGCAATCAGGCTTTCCCAATCGCCCCATTCGCCTGATTGTGCCCTGGCCGCCTGGCGGTTCCACCGATGGCCAATTGCGCGCCTTGGCTGAAGCGGGATCGCGCTATCTTGGCCAGCAGGTCATCATCGATAATCGTGGCGGCGCCAGCGGCACCTTGGCAGCGGCGGCCATGGCGCAGGAACAGCGCGGCGATGGTTATATGGTCGGGCAATTGCCCATCACTGTCTTCCGCTTCCCGATGATGTCAAGCCGCCCGACCTGGGATCCCCTCAAGGATTTCACCTATATCATTCACCTCACAGGCTATCTTTTCGGCGTGGTGGTGAAATCCGATAGCCCATGGAAGACCTGGGAAGAATTCCTCGCCTACGCCAAAGCCAATCCGGGTAAGGTCGCTTATGGATCGCCCGGTGTTGGCACCACTTTGCATATCACCATGGAACGCATCGCACTCGAACGCGGCATTGAATGGCTGCATGTGCCTTTCCGGGGCGGCGCCGATAATGCGCAATCGCTGCTGAGTGGGCAGACACAGGCGATGGTGGATTCAACCTCCTGGGCGCCCTTGGTGGATGGCGGGCAGTTCCGCTTGCTTTGCACCTGGGGTGAGACACGCGCGAAGCGCTACCCGGATGCGCCGACGCTGCTTGAAAGCGGCATCAATATCGTCTCCACCTCTCCCTATGGCATTGCCGCGCCCAAGGGTGTGGATCCCGGTATTGTGAAGGTGCTGCATGATGGCTTCAAGCAGGCGCTTTATGATCCCGTGCATACCACCGCACTGGAACGCTTCGACATGCCGCTGATCTATAAAAGCAGTGAGGATTACCGCGCATCTGTCGAGAAGATCATGGAAGAGGAAGGGGCGATCATTCGTCGCCTTAATCTACGCATCAACTGATGATCGCTTGGTGATGGCGGTGCTACCGCCGCCATCGCCGCTCTACTCAATCGGCGCGCAAATCATCCAGCGCCAGTGATACATTCCGCTGAACCGCGCCATCCTCATCGCGCAACGCCAGCACAAGCTGCCGGTTTTGCCAGTCAATCTCCACAGTGCCGAAATTGACGCGCGGATAAAGCTCCCCAAGACGATTAGGGCCTTGTTCCCGCGCATTCACGAATTGCCGGTTGATCCCGCTTGAGGTGATTTCAGTCAGCGGATAGGCAGTGCCCTCGCTTTGACGGTAGAGCGCGCCGATATGCCGATCACCGGAAAGAAACACAACGCCGCCTGCCCTGGTACTGGCGATCAGATCGTAAAGCCGCTGGCGTTCGCGCGGGAAATTGCCCCATCTTTCCCAGCCATGGCCTTCGACCACGACCTGGATGGAAGAGACAATCAAACGCAACTCCGCCGGTTCTTGCAGGCATTGGCCGAGCCAGGCCCATTGCGCTTCGCCCAGCATGGTCTTCGCTGGATCATCATCGGGCAGATAGCGTTCCCGCCCAGGCGCGCCGCGTGCATCGGTAATGCGTAAAGGCGAACGATACCAGCGCGTATCCAAAAGAATGATCTGCACGCGCTGTCCTGCCGGGCCGAGTGTAAGATGATGATAAAGCCCATCGCGGCGGCGCCGGATGTCATCAGCCGGCACGCGCCAGAATTCCAGAAAGACGTCCTTCGCATCCTGCTTGAAGGGGTTTTCAACGCCGCCATCATTCACGCCAAAATCATGATCATCCCAGATCGCGGCATGATGCGGTTGGCCTGCGATGAAGCCCATGAATTCCTCATGCTGCTTCGCCCCGGCATAGGCTTCCTGCAACTCGGCCAGATCATGCCGCCGCACCCCGCCATAGACATTATCGCCGGCGAAAATAAAGAATTCCGGCTGCCAGGCACGCACCACGCGCCAGATCGGCTGCGGTCGCGCCTGATCTGCACAAGACCCGAAAGCAATGCGGCTGACAGCCCGGCCCTGTGCTGCCACCGGCGCGGCAAGTGGCGCCAAGGCCGCTGCCACCAAGCCACGCCGCGTGATCATGGGCTTCAAACCTGCGGCACTTCGACCTTGCCGGTATGCAGCTTGAGCCGCGACATCTCCGGCGCATCCTGCCCGGCATCGCGGAAGGCCTGCTTCAGCGCCGCCATGTTTGGCGCGAAGATGCTCTCACGATTGCTGCTGACCCAGTCGCGCGATTGCTGCGGCATTACCAGTGAACCCTGGAAGCGCGGCATCACCCAACGCGCGAAAAGTTCAAAGGACCGCATGGTGGCTTCCCGATCGGCCCATTCATGGGCGCGGAACAACACGCCCCCTGCGCCGCCATTGGTAAAGCCAAGCAAACGCTCAATCCCCGCGGCCACCGTTTCTGGTGATCCGACCAGCGTTGAGCCCATCGCCAGCCCATCGCGCAGCGGGTCTTCGGAACGCATCGGTGGCCGGCCCAGGGTTTCGCTGAAATAGGTGAGTGTCTCCAAAGCCTCACCATGGCGCACATCACTGAGCGCGCGTTCATCATCCTCGGCGCAATGCAGATTGACCACCAGGCGCCAATTGCGCCGGTCCATCTTCTGGCCATGCTTGGCGGCTTCCGCTTCCGCCATCTGCCATTGCTCAGCGAGTGATTTCGGCCCGCCCGGCAAACCTGCACCAAGTGAGAGCAAGCCAAGCCCATATTTCGCCGCCGCCAGCGCGCCCGATGGCGTCGTGGAAGAAGCGACCGAGATTGGGAAACGCGGTTCCGAATAAGGTGCGAGATGCAGCCGAGCATCACGCAGGGTGAACCAATCGGTTTCCATCGTCACCGGTTCTTCGCATGCCAAAAGCCGCGTGATGGCATTGAGCGATTCATCCATCCGCCGGCGCTGATGCGCCGCATCAATGCCCATCATGTATGCGTCAGAAACCAGCGCGCCCGGCCCGCAGCCCAGCATCACGCGCCCGCGCGTCATGTGATCCAACTGCACAAAACGCTGCGCCACCAAAAGCGGGTGGTGATAGGGCAGACTGGTGACGCCAGAACCAAGCTTGATGTGCTTGGTGCGTTCCGCCGCTGCCGCAATCATGATTTCCGGGCTCGCGATGGTTTCCCAACCGGCGGAATGATGCTCACCGATCCAGGCCTCATCAAAACCCAGATGGTCAAGCCATTCGATCAATTCCAAATCGCGCGTGAGCCCCAGCGTTGGGTTGTCGCCAACCCGATGAAACGGGGCCAAGAAAATGCCGAAGCGAAGGCGGCGAGGCAGCATGGCTGGGTTCTCCATCACATGGAAGGCGGGTCGCCCGCCAGAAATTCCTCGCCGCCATAATCAGCCGCACGAGGCAGGCGCAGGATGCGCCCTTCAGGGGTCATGCCCACAAGTTCGGGCAATACGGTCACCACGGGCTTGGCGCGTGCCGCAGCGAAGGCTTCCGCCACGCTTTCATGCCGCGCAAGCTTGGTCAGGTTCATGCGCGTCGGGAACACCAGCTTCTTGGTACCGGCAATGCCTTCCGCCAGCGCATCAGCGGGCCTGATCCAGACACTATCCACCGCTTCATGCCCATCATGCACTGCGGCCTGATCTTCGGGCGCGGCGGCCAGGAAGAAATGCGTATCAAAGCGTTTCGGCACGTCGACCGGTGTGATCCAATGCGCGAAATGTCCGAGTGTTGAGATCGCCGGCACCAGACGGCGTTCGGCCAGCATGGCAGCGAATTCACCTTCAGCTTCCGGCGCCTGGCCTTCCTCGGCCAGCAAGACACCGCATTCTTCCCAGGTCTCGCGAATGGCCGCGACGCGAAAGGCCGCGTGGGCGTCGCCGCCGCCGAGTGTCTTGTCAGCCGCTTCCACGCGGCCACCGGGAAACACCAAGGCGCCAGAGGCGAAATCAATCTGGCGGTGGCGCACCACCATGAAAACTTCCATGCCGCGCTTCCCATCACGCAGCAGCATGACCGAGGAAGCCGGGCGGGCGGGGGCGGTTGTGGTGTTACTCATGAAGGCATTGCAGCGCGCCCAGGCCGCTACCGCAAGGTGCAGCGCTTCAGCTTTTTGCCAAACGGCGCAAATGCTGGGCCGCCGCCCGGCTCGCCTCCGCTTCAATCTCGCGGAAGCCCAGCACCAGCGCTTCCCCGAGATGGGTCAGCCGTGCCCCGCCACCCCCGGCGCCGCCGGTGATGCGCTCCACCACCGGGGCCGAGAAGGTCTCATTCAGCTCCGCCACCAATTCCCAGGCCCGGCGATAGGACATGCCGAGCGACCGCGCGGCGGCGCTGATCGAACCGACTTCGGCAATGGCTTCCAGCAGCGTGATTTTGCCCGGGCCTACGCGGCCATCGGCAAAATCAAGGCGCAGCCAAAGCGCGGCGTCCTTCATGGCCGGGGCATCACATGCAGCGCATCGCGCAGCAGGGAAACGCTGCATGCTTCACCCACTGCAAGCGCGTTACGCTGCGCCGCATGGCGCGGCAGGGCGAAGGTCAATTGTCGGCCCTCGGGGTCGCCTACATCCAGGGTCACGCGCATTTCCTCGCCCATGGGCAGCAGCGCCATGATGGTGCCGGACACCGGGTTCTCCCTTTCCCCAGCTGAGGGTCTGCCACGCCGATGCAGCACCACCCCGCCCGCGCCAATCAGCCAATCCACGGCAGTCCCTGGCGGCAGGCTTGGCATGGGGGCCGCTTCCAGCACCTGGTCACCCCAGCGGAGCCGCGTGAGGCCATCCTCATGCGCCAGGATCACGCCGGCAAAAAGATTGCGCAGATCAAGCAGCCGCGCGACTTCGGCTGAGGCCGGGCGGGCCAGCATTTCCGCGGGTGGCGCGGTTTGCAGCCCCCGGCCCCGATGCAGCAACAGCATGCGGTCCGCGAGCGACGCAGCCTCATCCAAATCATGCGTCACCAGGATGATTGGGATGGCAAGCCCCTGGCGTAGATTGGCCAATTCCACCTGTAAGCGCCGGCGCGTGGCGCGGTCCACGGCGCTGAAGGGTTCATCCAGCAGCAGCACGTCAGGGTCGCGCGCCAAAGCCCGCGCTACCGCGACGCGCTGTTGCTGCCCGCCGGAAAGCTCCGCCGGGCGGCGTTGTTCAAGCCCTGCCAGATGGACCCGCGCCAGAAGGGTAGCGGCGCGGGGGGCACGCTCAGCGGCGGGCAGATGGCCCATCGCCGCCATAACATTGGCAAGCGCTGTCATATGCGGAAACAATGCGTAATCCTGAAACACCAGCCCCACGCGGCGCCGATGCGCCGGCAGGTCAAGCGCGCGGCTGGTATCGAGCCATGCCTCGCCATCACAGGTCACGCTGCCGCTTTCGGGGTGATGCAGCCCGGCAATGGCACGCAGCGTGGTGGATTTGCCGGCGCCTGACGGCCCGATAATGGCGAGTAACTCCCCCGGCGCGCAGTCCAGCGCAAGGTCAAGCGCGATCGGTGCCGTGGCCTTCAGGCGCAGGCTAAGGCCCTGATTAGCCATGGCGGCGGCGCCCGATTCCGCGCGTGAGCCGCTGCACCAGCAGGAGCGCCACCAGACAGATCACGAGCAGCAGGGCCGACATGCTGGCGGCAGCGGCATCATCAAAAGCCTGCACGCGATCATAAATGGCGATGGCGGCGGTGCGGGTTTCACCAGGGATGGCGCCGCCCACCATCAGCATCACACCGAATTCGCCAAGCGTATGGGCGAAGGTCAGCACAATGGCGGTGGCTATGCCGGGCCAGGCGAGTGGCAATTCAATCCGCCGGAACACCGCCCAAGGTGTCATGCCGGAAGTCGCACCCGCTTCGCGCAGATTGGGTGGGATGGCGCCAAAGGCGTTCTGGATTGGCTGAACGGCGAAGGGGATATTGGCGATGGCGCTCGCCAGCAGCAGCCCTTCAAAGGAAAAGGCCAGGGTCTGGCCAAATAGCGCCTGGAAGGCACCACCGAACCAGGTGCCGGCGCCAAAGGCGGTCAGCAAATAAAAGCCAAGCACGGTTGGCGGCAGCACCAGCGGCAGCGCCACGGCCGCTTCAACCACGCCCCGCCCGCGAAAGCGCCTCAGCGCCAGGAAGCGCCCGAGCCACAGCGCCAAGGGCAGCAGGATCACCACCGTACCGAGGCCAAGCCAGATCGAAAGGCGGAAGGCGGGCCAATCCATCCTTCAGGGCGCCTGCAAGCCATGGCGCGCGAAAAGCGCTACCGCCTGGGGGGACAGCAACCACGCCTGTACGCGGACCGCCGCTTCACTGGCGCGCCGCGTGAGCGCCAAGCGATGGCGGAGCGGCGCGTGCAAAGCCTCAGGCACCAAGCTGAAATCACCGCGCGCCTTTACTGCGGGCGATAGCGCCAGAGAATGCGCGATCAAGCCGCCAGTCGCCCCTTCCATCATGGCGAATTGCGCGGCTTGGGCGATGTTTTCACCAAAAACGAGGCGCGGGCGCAGCGCCTCCCACAGGTTCAAGCGGCGCAGGGCTTCTTCTGCAGCGCGGCCATAGGGGGCGATTTCCGGATTGGCGATGGCAAAGCGTTGCACGCGTCCCGCAGCCAGCAAGGGGCGGAGCGCTTCAAGCCCAGCAGCGGGATCAAGCGCCGAACCGCGCGTGGCAAACAGCGCGAGCCTACCCACCGCAAAGACATGGCCAGCATCGCGCGTATGCCCCGCTTCGGCGAGTTTTTGAATACTGATTTCGTCCGCCGCCAGCAGCATTTCAAAAGGGGCGCCTTGCGCAATCTGCCGCGCCAAATTGCCACTGGCACCATAGGCCAAGCGCGGCGCAATCCCGGTTTCCGCTGCGATCAGCCCTGCCGCTTCTTCCAGTACGGGTTGCAAGCTGGCAGCGGCCGCAATCAGCGGCGCGGGCGCGGCGCCCCCCTGCCTGCCAAGCAAGGGGGCCGATACAGGGGCCGATAAAATAGCAAGAAGCAAGGCGCGGCGGTGCATAGCCCCCCCTTCGTTATTCCCAAATGGATATAGCCAGAAGCACAAACGTCACGCAAGCCAAGGCAAAAATCGGCGCGCCTGTTTTCAAAATTTAAATCTCAAAATGCCAATACTCCGGTGTGGAGCCAAAATGTTCACATCGCAAAGAACCCTTATGTCTAAAACGCTTTCCGATACGTCTACCCTATCGGACGACATCAATGATTCGTATATTTTTACTAATCAAACATTGCTTGCTCATGGCCAGGTGGGCGCTCCGCCTTGGCTCTCGGTCACCAACAATAATGGCTCCTTCGTTGGCACATCCGGCCATGATTTCCTCTCAAGCCCCGGTGTCACGGATGATAGCCTTGCGGGGCTTGCCGGCAATGACACCCTGCTCGGCTTTGGCGGCGTGGATCAGCTTTCAGGCGGCGAGGGAAATGATTCCCTCGATGGCGGCGATCTGGCGGATGACCTGCAAGGTGATGCCGGCAATGATACGCTGCTTGGCGGCAATGGCTGGGATGTTCTTTGGGCGGATGGCCAGACCGGAACAAGCAAGGACAATAGCGCTGCGCGTAACCTTTTGCGCGGCGAAGCGGGTGATGATGTTCTGCGGGGCGGCCTTGGGGGCGACACGCTTGAAGGGGGCGATGGCCAGGATATCTTGAATGGCGGCGGCGGCGCGGATTGGCTGCTTGGCGGCAATGATGCCGATATTTTTCTCATTGATCTTTCCCTAGAGCCCTCGCTCGCGAGCAATTTCCTGGCAGCTGACACCATCGCCGATTTCTCTCGCGCGCAGGGGGATTCGATTTCCTTCGGCCTCAGCAATGGCGTAATGGATGGCGCCCTGGATCCGGCACCGCTGATCTGGCGTGGCGCTTTGCAGACCAATGGCGGGCCAGTGGCGGGACTTGCCCTGCCCGGTGAGGATTTGGGGTTGGGCTATCTGCAAGCCTGGTACCTTCCCGCCGGCAGCACAGACACCACGCCAGGCGGCTGGATCATCATTGACCTTGATCAGGACAATACGCTCAGCACCGCAGATCTCATGATCCGCTGCGTCACCACTATATTCACGCCAGAAAATTTCTATTCATGGGCCGTGCCGGGCAGCTTCGCCGGCATGGCCGGAACCGACAATGATGAAGTGATTTCGGCCAGCGCATCGGAATCAAGATTATTCGGCCTCGGTGGTGCGGATCTGCTGCTTGGCGCAGCGGCTACGGATTGGCTTTTCGGTGGCGCTGGGGCCGACACGCTTTCCGGTCTTGGCGCTGATGACCAACTTTGGGGCGGCGCGGGCGATGATTGGCTCTATGGCGGCGATGGCAATGACGCGCTCTACGCCGATGGGCCGACCTTTGATGACATGGACGGCGTTGAAGCCACCAATTACCTGGATGGCGAAGCGGGTAATGATTCGCTTTTTGGCAGTTTTGGGCTGGATCGGCTGCTTGGCGGGGGCGGTCTGGATTTGCTCTTTGGCGCAGATGGGGCCGATACGCTGGATGGCGGTGCGGGTAATGATTGGCTGATCGGCGGCGATGGCGCCGATAGCCTAATTGGCGGCAATGGCGCCGATACGCTGGAAGGCGGCGCGGGTGATGACCGACTTCTGCTGCAAGATGCCAATGACTGGTTGGATGGCGGGGATGGCTTTGATTGGCTCATTCTCTCCATGGGAATCTTCATTCATTTAGGGCTCTCAGAAAATCAGGCGGGCAATGGTTCCTGGATCGCTGGTTTTGAAGCCGTGGATGCCCGGGCAGCCAGCGCCGCAATGACCATGGTTGGCGGCTTGGAAGGCAATTACCTGTTTGGTGGCTCTGCCAGCGATAGCCTTATGGGCAATGATGGCGATGACTACCTTCAGGGCGGCGCCGGACATGACACGCTGACCGGTGGCATGGGCCAGAATGTTCTTGAAGGCGGTGCGGGGGATGATTTCTACCAGATCGAAAGTACCGATGACCTGCCAATGGAGAACCCTGGCGAAGGGGCTGATACAATTTCGGCCTGGATTGACTTCTACCTTCCCGCAGATATCGAAACGCTGATCCTTTCAGCCGCCGGCAGCGCCCAGCGGGCCTTCGGCAATGAAAGCAATAACCTTCTGATCGGCAATGCGCTGGCCAATGAGCTTACAGGCGGGCTCGGCAATGACACGATCCGGGGCGAGGCCGGCGATGACACGCTGCAAGGTGATGCGGGCGCCGATCTTCTGATCGGTGGCGATGGCGTGGGCGACTGGGTCAGCTATGCTGATTTGTCTGAATTCGGCCAGAACGTCACGGTTAATCTCATCAATGGGATAGCCACAGGTGCGGCGGGTAGTGACCAATTGCAGGGCATTGAGCATGTGACCACCGGGGCCGGCCACGACCAACTCATTGGCGATGGTTTGGCGAATTACCTTTCTGCCGGCGCCGGGGCTGACACGCTATGGAGCGGTGCGGGCGCCGACACGCTCAATGGTGGTGAGCATGATGACACGCTTCACGGCGGTTCGGATGCCGACCTGCTGATCGGGGGCGTCGGGCAGGATTCCATCACCGGCGATACCGGTAATGACACGCTGGATGGTGGCGATGGCGCCGACACCATGGCGGGCGGCGCCGGCAATGACCTCTACTTTTTCATCGATTCGCAGGATCGGATTATTGAGGCCGGCGGGGGCGGCCAGGACACCATCATCACCTCAGCCAATATCACCCTGGCCGCTGAAGTTGAGGTTCTGTTAGTTGCCGAGGGGGTGAGCGACCTTACCCTTGTTGCGAGACCTGGCGGGTCCATTATGGTCGGCAATGGGCTGAGCCATAGCTTCCAGGGCGGCACAGGTGATGACGTGATCCTTGCAGGCGGCGGAAGCCTTGCCGATATATTGGCCCTGTTTGCCACTTGGCCCTAAAATAAGGCTTTCTGGGCGGTGGCGCCTATATCGAGGAAGGCTGGAGCTGAATGGAAAAGGCAACGCTGGGCGGCGGCTGCTTCTGGTGCCTGGAGGCCGTATTCGTCGGCATGAAGGGTGTCTCTGCCGTGACTTCAGGCTATGCGGGCGGGCATCTTGCCAATCCCACCTATGAGGAAGTTTGCGGCAAACGCACCGGCCATGCCGAGGTTGTTCAGATCAGCTATGATCCGGCAGTTGTATCCTTTGCGGAAGTGCTGAAGGTATTTTTCACCATCCACGATCCAACAACCAAGGACCGCCAGGGGGCGGATATCGGCCCGCAATATCGCAGCATCATCCTAACCCATGACGCCGCGCAGGATGCCGCAGCGCGGGAAGTGATTGCGGAGATCACCGCCGCGCGGCTTTGGGGCAACCCGATCGTGACCGAGATTGTGCCGCTGACCCAATTTTGGCCGGCAGAGCCCGAGCATCATGATTACTTCGCGCGCAACCCCTGGTCTGGCTATTGCCAGGCCGTTGTAGCGCCGAAAGTCCTGAAATTTCGCAAAAATTTCGCCCAGTTGCTTAAATCCGATCAGGGGGCATAACGACGCATGGTTTTTTTCAAGCAAAACAAGCAGCCAGATGAGGTCTTTCCGATCCAAAAGACCGAAAGCGAATGGCGCGCAGCCCTTTCCCCCGAAGCCTTTCGCGTGCTGCGTCAGCACGGCACCGAAAGGCCGGGCACGTCGCCGCTGAATGCGGAAAAGCGCCCCGGGCGTTTCCTGTGCGGCGGCTGCGGCACACCGCTTTTCGAAGCGACGACCAAGTATGAGAGCGGCACCGGCTGGCCGTCCTTCTACGCGCCCTTGGAAGGCGCCGTTGCCACCCATACGGATCGCTCGCTGTTCATGGTGCGGACCGAAGTGCATTGCGCCCATTGTGGTGGCCATCTTGGCCATGTTTTCCCTGATGGGCCGCCGCCCACGGGCCAGCGCTATTGCATGAATGGCATCGCCATGACCTTTGAGCCTACGGCCGCATCATGATCCGCGTGTTGTTTGGTCTTGGCCTGGGCTTGCTTCAGCTATGCGCCCCGGCGCGGGCCGATCTGGTCTATGTGCTGAACTCAGCCGACCCCAGCATCGTCAAGATTGATGCCAAAACCGGTGAGGAAGTGCGGCGCATTGAAGGCCTGCGCGAAGTGCATCATTTGGTGCTGGCACCAGGTGGGCGCGAATTGCTGATTGCTGATTCGGCGGGGAATGAAATTCTTTTTGTGGAACCTGCTACCGGCAATGTGCTGCGCCGGGAACGCATTTCAAACCCTTATCACCTGGATTTCACGCCAGATGGGCGATTGCTGGTGATAGCCAGCCTAAGGCGCGGTCAGGTGGATATCTACGACGCCGATGGACCGCGGCTTTTGGAACGGCTTCGGGTTGGCAACAAGCCATCCCATATCGCGTTCAGCCCGGATTCGCGCTTTGCCTTCATCACCATCCAGGGGAATGGCATCGTCATTGCGATTGACCTGCAAACGCGCCGCATTGTTTGGCAGGCGCCAGTCGGCCCGGAACCAGCCGGCATCATATGGCACCGCGACAGGTTGATTGTTGGAATCATGGGCCGCGATCATTTTGCGGTGCTCAATCCCGAAACCCAGAAGGTGGAAAGCACCATCCGTGTGGGCCGCGGCGCACATACTATTTTCGCCTCCCCCGATGGTAAAACGCTCTGGGCCACCAGCCGGGTGCAAAGCCGCATTGCCGAAATTGACCCCGTCAGCCTGGAAGTGCGCCGCATTCATGAAGTGCCAGGCGGGCCGGACTGCATCGCCTTCGCCCCCGATGGCGCGGTTTGGGCCACGCTCCGCTGGGCGGGCCGCATTGCGCGGCTTGATCCAAATACGGGCGAGTTTTCGACCATTCGCGTCGGCCGCAGCCCGCATGGTATTTTCGTACAACCGGTTGCGGCGCAATGAAGCTGCGCTGGCGCCAAGCCCTTCTGATTTTGGCGGCGCTGTGCGCAATTTCGGCCATGCCGGCCTCGGCCCAAACATCCGCCGCCTGCCCGGCCGGGACGCTTTACCTCACGATTGATACGGGCTGGGGGCGAGAGGCAGAAAAGATCGCCGAAATCCTCCGACGTCGAGGGATTCGCGCCACGCTTTTCGTCGCGCATGAACCAACCTATCGCGGCGACCGCAGCCTTGATCCTGGCTGGGCGGAATTCTGGCGTGCCCGCGCGGCAGAAGGCCATGTATTCGCCAGCCACACGGATCGGCATTGGTATTTCCGGGGCGATCCTGCGCCGGGTGTGGTGCGCTATGTCGCGCGCGGCGGCGGCAGTGAAGCGCGGCTGGATCAGCCAGCCATGTGCCAGGAGCTTGCCGCCCCGACTGAGCGGCTGCGCAGCGCCGCGCCGGACGCCGTTGTTTTGCCCCTTTGGCGCGCGCCTGGGGGCATCACCACACCGAATGCGCTGCGCATGGCGGAGGCTTGTGGCCTCCGGCACCAGGGCTGGACCAAAGGCGGCTTCCTTGGCGATGAACTGAATAGCGAGGCGCATCCCAATGCGTCACTCCGCGACCGGGCACTCCGAAACATCCGTGATGGTGAGGTCCTGGTCATGCATTGGGGGGTACGCAGCCGGAAGGAACCCTATGCCAATGTGCTGGAAGATGTGCTGATGGGTCTGCAGGCAAAAGGCTTCTGCTTCGCGCCTCTAACGGCGGAAGGCAGACGCTGAGACATGTTCAAGACCCTTGATGATCTTCACACCAAGCTGACGGGCTGGATTTTCGAAACCCTGCTGCAGCCGGTGCTCTATGCCACCGATCTGATGAACATAGCCGATGAAATGCTGGAATGGGTGGATTTCACTCTGTTCAGCATCTTCGGCATGCTCGTGATCTATGCTGTCTGCCGGCCGTTGGAGGCATGGCGACCGGTGGAACCCATTACAGATCGGCGTGCCATAAGGACCGATATCATCTACACGCTGCTGGCACGGCTTGGAATCTTCCCACTGCTCGCCTTCATTTTCCTGGCCGCGATCCAAAGCCAATTGGAAGGGCTTCTGGCCGATACTGGGTTTGTTGCGCCAACGCTGGAAACCTTCTTTCCCGCCCTACGCGAAGCGCCGCTTGTTACCTTTTTCCTCTATATCCTGATCCTGGATTTTGGTGAGTATTGGCGCCATCGGCTGCAACACAGCATCGGTTGGTGGTGGGCGCTGCATTCCATTCATCACGCTCAACGCCAAATGACCTTCTGGACCGATGACCGCAACCATATTCTGGATGAGGCGATTGCCGCACTTTGGTTCGGCACCATCGCCTTGCTGATTGGGGTGACGCCGGCACAATTTCCGCTACTCCTGCTGCTGATGCGGCTGGTGGAGGCTTTCTCCCACGGCAATATCCGCCTGTCCTTTGGCCGGATTGGTGAAAGGCTAGTGGTTTCCCCGCGCTATCATCGGCTGCATCATGGGGTTCTTTCCACGGCTGAACACGGCAAGAATTACGCGGTGCTTTTCCCGGTCTGGGATTGGGTATTCGGCACTGCGGACTTCAGCCGCAAGATCTTCCCGCGCACTGGCGACCCGACCGCGCCTGAGGCGATGGCCACGGGGGGCTGGCTGGTGCAGCAATGGGCAGGTTTGAAACGCATGGTTGGGTTGGGGCAGAAGGCGTGATGCTTCTTTACGTATCAGTTGATCGCGTGATCCCTGCTGCCCGGACTAGCCACACCTTCTGTCATCTGGGCAGTAAGCGGCGGTAGATTGCTACAGGCTTGCTTGAAGCATCAGACTTTCTCACTGATAAAATTTCGCTGGCAAAAAGCTTCAAGGTTGGCCAAGGCCAGATTGGTTTCATCAATCACACGCCTAAGCGCATGTGCAGCTTCCGTGGGGAAAACGGAGCTCTCACGCGGCTGAAGCTTCTGAAACGCGTTCAATTCTGCTGACAGCACTTGCGCACCAAGTGTGCGTGCCGCGCCGAGCAGCCGATGCGCATCATGCGCGATTACGTCTGGTTGCGGCTGATTGGTGCCCAATTCTCGTACAAAATTCTCCCGTATTGTTTTCATCTCAATCACGAATTCACGAACAACACCCTCTGCGGCCCCCTTCAATTCATCTTTGAGCAACTCAAGCACTCCGACATCAATTGAGGAGACCTCTTTCGCTACCGTACCAGGCAAAGCTGGGCTGCCTTCGTCTCCAATGGCGGAAAATTCCTCTCGGCTTTGCTGGCTGCTGAGTACCTGAATGAGCGCTTCCCGGCTCAATGGCTTGCCGATATGCCCATTCATTCCCGCTTCGCGCGCAGCCGCGATTTGTTCGGGCATCACAGAGGCCGTCAGGGCATAAACCGGAACCTGGCTGACTGGGGGCGCCATGGCCCTTATGGCCCGTGCCGCAGCAAAGCCATCCATTTTGGGCATCTGCAGATCCATCAGAACAGCATCAAAGCTGCTGGCCTGAAGCTTCACAAGGGCTTCCACCCCATTGGCCGCAAAGTCTACCTCATGCCCAATGATGGTCAGCAGAGCGCCAGCTACATCACGATTTGCCTTGACATCATCAACCACAAGAACACGAAGCTTATGAAAGGCAGGGGGGGCTTCCTGGCCTATCCGTACTGCTTCCATGGCAGCCGGCATTTCGGTCAGGAAAACTGGGATCTCAAACCAGAACAGGGAACCGCTACCCGGCGTACTTTTGCAGCCGATCTCACCGCCCATCTGCTTCACAAGACGTGATGTAATAGCAAGCCCAAGCCCGGTACCTAGGACATCATTCTGCGTATTTGACACAAGTTGCACAAAATCCTGGAAGATCAGGCGCTGATTTTCGGGTGAAATGCCGGGCCCTGTATCCTGCACTTCAATGCGTAGTCTCTCAGCGCCTTTCCGTATTACCCTGTAGTAAATGCTACCGCCATCAGGCGTGAATTTCACAGCATTGGAAAGCAGGTTCAGAATGATCTGGCGCAGCCGCGTTGGATCACCCATCAAGGCTTTCGGCAGTCCCTCGTCAAAATCTGGCTTAAACTGTAGTTTTTTGCGCATCACATCAGGTGCGACAAGGGATGCGCAGCTTTGAACGACCTCCCGCAATAGGAAGGCGCGAGAAGCGAATTCCATTCGTCCTGACTCAATTTTGGTCAGGTCGAGCAAATCATTGACAAGTTCAAGCAGATGCTTGCCTGCACCATGCAGGTTCCGCACCTTCTCATGCTGATCATGATCAAGGCGCCCATCTTCCAGCAGCAGTTCGGAAAATCCGAGTATCCCGTTAAGGGGTGTGCGCAGTTCATGTGACATGCGCGCCAAGAACTTGCTTTTGGCTTCACCAGCGGCGCGGGCCGAGTCACGCGCCGTGGCCAGATCCTGCATCGCCCGCTTCAAAGGCGTGATGTCAGTGCGAATGCCTACTACACCCCCATCGGGCGTACGCCTTTCCGTGATCAGCACCCAACGGCCATCCGGCAATAGTCGTTCCATGGGGGGGTGATTACCGCGATGGAAAGCCTTGCTTTCAACCACAAACTTCTCGATATCACCCTGCGCCTGCGGATATTGCCCACGCAAAGCGCCTTCACGCATAATATCATCAAACAAGGCGCCCGGCACAATGAAGGGCGCGCTGATCTTGTAGAAATCCTTGTAGCGGCTATTGCACGCGATAAGCCTGTCGTCCGGATCAAACATGACAAAGCCATCCGACATGGACTCAAGCGCGTTTTCAAGCGTCCGCCGCGCCCTGGCACGTTCATCCTCAACGCGTTCCCTCTGCCGCAAGCCCACAATCAGCGCGCCAGCCACAAGCAAAATCATCAAACCAAGAGCACCAGAGACCAAAAACGCCCGGCTGCGATCAGCGTACCAACCGCTTAATGCGGCATCCACCTTCAGGGTTACCGACACACCAAGTGCGGGATAGAGCGTTGGGCGAATAACCGCCAAAACCATTTCGTCACCGAATCGGCTTTTGACCTCCTGCTCTGCCACCGGGCCGCGCATTTCCGCTGCTGTAGGGCTCAGCTTCTGGCCGATGCGTGTTTCATCATGTGGTACCGAAGCCAGTAAAGTGCCGTCATCCCTTTCAAGGGTTACTCGCAAGCCCAGGCTTTCACCGGCACCAGAGAGAATAGATTGCACAACGGGCACAGGCACTTCGGCCACCGCCATAACCGGGCCCAAGGTCGGCAACACAATGTTGCGGGCAAAGAAAAGCGTCCATTCGCCGGTATTGGCATTCAGAACCGGCCCGCCAATGGAAACACTCCCGCCGCGTGCAGCAACTTCGGCGAAGGATGAAGCGCTTGGCAATGGCAGCCGACGGCGGCGAGAGACAGGCAATGCCGTTGCCACCGGCAATCCATCCGATCCGATCAACAAGATATCGCGATAGGTGAAGTTCTGATTATTCAACTCACGAAGCACGCGATTGACCTGGGATACTTCAAGCCGCCCATCACGCTGAAAAGGCGCCAGCACTGCGGGAAGCCCCGCCAGCATGGCATCAACCTGCACAAAGGAACGGTTGATCGCCGCTTCAGTAGAGCGTCCAATCTTGTTCAAGGAATCAATCGCCGCCGCAATCTGCGCTTCCTTGGCACGGTTCAGCAGCAGAGTGGTCGCCACAATCTGCGCCACCATAAGCGCGAGCGCTGCAAGAAACACAGCATGGCGGAGGAAGCGCGTCGAAAACATCGCGCTAATCCGGTCGTGCCCTTATGCCCAGTACGGGGGCAAGGGTCTTGTTCCAGGCATCCACGCAGTCTGCCCCACAACGTCGAACCCAACCAGGTAGTACGTTATCGGTCAATAATTGCCGCCGCCGCTGTTCATCCGCGTCGGAGACAGGAACCACAACCATATTGCCGCGACGACCATTCTGGCAGCTTGGCAGACCAGAATTACAGGCAAGCCCTTCACCCGTTTCGCGATCAGCTGCCCCCCAAATATCCGCCTCAAGCTTCGTCACTTCAGTGCGGATAGTATCGCGCGCCCATTGCGGCAAAGCATTCCAGGTTCCCAAATTCGCGCCAAAGATGGAAAGCCCCCAGGTGATTGCCATGCTATGCACATGGGTTGTCACTTCATGCAGGCCAATATCATTTCCAGACAGCGTTCCGGTCACCGCGCATTCGACCACACCTGATCTGAGCGCGGAGACGATATCCGCAAAAGGAATGACCACAGGCGTCGCACCAAGGGCCGTAAACATTTCCGATTGGCCGACCGAAGATGTCCTGATCCGCCGCCCAGAAAGGTCAGCAAGCTTGGAAAAAGGCCGCCGACAAAAAACCACCTGGGCCGGATAGACGTAAACACCAAGAAGCTCTACCTCATAACGCTCGCGCAGTGTTTCTGTCAGATGCCCGCGGAATGCCGCAACCGAACGACGCAAGGCGGCGATATCTGGATTGACCGCCGGCAGGTCTATGGCGTTGAACTCGGGTTCTTCGGTGCTGACGACGGCAAGCAGGGCCGTACCAAAGGACACAACCCCAAGCCGGATCAGGGACAGCATTTCCTGGCCGCGAATGCCACTACGGTCGAAGGGTGCGATTTCCGCGACGATGCGCCCATTCGTCGCCTGTGAAATACGCTCGCGCCAGAATGGCTCCTCATAGCGCAAATACTGGCTGACATCGGCAAGCCCGCCGACGATCCTCATGCGAATGGGCGCTTCGGCCTGGGCCAAGGCCGGGCCGGAAACCGCCAAGCACATCAGCAAGGCCATCATCACCCGCAAGGCGCCTTGGCAAAGCCAGCCGGCTGAAACCCCAAACGCAGCGCAGGACGATGGGGCTTGGTCGAATTTCATCATACCCGAACTCTATAGATAATTTCGCGCAAGACGCGAGTTATTTATCGCCGCTAAACTATTGCGCGCCCCAATCGGGCCTTGCCCTACCTGGAACAGGATCATTGGCCCCGGTGGTCGGATCGCTGCTGTGGCTTCCCAACAACAGCGTGGAGCGGCCCACGGATTACACGGTTGGTGGTGCGCGGGGGTATTTTGGGATCGCGATAGGTCAGCATGAACGACACCACTAGGAAGCGGCGCCCAAGGCGGCTTCGATGGCGCGCTTCAGAACCGGTGATTCAGGTTCAACCCGCGCCGGAAAGCCTTGTACCTGCCGGCCATCCCTGGACACCAGGAATTTATGAAAATTCCAACGCGGTTCGCCCCCAGCCTGGGCAGCTGCCCAACGGTAGAAGGGGTGCGCCCCCGCGCCTCTAACGCGGGAAAGTGCGGCCATGGGGAAGGTAATGCCGAATTGGGCATCGCAGAATTCGCGAATTTTGCGCCCATCCTGGCTTTCCTGGTTGAAGTCGTTGGAAGGGACGCCAAGCACCACCAAACCAGCCGCTTCCTGCGCTTCGTGCAAGCGCTGCAGGGCCGCATATTGGCCGGTGAAGCCGCAGAAGGATGCGGTATTCACCACCAGCAATACCTTGCCCCGCCAGGTGGCAAGGTCATGCCCCCCACCTTCCAGGGCCGGGAAGCTGAAATCCCAGGCGGTTGTGGGGGCTGGGGCAGCGGCCATCAGGGGCAGGGCCAGCAGGGCGCGACGGGTGGGCTTAACCATAGCGTTCCTCAAGCCAGGGATCGCCCTGATTGTGGTAGCCGCGTACCTCCCAAAAGCCGGGGCGATCTTCAGCCAACAATTCGATGCGCGTGAGCCATTTCGGGCTTTTCCAAAAATAGAGGCGCGGTAGCACCAGGCGCACAGGGCCACCATGCTGGCGCGTGAGCGGCGCCCCTTCCCAGGAATGCGCCACCATCACATCGGCGGCGGCGAAGGCTTCCAGCGTCAGGTTGGTGGTATAACCATCATAGGATGTCATGGACACGAAGCGCGCTTCCGGGCGCGGGCGGGCCAAGTCCAACAGGGTCGCGGTGCGCACGCCCGTGAAGCGATTATCGTAGCGGCTCCATTGCGTCACACAGTGAATATCGCAGACCATTTCGCTCTGCGGCAGGGCCATGAAGCCTTCCCAATCAAAAGCAAGGCGATTTTCCACCAGCCCTTCAAGGCGCAGTCGGAACTTGGCGGTACTCACATCAGGCTGCACGCCAAGGTCAAGCACCGGCCAATCCTTCACCAGAGTCTGGCCAGGCGGCAAGCGTTCGTGCGTGGGATCGGCAGTGGTGCCGGTCAGCAGGCGGCCTTCTTCGGCCCAGCGTTCCTTGGTCCGCACCAGCTTTTCGCGGATCTCCCCTTCCAGCTTCACATCTTCCTGGTCCAAGGCGTTGACTCCTATGAGGGCTTTATCGAACCAAGCGCTACCACTTGGCGCGACGGCGCTCCAAGACATAGTTTTGCTACACCGCTCCCGCAACCAATGGGGTAAAGAAAACGTCTCTCGGCATTTGCTGATGGCGCCGGCCGGACGCTTTCAGTAGGAAGGCCTTGCATATCCACTGCAGCGTCAAATCTGCTGCGCAGTTCTAAATCTACGGGGACATAATGGCAGGCGCAGCCGCATCGCAAATGGAAACTGGAATGGGTCAAGGGGCTGCGCTTCTGGAACTCACCATCCTCATGCCCTGCCTGAATGAGGCGGAAACCATCGCGACCTGCATCAAAAAGGCTCTGGCATATTTGGCACAAAGCGGTGTCTCAGGCGAAGTACTGATCGCCGATAATGGCAGCACCGATGGCAGCCAGGCCATTGCGCGTGGGCTTGGCGCGCGAGTGACTGATGTGCCCGACAAAGGCTATGGCGCGGCATTGATTGCGGGGATCGCGGGCGCTCAGGGCCGCTTCGTCATTATGGGCGATAGTGATGATTCTTATGATTTCAGCGCGCTTGATCCCTTCATGGCGAAGCTCCGCGACGGCTTTGATCTGGTGATGGGCAATCGGTTCAGGGGCGGGATCGCGCCAGGCGCCATGCCGCCCTTGCATCGCTATTTGGGCAATCCCGTGCTGTCCACCATTGGGCGGGTTTTCTTCGGCGGGCCGATCCGGGATTTCCATTGCGGGCTGCGCGGTTTTGCGCGTGCGGCCATCGTGGCGCTTGATCTGCGCGCGCCGGGGATGGAATTCGCATCAGAAATGGTGGTGAAGGCTACCATGCGCGGGCTTCGCATCACGGAAGTGCCAACGACGCTTTCGCCCGATGGCCGGTCTCGCCCGCCGCATTTGCGGTCCTGGCGCGATGGTTGGCGGCATTTGCGCTTTTTGCTGATTTTCTGCCCGCGCTGGCTTTTCTTCTATCCCGGCGCGCTGCTGTTTGCGCTGGGCGCCATCACCATGGCGGTGTTGTTGCATGGGCCGGCAATGCTCGGCTTCGTCACCCTGGATGTGCATACGCTGCTTTATGCTTCGGGCGCGGTCGTGATGGGCTTTCAGGCCATGCAGTTCTGGGTTTTTGCAAGGCTTTATGGCGCGCTGACGGGCCTTTTGCCCGCCCCCCCTGGACTGACCCAAACACTATCGCGCTTCGGCCTGGAAGCGGCCTTGGTGGTTGCGGCGCTTCTCCTGCTGCTTGGGCTTGGGCTTGGTTTTTTCGCGCTGGCGCAATGGGGGGCAGAAGATTTTGGGGCGCTGAGTGGTGGAAAGGTGATGCGCTTGGCCATCGCTTCCGTCACCGCCATGCTACTGGCGCTGCAACTGGCCTTTGGCGCTTTTTTCCTGGCGCTGCTTGGCATGATGCGCCCGGCAACGCCACAGCAAGGCTAGATTCCGCAAGTCAGCTCAGCCCTTGCCTTTGGAGCGCGCGGCATTGGCGGGCCTTCGCCCGTCGCGACAGGCGTCTGAGCAATAACGCACTTCTTCCCATATACGCGCCCATTTCTTGCGCCAAGCAAAGGGCCGCTTACAGGCAGCGCAAAGCTTCTGCGGTAGGAAGGGCTTGCGATGCACCATGGGTCAATCGCCGGGCCGGATTTCGCCCACCACCTTCCCGCGCGCCGGATCGAACAACAGCACCCTTTCCCCATCGGGCCGGACAACCCAAATGGCGATTGTCTTTTCCATGCCAGCTATGCCGGCAATGCGGCTACCCGCTGGCTGGCCAAGGCTTGCGGCGCTAAACCCGGTCGCTGTTCCGCCTGATCGCTGGACGATCAGCACAACCAACGCCACGGTTGCTGCTACAATCAGCACGCCCATCGCAATGACCAAAATTTTGAGAAACCTCACGGAAGACCCCCTTTTGAACGCTGAACGCCACGAAATCCAAGCGCCCCCTGAAGCGGCAGGCATGCGCGCCGACCGGTTTTTCGCTGAAGCGATAGGTTCTCTCTCTCGCTCCCGCGTCAAGGCCCTTATTGTTGAAGGCCATGCAAGCCGGGACGGGCAAAGCCTGCGGGAACCTGCCGAGACCATTCGGCCAGGCGCGGTTTACGCGCTTGAAATCCCCGAAGCGGTGACCGCCCTGCCACAGCCACAGCCAATTCCGCTTACAATCATCCATGAGGATGCGGACCTCATCGTGCTTGATAAGCCAGCCGGGCTGGTGGTGCATCCGGCCCCAGGCAATTTGGATGGCACCTTGGTCAATGCGCTGTTGGCCCATGCGGGGGATGACCTGCCCGGCATTGGTGGGGAAAAGAGGCCTGGCATTGTGCATCGGCTGGATAAGGACACCTCCGGCGTCATGGTCGTGGCCAAGACCGAATTGGCGCTGCGCCGATTATCCGAAAGCTTCGCTGAGCGCGACCTGGAACGCCATTATCTTGCCCTCTGCTGGGGCCTGCCCGCAGCCATGGAGGGCGAGATCAATGCCCCGATTGGCCGCCACCCGGCAGATCGCAAGCGCATGGCGGTGGCGGAACGCGGCGGCAAACATGCTGTCACACGATACAAGGTGCTGCGTTCCTGGGGGACCGCCTGCGCCCTGATTTCCTGCCGGCTTTTGACGGGGCGGACCCATCAAATTCGGGTGCATTTGGCGCATATCGGCCACCCTTTGGTGGGTGATCCAGTCTATCTGCGCCGCACCCCCGCTGCCGCCCGCGCCCTTCCAGCATCAAGCCGAGACGCGCTTCTGGCCTTCCCGCGTCAGGCGCTGCACGCGGCAAGCCTTGGGTTTCGCCACCCAATCAGCGGGCAGGCGCTCTATTTCGAGCGACCCCTGCCCGCGGATATGACAGCGTTGTTTACATTACTGGATCGTAACACGGAGTAACCCGACTATTTCAGTCGGTTTTTCTTGCACCCCTGACCGATTCCAGCTATTAATCGCGTGTCGGAATCCTCGAAGTGCCAGTCAAGGCACGGCCGGCCAAGGCCCCTCAAGGGGCAGGCGACCAGTCAGGGCTTTGGGGAAGATGAAAAATTTGTAATGATCGGCCAAGGATGCCGCCTTCGGGGCAGAGTAAGCCGGTTCAGGAGGTAAATGAAAACCATGGCATCTTCTATGGCCATACCGATGGCGACTGAGGGCAACCTTTCACGCTATCTCCAGGATATCCGCAAATTCCCGATGCTCTCGGCTGAGGAAGAACTCAGCCTCGCGCGCCGCTGGCGCGACAGTGCCGATGAGCCGGCTGCGCATAAGCTCGTCACCTCCCACCTGCGTCTGGTGGCAAAGATCGCCATGGGCTATCGCGGCTATGGTCTGCCGGTGGGCGAACTGATTTCCGAAGGCAATGTCGGGATGATGCAGGCGGTGAAGCGCTTCGACCCCGATCGCGGCTTCCGCCTAGCTACCTATGCCATGTGGTGGATCCGCGCTGCCATTCAAGAATACATCCTGCATTCCTGGTCGCTCGTGAAAATGGGCACCACCGCCGCGCAGAAGAAGCTATTCTTCAACTTGCGCCGGCTGAAGGCGCAGATGTCGGCCCTGGAAGAAGGCGATTTGCAGCCCGAACAAGTGGCCAAGATCAGCCATGTGCTGCAAGTGCCGGAACAGGACGTCATTTCCATGAACCGGCGCCTTGCTGCCGCTGATAATAGCCTGAATGCACCGCTCCGCGCCGATGGTGAAGGTGAATGGCAGGATTGGCTGGTGGATGAAAGCGAGAACCAGGAACAAGAGCTCGCCGAACATCAGGACATGTCAAACCGCCGCGAATTACTGAGCGGTGCGCTGAAGACGCTGAATGAGCGTGAGCGTCATATCCTGATTGAGCGCCGCCTGAAGGAAGAACCGACAACGCTGGAAGAACTATCCCAGCACTACAACATCAGCCGTGAACGCGTGCGCCAGATTGAGGTGCGCGCCTTTGAAAAGCTGCAGAAATCCATGCGTGAGCAGATCATGGAGCGACGGCTCACGATCGGGTGAAGTACCCCTCGGGCAATAAAAAAGGCGGTGGAATTTCCACCGCCTTCTTTTTTAACCTGATGGCTTCAGCGCATCGGGGGCGCATATTGCAGGCCGCCCTTGTTCCAAAGATTATTGATGCTGCGCGGAAAACCGATCGGCGTCATGTTGCGTTCCCAGATTTCACCAAAATTGCCAACCGCACGGATCACGCGCGGCGCCCAATCCTTCTCGAGCCCCATCATCTGGCCAAGATCACCCGTCTGGCCCATGAAACGCTGGATATCGGGATTAGTGCTATTGGCGAAGCTGCCGACATTGGCTTGCGTAATGCCAAGTTCTTCCGCCGTCACCAAGGCAAAATGCACCCAGCGCACCACATCGAAGAAGCGCCAATCACCCTTGCGGACTACAGGGCCGAGCGGTTCCTTTGAAATGATCTCAGGCAGCAGCAGGAAACGATTTGCGTTGGCGCCTTGCGCCGCGGCGAAGGACGCCAGGGATGACGCATCAGTCGTGTAGGCGTCGCAGCGCTTATTGATGAACGCGGTGCGGATTTCCTCGATATTCTCGATCACCACCGGCGTGAAGCGCAGCCGATTGGTGCGAAAGAAATCTGTCATGTTGAGTTCGGTGGTCGTGCCGGGCTGCACGCATACCGTCGCCCCATCCAGCTGCTTGGCCGAGGTCACACCACTATCGCGATGCACCATGAAGCCCTGGCCGTCATAGACATTAATGCCAGCGAAAACGAGGCCGAGCGAGGCTTCGCGCGTCAGCGTCCAGGTGGTGGTGCGGGATAGCAGGTCAATTTCACCAGATTGCAGCATGGTGAAACGCTGCTGGGTTGAAGAAGGGACGATCCGAACCTTATTGGGATCGCCCAGAATGGCGGCTGCCACAGCGCGGCAATAATCCACATCAAGCCCGCGCCACACGCCCTGGCTATCCGGCAAGGAGAAGCCAACAGTGGAAGGCGAGGTAGAGCACACCAGCTGCCCACGGGCACGGATCGCGGCCATGGTATCTGCAGCAGGTGCCTGCGCCATAGCCGGCACGGACGTAGCGGCCATAAGCCCCGCCAAGGCCGCGCCGCGAAGGGCGCTAGCAAATTTGATCATGTATCTCAGTCTCCCATAGGTTCCGGAAGCCAGCCTAGGCCAGCCCGCCGCCGGTAACATGAAGGTGAGAAGGCCAGAGTCCAAGCCCCCAAGGGCTTAGCTCGACAGGAAAATGTTTATTTTTGGTGTGTTGCCAGCTGGGTCTGCCTATTCGCGCCGCCTGATCCCGCACCAATTCGCGATAAAGGTCGCGATGGTACGCGTACATTTGCGCAAATCCTCGATCGAGGTCCGCTCATCAAAGGCATGCGCCCCTTCCCCCTTCGGGCCATAGCAAAGCCCGGGGATATCGAAATAAAGCCCGTAATAGCGCGTGTCATTCACCGCTGTGGTGCGGCGTTCCGGCAGGCTGCCACCATGGACCGAGGCATGGGCGGCGGCCAAAACGGCCTCGGCCTCACTACCTGGCTCAAGCACATAGGGGTCGGTCTGAAAGCCGGTCCAGACAATCTCGGGCGGGTTATTGGCCAGGAAGCCATCCCCCTTGGCTGTGGCGCGCACTACAGCTTCGATCCCGGCCATGGCTTCTTCTGGCGTGGTGCCAGGAACCAGGCCGATGCGGCAATCCACCTCACACCAGGCAGGGGTGGAAGACGCCCAGTCACCGCCGCGAATGATACCAGGGTTGAATTTGATCGGGTCCTTGATGTCGGCATACCAGGCGCTGGACCGTGCGGCCTCATTCAATTTGCGCGTATGGTCGTAAAGCGCCTGGATCAGCACATAGGCAGACATGATGGCATTGCTGCCATCCTGCGCTACGGCGACATGCACCGGAATGCCGCGCACGCGGAGCCGAAACCAGATGGTGCCGGTTTGGCTGCGGGTAATGGTATGGCCGGTGGGTTCCGGCACCAGCGCGGCGTCAGCACGGTAACCGCGCAGCAGCGTGGAAAGCGCGCCATTGCCGGTACTTTCTTCCTCGGTCACCGTTTCCACATAGACATCGGCGGCGGGTTCGAACCCTGCATCACGAATGGCATCCATGGCATAGACCATGCAGGCAACGCCCGATTTCATGTCATGCGCGCCACGACCATACATCCAGCCATCGCGGATGACCGCGGCATAGGGCGGATGGGTCCACATATCGGCGGGGCCTTCCGGCACCACATCAATATGGCCTTGCAGGATCAGGCTGCGCCCCGTGGGGTTCTTCGCGCGATAGGCGGCCACCACCTGCACGCTGCCGGCAGGATCACATTCCACCATCGGCGCCATTTTCGGGTGAGGCGGCACATCGGCCAATGTGTAACGGTCTACCGCATAGCCGCGCGCGGCCATCTGGCGGGCAAACCAATCCTGCAAGGGCGCTTCGCGGCCGCGCAGGCTTGGGAAACGTACTAATTCGGCCAGGAACTGTACCTGCTTATCAAAATTCGTATCTATGGCGGCGGCAATGCGCGCCATGGCTTGGCTATCGGCCATGATGATCGCTCTTTCTTGATGGGTATCTTGTGTTGCGTTCAGGGCGGGCTCGCCAGCAGCGCGTTGGTGTACCAGGAAGGTGAGGCGTCATATTTCACCTTATTCCTGAGGCCCGCCCAGGATACTTTCAGGTAGAAAATCGGAATGACGCCGCCATCTTCGATGCCGATCTGCATTGCCGCGGCGGTCAGCGCATTACGCCGCCCGGTATCCATGGTGCGCAGCGCCTCGGCCAAGGGCGCATCCATCGCCGGGTTCGAATAATGCTGGCGATTGAAGGGGCCGGCGCCGGTTTCGCTGTTACGCGTCATGAGCACTTGGCGCAGCGTATTGGCTGCGATGGAGGAGGTATAGGTGGTCATGAACATCGAAAACTCCCGCGCGGTAGCACGGGTGAAAAGATTGGCTGGCGGCAGGACCTCAACCCGCGTTTCAATGCCAAGCCGTGTCCAGCCCTGAGCGATGGCCTGCGCCACATCAGTATCGGACGCAAACCAGCCATTGGGGCTATGGAGCGTGATGCGAAAACCGTCTGGGTAGCCAGCTTCACGCAGTAACGCGCGTGCTAGGTCCAGATCATAGCGCGGGGGTGGCATATTGGGCGCGCGGTCAGCCACGGCGGGTGCCGCGAATTGCTCAGCCGGCATGCCCTGGCCCATCAGGAGCCGGTCCACAATGCCTTGACGATTAATAGCGAGAGAAAGGGCGCGGCGGACCCGCTGATCACGCAAGGGGTTGCGTTCCAGTACGCGGCCCTGCTTGTCGGTTACGAAAGGTGATGGATCACGCGCCGCATCCGGGAAAAGATAGGCGGTGCCATTGCTGGCCACGCCAAAGACCGAAAGCCGCGCATCATTCATCAGGCGCTGCACATCCTGTACCGGTACGAAATCAATCAAATCCACATCACCGGAAAGCAGCGTGGCGACACGTGCCCCGGGATTGCTGATGAAGCGCGTCACTACCCTTTCCCAAGGTTGCGCTTCCCCCCAATAGGTGGGGTTGCGCGTAATTTCATGCCGCTCACCCAGCGTATAGCTGACATGGCGATAAGCGCCGGTGCCGATCATCGCCCGCCCGGCATTGAAATCGCCAAGTGTCGCATTCGCATGCAGGCTGTGGGAGACAATCATGATGTTTGACAGATCCCAATCCAGGAAGGGATTGGGTTCCTTGGTGCGAATTAGGATGCGGCGCGGTTCCGGGATTTCAATGGCGGTAATGCTACGCACAAAGGGGGTGAAAGGGCCGGGACTATTGGTGATGGTGGGCACACGCCCATAGGAAAAGGCAATATCCTCAGCCGTGAAGGGCGTGCCGTCATGGAATTTGACGCCATCACGCAGCCTGAATTCCCAGGTCAGGTCATCAATGGCGCGCCAGGATTCCGCGAGCCGCGGGATAAGCCGGCCGGAGGTATCGAAATCCACCAGGGTTTCGAAAATCTGCCGCAGGATGGCGTTGTTGGGGTTGGAGGAATGATAATGCGGGTCCATGCCCGAAGGGGCGGATTGCGCGCCTATCGTCAGGTTGCGCTGCGCCTGCGCCGCCAAGGGCAGCGACAATGCGGCGGCAAGGGCAGCAGCTATAAGTCTTAACATACCGTATCCCCCATGCGCTTGGTTTATGAATGGATAACGTCACCTTTTGTCGTGATGTGGTCAAGCGCGATGGCCCAAAGGCACCCTGAAGCCAAAGGGCCAATGCGATTGCAAATTTTAAGAGCAGTTTCACTCTTATTGTGTAAGCTGACGACCTAATTCAGCCGCTCCACCCCCAGCCCCCCGTTCACGACGGACCAGACCCATCGCGCATCTTCAAAGCAGCAAACATCTGAAGCCGGGGCGGGTCGGCGTGAATGCTGCGCACCCTGGTTTCAAATTCTAAAGTGAAGGCTCAATGCCATGCCGATCAAAATGCTCGCATGTCCTGATCCAACGGACACAACAATACCGGATGCTTCAGCCTGGTTGGCCTGGGATGCGGATAATGACAGTCTTTCCATCTCTCCGGCAGCAAAGGAACTCCTTTGGCTGGATGAAGCGAAACTTCCGACCACTCAATTGGCCCTGACACAGCTATTTGAAAAGCAGAGTCGCAACAAACTTGCCATCACGCTTGAGGATGTTCTCAATTCCGGTGGATCACAGGCGATTGAGCTGCTTCGCCCTACGCCCAGGGGATTGCGGCTACTTCTTCTGCGTATTGAAACGGATTCCGCGCAACCTGGGCGTGTCGTCATGGTCAGGCTTGAAGACATCAGTGCCAGCAGTGAGGGCATTCGACGTGTCTCTGCCAAGACCCATTTCGACACCTTTGTCACACTCATCCAGAAGGACGCAACGTATTTCGAATCTGTCCCACTAGGGCTGGTGATGGTGAATGCAGGTGTCATCACCAAGGTGAATGCGAAGGCATCTGAAATTCTGGCTACTTCTATCGAGAATCTAACGGGCGAGCCGGTATCGCGCATCCTATCCAGCAAACAAGCCTATGATTGCTATATGGAGGCAATGTGGGGTGAGATCTCCGAAGAAAGCCACAGCGTTGTCGAAGTGGAATTTGAGAGTAATGAGGGGTCCATCATCTGGCTTCGGGTACATATAGCCAGTGTTTGGCTGGAAAACAACGAAAATGCATGCCTTTGCATGATAGAAGACATTGCAGAACGAAAAAAACTTGAGCAGGATGTGTGGAGCGGTCTTGTACAGACCCTTTCCGCCAAGGAAGCCGCAGACAATGCGAGCCGCGCCAAAAGCGAATTTCTTGCGATGGTCAGTCATGAAATTCGCACCCCTCTCTCGGCTGTGATCGGCATGCAACGACTGGCCTTGCGTGATACAACGCTGACTGAGAAAACGCGCCAAAACCTGGATATGGCGCAAACCAATGCAGAATTCTTGCTGGATCTACTGAATGATATTTTGGATTTCTCCAAAATCGAAGCCGGAAAACTAATTCTCGAGGAGGTTGATTTCTCGCTTCGGCACCTCATTTCGGACAGTGTTGGAATTCTTGCCGAACGGGCTGAAGTAAAGAATATCGCGCTTGAGGTGGCGATCGATGATGCTGTTCCCGATGTTCTGTTGGGGGACCCCGCGCGACTCAAGCAGATTTTGATCAACCTGATTGGTAATGGCATCAAATTTACGGATCAGGGTAGCGTCGCCTTGACCATTTCGCAGCAAGCCTTGGATGAAGGCAGAAGCCGTATCCGGTTTGACGTGAAGGATACTGGAATTGGCATTCCCCCTGAAGCACAGGTCCGTCTGTTCCAGAAATTTGCACAGGCCGATACGTCAACAACCAGGCGCTTCGGTGGCACAGGACTTGGCCTTGCCATCTGCAAGCAGCTTGTTGAGCTGATGGAAGGCGACATCGGTCTTACCAGCAAAATTAATGAAGGCAGCTGCTTCAGCTTTGTCATTCCCTTCAGGCTAGGCACCACGCCTGCAAACGCCCTGCTTACGCGCTTGCAGCCGCATTCACATCAATTGCAAATTCTTTGCGCCGAGGATTTTCTGCCGAACCAGATCATCATTCAGGGCCTATTGGAAGAAATGGGCCACCGCGTTGATTTTGTGGATAATGGCCGAAAGGCGCTAGAAGCCCTGACGCAACGACATTACGACCTTATCCTCATGGATGGGCGCATGCCGGAGATGGATGGGGCGACCGCCATTCGCCTTATTCGCGCAGAGGGTGAGGGCGATTTTTACATACCAAATCCGAATATCCGCATCATCATGCTGACCGCCAACGCCGACGATGAAAGCCGTAAATTCTATCTGGCATGCGGTGCAGATGATTTTCTGGTCAAACCCATTGATGAATCGTTGCTACATCAAAGCATCGCGCACGCTATCGAAAAACGGCTTGCCGAAAACGCCCCCCTTCTGCCCTTGTTTCATCACGCCGCAGGAGAGCTTGATGCGATCTTTGGCACGCCCTTAGCGCTGCCGGATACGCAGACACAGCCAGCAAGCAGCACCCATGCACGGGATGAGGAAGATCGTTCAAGCGATCTTCATTCGCGCTTACATGCCGCCTTCCGCGAGGGCCTTGAGGCACGATTGACTGAACTTGAGGCAGCCTATGAAAGGCAGGATTTCGCGACCATGGCGAATATTTTTCATGGTTTGAAAGGCAGTGCTGGCTATATCTGGCCCGGCGGCGCGCTCCAGAATTCCAGCACGCTTCTGGAAAAGGCCGCAGACCAACAGGACTGGGCGCTCGTCACTGAAAAGATGCCTGAGCTTCGCAATATACTCAACGATATCATGAAAGGAATTTCGCCATGAGGGCCTTGGTAGTTGATGATGATATCGTATCGCGCATGGCGCTGGCCGATCTGATGCGAAGCTTTATCGAATTGAAGGTCGTTGAAGCGGTAGATGGCCAGGACGCGTGGGAGCAGATGGAAATGGGGCCGGCCCCAATGATCTGTTGTTGCGATGTCCAGATGCCGCGCCTATCGGGCATAGACCTGTTGCGACGTGTGCGTTCTTCGCCACGCTTCAGGGAAATTCCCTTCGTGCTGGTGACCGCCGCCGCTGACCTTGATACGGTGAAGCAAGCGGTCACGCTCGGGATCAGCCACTACATTGTCAAGCCATTTCACGCGCGGGAAGCCCGCGGCTCACTGCAAAAAATCCTGAATACCGCATGGGAGAGGATTGCCGAACCGCCATCAGCCACGCTGAACCGCCTGAACATCGCACCGGATCAACTTCTGACTTACCTCTATTCCTTGCGGGGCCAATGCGCAGCATTCGCGCGTGACCTCAGGCGGTCCAAGAGTGTTGAGGAAGTGCATGATCTGGTCGGGCGCATTAAGGGGCTTCATACCGGCTGCCTGACCCTGGGGCTGCATTATGCGGCTGATCTTGTGACACAGGTGCGCGACAATAACGCCGATATTGAACGCATCGAACAGGTCCTTATTGAAATTGAGATCGCTATTTCATCCCAGGAGGAAAGGGTGAAGGCGCGCCATAGCCTTGCAACGGGTGTAGCCATCAAGCGTAGCGCAGTCGGCGGCATTCCTTCCTGAAGGCGCTTGCCGCCGGCCAAGGGGCGCCATAGCTTTCCCTCAAGGCTAACGATGTGCTTGGGTATGCTTGCAGGAGCAAGCCATGCCAAACACCGAATCGCCTGGGCCTTCATCAACGCGCCATACGCAAACCGCCATGCTTGCCGAAAGGGCTGCGGTTTTGCTGCTGCTTGCGCTTCTGCTCTACGGCGTCGTTCGTGTGCTGGAACCCTTCGGTCTGGCCATCGCCTTTGGCGGCTTTATTGCCATTGGTACTTGGCCCTTGCGTGAAGCAATGGTCCAGCGCGGCATTCCGCGCGGCATCGCCGCAACCGTCATGCTACTTCTGCTGGTCCTTTCGCTCGCCATCCCGGCGCTTGCGCTAACACCCGAATTGGGTGGCCAGATTGCGCATGCATCAAGGGTGGTGCGTGATCTCCTGGCTGGCCTGCCGGAAGCACCACCGGCTTGGCTTTCGGAGCTGCCGCTTATTGGTGGGGTGATCGGCAGTTGGTGGCCACAATTGCTGCATATGCAGGGGGATTTTTCGGAATTGCTCGCCCCTTATGCCGGACGCATCACCAGCCTTTTGGTGGATATTGGGCAAGCGGCGGCGGCAAGCGTGGTCCAGATTCTCCTTGCCTTGATCGTGGCCACCGCCTTCTGGGCCAGCGGCGACAAGCTGGCGCATGAGGTAAATGACATTGCCGGGCGGCTGGCGGGGGAGACAGGCCGTAATGCAGTTGCATCAGCTGAAGGCGCGGTACGTGGAGTCGCTTGGGGTATTGTCGGCACCGGCATTATCCAGGCAGCGTTGATGGCGCTTGGCCTTGCCCTTGCCGGTGTACCGGGCGTTGCGGTGATTTCCTTCCTGACCCTGATTTTCTCCATCAGCCAGGTGCTCGGGCCGCTGGTAGTCGTTGCCTGGCTTGGCGCGGCGGCGTGGCTTTATAGCGAGGCACAGCTCGGCTGGGCGATCTTCATGGTGCTTTGGGGCCTCATCATCGTCTCAGGCAGTGACAACATCGTTCGCCCCCTTCTTATAAAGCGCAGCAGCGAAATGCCGCTTTCGCTCATTATTCTGGGCGTTTTTGGCGGGCTGATTGCCTTTGGCTTTCTGGGGCTTTTCATAGGCCCAGCGCTGCTTGCCGTGGCGCATGGGCTGTTGAAAGCCTGGCGCGGCAGTGCGGCCTGAAAGCCCAGGGCTGGCAAAGCCCGCATCCCAGGTTATGACGTAAATTATGAAATAGCAGGAGCGCCCCATGGCCACACGCAAGCATCGCATCGCCGTCATCCCAGGGGATGGCATTGGCAAGGAAACTACACCCGAGGGGCTTCGCGTGCTGGATGCCGCGGCGCGGCGCTTCGGCTTTGAACTGGAACTCACGCATTACGATTGGTCCTGCGAAACCTACGCCAAGACCGGCAAGATGATGCCGGATGATGGCATGGATCGGCTGAAGGATAGCGACAGCATCTTCCTCGGCGCTGTGGGTTGGCCCGGCGTGCCGGATCATGTCTCGCTCTGGGGCTTGCTCATCCCGATCCGGCGCGGCTTTGACCAATATGTGAATCTACGCCCCTGCCGGCTGCTGCCGGGGGCCACCACGCCGCTAGCTAATCGTGGCCCCAAGGATATTGATTTCATCGTCGTGCGCGAGAATACGGAAGGCGAGTATTCTTCAAGCGGCGGGCGCATGTTTGTGGGGACAGACCGCGAATTCGTCTCCCAAGAAAGTGTCTTTACGCGTATCGGTGTGGACCGCGTGCTGCGCTACGCTTTTGAATTGGCCAAGACCAGGGCGCGCAAGAAGGTGACGAGTGCCACGAAATCTAACGGCATTACCTTCACCATGCCCTATTGGGATGAACGCTTTGCCGAAATGGCGAAGAATTATCCGGGCATCACAACGGATCAATTTCATATTGATATCCTCTGCGCCCATTTCGTGCAGCATCCGGACTGGTTTGATGTGGTGGTGGGGTCCAATCTGTTCGGCGATATTCTGTCAGACCTTGGGCCGGCGGTGGCGGGTTCCATCGGCATTGCGGCGAGTGCGAATATCAACCCCGAAAAGCGCTTCCCTTCCATGTTCGAACCCGTGCATGGCAGCGCGCCGGATATTGCGGGCAAATTCATCTGCAACCCGATTGGTCAGATCTGGTCGGGCGCGATCATGCTGGAACACCTCGGCGAAAAACAGGCGGCCGACGCGATCCTGGCG
Organism: Roseomonas sp.; assembly: GCA_051007055.1. GTDB lineage: Bacteria > Pseudomonadota > Alphaproteobacteria > Acetobacterales > Acetobacteraceae > Neoroseomonas. Next base: position 52,762 of record JBPCSO010000023.1, read on the forward strand.
GTGATTGAAAAGCTGCTGGCGGAAGGTGGGCCGCGCACGCGCGATATGGGCGGGCAGGCCGGGACTGAGGATGTTGGCCGCGCCATCGCTGAAGCCGTGGCAAAGTTCTGATCAACCCAAGATAGCGCAAAAACGAAGGGCTCGCCGGATCAAACCGGCGAGCCCTTTTTCGTAACGCAATAAGCGAAAGAAGCGGCTTACCGCTCCAGGCACATGGCAACACCCATGC
>JBPCSO010000024.1:0-7797 GCA_051007055.1 Roseomonas sp.
GGTAGCCCCGCGTGATCAGGCTTAGCATCCCCTTACGGCAGGCATTGGCGCGGCTTTCGCTGCCGATCATGATTGCCGTGGCCTTTGGGGTGATGCTGCTGGGGAAGGCGGATACGCTGCTGGTAGAGCGGCTGCGCAATACGCTCTCAGACGCGCTGGCGCCGATTTATGCGGCGGTGTCTCAGCCGGTGAATGCGGTTGAGGAAGCGGTGGCGGAAATCCAGAGCCTCGCGACATTGCGCAGCGACAACGCAAAGCTGCGGGAAGAAAATGAGCGCCTGCGCCGCTGGCACGCCGCGGCTTTGGGGCTTGAGGCTGAGAATGTGCTGCTGCGCCGCCAGCTTGGCTTCATGCCGGAAGGCGCGCCCAATTTTCACGCGGCACGCGTGGTGGCAGATGGCGGGGGCACCTATGCCCGCGCGGTGCTGCTTTCCATCCCGCCGCAACATGCGATCCGCAAAGGCCAAGTTGCCTTGGATGAACGCGGCTTTGTGGGCCGCGTGACGGAAGTGGGCTCTCGTTCTGCACGCGTGCTGCTGGCGACTGATATGAATAGTCGCGTGCCGGTTACGCTTGAAGCCAGCCGCGCACGTGCTGTTATGGCCGGCACAAATAGTGCGCGGCCCCGGCTGGCGCATTGGCCGGAAGGTGTCATTCCGCAGGAAGGCGAAAGGGTGGTGACCAGCGCGCAGGCCAATGCCTTCCCAGCCGGTCTGCCGGTGGGGGTGGTGCGGCGGAACGCACAAGGGTCTTTGGAAGTGGAACTTTTTGCGCGGCTCGATCAGTTGGAAATCGTCCGGCTGTTCGATTTCGGTCTTTCGGGCATTCTGCCGCCGGAAGCGGTGGCGCGCCCGGAACCCCGCCCCGCGCGGCGCTGATCCGCCGCCATGAGCTTGCCGACGAAACTCCGCGCACCGCCGCCCGGGCGCCCGGAACCACCGCAAGATTTGCCACGGCGCCTTGAAGCGCTGCTAAGGCTGGCCTTCCCGTTGCTTTCCACCACCGTTGTATTGATCCTATCGGCAACGCCCACCGGCTTGCCGGCGCTGGCCTTCGCGCTTGCCATGCCCTCAGTCGCCTTCTGGACTGTGTTTCGCCCGGCAGGCATGGCACCGCCCATCGTATTTCTTCTTGGGCTATTGCTCGATCTACTGACGCTGGCGCCGCTTGGTGTGCATATCATCGCGCTTTTGGCACTGCATGGCGCGGCGATGCGGCTGCGCTTCTGGTTGGCGCGACAGGGTTTTGTGATGGTTTGGCTTTGCTTTTGCGTAGGCGCTTTGGGTGCGACGTTGCTTGCCTGGGCTTTCACCGCGCTGCTGCTACTCACTTTGCCGCCCTGGCCACCCATTTTTCACACGTTACTGCTGAGTGCCGGGCTATATCCGCTGATCGCCACCATCCTCTCCCGCGCGCATGAGGCGATGCGCGGCGCGGAGAATGCGCCATGAAGCTCTGGCCTCAGCGTCGCGTAGCCGGGATTGGCGGCAATACGAATATCCGGCGGGAAGAAGAACGGCGGCGGACGATTTTCACGCGTCGCGCGGCGTTATTGGGTGCGGTGCAGCTTGGCGCGCTCGGTTTTCTAGGGCATCGGCTTTATCGGTTGCAGATTGAAGAAGGCCGGCGCTACGCAACGCTCGCGGAAGAAAACCGCGTCAGTGCAAGGCTTTTCGCACCGCCACGCGGGCGTATTTTGGACCGGCGCGGCGATGTGGTTGCCGGCAATCGGCTGAATTGGCGGGCACTTCTGGTCGCGGAACAGACCGCGGATGTCACCGCCACCATCGAAACCTTCTCCCGCATTGTGCCGTTGCAGGATCATGAAAAGGCACGGATCGAGCGCGATATCAGGCGCAATCGCCGCTTTGTGCCGGTGATCCTGCGCGAATTCCTGAGCTGGGAGGAAATGGCGACGATTGAGGTGAATGCGCCCGATTTGCCAGGTGTTTCCGTTGATATGGGCACGACCCGCATCTACCCGGAAACCGAACATCTGGCGCATGTGCTTGGCTATGTCGGCACGCCAACCGAACAGGAAGCGGGCGATGAGGGCATTGTAAATCTGCCCGGCATGCGCGTAGGCCGCGCGGGGTTGGAGCGTTTCCATGACCGCGTGCTGCGCGGACGTGCAGGGTCTGTCCAGGTTGAAGTCAATGCGCTTGGGCGTGTGATCCGCGAATTGGATCGGCGCGAAGGCATTCCCGGCCAGGATGTGCAAATCTCCGTTGATACCGGGCTACAAAAGGCTATCCGCGACAAGATTGATGAAGGCACCACCGCAGTGCTTCTGGATGCGCGCAATGGCGAAGTGCTGGCCATGGCGACCAAGCCTTCATTCGATCCCAATATCTTCAATTCCTGTGTCAGCGCGGCGCAATGGCGGCAGTGGACCGCATCGCGTTCCACGCCGCTGATCAACAAGGCGACCAATGGGCTTTATGCACCGGGGTCCACCTTTAAGATGTTGGTCGCTCTGGCCGCACTGGAAGCCAAGGTCTGCCGGCCAGGCGACATCGTGCATTGCCCCGGGCATTTCGATTTTGGCGATACGCGCTTCCATTGCCACAAGCAGAGCGGCCATGGCGGGATGAATATGCGCACCGCGATTGCACAAAGCTGCGATGTCTATTTCTACGAAATGGCGCGCCGCACCGGCATGGATAAGATCGCCGCCATGTCCAATCGCTTCGGCCTTGGCGTTGATCTGGATATTGAATTGCCCGGCACGCGCCGAGGCCTAGTGCCAACGCGCGCCTGGCGCCAGGCGCAGGGGCATCCCTGGAATATCGGCGATACGATTGTGCATGGCATTGGCCAGGGGTTTTATCAGCTCACACCGCTTTCCCTTGCGGTGATGACCGCGCGGCTTGCCACGGGGCGCGCCGTGCAGCCGCATCTGACGCGCGCCATTGCTGGCCAGCCGGTGCGCGGCGGCAAGCCCGAAGATTGGCCTTCCCTCGGCATCCCTGAAGCCGATTTGCGCGTGGTGCGCGAAGCCATGTGGGCGGTGGTGAATGGCGGCGGCACAGCGGGCGCGGCGCGGCTGCCCGGGCAATACGGTGTCATGGCGGGCAAGACCGGCACCACGCAGGTCAGGCGTGTTTCCCGCGAACAGCGCGAAAGGGGCTTCAATGTTGCCAATCTGCCCCGCGAATGGCGCCCCCATGCGCTATTTGTCGCTTACGCACCCTATGACAATCCGGTCTTCGCGCTTTCGGTGATTGTGGAACACGGCACCAGCGGTTCGGGGGCTGCGGCGCCGCTTGCGCGCGACATATTGGTGGAAGCCTTCCAGCGCCTACCCATCACGCCCACGCCGCGCGACCCGCGTGTGGCGGAACTTGGCCGATGATTTTTGAACGCCGGCTACTCACGGAAAGTCGCGGTGCTGGCCTGGTTTCCAAGCTTTGGCGCGTGCCGTGGCTTTTTGTGCTGCTGCTGGGCGGCATTGCTGCCATTGGCTATGTCGCGCTCTGGACAGCAGGCAGCGGCAACGCTGATGCCTATGCGCAGAAACACGCGCTGCGCTTTGGCTTCTGTTTGGTGATCATGCTGAGCATCGCCTTCATTGATATCAGGGTCATCCTGCGCTTCGCTTGGGTGGGCTATGCGGTAGCGCTTGGCTTGCTGGTGCTGGTGCTGTTCCATGGCAATGTCGGCAAGGGCGCGCAGCGCTGGATTGATATCGGGCCCGTACAATTACAGCCATCGGAACTGATGAAAATCATGCTGGCGCTGGGCTTGGCAGCCTGGTTCCATCGCGCATCCTGGGAACGCATGGGCAATCCGCTTTTCCTGATCCCGCCTGCGCTGATGGTGCTGGTGCCGGTAGGATTGATTTTGAAGCAGCCCAATCTGGGTACTGCGCTGATCACCGCCATGATCGGCGCCGCAGTCTTTTGGGCAGCGGGCATGCGCTGGTGGAAATTCGCCCTGATGGCAGGCGCCACTGCCATTGCGGCCCCCATCGCCTATGATCACTTGCGCGATTACCAACGCGCGCGCATCACCACCTTCCTTGATCCGGAAAGTGATCCACTCGGCGCGGGCTACAATATTATCCAATCCAAAATCGCGCTTGGTTCGGGCGGGATGTGGGGCAAGGGCTTCTTGCAAGGTACGCAAGGGCATTTGAACTTCCTGCCGGAAAAGCAGACGGATTTCATCTTCACCCTGATCGCCGAGGAATTCGGCTTCACCGGTGCCATCGCTACCTTGTTCATGCTGCTTTCGGTGGTTGTATTCTGCTACATCGTTGCTTTCCGGTCGCGCCATCAATTTGGCCGGCTGCTCGCGATTGGGCTTGGCACCAATTTCTTCCTTTATGTCTTCGTAAATGTCGCCATGGTCACCGGCGCCATTCCGGTGGGTGGTGTGCCGCTGCCGCTGATCAGCCATGGCGGTTCGGCCATGCTGACGGTGATGATCGGCTTCGGCCTTTTGCTATCTGCTTACATACACCGAGACGCTGAATTGGGGCCCATGCGTGAATAGCGCGCGGCTGCTGCTGGCTTGGGTGGTATTTGGGCTTGCCGCCGGCATGGTGCTGCAAATTTCGGGACATCCCGCTTATGCCACCATTGCCTGGGCTGCGGCTTCTTTGCCTGTCGCCCTGCATGTCGCGCTTGGCGTGGCACGCTCACTTTTGGGTGGGCGGCTTGGCGTGGATGTCATTGCGCTTTTCTCCATCCTGGGCGCGCTGGCGCTGGATGAAGCCGCTGCCGCCGCGGTCATTGCGCTGATGGTGGCGGGTGGCGAGGCTTTGGAAGCCTGGGCCGAGGGCCGCGCGCAAGGGGCGCTGACCGATCTTCTGGCCCGCGCCCCGCGCGGTGCGGCGCGCATCAGCAATGGCGAAATCACTGAAATCACGCTGGATGCCATCGCACCGGATGACCTGCTGCTGGTCCGCCCCGGAGAAACCGTACCCGCCGATGGTACGCTGGAAGATGCCGGCGCGACGCTTGATGAAAGCATGCTGACTGGCGAACCTCTACCCATTGCGCTGGCCCAAGGGGCGCGGCTCCGCAGCGGCGCCGTCAATGCCGGCGGCGCCTTTCGCATGCGCGCCAGCGCCGGGGCTGCCGGCAGCACCTATGCAGCCATCATCCGGCTGACCCAAGCCGCGTCGCAATCCCGCGCGCCGCTGGTGCGGCTGGCGGATCAATGGGCAATTGCTTTCATCATCCTGACATGCTGCCTGGCCGGCGCGGCTTGGCTGATTTCTGGCGATCCGCGCCGCGCGTTGGCGGTGCTGGTGGTGGCAACCCCCTGCCCGCTTATTCTTGCCGCCCCCATCGCGCTGATCGCCGGCATTGGGCGCGCGGCGCGGCGCGGCATTGTGGTGAAGGGCGGCGCAGCGCTGGAACGGCTGGCACGCATTCGCACCGTGATTTTCGACAAGACCGGCACGCTGACACCCGGCAGGCCGCGGCTTGCGGGGATTGAGGCTGATCCCGCGCTTGGTCGCGATGCGGCGCTCCGGCTTGGGGCCGCCTTGGCGCAGGCTTCCACCCACCCGGTTTCCGTCGCCCTGGTCGCCGCTGCCCGCGCGCGCGGCTTTGATCTGCCCGTTCCCGAAAGCGTTGAGGAAACCCCCGGCGGCGGGCTTTCCGGCCTGGTGGATGGCAAGGTGCTGACGCTCGGCAGTGAGGGCTTTTTGATCGGCCAAGGCATGGGCCCGGAAAACGGGCTTTTCGCGGCGGCCTTGGTGAGTGCTGCAGGTTCGGTCGGATGGCTGGCCGTGGAAGGGCGCGCGGCGGCGGCTTTCATCATGTCGGATGGGCTCCGCGAAGAGGCGCCCCGCGCGGTGCGGGCACTCCGCCAACTTGGCATTGCGCGCATTTTGATGGTGACGGGTGACCGCGCCGCCGCCGCTACGCCCATTGCCGCGGCCTTACGCTTGGATGCGGTACTGGCTGACCGCGACCCAGAGGGAAAGCTGATCGCGCTTCGGGCCGAGGCCATGAACGGGCCGGTTGCCATGGTGGGCGATGGCGTCAATGACGCGCCGGTATTGGCTGCCGCCGATGTCGGCATTGCCATGGGCGCGCATGGCACCGCCGCTGCCGCCGAAGCCGGCGATGTTGTGCTGCTTGCGGATCGGCTAGACCGTGCGCCGGAAGCCATCGCCATTGCGCGCCGCGCGCGACGCATTGCGCTGCAAGCCATTCTGCTCGGCATGGGGCTATCGCTGATCGCCATGGTGGCGGCGGCTTTAGGCTGGCTGAGCCCGCTCGCCGGTGCGCTGTTGCAGGAAGCGATTGATGTCGCGGCCATTCTCTATGCGCTCCGCGCCCTTTTGCCTGGTGATGGCGCCGTGGCGCGACTGTCTGGTGAGGCCGGGCTTTCGGACCGCGTGGCTGAACATGCGGGCTTGCGTGATTTGGCGGAGGCTTTGCGCGGCGCGGGCGAGACGCTGCATGAAGGCCCCGCGCAGCTTGTCGAATTGCGCGCGCTTGAACGTCGGCTCCGCGATGAATTGCTGCCGCATCAAGCCGCCGAGGAAAGCGCGCTTTACCCCGAAGCCGCCGCACGGCTTGGCGGGCAGGACCCGCTAGGGGTGTTGCTGCGGATGCATACCGAAATCGAGGGGCTGTCGGATCGATTTTCCGCACTGCTTCCTTTGGCTGAAGCGCCGGGGGGCTTCGCGGAGGTGGCGCCCGCTCTACGCCGCACCCTATTCGCGTTGGAAGCGCTGCTGGCGCTGCATCTGACCGCGGAGGAGGAGGCTTTGGCCGGCCTGACGGGGCCAGAGGAGGCAGCGGATGCTTCCCCTCGCTAAACCTATCGTTTCTGGGCTAAAGCGCTTTTTGAGATGATCACGCAGCCCCCCGAATCCGAAGCGCCAAGCCGCGACGGGCTATGGCCCATGCCGCCCGGCCCCCCGCATGAGGAACGCCATTTCACGCAGAATGAGGTGGTGCGTGATCTGGTGATCGGCACCGCCGATGGCCTGACCGTGCCCTTTGCTTTGGCGGCGGCCTTGTCAGGCGCAGTGGCGGCCAATCCGCTGATTGTCACGGCGGGTCTTGCGGAAATCGCGGCAGGCTGTGTTGCGATGGGGCTTGGCGGGTATCTGGCCGCGCGCACAGAGGCCGAGCATTTCGCCGCCGAACGCAAGCGCGAAGAAGAAGAAACCGAAATCTACCCGGATCGCGAACGCTGGGAAGTGGCGGCGATCCTGCATCGCTATGGTGTGCGCGGAGATGCTTTGCGCGCGGCGGTGGACAGCATCTGTGCCGATAAACGGCGCTGGGTGGATTTCATGATGCGCTTTGAATTGGATTTGAAGGAACCGCAGCCCGATCGCGCGGCGCGTTCAGCCATCACGATTGGCGGCGCCTACGTGGTGGGCGGGTTATTGCCGCTGTCACCCTATATGCTGCTGGACAGCACGCAGCAGGCTTTGGTGATTTCTGCCTGCATCACCGGCCTGGCACTGGCGGGGTTTGGTTGGCTGAAGGCGAAAGCCACCGGTCTGCCCGCCACGCGCGGTGCGGTGCAGACGCTATTCATCGGCGGGCTGGCAGCCGGTGTTGCCTATATGGTGGCGAAGCTGGTGGGCGGCTAAGCTCCGCGCCTCATAAGGCACGATTGGCCCGCGCCACCACCGCTTCAAACAGCACCTGACAGCCGGCTTCGGCTTCTTCCGGCATGATGCTTTCCGCCTCGTGATGTGAAAGCCCATCCTTGCAGGGCGTGAAGATCATCGCCGTCGGCACGGAACGCGCGACATAAACCGCATCATGCCCCGCGCCCGAGATGATTTCCCGCGATGGTAAGCCAAGGCGCTTG
>JBPCSO010000025.1:0-5364 GCA_051007055.1 Roseomonas sp.
CCGCAGCACCGCGCCGCGCGGCGAAAGCGTATAGGCCGCGACCCAATCCACGAAGCGGCGCAGCTTTTCCGGCATAGGCGGCGCTTCAAGCACGGCGGCGATGGGGCGCAGCCGATGCTCCGGCAGCGACGACTCGGGCGCTTCATCCCACACCACGCCAAGCACCTGCCGCCCGCCCAACGGCACGGCAACGAAGCTGCCGGGGGGCGGCGCTTCGCCCTCGGCCCGATAATCATAGGCATCCGCGAGCGGCAGCGGCAGCAGCACGCGCAAGCGCTTGGCGGCGTTTGAAGAAATTGTTTCAGGCAAAAGGGACTGCTTTCGCGACGGGGCCGGCATGGGCTAAGGTTTAGCCCATTCGCGGCAGGGAGGCTTGCGCTTTGTACTGCACGGCTCCATTCCCCGCCAAAGCCTTGTCTTTTGCCATGCAGGATTGGAATTCATGAAGTTCTTCGTTGATACCGCCGAAGTTGCCGAAATCCGCGCCCTTGCCGAATTGGGCATGGTGGATGGTGTGACCACTAATCCGTCGCTGATCGCCAAATCCGGCCGCGACATGAAGCAGGTGATTGCGGAAATCTGCGCCATCACGCCTGGCCCCGTCAGCGCCGAAGTGACCGCGACGGACGCCGCCGGCATGCTGGCCGAAGGGCGCTTTCTGCGTGCCATCGCGCCCAATGTGGCGGTGAAGGTGCCGCTGACGGAAGCTGGGCTGATCGCTTGCCGCACGCTGGCCGCCGAAGGCACTTTGGTGAATGTCACGCTCTGCTTTTCCGCAGCCCAGGCGCTGCTGGCCGCCAAGGCGGGTGCCGCCTTCATTTCCCCTTTTGTTGGGCGGCTTGATGATATCGCGACCGACGGCATGCGGCTGATTGCAGACATTGTGCAGATTTACCGCAATTACCCCGCGATCCGTACCGAGGTTTTGGTGGCTTCCATCCGCCACCCCATCCATCTTGTGGAAAGCGCGAAGCTTGGCGCGCATGTGGCGACGCTACCGCCTGCCGTGATCCGCCAATTGCTGAAGCACCCGCTTACTGATCGGGGCCTGGAGGCGTTTCTGGCGGATTGGAAAAAAACAGGACAAAGCATCCTGTGAGCGACCCTCCCTCAGACGGGAAGGCCCCGAACGGGCCCTCGGCTGAGGAGGTGGAGGCTTTCTTGCGCGCCCATCCTGGATTTCTGGCGGAACGGCCGGCGCTTTACCGGGCGCTGGCGCCACCACGGCGCGTGCATGGTGATGGGCTGACCGACCATATGGCGGCGATGCTAGGCGCGGAACGCGAACGCGCAGCCGCGCTGGATGCGGAATTGCGCTTGGCCTTGGATGCGGAACGCGCGGGGCTGGGGTTGGTCTCACGCGTGCGGCTTGCGGTATTGGCGCTGATGCGTTCAGACAATGCGCCGGAGACCGTGGCGCAGGAATGGCCCAATCTGCTGGGCCTTGAAAGCTGCACGCTTTGTGTGGAGCCACCGGATAATCCCGGCCAGCTTTGGATGCGCCCGGAACAACGGCCCTTGCCGCGCGGCATGGTGGAAAAATTGCTCGGGCGCGGGCGCGATGTGCTGGTGCGTGATAAGCCCGAAGATGCCGATACGCTGCATGGCGAAGCGGGCGGGCTGATTGCGCGCGATGCGCTGATACGCGTGGTGGTGGCGCAGCAGCCGCAGATGTTGCTGGTGCTTGGCGCGCGGGATGCGCATGCCCTGCCCGCCCGGCACGGCACCGAACCCCTTGTGTTCCTGGGGCGCGCCGTGGCGGCGGCGATTGCACGGTAGCATGACTGGCGCCGAGGCTGCCTCCGCCTGGCTTGGCTGGTTCGCCAAGGAACGCCGCGCGAGTGCACATAGCATCGAAGCCTATGGGCGGGATGTGGCGCAGTTTCTTGCCTTCCTGACACAGCATCTGGGTGTGGAGCCGGAACTGGACACGCTTGGTACGCTACGGCTGGCAGATTTGCGCGCCTTTCTGTCCGTCCGCGCCATGGAAGGGGATGTGGGCGCAACGCGCGCGCGCAAGCTTGCCGCGATACGGAGTTTTCTGCGCTATTTGCAGCGCCATCAGGGCATGGCGCCTGTCGCACTGGCGGGGCTGCGTGCGCCGCGCGCAAAGGTGCCTTTGCCGCGTGCGCTCAGTGTTAAGGACGCACGCGCGGCGGCGGAAGAAATCCCCGATGTCTATGCGCTGGGGCGCCATGAAAACCCACGCCTGCAAGCGGCACGCGACCGCGCCTTGTTCACGCTACTTTATGGCGCGGGGCTACGCTTGGGGGAGGCTTTGGCGCTCAATCTGGGTGATGCGCCGCGGCCGGGGTCTGAGGCTGCGCTCCGGGTTCTGGGCAAGGGCAATAAGGAAAGGCTGGTGCCGATCCTGCCAGCGATCCGCGATGCCATGGCGGAATATTTGGTGGAGCGCGGCTCGGGCGCAGCCGAGGAGCCGCTATTCATCGGCGCGCGCGGGGCGCGGCTTGACCCGGCAGTCGCACAAAAAAGGCTACGCGATTTTCGCAGGCTTGCCGGGCTGCCAGAACATGCGAGCCCGCATGCGCTGCGCCATTCCTTCGCGACGCATTTGCTGGGTGGTGGCGCTGATTTGCGCGCGATTCAGGAATTGCTCGGCCATGCGAGCCTTTCCACCACGCAGCGCTATACGGCAGTGGATGCGGCGGCGCTGCTGGAGACTTGGCGCAAGGCGCATCCTAGGGCGGATTGATACTGGACAGAGCTTAGTCTTGGCGCAGACAATGTTTGAAATCGCGGGAGAAAAACCATGAGCATTCGCATCGGTATCGCCGGCATGGCCGGGCGTATGGGCCGGTTGTTGATTGAGGAAGTCGCCGCCGCCGGCGCGGTTTGTGTAGGCGGCACCTTGCGCGCCGGCGGCAAGCCCGCGCCTTCCGGCTTGCAAAGCTTTCCTGATATCGGCGCCCTTTTCGCCGCCTCCGATGTGGTGATTGATTTCACGCATGCGGAAACCGCAACCGCGCATGCCGCCGCTGCAGCCACCTGCGGCAAGGGGTTTATTCTGGGCAGTTCCGGGCTTTCAGCCGCCGCCGAAGCCGCCGTCGCGGAAGCCGGCAATCGGGCACCGATTGTCTATGCCGCGAATTTCGCGCCCGGTGTCAATTTGTTTCTGGCGATTGCGGAGCGCATGGCCGCAGCCCTGCCCGGTTCGCAATATGACGCTGAGATTGTTGAGATGCATCACCGCCAGAAGGTGGATGCGCCATCTGGCACCGCAGTGGCCTTGGGCCGCGCGGTGGCAGCCGGGCGCGGCACCACAATGGAAGAAGCCGGCATTGAAAGCGGGCGTGATGGGCATTGCGGCCCGCGCGGCATCGGCACCATCGGCTTCGCGGCGTTACGCGGCGGGCAGGTGGTCGGTGAACACACGCTGCTTTTCGCCGCCGCTTCAGAACATATCAGCCTAACGCACAGAAATTTCGATCGCCGCGTCTATGCCACCGGCGCCGTGCGTGCCGCGCTTTGGGTGCATGGGCGCGCACCGGCGCTTTACGGCATGAAGCATGTGCTTGGGATGTAGTGCCGTTTAGCGCTGCCAATCGAAAGGTGCGGCGCGCGGCAGGCCAAGATTTTCGCGAAGCGTCGTGCCGGTAAATTCCTTGCGGAAGACACCGCGGCGCTGCAATTCCGGCACGACCAGACGCGCAAATTCCTCATAGGTGCCGGGCATGTGTGTGGCGGCCAGCACAAAACCGTCGCAGGCGCCCCCTTCCACCCAGGCATGCATCTCATCCGCCACACGCTTGGGCGTACCGCAAAATACCGGGAATTCGCGAATGGTGCCGCGCCCGGTGATTTCCACGAAATCGCGCAAGGTCGGGTTGCGCTTGCCGCTGGCAGCAACCACACGATCACGCAGAGCTTGCAGACCCTTGATGCCGGCCAGTTCATCATCGGTGAAGGCATCATCCAAACCTTTTGAGGCGAAATCATAATTCAGCGCCTCAGACAGCAAGGAAAGCCCATCAACCGGCCGGGCGAGGCCATCAATCAAGGCGCGCTTGTCTTGCGCCGCCGCTTCGGTTTCGCCGACAATGCAATAAACGGCGGGGCAGATTCGCACCGTAGTAGGTTCTCGGCCAGATGCGGCGACCTGTTCCTTGAAACCGCTATAGCCGCGCTTGGCGACTTCCATATTTGGGTAGATCACGAAAACCAGATCTCCCCAGCGCGCCGCGAAGCTTTTGCCGCGGCCGCTTTGGCCGGCCTGGATCAGAACGGGGCGGCCTTGCGGCGTGCGCGGTACGGTAAAAGGACCGCGGCTTTTGAACCATTTGCCTTTGTGGTCCAGCCGCCGAACCTTCGAGGCATCGGCGAAAATACCACTCTCGCGGTCCTGGATGATGGCGTCATCGCCCCAAGAATCCCAATGCGAAAGAACGATTTCCATGAATTCATCGGCACGATCATAGCGCAGATCATGTTCCAGATGATCATCCGCGCCCATGTTGTGGGCTTCACTGTCATTCAGCGATGTCACCACATTCCAGGCGGCGCGCCCGCCCAGCATGTGATCAAGCGTGGCGAACGCCCGCGCCACATGGAAGGGTTCGTAATAGGTGGTGGAATAGGTACCGCCGAGCCCAAGTTTTGAGGTGGCAAGCCCCATCGCCGTCAGGATCGAAATCAAATCAAGCTTCACAACGCGAATGCCATTCCGTACGGCTTCCGCATGTTCATGGCCAAGGATATCGGGCATGGCCAGCCGATCATCAAAAAACGCCATATGAAAACAGCCGGCTTCCAGGGTGCGGGCGATCCGCTGATAATATTCCGGACGCAGGTAATCCTGCATAGTCGCAGGGTGGCGCCAGGAGCCCACATAGTTTGAGCAATTCTGCGCCTGCAGAAAGGCCACCAGCGTCATTTGCTTCATTGGCGTATTCCCTTTTCCCGTGATGCATCATCGCGCAGGGGCGGTGGTGCGGCAAGCCGATCAGCCTGTGCTTTGCGGCAGCCGCGCCAAATGGCTCTCCATCAGCGCGCGGGCGGAAAGCCCGAATAGCCGGATACGGCGTGTTTCCGACATCACCAGCAAACCAACGGCTAGCGCGAAGGCTTCCGTTGCGGCTTCCAGCCCGCCAAGCGCGCGCATGGGTGCCAATGCGGCGATCAGCGCGGCATTCAAACCGGGATCAAGCCCCTGCCCCAGCCCGCGTGGTCCCAAGCCCCCGCCCCCCAGGTAAAAGCCCAGCGCCAATTCCTGCTGATGCGCAGCATAGAAATCAAACAAGGCGAGTGCCGCGCCGCGAAACCCATCCTGTGCTGCGCCCGCTTCCAGCGCTGCCTTCAAGCGCGCCAAGCTATCGCGCAGCACTTCAGCATAAATCGCCTCACGCG
>JBPCSO010000026.1:0-95663 GCA_051007055.1 Roseomonas sp.
AATGAAAGAATTTTCTCAACTTCCTTTGCAGACATATTGTGAATGGTTTCTTTCTTAATCTCCATAGCTTTTCCTTTGGGTCGTACCCGTTCTTACGGTCAAAGCATGCGCGGTATGTGTGCACACCTACGAAATTTCCCTCACAGTGGCCACCTTGGAAGTTGCCATCAAACGGCGAAGAGTTTGGCAGTTTTCTTCTGGCTGGTCACCTCTGTGTTGATGGTTTGTGACATAAAATCTGTGCCGGCACGGACGCGCAATCGCCTGTTCTTGGCGCACCCTATTGACGAACTTCTAGGCAAGGGTTGCCGACTTTACCCTCCTAATAACGGCCTTCCCCACCCTAAGCCGCCCGCCAAACCACCGGAAACACCTCACTATCCATCGCGGCACCATGCGCCGGCGCATTCGTCGGTGCGGGCGGGCTTTCTATCCCCTTGCGGCGCGTGAACACCGCATCATCGCCGGTCCAGCGCGCTGAAACCGCGCGGCGGCGCAGCTTGCCGCTGCGATTGCCCGGCGCGCCATGCAGCGTCAGCCCATGGAAGGCCACGCAATCGCCGGGCTGCAAATCCCAACCCAGCAATGTGTAATCACCCCGATTACCCTCAACATCGGGCACCGGCAGAAAGCGCGGATCATCAGAAGGATGGTCGGCGCTATCGGCAAAGCGCTTCGGCTTGAACCATTCGCCCCGCCGATGCGACCCCGCGACATATTCAACGCCATTCTCCCGCGCCACAGGATCAAGCGGGATCCAGAGCGAACAAACCTGCCAGCCCTCCACCGTCCAATAGGGCTGGTCATTATGCCAAGGTGTCGGTTCTTCCGTGCCTGGTTCCTTCACCAGCACATGTTCATGGAACAGATTGACCTTGCCGCTTTGCATTAGCGCGCCGGCAATCGCGGCAGCGGGGGAATGGCGCAAAAACGCCTCATATTCCGCAATGCGCTGCCAGGAACAGTAATCGCCAAAGAACATGCCGGGCTTGCCTTCCGGCGTATAGCGTTTGCCGAAGGGGCCGGGCTCTCGCAGATTGCGTTCAACACCGGCAGCAAGCAGCTCAACCCAATGCGGCGCGAAGGCGCCACGGATCACCACCGCGCCATCACGGTCATAATCAGCGATGGTTTGGGGATCGAGGATTTGGGGCATCGCGTTTCTCCTGCACAGCGCAGGAATGTTAGGGGACCGAACCCGCAGCCGTAAAGCCGCGCACGAAGGCTTCCTGCCCTGGGGTTTCAATCGCGCCCTGAAAATAGGCAGCGCGCAGCCACGCCACCGGGTCGCCTTCCACCGCGCCGGCCATGATGGCAAGGCAGGCCATGACGGTGCCGGTGCGCCCAATGCCTGCCTTGCAGCCAATATGATAAGCGCCATCGGGTGCGGCGCGCATCGCTTCCAGCATCTGCTCCAATATCGCCCGCAACGCTGCCGCATCGGGCACGCCGTAATCCGGCACATCAAGCTGCCATTCGGCTTCTCCGACGCGCGCGGCGCCCGCTTCCAGGCAAAGCCCGCGGGCACCTTCCGGCATGGCATCAAATGGCCCGCCCGAAATGCTGATCAGCCTACCCGCCAGGGGCAATTCAAGCCGGCCACGCAGCATCAGGGCGCGGTCTTTCCCGTGCCATTATCAGCAACCAGCACCGGTTCCAGCAGGCTTTCCGCTTCCTGCTTCAACCGCAAATAAGACCGCACCGAAAAGGGCAACATGCCAAGATAAATAATGCCCGCCATGGCAAGCGCGCCCCAGGGTTCAGCAAAAAGCAGCGCCATATAGAAGCCAACGCCCAGCAGCAGCGGCAATACCGCCGCGCGCGGCACCTTGAAATTCTTGAAGGACCAGGTGGGCAGTGTGCTCACCATCAGCCCGCCCACCAGGATCAGAACGCCTGCCACCAGCACGGGGTTGCGCATGATGCTAGCCAGCAAGGGCATTTCGATTTGCGTGAAGAAAAGCCACGCGAAAAGCGGAAATAGCGCGCAGCCCGCCCCCGCCGGCGCCGGTACGCCGGTGAAAAAATTATAAGTATAGGCGGGCTTTGGTGCCGGCCCGACATCCAACGCCGCATTGAAGCGCGCCAAGCGGAGCGAGGAGCAAACAGCGAAAAGCAAGGCAGGCACAAAAGCAATGCCGCGATAATCCTGCAACGCCCAGATATAGAGCACGAGCGCCGGCGCAACCCCGAAGGACAGAAAATCCGCCAGACTATCGAATTCCGCCCCGAAACGAGAGGTCGCTTTCAGCAGGCGCGCAAGCCGCCCATCCAGCCCATCAATCACACCCGCCACCACAATCAGCACGGCGGCTTCGGCAAAACGCCCTTCAAAGGCTGCGCGAATGGCAACCAGGCCACAGCAAAGCCCTAGCATGGTCAGAATATTCGGAATCAAGCGATTGAAGGATTGCCCTTCAAAACGCGGCCTGGTGCGCGGGCGAAAACGCCGCCTGAGCCGCCTGATGCGCCCTTCCGGCGCCGCGCCTTGCGGGGCGTTATTCATCGCGCCTGCAACTCCGCCAGCACCGTTTCACCACCAATCATGGTCTGGCCGACTGCGACCATGGGCTGCACGCCCGGTGGCAGATAAACATCGGTGCGACTGCCAAAGCGAATAATGCCGAAGCGATCACCCGCTTGCACCACATCGCCCACCTTCGCATCGCACAGAATGCGCCGCGCGATCAGCCCGGCAATCTGCACCACCGCAATATCGCGCCCATCGGGCAGGCGAAGTGCGACTGCATTGCGTTCATTCTCATCACTCGCCTTATCCAGATTGGCACTGAGGAATTTGCCGTGATGATAGGCAATGCGGGTGACGGTGCCATCGGTTGGCATGCGGTTCACATGCACATCAAGGACTGAGAGAAAAATCGCGATGCGCCAGCGGGTTTCCTCGCCCATGCCCAATTCCACCGGCGGCTTGGCCGGCATGACGGAAACGACATGCCCATCCGCCGGCGCCAGCACCAGGCCCGGGCGCTCGGGCGGCACGCGTTCGGGGTCGCGGAAGAAGTAAAGGCAGAACAGCGTGAACGCGACGCCGAGCCAAAACAGGAAAGCGCCCAGCAGGGCGCCGCCAAGCAGCGCCACCGCAGCGCCACCGATGAGGAAGGGCCTCGCCGCCGGATGAGGCCGGGCGAGAACCATGCGAAGACTTTGTCCGAGTGCCATGCGGGGTCGCTTACAGTGTTTTTACTAAAAATGCACAAGAATGCGTCCCATGGATATGATCACCCTGGGCCCGATGGCCATAGACCCCGAAGGCCGTCTGGCGCCCATGCTGCCGGACCGCCCTTTGGAATTCACCTTTGACTGGCGGGGCCGGCTTTGCAGGGCGGAACTCAGCAGCGCTGGGCTTGCGGTGGAAGCGGACGCCGCGCGCATTCCTTCGACCGCTGAGGGCAGGGACCAGCGCCAATCCAGCTTCGCCACCCTAGCCGCGCTGACACCTGGCCTGCCGGCGGGCTGGCAAATCGGCCTGACGCCGGATCATCGGATTCGCTTTGAAGCGGCCCTGGCCGTGGTGCCGCCAACCAACTCCCCCGAATTGGTCGCGGCGCTGGTGCGCTTTGTCCTTGCGCTGGACCCTTACCTGGACCGGTTGGAAGCTGCCGGCGCCGGCTGGGCGGTGGGTAGCGCGAAGACCTGACCGGGGAAAATCAGGTTCGGATCAGCGATCTGATCCTTATTGGCCTGATAAATCACCGTATAGCGGGTACCCCGCCCATAGGTGGCGCGGGCGATGCGCCATAGGTTATTGCCCGGCTGCACCACAATGCGCTGCTGGGCAAAGGCCTCGGGCGGGAGGTCTTCGCGCTGGAAGGGCACTTCAGCACGAGCCAAAACGCGCCCATCTGCCGGCGAGATTTGATCCACACGCAGCCGATGCCGGCCAATGCTCGGCTGGCTTTCCGGCATCAATGCCCAGCGGCCCTGCGCATCCGCCACCGCATCGCCGATGTATTTTTCATCCACATAAAGCCTGAGCCTGGCGCCAGGCTGCGCCCCGCCGGCGAATCGCATTGAACCGGCTTGGTCATATTCAACCGAATCAATGCCAAGCCGCGGCGCGCCGCGATCCAACGGCGTGGGCTCGGGAACTTGCAATAACCGCGGCCCAGAAACTTCGGGCTGCGTTGGGATAAGCACCGCCAAAGGCCCGGGTGGGGCAGCCGCGGGGGGGTCAGCAGAGCGCCCCGCTTCCGGGGCTGGCCGCGCTGCTTCCGCCATCGCGGCGGCGGTATCGGGCACGACCAGCACCACAGTATCGGGGCCGGTTACCTCCTGATCACCCAAACGGGCGCGCAGGCTGAGCTCCATTGTCCCTGGTGGCAGCGGATCAGCCGGCAGAATGACAAATTCGCCGCGCCGATCGGCGCGTGCACGGCCCAATTCGCGACCATTATCCGCAAGCACAATCACATCCGCCCCCGGCGCGGCGCGGCCTGCGATCACGGCACTGCCCCGTGCGCCTACGCGCACCACATCGAAACGCGGTGGGATCATAGCGGGAAGCGCAGCATTTGGCGCGGAGGCCTCGGCGCGCGCCGCTTCCCTGGCGGGGCTGGCAAGGTCAGGGGGCGTGGGGGCAGGCGGAATCGCAGGCTGCGCCCCCTGACCGGCATTACCCTGCGCGGCACCGGGGCCGGATTCGGCAAGCGGGGCACGCATTGGCTGGGACGCATTATTTTGCTGGGGCGCCCAAAGCCCACGCCAGCCCAGAAAAACCAATAAGGCGAAAACCAGCAGCAAGGCTGGCACAATCAGCTTCTTGGCGGTCAATCCGCCGGATTGGTTGACATTCATTCTGCTGCCCCCCGGCCGCGGCAATGGCGGCGAACACCCCTTGCCTATGCTCTGGATGCCGTTCAAGACTTCTAAATGTCATGTCAGTGGGCCGCAACACGGGCCTCGGCTGCAACAGCGATCGGCGGGAAAAATGAGCACAGGAACCACCCGAATCCGCATTTGGGATCGCCCTGTCAGGCTTTTCCACTGGACCCTGATTGCGCTGGTCGCGACATCCTATGCCAGCGGCAAGGGCGGCGCCTGGACACTGCATTATGCTTCTGGATACGCGATTCTGACGTTGGTTTTGTTTCGCATCCTTTGGGGTTTTGTGGGTTCGGAGAATGCGCGCTTTGCGCATTTCCTGAAATCACCCCTTTCCGCCTTGCGGCAATTATCCAAGCTCACGAAACGCGATCCGGACAAGGAAACCGGCCATAACCCTGCGGGGGGCTGGATGGTGGTTGTCCTTTTGGCGCTGCTGCTGACCCAAGCTTTCAGCGGGCTTTTCGCCAATCACGACCCTGGCTTCAGCTATTCGCAGCATGGCCCGCTGGCGCTGAAAGTGGGTGAAGCAACCTCAGAATCACTCTCGGCACTCCACCTTGGCATACAGCGCTATCTGCTGGCGGCTATTGCGCTGCATGTCCTGGCGATCATGCTGTACAAGTTGGTGAAAGGGCATGAATTGGTGATGCCCATGCTCACAGGGGAAAAGCTGGTGCCGGAAGGGGTCAAGCCACCGAGGCTTGCGCCAGGGCGTCTTGCGCTTGGCTTGCGGGTTTTGGCGGGCGCGGCGGTTTTCCTGTTTATTCGCTTCTTTTAGAAAACCGCGCCCCTAGGAAAGCGTTCAGAGCGGGAAACGCTTACCGGGCCGGCCCGCGATAGGGCCGATGGCAGGCGCCACACGTGGCGCCGGTTTGCTGAAAAGCGGCACCAAAGGCCGCTTGGTCGCCAGCATTAGCCGCCGCTTGCAAGGCACGAAGCTGGGTCGTCATATTCGCATTGGCCGTTTCAAAGCCGGCCCGATCGGTCCAAATGGCCGGCAGGGCGCGAGTTTCCCCTGTGCTACTCCCCGCCGGGAAACGCGCCGGAAAGCCATCAAAAAAACTGATCATTTCGGCGATGGCAGCAGTGGTGGCGCGCGTGTCGCTCCGTTGATCCACCACGGCCTTGATACCTTCCATCTGGCGCGCGACGCTTTTCAAGCCATCACGGCGAGCGGTAATCACATCACCCTGCGCCCAGACAGGGGCGGCGGTAGAAAGCACGGTGACAATGGCAGCGGCAAGTTTCCAGGCTTTCATGGGGTTCTCCAAAATGCGGGGTAATGATTTGCCTAGCGCTTCGGCCAACGGTTTACAATAAAATTGGGCGTCCAGGCCCTGGTGACTGGAAGGGGCTAGCCGGCTTGCGGCCCACTGCCCTGGCGGCTATACCGCGCTCTCCCGCGAAGTTCGGCATCGGAGTGTAGCTCAGCCTGGTAGAGCACTGTGTTCGGGACGCAGGGGCCGGAGGTTCGAATCCTCTCACTCCGACCAATCTCATCAGCGTGCAGCCCAAATAATCAGGGCCTTGGCAGGCCATACCCAGGCAATCCCGGCCAAGGTGAAATAGACGAATTCGACCGTCCAATGTGTGCCAAGCACATGATCTGCAAGCACAATCACTGTCGCCACATAAGCTAGAAAGCCGATAATGCCGGCGATGCCGGCGAGCATGGGTTTTGACATTTCCAATAATTAGGTGTGGCCGAGAAATTTTGCCAGAAGTGTCAACTATGCTGGACATTTAAGATGTCATGTAACTATGATCCACAGGGAAGGGCTCAGCTTGGCAGGGTCTGACGCGGCGGTGGAGTGCTGCCGCTGGGAACAGCACAAACAAAGACAGCGAAGCAACGTGACAGGCACTTTCGATAAACTGGATCTCAAAGCGCATATCCGCGGCATTCCGGATTTTCCGAAGCCGGGCATCCTTTTCTATGACATCTCCACCCTGCTTCGGCATGGCCCAGCCTGGCGCGCCGCCATGACAGAAATGGCCGCAGCCATCCGCCCGCATAAGCCCGATATCCTGGCGGGAATCGAAAGTCGCGGCTTCCTGATGGCCGCGCCACTCGCACTTGAATTGGGGCTTGGCTTCATCATGCTCCGCAAGCGGGGCAAGCTGCCGGGCGCGCGTATCGGCCTTGATTACGCGCTGGAATACGGCACGGACCGGATTGAAATGCAGGCTGATGCGATCAGCCCCGGCCAGCGAGTCGTGATCCTGGATGATCTGCTGGCGACCGGCGGCACCATGGCCGCGGGCATTGGCTTGCTGCGCCAAGCCGGCGCCGTAGTGCCCGCAGCGGCCGCGCTGATTGAACTTTCATTTCTTGAAGGGAGGAGGAAGCTCGATGTCCCATTCGAAGCGCTCGTCTCCTACAACGAATAACCTTTCGGCTAATCTGCCGTCGCCATTGCAGGGCGTGCTGGGCGCCGCTGTTCTTGCGATGCCAACCGGCATTGTCATCTGTGATCCGAACCTGCCCGATTGCCCGATTATCTACGCCAATCCAGCATTCTATCGCATCACTGGCTATGCGGAAGAAGAAGTCATCGGGCGCAATTGCCGCTTCCTGCAAGGCCCGGGCACCAACCCGCGCCACATCCAAGCCATGCGTGACGCGATCGAACAGGGCAAGGCGATTGACGTTGAAATCGTCAATCACCGCAAGGATGGATCGCGTTTTGTCAATGAACTCCATCTCTCTCCGGTTTTGGGCGAAGATGGAGAGGTCCGCTACATTTTCGGCATCCAGCATGATGTTTCCGCGCGCGAGCAATTCGCGCGCGATGCGGAACGCGCCCGCCGCGCGGCAGAACGCGCCAATGCGGAGAAAAGCGACTTCCTTGCCTTCATGAGCCATGAAATCCGCACGCCGATGAATGGTGTGATGGGCACGATTTCGCTGCTGCTGGACACGACACTTGATGCCGAACAGCACGCCTATGCGGAAACCGCACGGCGCTGCGGTGAATTACTACTCGCGACCGTGAATGAAATGCTCGATCTGTCGCGCATTGAAGCGGGGCATTTGGCGATTGAGGAAGAAGCTTTCGACCTTGCCGCACCGGTTGCCGAAGTGCTTGATCTGCTGGCACCCGCTGTGGCGGAAAAGGGCATTCGGCTTTCGGCCAGCATTGACCCCTTGCTGCCCGCGCGTGTGATTGGTGATGCGCGGCGGCTCCGCCAAGTTTTACTTAACCTTGCCGATAATGCGGTGAAATTCACCGCCGCAGGCGGCGTTGGCATTCGGGTGGAACGCGCAGAAGCGAATGGCCTGGTGCGTTTTGCCGTTGCCGATACGGGCATTGGCATGCCCCCCGAAGTGCAGGCGCGGCTTTTTGGGCGCTTCGCGCAGGGTGGGCCAGAAACCGCGCGGCGCTACGGCGGCTCAGGGCTTGGCCTCATGATCTGTAAGCGCTTGGTCGGGCTGATGGGCGGGCGGATTGTGCTGGCTTCCACCCCCGGCAAGGGATCCACCTTTTCCTTTGAAATTCCGCTGCGCCCGATTGCCGAATCCGGCCGCCCACCAAGCACGCTTCTGCCCAGACCCGCGCTAGCAAAACCGCTGCCCGGTGCGCGCGGGCGGGTCCTTATTGCGGAAGATGGGGAAGCCAATCAGCTTGTCGCCGCTGCCATTTTGCGCAAGGCCGGCTATGCGGTGGATTTGGCACGCGATGGCGAAGAAGCGCTGGGGGCGGCGCGCACCGCCGCTTATGATCTGGTGCTGATGGATGTGCGCATGCCGCGCATGGATGGGCTTGCGGCGACGGCTGCGATTCGCGGCCTGGAAGGCCCGGCTGGGCGCGTGCCAATCATCGCCATGACAGCCGCCGCCATGCCGGACGAGGTAGCACGCTGCCTTGAAGCGGGCATGGATGCGCATGTGGCCAAGCCCATGGATTTAACCGCATTGCTCGCTGCGGTTTCCGATATGCTGGAAAATCGGCCGCGTCGCTCTCGTGCGGCGGTGGAGGAACCGAACCCGGCTGGCCCGACCCTGATTGACCATACCACCTTGCAGGAATTGCGCGCCGCAGTCGGGCCGGGGCGCTTGCCGCGCCTGATTGGAGTATTTGCCGATGAAACCCGCGCACGCGTGGCGCGGCTTAGTGAAACCGATGATGTCGCGGTGATTGAAGAAGAAGCCCATGGGCTGAAATCCGCAGCCGGCACTTTTGGTGCAGCAGCTTTGCGTTCCATTGCATCTTCGCTGGAGGAGGCCTGCGTGGCGCGCGATATGCCCCGCGTGTCTGAGCTTTGTCGGAGCCTACCGAATCTGGTGGAAAAAAGCCTGGCCGCCTTCCCCGTAACACCGGACAGCGTCGTCAATGCAAGCAAGCGCGACTGACGGCGCCATCACCGACCGAGCGATAGCGCCTTTCAGGCGATCTCCCTGATCAATTTGCGCTTCACCGCCTGGCCGAAACTGTTGAAATCCTCGGCAACAATATAGAACGCTCCCGGCCCGCCGATCACGCGATCACGAAAATACAGATCAAGATTGGCCGGTGGCGGGCGGCCGAAGGTTGGGCGGTCATTCACAATCGGCAAGCCATTGATGACAATGCCTTCCGCCACAGCCTCATCACGCTGCACTTCAATCGGCGGGCCGCTATTGTTCAGCCCATCGCCAGAGACATCAATCACCCGCCGTGTCGCCTCAAATGGGCAGGCAGCCAATTCGCGCCGTGCATGGATGATGGCGCCGGAGATCGAGGTCCAGGAAAGTGATGCACGCGGCGCGCGCGCCAAAGCTTCGGCCCAACTCCGCGCATCAGCTTCAGACGCAATGCGTGTCCAGGGCAGCACCGTGCGCTGATATTCAATGCCCGCCCATTCAATATACACAACGCCAATCGCCCCGATCATGCCGCCGCGAATGGCAGCGATTACCGCTGGGTCGGTCACCGCTTCGCGATAGCCTTCGCGTTGCAGCTTCGCCTCATCCTCATCAATCGAACGCGAAACATCAACGGCGAGCACGAGGGCAACATCCACCGCTTCGTCAGCACGCGTTGACCCAACCCCGGCAAGGACAGCGCCGCCTGTGGCAGCGAGAAGCGTGCGACGACGCATGACGCGCCCCCATGTCAGAAGCGATCATGCTGGCGAAGCTTGTGGCGATTTACAAGCTATTCAGCACCACATCGGCCACATGGGCGGCATCTTCTTCGGTCATATAGGCGTGCATCGGCAGGGACAGCACCTGCCCCGCCAGCCTTTCACTGATGGCAAGCGGCGCTGCATCGCCCAAAAACGCGGCGGCGTGATGCGCGGCATAGGCGGGCTGGCGATGGAGCGGCTTCGGATAATAAATGCCACTCCCAATCCGCTCGGCGGTCAAAGCCGCCTGCACCTTGCTCCGTTGGTCGCTATCGCGGAGCCGTATGGTGTAAAGGCCCCAGGCATTCACCGCGCCAACAGGGGCGGCTTGGATGCCGACCTTGGCGCCGAAAGCCGCGTTATAGACAGCGGCGATTTTGGCGCGCATGGCCAGTTCACCCTCCAGCAGCGGCAGCTTCGCTGCCAGAATAGTCGCCTGGATCGTGTCTATCCGGCCATTCATGCCGGTGCGCTCAACCTCATAGCGCGTCTTGCCTTCGCCATGGGTGCGAAGGCTCCGATACAGCTCAGCGCGCACCGGATCATCCGTGAGCAACGCGCCAGCATCGCCATAAGCGCCCAGTGTCTTGGTCGGGTAGAAGGAAAGCGCTGCGGCGTGCCCCCATCGGCCTAGCTTCTTGCCATTCAGGCTTGCGCCGAAAGCCTGCGCCGCGTCATCCAGGGCGAACATGTCTTCGCGCGCGCAAATCGCTTCAATGGCGGGCCAATCCGCTGGCAGGCCGAAAAGATCAACGCCAACCACGGCGCGGGGGCGAAGCCAACCGCGGCGTTTCACCTCCGCAACCCGCCGCTCAAGATCGGCAATGTCCATATTGTAGCTGAACTTATCCACATCCACGAAAATCGGCGTGGCGCCCAGCACCAAAGGCACTTCAGCGGTGGCGGTATAGGTGAAGGCGGGCAGGAATACCGCATCGCCGCGCCCGATCCCTTCCGCCATCATGGCGATTTGCAGCGCATCCGTGCCAGAGGAAACGCCAACGCAATGCGCCGCGCCGGCGAAGGCAGCCAAGCCCGCTTCAAGCTCAGCCACTTCCGGCCCCATGATGAAGCGCCCCGAATCGAGCACCGCGGCAATGCGCCGATCCAGATCCGCACGGATCAGCTTTTGCTGGGCCATGACATCGAACAATTGAATGGGGCGAGGTTCGCTCATCAGGCCCGGGACCCTTTCGAAGAATAAGGGGCGAAACTGAACCCCAAACGCCCGCCTGCCAAGGCTTGGGCCATCACTAATTCTTTCCGCTCACTTCAAGGCGAAATTATGCAGCACGCCTGCGCCGGAACCACCACCAGCGGCGGCGCCCGCGAACCAAGGCCAGACATTCCTTAAGCGTCGGCGCCAAATGGGCGCGGGCCGGCCTATCCAGCCCATCAAGCTTTTGCCGGAACAGCACCAGCAGGGCTTCAGCCGATAATTCCTGCAGCGGCTTGCTGAAGGAAGCGTCTTCTTCCCAAGTGATCAGCACTTCCTCATTCAGGCGCAGGGCCTCAGCGCTGGCGATCATGTTTTCAACAATGCGCCGCCGGCAGTTCGGATCAGCTTCCAGCACATCGCGAAAATGACGATAGCCGTGTTCATCCGGCCCACGCTTGAGGATCAGCCGATAGATATTGACGATGAATTCATGGTCGCCCCCCTTCAGAAGGTCACGACCATCCAACACGCGCATCCCACGCCGCCCCAAAACAAACGAATACAGCTTATTATTCTACATTGGTAAAATTAACACCTGGTCAACGCTTATCGGCAAAAAACTGGCGCAGCAGGGTGGCCGCTTCCCCTTCCCGCATGCCCCCCACCACTTCCGGCTGGTGATGGCAGGAAGAAGCGGCATAAACCCGCGCCCCATGATCCACCCCGCCCCCCTTGGGGTCATAGGCGCCAAAAACCACCCGCGCGACCCGAAAGAAGGACGCCGCCTGGGCGCACATGGGGCAAGGTTCCAGCGTGACCGTCAGGGTGCAATCGGTAAGCCGGGTTTGACCCAGCTTCCTGGCGGCTTCGCGCAAGGCGAGCATTTCGGCATGGGCTGAAGGGTCATGGCGGGCTTCAACCTCATTGCCGGCGCGTGCCAGCACCCGGCCTGCCTTGTCGGTCACCACGGCACCCACCGGCACTTCGCCGCGGGCGGCGGCGGCGCGGGCTTCTTCAAGGGCCAGTTCCATGGGGGTCATGGCCGCTTCCTGCCCTGCCCTGCCTTGGCGGTCCAGGGGGAATGCGCGATTCCCTTTGGCGCCGATCTGCCCTAAAGCTGCGCCATGCGATCCCTTCCCCTGATTGGTGTGACCCTCGATTCCGAAGAAGCCGGCGGCTGGTCCAAGCTGCCCTGGTATGCGCTCAGGCGGAATTACTTCTCGGCCATTGTGGCGGCGGGCGGCTTGCCCGTGGCGCTGCCGCATCACCCCGAAATGGCGGAAGCCTATATGGCTGAGGTGGATGGGCTGATGGTGACGGGTGGCGCCTTTGATGTGGACCCGGCGCTTTGGGGCGGCGGCGCGCCGCACCCTAAAGTCACGCTGAAGCCGGGGCGGACGGATTTTGAAATGGCCGCAACCCGCGCGGCCTTGGCGCGCGACAAGCCCGTGCTTGGGATTTGCGGCGGGCAGCAATTGCTGGCGGTGGCGCTTGGTGGCCGGCTGATCCAGCACATACCTGATGAAGTGCCGGGCGCTTTGGCGCATGAACAACCCAATCCGCGCACGGAACCGGGGCATGAGGTGACGCTGACCGAAGGCAGCATGCTGTCGCGCATTATCGGCAAGCCGCGCATGGCGGTGAATTCCGCGCATCACCAGGCGGTGGCGAGTATTGGCGATGGCGCGCTGGTAAATGCGCTGGCCCCCGATGGCGTGATTGAGGGTATTGAACACCCGGGCTATCGCTTTGCACTCGGCGTGCAGTGGCACCCCGAATATGCCGTTGATCCCGATGATCCGGCGATTTTCCGCGCCTTCATCGCGGCCTGCCGCGCATGAACGCCGAAGATGAAGCCGAAGCCGAAGGCCCGCGCGGCGAACGCATTGCGAAATTCCTCGCGCGCGCTGGTGTAGCTTCCCGCCGTGATGCGGAAAAACTGATCGCCGAAGGGCTGGTGCGGCTAGGCGGCAAGCTGGTGACCAGCCCCGCCACTTTTATCTCCCCGGGTGATCAGATCAGCGTCAATGGCAAGCCCATCGCCATGCCGGAACGCACGCGCCTGTTTCGCTACCATAAGCCCACCGGCTTTGTGACGACGCATCGCGACCCGGAAGGCCGGCCCACGGTTTTTGCGAATCTGCCGCAAGGCTTGCCGCGCTTGGTTTCGGTCGGGCGGCTTGATCTCACCAGCGAAGGCTTGCTGCTGCTGACCAATGATGGCGCGCTGGCGCGCAAGCTTGAATTGCCGGCCAATGGCTGGCTGCGTCGTTATCGCGTGCGCGTGCATGGCAAAGTGGATGAACGCGGCTTGGCCGCGCTTGCGCGCGGGGTCACGGTGGATGGCGTGGCTTACGGCCCCATCGAAGCGGGGCTGGATGCGCGCATGGGCACCAATGCCTGGCTGACCGTGGCGCTGCGCGAAGGCAAGAACCGCGAAGTACGCAAAGTCATGGCGCATCTTGGCTTGGCGGTGACGCGCCTGATTCGCACCGCCTATGGGCCTTTCCAATTGGGATCCCTGCCGCGCGGGGCGGCGGAGGAAGTGAATGCCAAGGTATTGCGCGAGCAATTGGGCCTGGATGCACCAAAGCGCGGGCGCGACGCGGTAGTGGAACCGGAAGCACCGGAAGCACAAGCCGCCAAACCGCAACGCCCCCCGCGTGCGCGGCATGCCGGACCTCAGACACCGCGCCGCGGCAAGGGCTGATGCGCATCATCGCCGGGCGCTGGAAGGGGCGCGTGCTTACCGCCCCGCCAGGCTTGACGACACGCCCGACCAGTGACCGTGCCCGGCAGGCAATATTCGACCAGCTTTGGCACGCGCCCTGGGCCGGGCGCGATATGCTGGAAGATGCTGTGGTTCTGGATGGCTTTGCCGGCACTGGCGCCATGGGGCTTGAGGCTTTGTCGCGCGGCGCGGCGCGTGCCTTTTTCATGGAACAGGATCGCGCAGCCCTTGCGGCGCTGCGCGCCAATATCGCTGGCTGCAAAGCGGGCGATGCCTGCCGTGTGATTGCGAGTGATGTCACCGCGCCACCCATCGCTGCCGCGCCTTGCAGCCTGGTGTTTCTGGACCCGCCCTATGGCATGGGGTTGGTGCCGCGTGCCTTGGCGGGTTTGTTGGCCAAGGGTTGGATCGCGCCCGGCGCGCTGATCATTGCCGAGACCGGGCGCGATGAAGCAACCGAAATCCCACCAGGATTTGAATTGATCTCCACGCGCGAACATGGCGCGGCGCGGCTTTCCGTACTGCGGCATATGCTGGATTGCGGCGCGGCCCCATCCTGATAGGCTCCTCCTCAAAAGGGGAGGAATATCATGCGCAAATGGCTTCTGGCGGGTCTCGCCGCCCTAACCTTTTCCAGCCCTGCCTTGGCGCAGGATCGTACTGTGCGTGTCATTAGCGGTTTTGCCGCTGGCGGTGCGGGGGATTTGATGGCCCGCTTCATTGCCGAATATGCCGCGCCGCATCTGCCCGCGCGCGGTGTTGTCGAAAATCGTACTGGCGCCAATGGGCTGATCGCCGCTGAAGTGGTAGCGCGCAGCGCGCCTGATGGCGGCACAGTGCTGCAATGCCCGATGGGCACCATGACCATCACACCCAATCTGCCAGGGGCGAGCCTGCCGGTTGATCCGCGCATGGAAATGACCGGCATCGCCAATGTGGCGCTTTCTACCTATGGCTTGGTGGTGGCGGCCAATGGGCCGCATAAGGATGTGGCGGGCTTGCTTGCGGCGGCGCGTGCCAAACCGGGCGGGCTGTCCTATGCGTCTGCAGGTGTTGGATCGGCCCAGCATCTTTCTGTGGAATTGCTGAAATCCAAGACCGGGCTTGATATTGTCCATGTGCCCTATCGCGGTGCGACACCGGCGATTGTGGATATTCTGGGCGGGCGCGCGGATTTCATGATCACCAATCTTGGCGATGTGATGCGCCAGATTCAGGGTGGCGAACTTCGCCTGCTGGCACTGGGCGATAATGCGGGATCACCGCTGTTCCCGCAGGCGCGCCCTATTTCCGATTGGGTGCCAGGGCTTGAAATGGCCGGCTGGTTTGGCGTGTGCGGCCCGCGCGCTATCACCGCCGAGGCGGCGCGCGCCTGGGTGGAAGCCATCCGCAAGGGCCTGGAAAATCCAACCTTCCGGCAGAGGCTGCTCGATTCCGGCCTGACCCCAAGTTTTGAGGATATGGCGACCTTCAACCGCCGCATTGCGAGTGATCTGCGATCCTGGGCTGAGGTCATTCGCGCCGCAGGCGTGAAAGCGGATTAAAGGGGCAATCACAATGATCGAACACATCATTGATATCCAGACCCGCGCCGGTGCGATGGAAAGTTTTATCTGTTGCCCGGAACGCAACGGCCCCTTCCCCGCCGTGCTGATGCTGATGGATGCGCCCGGCATTCGTGAGGAGCTTTACGATATGGCGCGGCGCCTGGCTGCCACCGGCTATTACGTAGTGCTGCCCAATCTTTATTACCGTGCCGGGAGAGATTCGAAATTCGGCCCCGGCGTGCTGACGGTGGGCGACCCTGAACGCGACCGCATGCGCGCCATTCGCACCAAAATGACCATCCCGCCGGTGATGGAAGATGTCGCTGACATGCTGGGCTTCCTCGACCAGCAAAAACACGTACGCCCCGGCCCGGTTGGCGTGCATGGCTATTGCATGAGCGGGCCTTACGCCTTGGCCGCCGCTGCGCGCTATCCAGGGCGCATCGCCGCTGCCGCTTCCTTCTATGGCACCTGGCTTGTCAGTGATGCGTTGGAAAGCCCGCATATGACGCTGGGGCAAGGCAGTGCGGAGCTTTACATTGCCTGCGCCGAACATGATGAATTGGCACCACTTCCCATGGTGGATGAATTGTGCGCGCTGTTTGAAGCATCAGGCACCAGGGGAGAATTGGAAGTCTATCCAGCCGTGCATCACGGCTTCGCCTTCCCCGGCCGCTGGTGCTTCGACAAGCCAGGGGCGGAGCGCCATTGGGAAAGGCTGATCGCGCTTTATCGGCGGTGTTTGGGCTGAGTGAGGGCAAGGCGATAATCGCTTCAACCCGCCGCGCCTTTCTGACGGCCGCCGGGGCAGGCCTTGCCGCGCCAAGCTTGGCGCAGGGCCAGACTTGGCCCAATCGCGCGGTGCGGCTGATTAGCCCTTTCCCGCCTGGTGGGCCGCAGGATATTCCCGCACGCTTCATGGCAGAATTCCTGACGCCTCGGCTTGGTCAGCCGGTGATATATGAACACCGCTCCGGGGCGGGCGTTTCACTCGGCACGCAGCATGTGGCGCAGGCGACGGATCATCATAGTTTCCTTGTCACGTCTTCTTCCATCACAACCCTGCCAGCCATGCGGCGCCATCCGGAGCTTGATCTGCTCACGGATTTGCAGCCAGTGACGCTGGTGACCGATACGCCAATGCTGCTTGTGGGGCGCCCCAGTGGAGCGGCTGATTTCGTACGCTTTCTCGCATTGGCCAGGGCCAATCCCGGGAAGGTTTCCTGGGGCAGTTCAGGGGTCGGGACTGCCACGCATCTGGCGGGCGCGCTGCTGATGCAGCGGGCTGGGATTAGGCTGGAGCATGTGCCTTATCGTGGCGCGACGCTTGCCATGAATGCCTTGCTGGCCGGCGATATTGACAGCATTTTTTCAGAAGGCCCCGTCCCGCTTGAGCATTTGCGCGCCGGTACGCTCCGCCCGCTTGGCGTGACGGGCAGCCTGCGCGCACCGCTGCTGGGCAATGTGCCAGCCATCATTGAACATGTGCCGCGCTATAGCGTGACTTCCTGGCTTGCGCTGATGGCGCCAAAGGCGATGCCCGCCGAGCCCGTTGCGCGGTTGCTTGCTGAATTGGCGCCATTGGCCTCGCCCGATAGCGCGCTTTTCCGCCGCATGGCCGAACGCGGCTCTCAGTTGCTGCTCAACGGGCCAGCACCGCTGGCCGAACGATTGCGGCAGGAAATTCCGCAGTGGCGCGAAGTGGTAGCCGCAGCGGGGATCCAGCCGGAGTAGCGTTACGTTTACCGCGTTTCCGGCCTGAGGCTTTTTTCCAGCGATTGCGAATAGCGGCTCATGGCAAAGCAAAGCAGGAAGTAGACACCAGCCGCGAAAAGATAGGCTTCGGTCGGGAAGCCAAGCCAATTCGGATCACCCAGAGCGGCGCGCAGCGTCGTAAAAAAATCAAATACGCCAATCACCACAACCAGCGTCGTATCCTTGAATAGGCCAATGAAGGTATTCACCTGCGCGGGGATGGTGATGGTCAGTGCTTGGGGCAGAATAATCAAGCGCATTTTCTGCCAGAAGCGCAGGCCGATTGCATCGGCGGCTTCATATTGCCCGCGCGGCATGGCTTGCAGCCCGCCACGCACCACCTCGGCCATATAGGCTGCGGTGAATAGCGTATAGGCCACCAATACGCGCATCAGCCGATCAATCGTGACGCCCTGCGGCATGAACAGCGGCAGCATGATGGCCGCCATGAACAGAAGCGAAATCAGTGGCACGCCGCGCACACATTCGATGATGGCAGTGCAAAACCAGCGAACCAGCTTCAATTCACTACGCCGGCCAAGCGCCAGCAAGATCGCCAATGGATAGCCAAGCGCCAAGCCATAAACCGCAATGATACCGGTGATGGCCAACCCGCCCCATTGGCGCGTTTGCACATAGGAAAGCCCGAAAACGCCACCCTGCATCAATACCCACATGGCAGTTGCGGCAATCGCCCAACCCAGCAAAAGTCCACGTCCCCAGAAGCGCCTGATAGTGGAAAGCACCACCATGGCGACCAGGATGACGATCATGGTGGCGGGGCGCCAGCGTTCTTCAAACGGATAAAGGCCGAAGATGGAGAACCAGAACTTCTCCCGCACAAAGGCCCAGCAGGCACCCCCGGCGGCGCGGCAGGCCTGCGCATTGCCATCCCAGGTCGCATTCGTGACAGCCCAGGACCAGAAAGGCGGTACGGCAAAATAAAGCACCGAAAGGCAAGCAAGTGTAATCAGGCTATTGAGCGGCCCAGCGAAACAGGCCCGGATGAAGGCTGTAGCGCGTTCAAGCCGTGATGGCCCGCGTGGTGCAGCCTGGGCTTTGGTGATGATCGCCTGCATGGGATCAACGTTCCTTCAACAGGGCGACTTTGGCATTATACCAATTCATCAACGCCGAAGTGATAAGGCTGATGATCAGATACACCCCCATGAAAATGGAAATCACCTCAATCGCCTGACCGGTCTGATTGATCGAGGTATTGGCGACACTCACGAGATCCGGATAGCCGATGACGATGGCAAGCGAAGAATTCTTCGTGAGGTTCAGATATTGTGAGGTGAGCGGTGGAATGATGACGCGCAGCGCCTGCGGCAGGATGACAAGCCGCATGACCCGCCCTGGCGGCAGACCCAAGGCGCGCGCTGCTTCCCACTGCCCCTTATGCACACTTTGAATCCCCGAGCGCACGATTTCCGCGATGAAGGCTGATGTATAAACTACCAGCCCCACCAGTAGCGCAAAGAATTCCGGCGATAGCGCGAGCCCGCCTTCAAAATTGAATCCGGCCAATTCGGGCCATTCAACAATAGGCATAAAGCCGATCACCAGCGCCAAGCCTGGAAAGCCCAATAGCATGGCAAGGCCCGGCAGCAGGGTGGAACGCCGATCCCCGGTGGCGATCTGGCGCGCACGTTCGCGGCGCAGCAGCAGCCACCAAGCAATGGCGCCAAGCAGCGCGGCCATAAGAAACACCAGCAACGCAGTATCCGCCATCAGCCCTGGAATTTTCAGGCCGCGCTGGGACAAAAACACCCCCGGCAACGGATTGAGCGCCTGGCGTACAGAGGGAAGCTGCAACAATACCGCGTGCCAAAATACGAGCTGAAGCACTAGGGGCGTATTGCGAACAACCTCGATATAGCCACCAACCAGGCCGCGCAGCAGCGGGTTGGATGAAAGCCGGGCGAGGCCCAGCAGAATGCCGAACACCGTACAAAGCGCGATGCCGAAAATGGCAACACGCAGCGTATTCAAAAGACCAACCATCAGCGCCCGGCGATAGGTATCGGCGGGGGCATAGGGAATCGGGCTTTCACCAATCGGGATACCCGCTGATCGGTCAAGAAAGGCAAAGCCAAATTGCAAGCCACGCGCAGCCATATTCGCCTGCGCATTGGACCAGAACCACCAGCAGAGCAAAACAACCGCAAGCAGTAGTGCGGCCTGGATCATCAAGCCGCGGCGTGTTCCCGGTAAGGGAATAATCCCGCGCGATGGCGGTATGGCAGCGGTGGCGTTACTGGAAATCATGCAGCTTTTCCCAACGGCAACATGGGTCAAGGGCAGGCAAGGGGGCCTTGCTTCACCCGCCACCCGACCATGACGCCGCGCACCATGACAGCGCGCGGCATTGTTTCACGCTGAAAGATTAGCGCGCCGGCGGCGCATAAAGCAGGCCGCCGCGTGTCCAGATATTGTTCATACCACGCTCCAGCCCAAGCGGCGTATTGGTGCCGAGGTGACGTTCAAAAATCTCACCATAATTGCCAAAGGTGCGAATGATGACGCGGGCATAATCAGGCCGGGCGGCGCCAATGCTCTCCCCCATATTGCCTTCCACACCCAGGAGGCGACGAATCACCGGATTGGTCGCGCTGGCTGCGATCTGTTCCACATTGGCCTGGGTGATGCCCATTTCTTCAGCGTCAATCAGGGCAAAGGTGGTCCAGGCGACGATATTGGTGAGTTCTTCATCACCCTGACGGATGGTGACGGCCAGCGGTTCCTTGGACAGACGCTCGGGCAGGATCACATGATCCGCCGGGCGGGTCAGCAGGGTACGCTGGGCGGCAAGGGCGGCGAAATCATTGGTGAAAACGTCGCAGCGACCGCTATCATAGGCGCGGCGAATTTCGTCCAGATCGGCGATCACCACAGGTGTGAAGCGCAGATTATTGGCGCGAAAGAAATCCGAAATGTTGAGTTCGGTGGTGGTGCCCGGCTGCACGCAAACCGTGGCGCCATTCAACTGGCGGGCACTGGTCACGTTAAGGCGGCGCGGTACCATGATGGCCTGACCATCATAGAAGGTGATGGCAGGAAAATTGAAGCGGTTCACATTGGAATCGCGCGTGAGTGTCCATGTGGTGTTGTTGGACAGCACATCCACTTCGCCTGCGGACAGCGCCGGGAAGCGGCTTTGCGTGGTGACCGGGACAAATTCCACTTTGCTCGGGTCATTGAAGATGGTGATCGCGAGGGCGCGGCAAATTTCTACATTGAACCCGCCCCAGCGGCCCTGACTGTCTGGTACCCCAAAACCCGGATTTGACGGCCCCTGTACCCCGCAGCGGAGCGTGCCACGCTGGCGGATCTGGTC
Organism: Roseomonas sp.; assembly: GCA_051007055.1. Lineage (GTDB taxonomy): Bacteria > Pseudomonadota > Alphaproteobacteria > Acetobacterales > Acetobacteraceae > Neoroseomonas. Next base: position 20,487 of record JBPCSO010000026.1, read on the forward strand.
CAGGTCACGCCCAGCCAAAGCCTCACCGATGCCAAAAGTCACGAACGCCGCCGCGGCAGCGGCGAGCAGCTTGAGTTTCATTATTGTTTCCCTCATCTCCCAGCGGCCGAGGTTCCGACCGCCATGAGGGCAGGAATTGCGTGGGAGATAAAAAATTACAAGAGAGCAATTATGTCGCAATGCATAACTGCGCCCGGCGGCATGAAATTTTGCATAAATTTTAGGCAAAATGAACCGCTGATGCCCTCAGCAGAGCGGTGCAAACGAGGGGAAGCCCATCACCAACGCATCAACAGCTTATCTGTACCGGGCAAAGGCCACCTAATCATTGGACGCGACCTGCGCGCGCAACCTTTCCGGCATGCTGCGCGCTGCGGCTTTATATGCGCTGCGCAGACCCACCGCATTCACCGAAGACCGGGAAACATATTCCATGAAGGCCCGCCCCCCTGATCGGGGTCAGCACCGGCAACCAACACCCCAAGGCGATGCCGATCGAAGAATTCAAAACTCCAATAAATTTGCTGCAATTCCAAAAACGCGCCAAACGCCACCGCTACGCTCGCAGTCGAAGTCCAAGCCAGATTCGGAGCAAGAAAGCGGCACAATAAAAAAGAGGGATATCATGGTGGAGCTGAGCGGGATCGAACCGCTGACCTCGTCATTGCGAACGACGCGCTCTCCCAACTGAGCTACAGCCCCGCACCAAGGGCCGCGTAGGTGCCCCAGCTTTACCGCGAAGTCAAGGTAGCCCAAAATCCGGATACTCCGATTACCCACCAACAAACCAAAAGGCTTGCGGCATGCGCCCTTCTTTAAGATATATCAGGGAGATTCCCGGCAGCCGCGCCCAATAGCGCCGGTACCGGCTTGGCAGGAGGCTTCATGCACGCGTTGTTTTGGCTAGTGGATACCGCGCTCAGCCTTTTCGTTTGGGCGCTCATCATCGGGGCCATTGTCTCGCTGCTGATTGCGTTCAATGTGCTGGATACGCGCAACCGCGCGGTCTGGGCGATTGCTGATTTCTTCCACCGCCTGACAGAACCGGCCCTGCGCCCCCTCAGGCGCTTTATGCCCAATCTTGGGGGGATTGATCTGTCACCTGTCGCGCTGATCCTGCTGCTGCAAGCGGCGCGCATCCTGCTGGCCGAAATCCAATTTGGCCTGCTGGGGAGCAGCCTTGGCAGATGAAGGGCTTCTGGCGCGCGGAAGCTGCCGCGCTGCTGGTGCGGGTGAAGGTGCAACCCAAATCCCGCCGCCCAGGGCTTGATGGTTTAAGCCCGGGCGTTGACGGCCCCCGGTTGCGCGTAGCGGTGACCGAAGCCCCCGAAAATGGTCGCGCCAATCGCGCGGTTTGTGAGGCACTAGCGGCCGCCCTGGGCATTCCGGTATCGGTGGTGGAAGTCACCCAAGGGGCTGCGGCGCGGGAAAAGACGCTCCGCATCTCCGGCGACCCCACCCTGCTTATCCCTAGAATCGAGGCTTTGGCATGACCGCACGCATTCTTGATGGCAAGGCACTCAGCGCCAAGCTACGGGCTGGCCTTGCCGCGCGCATCGCAGCGCTACCCTTCAAGCCGGGCTTGCGTGTGGTGCGGGTGGGTGAAGACCCCGCGAGCGGCGTTTATGTCCGCAACAAGGACCGCGCGGCGCTGGAGGCAGGTTTCGATAGCGCTACCCTGCACCTGCCTGAAACAACGACAGAAGCCGCCCTACTGGCCGAAATCGCGCGTCTGAACGCCGATCCCGCAGTAGATGGTATTCTGGTGCAGCTACCCCTGCCCGCCCATATCCGAGCAGAGGCCGCGATTGCCGCGGTGGACCCTGCCAAGGATGTGGATGGGTTCCACCCCCTCAATGCTGGGCGGCTCGCCGCTGGTCAGCCGGGCTTGGTGCCCTGCACACCGCGGGGCGTGATGCATTTGCTGGCGGAAGCGGGCGTGGCACTGCAGGGTGCCCGGGCACTGGTGCTTGGCCGGTCGCAGATTGTTGGCCGGCCCATGGCGCAATTGCTTTTGGGGGCGGATTGCACCGTGACCATTGCCCATTCCCGCACGCGCGATTTGCCCGCCGAATGCCGGCGCGCCGAAATCCTGATCGCGGCAGCAGGCCGGCCGGAAATGGTGCGCGGGGATTGGATTGCCCCCGGCGCCGTGGTGATTGATGTTGGCATTAATCGCTTGGGCGATGGCCGCCTGGTTGGCGATGTCGCCTATGCCGAAGCGCTTGGCCATGCCGGTGCCATTACGCCGGTTCCAGGCGGGGTTGGCCCCATGACCATTGCCTGCCTTTTGGAAAACACGCTTGAAGCGGCGCTAATACGCCGCTGAAGGGGGTGCCTTTAAGGCACCCTCCCCGCATTACAGTTTTTCGACCTGGCCGTATTCCAGATCCACCGGGGTGGAACGGCCGAAGATGGAAACGCTCACCTTCAGGCGGCCCTTTTCCTCATCCACTTCCTCAACCACACCATTGAAGGAGGTGAAGGGCCCATCGGCCACACGCACCTGTTCACCAACCTCATAGACCACTGCAGGCTTGCGGGGCTTATCCACGCCTTCCTGCATTTGCTTGAGCAAGCGCTCAGCCTCAGAAGCCGGCACGGGCTGGGGCTTGTTGCGGGCGCCCAGGAAACCAGTGACCTTCGGTGTATCCTTCACCAAATGCCAAGCATCATCGGTCATTTCCATCTTCACCAGTACGTAGCCGGGGAAGAATTTGCGGTCCGTATCCACCTTCTGGCCGCGCCGTACCTCAACCACCTGTTCGGTCGGCACCAGCACTTCGTCGAACTTGTCCGCCAGGCCCTTTTGCGCGGCCTGTTGCTTGATCTGCTCGGCGATCTTGCGCTCGAAGCCAGAATAGACATGCACGACATACCATTTCTTATCGGCCACGGTGCCGTACCTCCTTAAAACCTTACTTAGCCGATACCAAAGACCAGCCGCATGGCCAACTGAATCAGCTGATCAACCACCAGGAAGAAAATCGCGGCCAAGGTCGAAAGCCCCAGCACCAGCCCCGTGGTGATGAGCGTTTCCTTGCGCGAAGGCCAGGTCACCCTGGAGGCTTCCTGACGGACTTCCCGAACGAACTGCGCGGGATCGAGCTTGGCCAATGTCAGTTCCCCTGAAAAACATCACCGGGCGGCAGTCTTGTCAGACCCCCACCCGGAGAAAACGCATTAGTAAAACTGGCAGGGGTGGAGGGTCTCGAACCCCCAACCTCCGGTTTTGGAGACCGGCGCTCTAGCCAATTGAGCTACACCCCTAAACACGGCCAGGACGAAAACCACCCTAGCCGCGCAAACCAAAGGCGGAAAGGCCGAAACCTCTCCGCCCCCAAGCTTTCTTACGCCGTGATCTTGGCGACAACGCCGGCGCCGACGGTCCGGCCACCTTCGCGAATGGCAAAACGCAAGCCTTCATCCATCGCGATCGGCGCAATCAGTTCCACATCCATGGACACATTGTCGCCCGGCATCACCATCTCCACACCTTCCGGCAGAGACACAACGCCGGTCACATCCGTCGTGCGGAAGTAGAACTGCGGACGATAATTGGTGAAGAACGGCGTATGACGGCCACCTTCTTCCTTCGTCAGCACATAGGCTTCCGCCTTGAACTTCGTGTGCGGCGTGATCGAACCAGGCGCGGCCAACACCTGACCACGTTCCACGTCTTCACGCTTCGTGCCACGCAGCAGCGCGCCGATATTGTCGCCCGCCTGGCCCTGATCCAGCAGCTTGCGGAACATTTCAACGCCGGTCACCGTCGTCTTCACCGTGGCCTTCAGGCCGATGATTTCAACTTCTTCACCAACGCGCACAATCCCGCGTTCCACACGGCCGGTCACCACCGTACCGCGGCCAGAGATCGAAAACACGTCTTCAATCGGCATCAGGAAGGGACGATCAATCGGACGCTCCGGCTGCGGAATATAAGCATCCACCGCTTCCATCAGCTTCAGGATCGCCTGCTCACCCTTCTCAGGATCGCGGTCTTCCAAGGCGCAGAGCGCAGACCCATGGATGATCGGGATATCATCGCCCGGGAACTGGTAGCTGCTCAGCAGCTCACGCACTTCCATTTCAACAAGCTCAAGCAGATCAGGATCCGCCATATCAACCTTGTTGAGGAACACAACCAGCGCCGGCACGCCAACCTGGCGCGCGAGTAGGATGTGCTCACGCGTCTGCGGCATCGGCCCGTCAGCGGCAGACACCACCAGGATCGCGCCATCCATCTGCGCCGCACCCGTGATCATGTTCTTCACATAGTCGGCGTGGCCGGGGCAATCCACATGCGCGTAGTGGCGGTTCGCGGTTTCATATTCCACATGCGCCGTGGAAATCGTGATGCCGCGCGCGCGTTCTTCCGGCGCCTTGTCAATCTGATCATAGGCCGTGAAGGTCGCCCCACCCGCCTTCGCCAGAACCTTGGTAATCGCCGCCGTCAGCGACGTCTTGCCATGGTCCACATGCCCGATCGTCCCGATGTTGCAATGCGGCTTGTTCCGCTCAAATTTCGCTTTGGCCATGGCCTTTTCCCGCTACCCTCATTGAACCGTTCACGAAACAACCCCGCACGCCCGCTGGAGCGGGTGACGGGAATCGAACCCGCACAACCAGCTTGGAAGGCTGGGGCTCTACCATTGAGCTACACCCGCGCCGAAGCGCTGTTCCCAACCCCCCTGCCCGTGCCTTGACGAACGCCAAGACCGACAAGGGCTGATATGGAGGGGGTTGGATTCGAACCAACGTAGGCGCAAGCCAACGGATTTACAGTCCGTCCCCTTTAGCCACTCGGGCACCCCTCCACAGCCGCTCGCCCGTAACCGGGGCTGGCGGGAGCGGGCGGACTATCCGCATTGGCGCTTGCCTGTCAACGGATGGGGCGGAAAAAGGCGTGAGGTTTTCATTCTGGCGCGCTCGGCGCATCATGGATGCGATGCAACGCCCCCCTAAGCGGCCCCCTGGCCGCGCCCGCCCGCAAGGCCCCGCCCCGCAATCGCCCACGCGCCGCCCGCGCTTTGAGGATAAGTCCGAAGCGCCGCGCGGGCACCGCAGCTCCCCAGGCCGCTTCCAGGAGCAGGAAGCCTCGCCGCCCCGTGGCCGGCGTATGGCTGGCCCTGCACCGATGGAAGCCGAAGGTCCCGCCCCACCGCGCCCCGGCGCCGGCGCGGGTTCTGGCGCATTCTGGCTCTATGGCGAACATGCGGTGGCATCCGCCATTCGCAACCCGCGCCGCAAGACACGCCGGCTGCTGGTGACGGAAGACGCGGAGAAAAGCCTGCGCGCCGCGCTGAACCGCCCCTGGCGCCTGCCGCCCGAACGCATTGAACGCCAGCGATTCGGCACCTTCCTGACCGAAGATGCGGTGCATCAGGGTGTCGCGCTGCTGGTGGAACCGCTTGAACCCGTGGCCCTGGAAGATGCCATTGCGGCTTCCGATGGCCCGGTGCTGCTGCTGGATCAGGTCACGGACCCGCGCAATGTGGGGGCGATTCTCCGCTCGGCGGCGGCTTTCGGCGCAGCCTGTGTGGTGCTGCAGGACCGCCATGCCCCGCCTGAGACCGGCGCGCTGGCCCGCGCAGCCTCCGGCGCCTTGGATATCGTGCCGGTGGTGCGGGAAGTGAATCTCTCCCGCGCCATTGCCAGCCTGCAAAAGGCTGGATTTTGGGTGATGGGGCTGACGGGGGATGCAACGCTCACCCTCGCGGAAGCGCGCCCCAAGGATCGCCGCGTGGCCTTGGTGCTGGGCGCAGAGGATACGGGCCTCAGGCGCCTGCAACGCGAAACCTGTGATGAACTGGTGCGCCTGCCGATCACTGAGGCGATGGAAAGCTTGAATGTGGCAGCGGCGGCGGCGGTTGCGCTTTACGAAGTGATCCGCGAAGGCCAAGGGGAAATCGGGGGAGTTTAATCCCCCGATCTGAACTTATTTCTCTTTCGCGGCGATGATGGCGCCGGAAAGGCTTTCCGGAATCCGCTGCGTCCAGCGCCCGCAATCCACTTGCGTGACGAAATCCAGGACAGCGCGGTTGAAAGCGTCCGGGTCTTCCAGGTTCATGGTGTGGCCGCATTTCGGCATGACCAGCAACGCGCTGCTCATGATGGTCCGCTTCAGGAACAAGGACGGTTCCAAGGTGGGGTCATCCTCATCGCCGGCGATCACCAGCGTTGGCACCTTCATCTGCTTGAAGCCGGCTTCCAGATCAAACAGTGATGGCCGTTCGCGCTGCACACCCTGCATCGTCAGCGCGGAACCCTCGGTTGAATGTTCCGCAAGCTGGGACTGGAATTCCTTGAAGCCGCGCGGGTCCTTTTCCTCAAACACCAGGCGGGTTGGGCCGCGCGAATAAACATCAGCCATCTTGTCCATGCCTTCCGCACGGATGCGCGCGGCGGTGGCATCCACCTCGGCCCGGAACTGGTCGCGCTTGCCGGGTGCGGCGCCATAGCCAACGCCGGCGGCGACCAGGCTGCGCGCCAGTTGTGGATGTCTGAGGCCCAGATGCAGCGTGGCAAAGGCGCCCATGGAAAGACCAACCACATGGGCCGGCGCCAGATTGAGGCCCTTGATCACCGCGGCAATGTCATCCGTCGCGCGGTCCTGACTGTAGGAAGCCGCCGAATTCGGCACAGCCGAAGGCGGATAGCCGCGCGCATTGAACACCACGCAGCGATAGCGGCGTGAGAAAAACCGCATCTGCAATTCCCAGGAACGCGAATCGCCAGCAAATTCATGGACGAAAACCATGGGGGTGCCGCTGCCGGCTTCCTCATAGAACAAGTCAACACCGTCATCGGTTCGCAAAAAGGGCATGGGATTATCCTGCTCGGGGTTGTGATTGGCCGCAGAATGGGCGCGGCGCGGCGGCCCGTCCAGCGCTTGACAGGGAGGGAGGCAAGGCGCATCTGAAAACAGGACTATCAAGGTCCGGATTGCAGGAGGATGCCCGCGTGCTGCGGCTTTCAAAGCTGACCGATTACGCCGTTGTGGTGCTGACGCGCTTGGATGACGCGGCGGAAGGCGGCGTGCTGACCGCCCCGGGCCTGGCCGGCGCGACTGGCTTGGCCGAGCCCACCGTTGCCAAGGTCTTGAAAATCCTCGCCCATGCCGGGCTGGTCGAAGGCCGGCGCGGGGCGCTTGGCGGCTATCGCCTGACCCGCCCCCTGGCTGACATGCCGCTGATTGACGTCATCACCGCCATGGATGGCCCCATCGCGCTGACCGCCTGCGTGGATAATACCTTTGGCGTTTGTGAAACCGAAAGCGCCTGCCCCGTGCGCGGGCGCTGGGACCCGGTGAATGAGGCGATCCGTCGCGCACTTACCGGCATTTCCATTGCCGATCTGGCCGGCCCGCCCGCCGTGGTGCCACACCCCGAACCCGCCTCCCCCGTTTTTGTCGCTGGATAGAGCAACACCATGCCCGCCGTTACCGAGACCATCGAAACCGTCCAGGCCGTCACGGAATCCGCCTATAAGTGGGGGTTCGAGACGGATATTGATATGGAATTCGCCCCCAAGGGGCTTTCCGAAGATATTGTGCGTTTCATCAGCGCCAAGAAGGAAGAACCTTCCTGGCTGCTGGAATGGCGGCTCCGCGCCTTTGCCGCCTGGCAGAAAATGGAAGAACCGCGCTGGCCGGCGGTGAAATATCCGCCGATTGATTACCAGGATGCCTATTACTACGCCGCGCCAAAGCAAAAGGTGGGGCCGAAATCCTTGGATGAGGTGGATCCGGAACTGCTCCGCACCTACGAAAAGCTGGGTATTCCGCTGCGGGAACAGGCAATTCTGGCCGGCGTTGAAGGCGCTGGTGAGGCGCCGGCGGAGTCACGCATGCCGATTGCGGTGGATGCCGTGTTCGACAGTGTTTCGGTCGCGACCACCTTCAAGGATCGGCTGGAAAAGGATGGCATCATCTTCTGCCCGATCAGTGAGGCAGTGAAGACGCATCCCGAATTGGTGCAGAAGTATCTGGGCTCCGTCGTGCCGCAGGGCGATAATTTCTTCGCCGCGCTGAATAGCGCTGTCTTCACCGATGGCAGCTTTGTCTATATCCCGAAGGGCGTGCGCTGCCCGATGGAGCTTTCAACCTATTTCCGCATCAATGCCAAAAGCACCGGGCAGTTTGAACGCACCCTGATCATTGCCGATGAGGGGTCTTACGTTTCCTATCTGGAAGGCTGCACCGCGCCGATGCGCGATGAAAACCAGCTGCATGCGGCGGTGGTGGAGCTGGTGGCCTTGGATGATGCCACCATCAAATACAGCACGGTGCAGAATTGGTATCCCGGCGATGCCGAGGGCAAGGGCGGCATCTATAATTTCGTGACCAAGCGCGGCGCCTGCCGTGGCGCGCGGTCCAAGATTTCCTGGACGCAGGTGGAAACCGGTTCCGCGATCACGTGGAAATATCCGTCCTGCATCTTGCAGGGCGAAGACAGTGTCGGCGAATTCTATTCGGTTGCCATCACGAATAATTATCAGCAGGCGGATACCGGGACCAAGATGTTCCATATCGGCCCGCGCACAAAATCCACCATTGTCTCAAAGGGGATCAGCGCCGGGCATGGGCAGAATACCTATCGCGGCCTGGTCAGGATTGGCGCCAAGGCGACGGGGGCGCGCAATTTCACGCAATGCGACAGCCTGCTGATTGGGGACCTCTGTGGCGCGCATACCGTGCCCTATATCGAAAATCGCTGCCTGAGTGCGAAGGTGGAGCATGAAGCAACCACGAGCAGGATCGCCGAGGATCAGCTTTTCTATTGCCGTCAGCGCGGGCTGTCGCAGGAAGATGCGGTGGGGCTGATCGTCAATGGTTTCTGCCGCGAAGTGCTCAAGGAATTGCCGATGGAATTCGCGGTGGAAGCGCAGAAGCTTTTGCAAATCTCGCTCGAAGGGAGCGTTGGGTGATGTTGGAAATCAAGGGACTGACCGCTGAGGTTGATGGCAAGCCCATTCTGAAAGGCATTGATCTGGTGGTGCCGCAGGGGGAAGTGCATGCGATTATGGGTCCGAACGGGTCCGGCAAATCCACGCTTTCCTATGTGCTGTCTGGCCGCGATGGCTATGAGGTGACGGGTGGTGAAGCCCTGCTGCATGGCCAGGATCTGCTGGCGATGGAACCGGAAGAACGTGCCGCCGCCGGCGTGTTTCTGGCCTTTCAATACCCGGTGGAATTGCCGGGCGTTGGCAATGCAACCTTCCTGCGCACTGCGCTGAATGCCATTCGCCGCGCCAAGGGAGAGGGCGAATTGGATGCCATGCAATTCCTGAAACTGGCGCGCGAACGCATGAAGGCGCTATCCATGAATGACGAAATGCTGAAGCGCGGCGTGAATGTTGGCTTCTCAGGTGGTGAGAAGAAGCGCAATGAAATCCTGCAAATGGCGCTGCTGCAACCCAAGCTCGCCATACTGGATGAAACCGATAGCGGGCTTGATATTGATGCGCTGAAGATCGTGGCCGATGGCGTGAATGCCATGCGCGGGCCGAACTTCTCCGCGCTGGTGATCACGCATTATCAGCGCCTGCTGGATTACATCGTGCCGGATCGCGTGCATGTGCTGATGGGCGGGCGTATTGTGCGCTCGGGCGGGCCGGAATTGGCTAAGGAGCTGGAAGCGCAGGGTTACGGCGCCATCCAGGCCGCGGCGTGACGGCGACAGTCCAATCAGGCGCGGCAGGTTTCCTCGCGCGCTATCAGGGCCTCAAGGATCATTTACCGGGGGCGCGTCTGCCGTGGCTTGCCACGCTGCGCGGCGATGCGGCGGCGCATGTCGCGGCGCGCGGCTTTCCGACGCGGCGTGTTGAGGCATGGAAATACACGGATTTGTCGCCCGTGGCGCAGGCCGGGTTTGCTGAGCCCCTCACAGCCGTTGCTGGCCGCCTGGGCCTGCCGAAGCCGCGCACAGCAGCACGCGCTGTTTTTGTGGACGGGCGCTTTCGTGCTGATCTTTCGACGCTGGATGGGCTTGCCTATCGCGTTGGTTCTGTAGCGCAGCGTTTGCCAGAATTGGAAGGGCGTTTGGGCGCGCTGGCGCCTTTGGCCGAACATCCCATGACCGCGCTGAACACATTGATGTTTGAAGATGGCTTGGTGTTGGATGTGCCGGCCGGTGTGGATGCTGGGCATTTGGAACTGCTTTCCATCGCCGTTGATCCAGGCCGCCCCTTCGCTTTCCATCCGCGCCATATGATCCACCTTGGCGCGGGAGCGAAACTCACGCTGCTGGAAACAGCGATAGGTGGCAGCGCGCAATACCTGCATAATCCGGTATTTGAGATTGATCTGGCAGAAGGTGCCGTGCTGACGCATGGGCGCGCGCAACAGGAAGGCGAAGGCGCCTTTCATCTTTCCATGATCCATGCACGGATTGCCGCTGAAGCGCGCTATGACACCATGGCGGTTTCTGCCGGTGCGCGGCTCACGCGCATGGAGATTCATGCGGCGCTGACAGGCCCCAAGGCATCCTGCCACATGAACAGTGCGCAATTGGCAGCAGGCCGGGCGGTGGTGGATACCACCACGGCGCTGGATCACGCCGCGCCGGATTGCGCCAGCCGACAAACCTGCAAGACGGTGCTCGCGGGCCAGGCGCGCGGCGTATTCCAGGGCAAGATCCTGGTACGACGCGAAGCGCAAAAGACCGATGGCTATCAGATGAACCAGGCGCTGTTGCTTTCAGAAGAAGCGGAGATGAACAGCAAGCCGCAGCTTGAAATCTATGCCGATGATGTGAAGTGCAGCCATGGCGCGACCATCGGCGCCTTGGATGCCGATAGCCTGTTCTATCTGCGCTCCCGCGGCGTGCCGGCGGATCAGGCGCGGTCCATGCTGGTGCAGGCCTTCCTGCATGAAGCCTTTGAAGGGCTGGCAGATGATGTGCTGCGTGAAGCGCTGACCGCCGCCGTGGATAGCTGGTGGGTCCGGCATGGGACAGCATCATGAATTTTGATGTCCATCGCATCCGGCAGGATTTCCCGATCCTGTCGCAACCGCAGCACGGCAAGCCGCTTGTCTTTCTCGATTCAGGCGCGAGTGCGCAGAAGCCGCGCGCGGTGATTGAGGCGATGACACGCTGCATGGAAACGGCTTATGCCAATGTCCATCGCGGTGCCTATCGGCTTTCTGAAGTGGCGACTGATGCTTATGAAGCGGCACGCGGTGCGGTGGCGCGCTTCATCAATGCGCCGGATGCGCGGGAAGTGGTTTTCACGCGCAACAGCACGGAAGCGATCAACCTGGTGGCGCATAGCTGGGGCCGTGGCGTGATGCGCCCGGATCAGGCGGTGCTGATTTCCGAGTTGGAACACCACGCCAATATCGTACCCTGGCAAATGCTGCGCGATGACCGTGGCAATCCCCTGCGCGTCTGCCGCGTGAACGATTCTGGTGAATTGGACATGGAAGACCTGGCCGCCAAGCTTGCCGATGGCAAGGTCGGGCTGGTCGCGCTCGCGCATATGTCTAATGTGCTGGGCACCGTGACGCCCGTTGAGCGCGTGGTGGCGCTGGCGCATGCCCATGGTGCCAAGGTGCTGCTGGATGGGTCTCAGGCCGTGGTGCATCGGCGCGTGGATGTTGCCGCCATTGGCTGCGATTTCTACTGCTTCACTGGCCATAAGCTTTACGGACCAACGGGCATTGGCGTGCTGTGGGGCAGGCTTGAACATCTGGATCGCATGCCGCCCTTCCTGGGTGGTGGCGACATGATTGAAAGCGTCAGTTTCGAAAAATCTACCTGGGCCAAGCCGCCGGCCCGCTTTGAAGCCGGCACCCCCGCCATCATTGAAGCGGTTGGTCTGCATGCGGCGATTGATTACGTGGCGGCGATTGGCATGCCCGCCATTGAAGCGCATGAACGCGCTTTGGTGGATCATGCCATGCGGAAATTATCCGACGTGCCGGGCCTTACCTTGCTTGGCCGTGCGCAGGATCGCGGTGGCGTTTTCGCCTTCTCGCTGGATAACGCCCATCCGCATGATCTTTCCACGCTGCTTGACCGCGCCGGCATTTGCATCCGCGCCGGGCGGCATTGCGCGGAGCCTTTGCACACGCGCTTTGGCATGGAACAGGGCACGGCGCGCGCTTCCTTCGGGCTTTATACAACGCCAGAGGAAGTGGATTACCTGGCCGGGGCGCTGGTAAAAGCGCGGGAGTTCTTCGCATGAGTGGTGGCGATTTCTTCGGCGATTTGCGCGACCTTTATCAGGAAGTGATTCTGGATCACGGCCGCAAGCCGCGCAATTTCCGCCGGCTTGAAGATGCAGACCGCACATCGCGCGGCGACAACCCCATGTGTGGCGACCGCATGGAACTTTTCCTGAAAATGACGCCGGATGGCCATATTGCCGATGCTGCGTTTCAGGGCCGCGGTTGCGCCGTTTCCATGGCCAGCGCCTCGCTCATGACCGAAACGGTCAAAGGGAAGACACCGGATGAGGCTCAGGCGCTTGGCGCTGCCTTTCGTGACTTGGCGATGACCGGCCAATGCCCAGCCTGCGCGGCTTCCCTGGAAGACGCCATGGAAAGGCTGACGCCGTTATCTGGCGTGCATGAATTTCCAAGCCGGGTGAAATGCGCAACACTCGCCTGGCATACACTGAACGCTGCCCTTGCCGGCGCGAAGGAGGCGAGCAGTGAGTGACGATGCCACCAAGATGGAAACCCCGGTCCATGCTGCCTGGACGCCGGAGGGCGAAGTGAAGCCACCCGCCCAGGCAGTTTCCGAAGATGCCGTTATTGGCGCCATTTCCACGGTGTTTGATCCGGAAATTCCTGTTGATATCTATCAACTTGGCCTGATCTACGCGATTGAGATCGGTGATGACGGCAAGGTGAAAGTGGAAATGACGCTGACCACCCCATCCTGCCCTTCCGCACAGGAATTGCCGAACCAGGTGGAAGAAGCCGTGCGCGGGGTGGAAGGCGTTTCTGATGTGCTGGTGGAGGTGGTTTGGGACCCACCCTGGGATCATTCGCGCATGAGCGAAGATGCGCGTCTCGCGCTCAATATGTTTTGAGGTGATGGCATGAATGTGAGCATCGAAGCCAAACCCGCCAGGCGCGCCTTGCCGCCCCTGATGTCGCTGACGGATGGCGCGGCGGAACGCTTGAAGGGGCTTTACGCCAAGGGCGAAAAGGGCAGGTTCCTGCGCATCGCAGTCAACACCAAGGGATGTTCCGGCCTTGCCTATGATCTTTCCTGGGTGGATGCGCCAAGCGCCGGTGATGAAAGTGTCACTGATAAGGGCGTGACGGTACTGGTGGACCGCAAGGCGACGCTTTTCCTGATTGGCACGGTGATGGATTATGAGGTGAAGACCATGTCAGCGGGCTTCACCTTCACCAACCCGAATGAAAAGGGCCGTTGTGGCTGCGGTGAGAGTTTTCACGTCTAATCAAGCGCGGCGGTTAAACCGCGCTTGACCAATCCGCGGCAACAAAGCGGTAGCCGCTGCCTTCCTTCGCCAGAAAGCCATTGGCGGGGAAAGGGAAATGATAGCCGGTGATGCGGATGCGGTCCGTGGCCACGCGGTCGTAAATCCGCCGCCTTGTGGCTTCCGCCGCCGCGGCATCAAAGTCGAATATGATGTGAAATTCGGGGCGGCGCGCCAGAAGTTCTGGCCGGTTGGTTGTATCAGCCACGAACATCATCTGCTCCGCACCATCGGCGATGTGGTAACAAGTATGTCCCGGCGTGTGGCCATAAGCCGCGACGGAACGCACACCCGGAATCACTTCACTATCCGGACCAATCCGGCGCATGCGCGCCGCATAAGGCGCTAAGCGCCGCGCGCTATTGGCAAAATTGGCACGCTGGCCTTCGGGGCTGCGCGTTTCATTCGTGGCATCGCCCCACCAAGCAATCTCGGCTTCCGGGACAATCACTTCGGCATTGGGGAAGGCGGCCAAGCCTTCAGCATTCAACAAGCCATTCACGTGATCACCATGGAAATGGCTCATCACCACGCGCGTTACCTTGGCCGGGTCAATGCCAGCGGCCTGCATATTGGCAATCATGCGGCCATTGGTGGCACCTGGAGCTGTAACGCCATTACCGCTGTCAAAAACCACCAAATCACGACCGGTATCCAGGAAGGTGACGGTAAAGGGGATGACCAGACGATCCTGCGGCAGGAAGGCATCGCGCAATACGGCCTGGACATCAGACAAAGGCGCATTGCGCACAAAACCTTCCAAAGGGCGCGCGAAAAAACCATCATGCACCGTGGTGATAGTGAAAGATCCGACCTTAAAGCGATGAAAGCCGGGCGTCAGTGGTTGGGGCACCGCGGCAGGCTGCGCCCTGGCATGCTGGATCAAGGCTGGGCTGGCAAGCAGCGCAGCACTGGCAAGAAAGATGGAACGGCGGGCGGATTGCATGGCAAGACTCCCCTGAGCTTCAGGAAAACTACATGAGTGAAGCCTTGCTTACACAGATTCTCCTTCCTGTTAAAGCAATTTCTGCACCATATTTTCGATTGCCGTACGCCGATACCGCTTGGTCGATCAGGAGACAGACTCTCCTGCGAGATACTGTGTGAGTACCGCAATCGCCGCCATCAGATCATCGGTTTTCATTGCCTCACGCGGGTTGTGGCTGCCGTTTTGGTTACGTACCAAAATCATCCCGGTCCTCACACCCGCAGCCGCGAAGTTATTTGCATCATGCGTGCCGGGGCTATGCAGGTGAGTGGCGGAGATACCAGAAGCCAAGGCAGCATCGGCAAGCCCCTTCATCAGCCCGGGGTCCATGAGTCCAGGCGCAGCGCTGCTGCGTTCACCCGGAGTGATTTTTACATTACGCCTTGCCGCAACTTCCGCCACAATCTCCTGTAACTTGGCCTCAAGCACGACCAGATGCGCCGCATCATAGCCACGCAGATCAAGGCTCATTTCGAAATCACCAGAAACCGCGGTCAGGGAATGCCGATCTACTGGCGTATGGAAACGCCCAATCGTCACCGCCATGGGCCGGCCCGCCGCTTCTTCTTCAAGCCACAGCTTTTCCAGGCACAGCGATAAATCCGCCCCTGCCAAGGCGGCATCCCTGCGAAAGCGATACGGCAGCCCAGTATGCGCATCCTCACCGGTGATGCGAATAAAGGGATGGCGGAGATTGCCCGGATTGGCGATGCAGATGGCAATGGGCACGCCCGCTTCGATCAATTGCGGCGCCTGTTCGATATGCACTTCCAGATAGGCACCAATGTTGCCGGGGTCTCGCAGGGGCTTGCCCTGGCTCAGTAGTGCCGGATCACCACCCGCTGCCGCGATGCTTTCCGCAAGCGTCTTGCCGGTACGCGCGTGGCGCAATCCCAAAGCACCCTGCGGCAAGCGCGCCAATAGGCAGCGGCTACCAATTAGGCCAAGGCCGAACCACACCGCTTCCTCACACCGCAGCGCCAGCACTTCAATGTCTCGGCGTGGCGTGATGCCTGCCGCGCGCAGTGCTGCGACGGCGCCAACGCCGGCAATCACGCCCGCTGCACCATCGAAATTGCCACCCTGCACAATACTATCCAAATGCGAACCAATAATGATTGGTGGCGCTTTCGCCTTCTCGGCTGCCCAGCGCAGGGAAAGATTGGCGCCGGCATCAATACTGGCTTGCAGGCCCAGCGCCTCACCTGCTTTGCGGATCAGGTCATGCGTTTCATTCTCGCCGCGCCCATAGGCATCGCGCGTGATGCCGGGCGGGTCAGCGCCAATCGCGGCCACACCATCCAGCAGGCTTTGCACCAGCGGCTTTTGCGCCGCAATCGCGTGATCCAGCTTCATGCTGCCAGCGCCTTTGCATCACGCCGCACCATATCTGCGGCTTTCTCACCAATCATCATGCTGGGGGCATTGGTGTTGCCGGAAGTCAGGCTTGGCATGATGGAAGCATCCGCCACACGCAATCCGGCAATGCCATGCACGCGAAGTTCAGCATCCACAACAGCCATCGGGTCACTACCCATCTTGCAGGTGCCGACGGGGTGATAGGTGGTCTCCGCCACCTGTTTTACCCATTCGATGATCTCCTCATCACTTTGCCGCGCTGGGCCGGGCGCAACCTCCGTCAGGCGCAAAGGTGCCATCGCGGGCGCATACATGATGGAACGCGCAATCTGAATTGCGCGCACTGTCAGTGCTGCATCAACAGGCGCTGAGAGGAAATTGAAATTGATCGCTGGCGGTGCCTTGGGATCGGCTGAGGTGATGTGGATATGCCCCTTGCTTTCCGGGCGCATGACATGGGCGTAACAGGTCATGCCGGATTGCGCAGCGATGCGCGGGCCATTTGGCCCTGCTTCGGTAAATGCTGGCACCCAGCCCAACAAAAGATCGGGCGCTTCCAGCCCGTCACGTGAGAAAACAAAAGCGCGAATGGGGGCTGCCACCGCGCCCAACATGCCTTTGCCGGTCAACGCATAGCGCAAGGCCTGTTGAACCAGGCCAAGCCCTCGCCCGCGATCATTCAGCGTATAGCCCTTGGCACCCACCGCCCAGCGCGTGCGCGGCGCGTAATGGTCGCGCAAATTCTCACCCACACCGGGGAGCGCATGCAGCGTTTCAATGCCAAGCGACTGTAAGCGTTCCGGCTGACCAATGCCCGATAACTCCAGTAATTGCGGTGAATTGATCGAACCACCGCTGATGATCACCTCCTGCCCCGCACGTGCCTCGAGCGCTTGATCGCCCTTGCTGTAGCGCACGCCAATGCAACGCCGGCCTTGGAGAATCAATTTTTCTGCCAGTGCCCCGGTTTCGATATGCAGATTGGCGCGGCCACGAACGGGGTCCAGGTAGCAGGCAGCGGTGCTCATGCGCCGACCACCCGAAATGCTGGCCTGACTCATTGCAATGCCATCCTGTTGCGCGCCATTGTAATCAGGGTTGTGGCGAATGCCGACCTCACCGGCGGCCTTGATCAGCGCCTGAAAAATCGCATCACTTGGTTCAGGATTGGTGACGCGCAACGGGCCGTCTGAGCCGCGATAAGCCGCATCACCGTCGCCTTGATAGGATTCGATGCGCTTGAAGAAGGGCAGTACATCCGCGTAGCTCCAGCCACGATTGCCCATCTGCGCCCAGGTATCGAAATCCTGCGCCTGCCCGCGCACGAAAGCGAGGCCATTGATAGCGCTTGACCCACCCAGGATGCGCCCGCGCGGCACGGGCAAGCGCCTTCCATTGGTGGTGGCTTCTGGTTCGGAAGTGTAGAGCCAATTCACATCAGGATTATTGATCATGCGCGCATAGCCAACGGGAATGCGCGTCCAGCGATAGCTGGCGGGGCCCGCTTCCAGCAGCAACACCTTATTGCGTGGATCGGCAGATAGGCGGTTGGCCACCACCGCGCCAGCCGAACCGGCACCGATGATGATGTAGTCATATTGCCGTTCCATTTCCCCTGCCCCTTTTCCCTTCCGCCCTATGAACCCATGCGTGGCGCGATTAGGCAAGATGGGGGAGGCTGGACAGCGCGGCGGAAAGCGCTTTCCCTTCTTAAAGGAGGGACCACAGTATGAGTGAGACCACAAAGCGTATCCGTGCCGCCGGCGGCAAGGCGGAAAGACTCGGCGTGGATGGCGTGCAGCTCTATGCGCTCTGCGACGGCTATCTGGATATGGAACTTTCGCGCTTTCCTGACATTAAGCGCGGCATTGGTGATGATCTGGCCATCGCGGATGGGCAGGATCTGAACGACATGACCGTTTCGGTGAATGCCTTTCTGTTGCGCCATGGTGACAGGCTTTGTCTGATTGATGCCGGGGACGGTGTTTGGCGCGGCGATACGCTCGGCCATTTGCCGCGCGCGCTGGAAGCACTTGGTATAGCACCTGATCAGATCACGGATCTTTTCATGACGCATCTGCATCGGGACCATGCCGGCGGCTTATTCCACGAAGGTCGCTTGGTTTATCCCAATGCAACCATGTATGCGGCGGCGGATGAAATCGCCTTCTGGTCCGCGCCTGAGAAGATTGATGGCGTGCAGCGCGTGCAATTGCCGATCGCTGAGGCTGCCTTGCAGGCCTATCGGGAACGCTTGGTTGTTATTCATCCCGGCGAAGAAATCCTGCCAGGCGTTGCGGTACGCGCCTTGCCTGGGCATACGCCCGGCCAGGTTGGGTTTCAGCTTGGCAAGGAAAAACCCTTGCTGATTGCCGCTGATGCGCTGCATCTGCCGGCGCTGCAAATCAAGCATCCGGAATGGGGTTTTCTGTTCGATGTGGATCAGGCGCAATCCTTCGCAACACGCACAGCACTATTGAAGGAAGCAGCCCAAAGCGGCTTGCGGCTTGCCGGCGCGCATTACCCCTTCCCGGGCGTGATTGCTGTGACGCAAGATCCAGATGGGCGCGGCTTTCGCAACGCGGTGGATTAGGCCGGTCTATTCAGGCTCCGCAATCCGGTTGAGGCTGCCGCGCAACCGATCAAGCAGCCTGAATAGCTGCACGCATTCTTCGGTGGAGAAATCCGCGAGTGCGGCCTGGTAATAGGCGCGAATGGCCGGGCCCATCGCGGCCCATTGGCGGGTGCCCTCCTCCGTCAGGCGGATATGGCGTAGCCGCCCATCGCCGCCCGCGCGCAGCCTTTCCACCAGGCCCGCCGCCACCAACCTGTCTATCACCGCGGTCAGGTTCTGCCGGCTGACCATCAGGAAGGCGATCAACTCCTTCACTGTCAGTCCAGATTCCCGGCTGCCCGGACGCGCCAAAGCCCCCATCACCGCCCATTGCTGCGTTGTGGCGCCGAATGCGGCCACTGCCCGCGTGCCAGTTTTATGCATGAGGTTAGAGGACTGATAAAGCCTGAGAAAAAGCCGGTTTGCCACGTCGAACCGCGCCGCCTCATCCTCTCGCATGGTGGGGCTTTCGGGGTTGGCGATGGATGATTGCATCAATAGCTTGCCATTTCAGATTTAATATATCATAGTATTGCTATTCTGATGCTTCCAGTCAAATCTCGCCTTAACAAAACCAGGGGGAAACATGCGCGGCCTTCAGCACAAAACGGTCATTGTCACCGGCGGTGGTGGCGGTATCGGCGGGGCCACCTGCCGGCGCTTCGGGGAAGCGGGCAGCCGCGTGGCGGTGTTTGACATCAATCTAGAAAGCGCCGCGAAAACCGCCGCAGCCATTACTGAAGCGGGCGGCGTGGCTGAGGCCTTCCACTGCGACATTACCGATCATGAAGGCGTGAAGGCCGCGGTGGCGGCGGCGGAAGCCGCACTCGGCCCCATCAGCATTCTGGTGAATAATGCGGGCTGGGATATCTTCCGCCTGTTCAAGGACACGACGCCCGATGATTGGCAGAAGCTGATTGCGATCAACCTGACCGGCGCGCTCAATATGCATCACGCGGTGCTGCCCGGGATGCTGGAACGCCGCCATGGGCGGATTGTGAATATTGCGTCCGATGCCGCGCGTGTCGGTTCATCTGGTGAGGCGGTGTACGCTGCCTGCAAGGCGGGGCTGGTTGGTTTTTCAAAAACCATCGCGCGTGAACATGCGCGCCACGGCATTACCGTGAATGTGGTCTGCCCGGGTGCCACCAATACCGCGCTGTTCGCTGATTACAAAAGGGGTGCCGGCAATCCGGAGAAGCTTGAAGAAGCCTTCCGGCGCGCCACCCCCATGGGCCGCATTGGTGAACCGGAAGACCTGCCCGGCACCATTCTGTTTTTCGCAAGTGATGATGCCGCCTACGTCACCGGCCAGGTGCTGAGTGTCTCCGGCGGCCTGACCATGGCCGGCTGAGGGAAAGCATCATGACCTATCAGGATATTCTGTTCGAAGCGCAGGATGGCGTTGCGACCATCACCATCAATCGCCCGCAGGTGATGAATGCCTTTCGTGGCCAGACCTGCGAAGAATTGATCCATGCGCTGAATCGCGCCGGTTGGGACAAAGCCATTGGCGTGATTGTGCTAGCTGGCGCGGGTGATCGTGCCTTTTGCACCGGTGGCGATCAAAGCGCGCATGATGGGCAATATGATGGCCGCGGCATGATCGGCCTGCCGGTTGAAGAACTGCAAAGCCTAATCCGCGATGTGCCAAAGCCTGTGATTGCGCGCGTGCAAGGCTATGCCATTGGTGGCGGCAATGTGCTGGCAACCCTGTGTGATCTAACCATCGCATCAGAAAAGGCACAATTCGGCCAGGTGGGGCCCAAGGTTGGCTCCGTGGATCCGGGCTTCGGCACGGCCTATCTGGCACGCATTGTGGGTGAGAAGAAGGCGCGCGAGATTTGGTATCTCTGCCGCCGCTATAGCGCTGCCGAGGCTGAGCGCATGGGCCTGGTTAATGTTGTTGTACCGCATGACCAGTTGGATGCGGAAGTGGCGCGCTGGTGCGCGGAAATTCTGGAAAGAAGCCCAACAGCAATCGCCATCGCCAAACGGTCCTTTAATGCGGATAGTGAGAATATTCGCGGCATCGGCGGCATGGGGATGCAGGCGCTAACCATGTATTACGCGACCGAGGAATCGAAGGAAGGTGTTCGCGCATTCAACGAAAAGCGCAAACCCGATTTCCGCAAGTATCAGAAGTAGTCACGCCATGACCCGCCCTTTGACGGATGATCAGCGCGCCTTTCAGGAAACCGCGCAGCGCTTCACGCGCGAGAAAATTGCGCCCCACTATATGAAGCGCGAAGCAGAGGCGCGGCTGGATCGCACCCTACTACTGGAAATGGGCGCGCTTGGCTTGATTGGCGCTGATTTGCCGGAACGCTATGGCGGGCTTGGCGAACCAAGTGTCACCGCTGGGCTTGCGATTGAAGCGCTCGCCTATGGCGATATCAATGTGTCTTATGTGCCGTTATTGGCATCGCTCAATGGCCAGATCATTGCACGCCATGCAGCGCCGGAACTTGCTGGCCATTGGATTCCGCGCATTGTCGCGGGCGAGGCGCTGTTTTGTATTGCACTGACCGAACCTCGCGGTGGGTCGGATGCCGCCAATCTGGCGCTTTCCGCGCGGCGTGAGGGTGATTGCTATGTGATCAAGGGCGAAAAATCCTCGATCAGCATGGCAGATCAGGCCGATGCGGCAGTGGTTTTTGCGCGTACCGGGCCTGTTGAAGCCGGTGCGCGGGGCATTTCCGCCTTTTTGGTGCCGATGGACACACCCGGCATCAGCACCACGCGCTTCAAGGATTTGGGCAGTCACGCCATTGGGCGCGGTTCGATCTTTTTTGATGATGTGCGCGTCCCCGCCAGCCATCTTGTCGGCGACGAAGGCATGGGTTTTGTGCAGGTGATGCAGGGTTTCGATTACAGCCGCGCACTGATCGGCCTGCAATGCTGTGCGGCGGCGCAAGCCTCGCTCGATGAAAGCTGGGCATATATCACGGAACGCCAGGCCTTTGGTGCGCCGCTTGCGCAGTATCAGGGGGTAACGTTCCCGCTGGCCGAAGGTGAAGGCCTAATCGCCGCCATTCGCCAGCTTTCCTATCATACGCTTCGTTTGCGTGACGCTGATGAGGCGCATACGTCTGAGGCCGCCATGTGCAAATGGATTGGCCCAAAAACCGCGGTGGATGTGATCCATCAATGCCTGTTGACGCATGGGCATTATGGTTGGTCGCTCGATTTGCCGCATCAGCAACGGCTGCGCGATGTGATGGGGCTTGAGATCGGGGATGGGACCGCGCAAATCATGAAGCTGATCGTGGCGCGCGAAAAGGCCGGGCGCCTCGCCGTACAATATGCCCGCAAGGGTTGATACCAAAGGGCGCAAAGACGCCCGCTTCAAAACCAGGAAGATAACATGACCGTCCAGGGCAATGATATCGCCATTCGCGGCCCCGCCATGCGTGCTCAGGGGTTTTGGCGTGATGAAACACTACTGCATCATCTGGCCCGCGCCGTTACGCGCAGCCCTGACAAGACAGCGATTGTCGCTTGCCGTTCGGATATCTGCACGGAAGCGCGGCTTTCCTATCGGCAGATTGATGATCTATCGAGCCGCCTGGCAGCCGCCTTGCGCGCACGCGGCATTGGGCGCGGTGATGTGGTTTCCTTCCAGCTTCCCAATTGGTGGGAATTTTCTATCCTGCATTTGGCCTGCCTGAAGCTCGGCGCCATCAGCAATCCCTTGATGGTGATTTTCCGCGAACGCGAATTGCGCTTCATGCTGGGCTTGGCGGAAAGCAAGCTGCTGGTGGTGCCGGACAGTTTCCGCGGTTTTGATTACGCTGCCATGGCTGCCAATTTGCGCGAACACCTGCCTAAGCTTGCCGATGTCTTCATTG
This sequence comes from Roseomonas sp., assembly GCA_051007055.1. GTDB lineage: Bacteria > Pseudomonadota > Alphaproteobacteria > Acetobacterales > Acetobacteraceae > Neoroseomonas. The sequence continues at coordinate 42,757 of JBPCSO010000026.1, forward strand.
TTGGGCGCGATGGGGCGGATGGTTTTGCGCGCCTGCTTGAACACCCCGCGCCCAGCTCGCTCCTCACCCCAGCGGATGGTCCCGGCCCTGATGAGGTGATCCAGCTTCTCTACACCAGCGGCACCACCGGTGAACCCAAGGGCGTGATGCATAGTTCCAACACCATGCTGTCCAATCTGGAATGTTTCGCCGCAAGGCTTGGGCTTGGTGTGGATGATGTGATTCATATGCCTTCCCCTTTGGCGCATCAGCTTGGCTTCATGTACGGGATTATGCTGCCCATCATGCTGGGTGGAACGGCGATATTGCAGGATATCTTCTCTGCCCCCGAAATGGCGCGCCAAATCCGCGATGAGGGTGCCACTTTCACCATGGGCGCCACCCCTTTCTTGAATGATCTTACAGAGCATGTCGCCGCTTCCGGGCATGCCACGCCGAGCCTGCGCGTGTTTGTCTCAGCCGGCGCACCCATTCCACGCGCGCTGGTCGCGAAGGCGCGTCAGACGCTAGGTGCTGCGATTATCTCCGCCTGGGGCATGTCAGAGAACGGCGCTGTCACCACAACGAAACTGGATGACGGAGAAGAGAAGGCCACCACCACCGATGGCTGCACACTGCCTGGCATTGAACTTCGCATTGTGGATGCTGAAGGCGCGTGCGTTCCAATTGGCCAGGAAGGGCAATTGCAGGTGCGTGGTTGTTCCAATTTCGTCGGCTATCTGAAGCGCCCGGAACTCAACCCAAATGATCCGGATGGGTGGTTTGATACGGGCGACCTCGCGCGCATGGACGCCGATGGCTATATCCGTATCGCCGGGCGTTCAAAGGACATTATCATTCGCGGCGGCGAAAACATTCCGGTGGTGGAGGTTGAAGGCCTGATTTTCCGCCACCCCGCCGTGGCGGAAGTGGCGATTGTGGGCTTCCCCGATGCAAGGCTTGGTGAGCGTGCCTGCGCTTTTGTGCGCCTGCGGGAAGGCGCCAGCCTAAGCTTGGCGGATATCACAAGCCATCTGGAAGCCCAGCGCATGGCGCGGCAATACATGCCGGAACGCCTTGAAATTATGGCGGAATTGCCGCGCACGCCTAGCGGCAAGATTCAGAAGTTCAAGCTGCGCGAAGTGGCGCGCGCTTTTGGGCAGAATTGAACGCCGCTCAAAGCCCCCAGAGCGCGTTGCTATCGGCCGGCGCCTGATCGCGGCGTTCCGTCATGCCGTAATCGCGCAGCACAGCGGCGACGCGCAGCCGATAGCCGGCAAAAATGCCATCCCGCCCCGCCACCTGAGAGGCGCGATGCCCGGCATGGCAGCGCCAGCGGGTGATCGCACCCTCATCTTCCCACAGAGAAAGACTGAGCAGCTTGGCGGGATTGGTCAGGCTCCGGAAGCGTTCCACCGAAACGAAGCCGGGCATGCGCTGCAATTCCTCTCGCAACGTTGCGGCATGGTCAAGGTAATCATCCAGCCGGCCTTCTGCCGGTTCAACCTCAAAAATAATGGCAATCATTGGGGTGGCCTGGGGTGGGTGGTTGGTCGCAGATCATGCTAAACGAAAGGCTTGGTCCTGAACATTGGTTGAAGGTTGCGCCATGAACCAGCCGGCTCCGCTTGCCTATAGCGATGCGAAAATTCGTTCCATCCTGCAGCGGGTGAACACAATCGCGCTAGTTGGTGCTTCCTCAAACTGGAACCGGCCCAGCTATTTCGTCATGAAATACCTGCAATCCAAGGGCTATCGCGTCATCCCCGTGAACCCGGGCACCGCCGGCCAAACGCTATTGGGTGAAACCATTTACGCCACCCTGGCCGATATTCCAGACCCGGTTGATATGGTGGATGTGTTTCGCGCTGCCGATGCGCTGCCCGGCATAGCGGATGAAGCGATTGCGATTGGCGCCAAGGTGCTTTGGGCGCAGCTTGGTGTGCGGCATGATGGCGCGGCGGCCAAGGCGGGAGCGGCGGGGCTTGAAGTGATCATGGATCGCTGCCCAAAGATTGAATTCAGCCGTTTCGGTGGCGAATTATCCTGGAGCGGTGTGAATTCCGGCCTGATCCGCAATCGCGCACCTGAACCACCCGCAGATCGCAAGGGCAAGAATCGTCCTCTGCCGCCGCGCAATCTGGATTACGGCTTTGCGACCCGCAGCATTCACGCAGGCGCGGCGCCTGACCCCACCACAGGGGCGCGCGGTACGCCGATTTATCAAACAACAAGCTTTGTTTTTGATGATGTGGATCACGCGGCATCGCTGTTCAATCTGCATAATTTTGGCCATGTCTACACGCGGCTTTCCAATCCAACCGTTGCGGTTTTGGAAGAACGTGTCGCAAGCCTTGAAGGCGGGCGCGCTGCTGTTGCCACCGCTTCAGGCCATGCGGCGCAATTCGTGACCTTCTTCACGCTTCTAGAACTGGGCGATGAATTCCTCGCTAGCCGCAATCTGTACGGTGGATCGCTCACGCAATTCGCCCTCAGCTTCAAGAAACTCGGCTGGACCAGCCATTTCGTGGACCCGACTGGTCCTGAAAATTTCCGCCGCGCACTCACGCCCAAATGCAAGGCGATCTTTGTCGAAAGCCTCGCCAATCCTGGCGGCATTATCGTGGATTTGCGCGCCATTGCCGATATTGCGCATGAAGCCGGCATTCCGCTGATTGTGGATAATACGCTTGCGTCGCCTTATTTGTGCCGGCCCTTCGAACATGGTGCGGATATCATCACCCATTCACTAACAAAATTTCTTGGCGGGCACGGCAATTCGCTCGGCGGCATGATTGTTGAATCGGGCAAGTTCAATTACGCCAATGGCAAATTCCCCAGCATGGCGGATCCTGAACCTGCCTATCATGGGCTAAAATTCTACGAAAATTTCGGCGATTTCGCCTTCACCACCAAGGCACGCGCGGTGGCGCTGCGTGATTTTGGCCCCACGCTTTCGCCCATGAATGCCTGGCTCACCATCACCGGAATTGAAACCCTACATCTGCGCATGGAACGCCATGTTTCCAACGCACAAAAGGTGGCGGAATTCCTGGCAAGCCACCCGAAGGTTGCATGGGTTTCCTATGCCGGCCTGCCGGATAGCCCCTTCCATGCGCTTGCCAAACGCTATCTGCCGAAGGGGCCTGGTTCAGTCTTCACCTTCGGCGTGAAGGGTGGTTTTGAGGCAGGCATTAAGTTGGTGGAGGGTGTCCGTCTGTTTTCTCACTTGGCGAATGTTGGCGATACGCGAAGCCTGATCCTGCACCCTGCTTCCACGACCCATCGGCAATTGACCGAAGAACAGCGTCTGGCCGCCGGCGCCGGGCCGGATGTGGTGCGGCTTTCGATTGGGCTTGAGGATGCGGCGGATTTGATCCGCGACCTGGATATGGCACTGGGGGAATAGGGCGGCTGGTGCCGGGTGAGGGATTTGAACCCCCGACCTTCTGATTACAAATCAGCTGCACTACCCCTGTGCTAACCCGGCGCGCCAGATTGATGTAGCAGAGTGCGCTCATTCGGCAACTCGGCCCCGCGCCGAGTCTCACCATAATTTTTCAGGACCGCTCTTGCCCGTCACGCGCCGCGCCGATCCAGAATTGCCCCGCCCCACGGGGTCCGGGGAAGCCGGGCGGCGTCCGATTGCTTGGCGCGTACCGAAGCGCCCTGCCCTTGGGGCCTTAGCGATCCTGGCATCGGTGCTTGCTCATCTATTCTTGACCGGCATTGTGTTCCTTGAACTGGACCCAAGGGCCCCGCGCCAAGGCGCGCTGGAGGTAGAAGAACAGGGCTTTGACATTGTTTTTGATGGGGCGGCGGCGCCAGGCGCACCCGTTGAAGTACCGCCCACACCCCCGCCGCCGGCACAGGCCTCAGTAGCCCCGCCGCCGCCCACAGCGGGGCCGCCCGCCCCAGCACCACCGCCGGTTCCGTCACCGCCGCCACCGCAGCCCGCGACTCCGCAAGCCATTCCAAGCCCACCGCCGCCCCCGCCAAGGCCATTGGCTGATTCGCCGGCACCGCCCCCTCCGCTCCCCCCGCCACCACAGGCGCAAATGGCAGAGGCACCGCGCCCGGTGCCCCCGGCGCCACAACCGGTTCCGGACGCCCTGCAGCCTGTCGCCCCGCAGCGCACGGAAGCACCACGGCCCAATGCTGAACCGCGCCCGCCGCTAGATTTCTCGCATTTGCCACCGATCAGGCTTGGGGAGCAGGGCTATCGCCCGCGCGATCGGCTGGATTTCACGCTAGGACCCGTACCCAATGCTGCGCTTGGCGTGCCCAATATGCAACTGCGCGGCGCCGAGGATGCAGATGATTGGCGGCGTGAATTCTATCGTTGGCTGAATCAGAATGTGCGCTACCCGCGCGATGCGGCGGATTTTGGCGAACAGGGGATTGTTGGGGTGCGCATTTTCGCTGCGCCTGATGGCACTGTGCGGCGTGTTGAATTGCGCACCGCCTCACGTTCCATCACACTCAATCACTATTCGCAATCGGTGTTTCGCGGCGCAAAACTGCCCGCCTTCACGCGCCCGAGCTCAAATGAGGTCGAGATTGACCTGCGGATCCATTATCACTTGATCCGCCGATGATCAGGCGTGGCCGACTTGGCCAAATCCATCATCATGTGTGGTGCGTACCAGCGCGGCAAAAAGCCTGAGCGCATCAGGCCCACCACGATCACGCAGCGCGCCTTCTTCCATCTCGGCGGCAAGCATTTCAGCGTGTTCGGCAAGCGTATCCGCGGCGCGGCGCATGGCTTCACGTGAAAGCACAAGCTGCACTTCGTCAGGGAGCATTTTCCAATCGGCAGGCTGCATGGGTTTAGTCCATTAGCTCAGCCGTTTTGGCAAGGTCGGGGTCGTTATCAACGACGATCACGCAACTTAAACCGGAAAAAGTTAATAAGAAGTAAGCGAAGTCGTAAAAATAGTGAGTTTATTTGCAATTAAGGCATTTTCTGGCTCAATGACCCCACGCTTCACCCGATAAAACATTCTAAATCAACAGTATAGAACATTGTTTTGCACGACAACTTAGCGGATATGTCCATGGCTGCGGCGCGGCCTTGGGAAGTGCCGCGCCGACCCGCGCCTCAACTGAAGGTCAGTTCCACCCGGCCCAGAGTGTCAAACTCCACCAGCACTTCGCAGGGGCCATCCAGCCAGATGGGCGGCGTGACGGACCCCAGGAACACCGCCTGCCCAGCGCGCAAGCCGCCGAATTCACGTGCGCAATCAGAACCGGCCAGCCAGGCCAAAGCCTCCAGCGGGTGGCCGAGCAGATCAGCACCCACCCCTTCGCCGCGCATAGTGCCGGCCACCGTCATGCGGCCGCGCGTCGCGCCAAGATCAAGCGCGCGCCAATCGGCCACCGGCGTGCCCAATACGCCCGCGGCATGAAACACCTGATCCGCAATCAGGCTTGGCGTGCCAAGCGCAGCCAAATCGCCGTAGCGCTTTTCGACAATCTCGATCGCCGGGAAAACCTCAGCCACGGCAGCCGCCACGGTCTCACGGGTATGCACGCCATGGGGCAAATCCTGGCCGAGCCTGAGGCCCACTTCGCATTCCACGCCGGGGTTCAGGAAATCGGCGAAGCGGAAGCTTGCGGGGGTGGCGCGCAGCCCTTCCTTCGGCACAAAGCCACCTGCGGGCCCGGTCAGGCCCAGGATAGTCTGCATCTGCTTGGTGGTGGCGCCGATCTTGAAGCCGGCGGGCGGCACAGCGCCGAGCTTTTTCGCCACCTGATATTGCAGCTTATAGCCTTCTGCCGGTGTCGCAGGGGCTGCGGCACCCAAAGGCGCCAGAATCTGCTTGGCGCGGCGTGTGGCGAGGATGTGTTCGGCGGTGTCCTGGCTCATGTGAAGCCTCCCTTTCTTATCTCAGCGCGGCCCCTGGGCGCGGCCAGGTGTCCATACCGGATCAGGCTTCGCCCAAAGCGAAGCATCGCACAATTCCCGCGCCAGCCCCGCCGCCATGGCTTCAAAAATCGCCTTGCCCTTTTCTGGCGTAGCCGCGCGGGCATCGCCGCGCACACCCGTCACGGGCGCGCGTTCGGCGAATGACCAGAAGCGCGTCACTGCCTGGCCAGACGCATCGAAATTCCCAGGCGAGACAGAATTGGCAATCTGATCCATCCGGACCTGGGAAGGATCAAGATGCAGCCAAAGGCTGGTCTCGCCCTCGCAGGCGTGATGAATGCCTGGCTGCGTTGTAAGTGCCGCGGCAATTTCCTTGGGTGCCACTTTGGTGATGGAGGTGGTTAGCACCGGCACGCCGAATTCATGCGCCATTTCGCGAGACGCCACGGCCAAAGGCTCAATATTCCCGCCATGGGAATTGAACAGCATCAGCCGCGAAAACCCATCCGCCAGCAGGGACCGCATCACGCAGCGCAGCACGCCCGCAAAAGTCGCGTAATCCAGGCTGATCGTGCCGCCAAAGGGGAAGTGATGCTCAGACAAGCCCATCCACATGGGCGGCAGCACCACGGCGGGCAGATCAGTGCAAAGCTCAGCAGCGCGAATGGCGACCGAATGGCCGATGAAGCTATCCGTCCACACGGGCAAATGTGGTCCATGCTGTTCCAGCGCGGCGACGGGCAGGATCACCACGGCATTGCGTTCCGCCAGCGCGCGCAATTCCGGTGCCGTCATGCGTTCCCAACGAGTTTCGGTCATTGGATCAGCCCCTGCCCATGGCATAGAATTCGTCATTGGGGCGCAGATTGGTCACATTCGCCAAGCGGTTGGACATGCCAAAAAAGGCTGCGATGGCGGCGATGTCCCAGATGGCTTCGTCATCGAAGCCCGCTTCGCGCAACGCCTCATGATCCGCATCATTCACCTCATTGGCGCGGTCCGTCACTTTGATCGCGAATTCCAGCATGGCCTTTTGCTTCGCCGAGAGATCGGCCTTGCGCCAATTGGCGGCAATCTGGTCCGCGATCAGCGCATTCTTGGCGCGGATCCGCAGAATGGCGCCATGCGCCACCACGCAATATTGGCATTGATTGCGCGATGATACGGCCACCACAATCATTTCGCGCTCTGCCTTCGAAATCCCTTCGGATTTATCCATCAGCGTATCGTGATAGGCCATGAAGGCGCGAAATTCTGCCGGGCGATGCGCCAGCATCAGAAAGACATTCGGGATGAAACCCGATTTTTCCTGAACGGTCAGAATGCGGGCGCGGATATCTTCCGGCAGGGTTGCGATATCAGGGATTGGGGTGCGGGCGATGGGGGGCTTGGTCATGGCCAAACCATCCGCCAGCGGCGCACTTCAGTCCAGCCCCATAAGCCCGCGTGCGAAATCCCGCGCCGCAAAGGGGCGCAAATCCTCGGCCTTTTCTCCAACGCCCACCACATGCACGGGCAGGCCGAATTCCTGCGCCAAAGCCACCACCACGCCGCCCTTGGCCGAACCATCCAGCTTGGTGACGGCCAAGCCGGTGACATCCACCATTTCCTTGAACACCTTCACCTGCTGCACCGCGTTCTGGCCGGTGGTGGCATCCAGCACCAGCAATACGGAATGGGGTGCTGCTTCATCCACGCGCTTGATCACGCGGATGATTTTGCGGAGTTCTTCCATCAGCGCGGATTTATTGTGCAGCCGCCCGGCGGTATCCACCAACAACAGATCAAGCCCATCCGCTCGCGCGGCGGTCAGCGCATCAAAGGCAAGCCCTGCCGCATCAGCCCCCGGCTTGGACGGCGCGAAAAACCGCGCAGAGGTCCGCCCAGCCCAGACCTGCAATTGCTCCACCGCCGCGGCGCGGAAAGTATCGCCCGCGACAAAGCCGATTTTCAGCCCCTGTTCCGCGTAATGGCGGCCAAGCTTGGCGATGGTGGTGGTCTTGCCCGTGCCATTCACGCCCACCACCAGCACCACATGCGGCGCACGGGCAGGGATCACTTCCAGCGGCTGCGCGACAGGTTCCAGAATGGTGGCGATTTCATCCGCCAGCGCAGCCTTCACTTCCTCATCGGTCACTTCCTTGCCGAAGCGCGTGCGGCGGAAGCCTTCCACAATACGTCGAGATGCCGCGACACCCAGATCAGCCGTGATCAGGGTTTCTTCCAGCTCCTCCAACGCTTCATCATCCAGCCGCCGCTTATGCAGCAGGGAGACAACGCTATCCGTGAGCTTGGCGGTGGAACGCGATAACCCCGCCTTCAGCCGCGCAAACCATCCGGTCTTGGCGGGTGCTTCTGCCTCCGGTGGCGGGATTTCAGCCGGTGGCGCTTCCGGCATTGGCTCTGGCACTGGGGCCGGGGTTTCCGGCACCGGGGCCAAGGGCGCTTCTGGTGCAGGCGGGGGAGCCTCCGGCGGGCCAGGAATCGGGATTTCGGGGGTAGGCTGAGCCGCACCGCCGCCACGCAGCCGGCCAAAGAAATCGCGCAACGCCATCAGGCGGCCTCCGCCACAAGGCCATCAGCGTCGGCACCGGTCACGCGCAAGCGGCGGATTTCCCCTGGCTGCCCGGCGCTGCCCAACAAACGCAGCGGGGCGAAGTATTCCGTATGGCCGCGATCGGGATGTTCCAACAAAACCTGCTCCTCCTGCCCCAACCGCGCCGCGAAATAGCGCGCCGCCGCCGCCGCCCCGGCTTCGCGGAGCCGCGCCGCCCGCGCGCGACGTTCCGGCACGGAGATTTGCGGCATGCGCGCTGCCGGCGTGCCTGGCCGTTCCGAATAGGGGAAGACATGCAGGAAAGAGAGGTCGCAATCCGTCACAAGATCAAGGCTGTCCTTGAATTGTGCTTCGGTCTCAGTCGGGAAACCCGCAATCAGGTCAGCGCCAAACACGATATCCGGGCGCAGCCGCCGTGCCTTTTCAGCCAGCGCAATGGCGTCCGCACGCAAATGCCGCCGTTTCATGCGCTTCAGGATCAAATCGGACCCGTGCTGCAAGGAAAGGTGCAAATGCGGCATCAGCCTGGGTTCTTCCGCTATCAGCCGCCAAAGGTCTTCATCCACTTCAACCGGATCAAGCGAGGAAAGCCGAAGTCGTGGCAATTCCGGCACCAGCGCCAGCACGCGCCGGATCATCTGCCCAAGAGTCGGGCTCCCCGGCAAATCCGGCCCGTAGGAGGTGACATCAACGCCCGTCAGCACCGCTTCCCGATACCCCGCTGCCACCAAGGCACGAAGCTGTTCGACAATGACGCCAATGGGGACAGACCGCGAAGGCCCGCGCCCGAAGGGAATGACGCAAAAGGTGCAGCGATGATCGCAGCCTTGCTGCACCTGCACGAAAGCGCGGGCGCGCCCCGCGAATTCTGTCACAAGATGGGCTGCAGTTTCACGTGCGGCCATGATGTCACTGACCGGGGCGGGCGGCGCATCCAAAGCGGCCCAGGTTTCGGGTTTCAGCTTATCGGCATTGCCGATCACGCGCTCCACCCCCGGCAGCCCCGCCCATTTATCGGGCGCGATTTGCGCCGCGCAGCCGGTGACGATGATGCGCGCGCCGGGATTATCCCGATGCGCCTTCCTGATCGCCTGGCGCGCCTGACGTTCAGCTTCCGCTGTGACAGCGCAAGTGTTGACGATAATGGCGTTCCCCTGCCCGGCCTTGCTGGCCAGGTCCCGCATTGCCTCACTCTCATAGATATTGAGCCGGCAGCCGAAACTCAGCAGGCGGGGGGCATCGGTGGCGCTCATCCGGCCAAAGCCTTGGGGTCAACCTGCCCGGTGAAGGCCGTGGCGACGGGCCCGGTCATCAGCACATGCCCATCCTGGCGCCATTCCATGAACAGATCGCCGCCCGGCATGGAAATCCGGGCAGCCCGCCCGGTCAGCCCACGGCGCTGCGCATTCACCATGGCAGCGCAGGCGCCAGACCCACAAGCCAGCGTCAGCCCCGCGCCGCGTTCCCACACCACCAAGCGCAAATGATCCGGCGACATTACCTGCACAAAGCCGATATTGGCGCGTTCGGGGAAAATCGCGTCATGTTCCAATCGCGGGCCGATCTCATTGACCGGCAGCACATCCAGATCGGGCACGAAAAATGTTGCGTGTGGATTGCCCATGGAACAAGCAGCTGGGTCCGCCACGGGTCCGCAGGCCACCGGCAGATGCAAGGTATCGGCTTCCCGCGCCAAGGGCACATCCTGCCAGCCGAACAATGCTGGCCCCATATCCACGCGCCAAAGCGCATCTGGGGTTGCTTCACTCGGCAAATCGCCGGAAATCGTGCGCACCACGACCTGCGCCTTGCCGGTTTCAGCGGCGATAAGGCTTGCGATGCAACGCGTGGCATTGCCGCACGCGCCAGCTTCCGATCCATCCGGGTTATGGATGCGCATGAAGACATCGGCCCCCGCCGGCGGGGGTTCCATGATGATCAGCTGGTCGCAGCCAATGCCGCGCCGGCGATCCGCAAGCGCCACAATCTGATCGCGCGTCAGCCCAAGCGGTGCGGCGCGGCCATCCAGCACCACGAAATCATTGCCGAGCCCATGCATCTTGCGGAAGGAAAGCATGAGTGGGGATATAGGCCGCCCCGCGCTGAACCGGAACCCGTTTCAGGCCCGCCCCGATGATTTACCCGTTCAAGAGCCGGTCAATTTCATCTTGCTCCAAATCAGGACCGGCGGTTTTGGGGTCTACCACGGTTTGCACCACGCCCTTCAATTCCACCTTGGGACGGGCGGCTGCGGGCGTGGATGTGGCGTTTTCGGGCAGGATATCCTCCAGAATAGATTCTACCTGCTGCAAATCCCGGATGGCGCGGCGGATACGCTGGCCAGTCAAATCCTGGAAGGAGCAAGCTTCGAAAATGGCATTCACCCTTTCGGTGATGGCCGGCAGGGCATCCGGGCTGCCCGAGCCCTTCTCAAGCCAATCCTGAATAGCTTCAGCAGCCTCCAGAATGGTGTTAGCCGCGGCCTCAGTCGCCTGGACCACCGCTTCCAGTTCCTGGCCGGAGGTCCGATTACCCGGCTGAGGGGCAGAAATCATACCGGCGATTCTTTCATGAACGGAGGAAATCTGGCTCGCGAGATTCTCCTCGCTCATGCCCAGAAGCTGGACGCTGGCTGAAACCTCGGCGCTGACTTCCGCGATGCGGCGGTCCATAAAGGCGCGCAAATCGCCGAAAAGAGGCTCCATAGCGGCCCTGATGACTTCCGGGTCCGGCACTTGATCCACTTGCGAATGCGACATGAGGCGTTGTCCTGAATCCAATGGGCGGCCAAACCGCCGGGTGATCACGGAGGCATTAAACACCCATAAAGGTGAAATCTCCGTTTCTCTGGGGCGGGTCTTGTGTGGAAAACTTTGGGGCGCTATAGCCCCGCCTCCCGCGCCGTGGCCCCATGGACATGCCCGGCCGGAACCCCCTTCCCACCGCATGGTGCGGCCCCGGCAACGGGTGCAAGGCGGAAGGGCTGACCCCACAGGAGGGCCAAATGTCCAAGATGAAGACGAAATCAAGCGTGAAGAAACGCTTCCGTCTGACCGCGACCGGCAAGGTCAAGGCAGGCGGTGGCTTCAAGCGCCATATGCTTTCTGCCAAGGCTTCCAAGATGAAGCGCCAGAACCGCGGTACCTTCGTGCTGGATAAGCAGGATGGTGATACCGTGAAGCAATGGCTGCCCTATGGGCTGGACCGGTAAGGGGAGCGACGCAGAATGGCTCGTGTGAAACGCGGCGTTACGAAGCACGCCCGCCACAAAAAGATTCTTAAGCTTTCTGAAGGCTATGTCGGCCGGTCAGGCACCGCCTATCGCCCCGCGCTGGAGCGGGTGGAAAAGGCGCTGCAATATGCCTATCGCGACCGTCGCAACAAGAAGCGCGACTTCCGCGGCCTTTGGATTCAGCGCATCAACGCTGCCGTCCGTGAACATGGCCTGACCTATTCCCGCTTCATCGCCGGCATCAAGGCGGCGGGGATTGAGATGGACCGCAAGGTTATGGCGGCGCTTGCCTTTGACGAACCGGCGGCCTTCGCGGCGCTGGTGGAAAAGGCGAAGGCGGCAGGCGCCGCCTGATTACCGCCGCCCCGGATCACCGGGGCGGAGACCCAGCATCACGCAAGGGCCGCTTCCTGGTTGCACCGGGGATGCGGCCCTTTGTTCATGTGGACCTGCCGTCATGACCGATGATCTCGCTGCCCTTAGGGCCGAAACCGAAGCCGCGATTGCCGCCGCTGCCGATCCCCGCGCCTTGGATACCGTGCGCGTCGCCGTTTTGGGCAAATCCGGCACGCTCACCGCGCTACTGAAGGGGCTTGGCGCGGTCGCGCCCGAAGCCCGCAAGGAACGCGGTGCGGCGCTGAACCAGGTGAAGTCCGCCATCGAAGCCGCCTTGGAAGCGCAGCGCGCCGTGGTGGAAGCCCACGCCTTAGATGCGCGCTTGGCAGCCGAACGGATGGATGTATCCCTGCCGCCGCGTCCCTTCGCGCCCGGTACGGCAGCGGAAGGCGGCATTCATCCCATTGCCCGCACCATGGAAGAACTGACCACGCTGTTCGGCGCCATGGGCTTCAAGGTGGCGGAAGGCCCCGATATCGAAAGCGACTGGCATAATTTCGGCGCGCTCAATATCCCGGATCACCACCCGGCGCGGCAGGATCACGACACTTTCTATGTGCCCGCCGTAGATGGGCGCCGGCCTGTGCTGCGCACGCATACCTCGCCAGTGCAAATCCGCACCATGCTGACCGAAACGCCGCCCATTCGCGTGATTGTACCTGGCCGCACTTACCGCGCGGATCACGATGCGACGCATTCGCCGATGTTTCATCAGGTGGAAGGCTTGGTGATTGATCGGAACATCCATCTTGGCCATTTGAAGGGCTGCCTGATTGATTTTCTGCGCGCCTTTTTCGGCATTGCCGATTTGCCCGTGCGTTTCCGCGCTTCCTATTTCCCCTTCACGGAACCTTCCATGGAAGTGGATATCGGCTGGAGCCGCAAAACCGGCGAATTGGGCAAGGGTGGCGATTGGCTGGAGATTTTGGGCTCCGGTATGGTGCATCCGAAAGTGCTGGCGAATTGCGGCATTGATCCGCGCGAATGGCAGGGCTTTGCCTTCGGCATGGGGATTGAACGCATCACCATGTTGAAACACGGTATTCCTGATCTGCGCCCCTTCTATGAGGCCGATATCCGCTGGCTGAGGCATTACGGTGCCGATCCGCTTTCCCCGCCATCGCTGGTGGAAGGAGTGTAAGGCGATGAAATTCACCCTTTCCTGGCTGAAGGCGCATCTTGATACCGAAGCCTCGCTGGATGAGATTCTGGCCGCGCTGAACACCATCGGGCTTGAGGTAGAAGGTGTCGAAGATCGCGGCGCAGCACTCGCGAATTTCCGGATTGCCCATGTGGTGGAGGCCGAACAGCACCCCAATGCGGATCGGCTGCGCGCGCTGAAGGTTGATACCGGCGATGGCAAGCTGCTTTCCGTGGTGTGCGGTGCGCCAAATGCGCGCGCGGGCATGAAGGGTGTGGCGGCCTTGCCAGGTGCCTTCATTCCCGGCACCGGGATTACGTTGAAGGCGGGCGAAATTCGCGGCGTGAAATCGGAAGCGATGATGCTCTCCGCCCGCGAAATGGGCCTTGGTGATGATCATACAGGCATTGTTGATCTGCCCGCAGATGCGCCACTCGGTGAAGCCTATGTGCGCTGGGCGGGGCTTGATGACCCGATCATTGAAATCAGCGTCACCCCCAATCGTGGCGATGCGCTTTCCGTCCATGGTGTGGCGCGGGATCTGGCTGCGGCTGGGCTGGGGCGGTTGAAGCCGCTGCCAACGCCTGCGATCAAGTCTGCCTATGCTTCGCCTCTTGCTTGGGAAATCGCTGATCCGCGCGCCTGCGATTACGTGCTGGGTCGCGCCATTCGCGGCGTGAAGAATGGGCCTTCTCCGAAATGGTTGCAGGATTGGTTGGTGGCGATTGGCCAGCGCCCGATCAATGCGCTGGTGGATGTAACCAATCTGTTCACCTTCGGCCTTGGCCGGCCCTTGCATGTGTTTGATGTGGCGAAAGTGAAGGGCAAGACGCTGACGATGCGCATGGCGCGCGAAGGCGAAAGCCTGCTGGCGCTGAATGGCAAGACTTATGAATTGACGCCGGAAGATGGCATCATCGCCGATGAAGCCGGGCCGGAAGCGCTTGGCGGCATTATCGGTGGCGAGGCAACAGGCTGCGATGAAGCCACCACGGAATGCTTCATCGAATGCGCGATTTTCGACCCGGTGCGCATCGCGTTATCCGGTCGTCGCCATGATGTCCGCACCGATGCGCGCGCGCGCTTTGAACGCGGCGTAGATCAGGCGCTGCCGCGCCCCGCACTTGATCTGGCGACACAAGCGATGATTGAGATTTGCGGTGGTGAGGCCAGTGAAGTGGTGGGCGCCGGCCCCGAACCCGCCTGGCAGCGCCAAGCCAGCCTGCGTTTTGAACGGCTTGCGAGCTATGGCGGCGATGATGTCGCGCCGGATCGCGCGGTGGAAATCCTGCAAAGCCTGGGCTTCACCGTCGCGGCGCGGGATGCGGCGCGCGTCACGGTCAATGTGCCAAGCTGGCGCAATGATGTCGCGGGCAAAGGCGCGCTCACGCAAGCGGCTGAACTATCCCCGGAACGCGCCAAGGCGGCAGCTGAGGGCTGCACTGAGATTGAACGGGAAGGCGATTTGATCGAGGAAGTGCTGCGCATTCGTGGGTTGAACACCATCACGCCGGTGTCGCTGCCTGTCAGCGGCATCATCCCGCCGCCCGCCTTTACGGCGAAGCAGGCGCGCGCATCCTTGGCGCGGCGCGTGCTGGCCGCGCGCGGCATGCAGGAAGCGGTGACTTTCGCCTTTATGGAATCGAAAACCGCCGCGCTATTTGGTGAAACGCCGGCAGCGCTGCGCCTGGAAAACCCCATCGCAGCGGACCTCGACCAAATGCGCCCAACGCCGGTGGCGTCTCTGCTGCTGGCGGCGGGGCGCAATGCGGCGCGTGGGTTTGCTGATGTGTCGCTCTGTGAAATCGGCGCAGCCTATCAGGATGTAACGCCGGATGGTCAGGCAGCGATGGCTGCTGGGGTGCGCCATGGCGCCACGCCGCGCCATTGGGCGGAAGCGTCACGCGGCGTGGATGCGCTGGATGCCAAGGGCGATGCCATGGCGGTGCTGACGGCACTCGGCCTGCCTATGGCAGCGCTTTCCGTTACCGCCGATGCGCCGGGCTTTTATCATCCTGGGCGTTCCGGTCAGGTGCGGCAGGGGCCGAAGACCGTGCTGGCGCGCTTTGGCGAAATCCATCCGCGCGTGCTGGCCGCGCTCGACCTGCCAGGCCCGGCGGTAGCGTTCGAGGTATTTCTGGATGCCATCCCGGAACCCAAGCGCCGCAAAAAGGGCCCGCCTGATTTGCCGGCCTTCCAGCCGCTCCGCCGTGACTTCGCCTTTCTGGTGGATGAGGGTGTGGCTGCTGATGCGCTGCTCCGTGCCGCACGCGGGGCGGAACGCACCCTGATCATCGATGTCGCGATGTTTGACCGCTATGCGGGGGATAAGCTGCCGGAAGGCAAAGTCAGCCTCGCCTTGCAAGTGACCATCCAGCCGCGTGAGACAACGCTGACCGACGCGCAAATTGAAGCCGTGGCGGAGAAGATTGTCGCGGCGGTGGCGAAAGCGACTGGGGCCGTGCTGCGCGCATGAGCACCCCGCCCACCAGCAAGCGCCGTAATATGGCGCTGTTGGTGGGGGCGATTGTGCTCACGCTCTCCGTCTGGTTCGCCGGCACCGCTGCCGTGCCGGCGCTGCTCGCTGAAGGGCTGATTTCGCCAAGCCGCGCCGCCTGGCTGACCGCCTGCGTGCAATTGGGCTTTGTCTTCGGCACGTTGGTGAGCGCGGTTTTCTCGCTCGCCGATCGGTGCTCAGCGCGCTGGCTGTTTCTGGGCTGCGCCATGCTGGCGGCGGCGGCGACGCTCGTGCAAACCCTGGTGGCGCCGGCGGGCGATATGGCGCTGCTGCTGCGCTTCGTCGCCGGCGCGGCCATGGCGGGGGTTTATCCGGTTGGCATGAAGCTCGCCGCTTCATGGGCGAAGGGGGATCTTGGCTTGCTGATTGGGTTGGTGGTTGGCGCGGTGACGCTTGGTTCCGCGCTGCCCCATACGCTGCCGGCCCTGGTTGGGGCTTTGGATTGGCGCGCGGCCTATGCCGGAGCAGGGGTTCTGGCGGCGCTTGGTGGCCTACTGATCCTGGGGTTTCAGCCGGGGCCTTTGCTTGGCGCCCGGCCGCCCTTTCGCCCGGCGCAGATGCTGGAAGCCTGGCGCAATAAGGGGCTTCGCTTGGCCCATCTGGGGTACCTTGGCCATATGTGGGAACTCTATGCCATGTGGGCATGGATTGGGGTTTTCCTGGCCGCCGTGCTGGAAGGCCCTGCCATTGGTCCTTGGGTTTTCGCCGTGGTGGCGGCTGGCGCCTTGGGCTGCATCCTGGCGGGGCTAGCTGCCGATCGCTGGAATCGCGCCAAGGTGGCTGGCGCCTGCATGCTGGCTTCGGGTTCTTGCGCGCTGCTGATTGGCCCGGCCAGCGCCTGGCCGATGCTTGCGCTGGCGATTGCCTTCATCTGGGGGCTGACGGTAGTGGCCGATTCCGCGCAGTTTTCTGCCTGCATCGTAAGCCTTTCGCCGCCCGATTACGTCGGCACCATGCTGACTGTGCAGACCGCGCTTGGCTTTTTGCTGACGGCAGGCACGATCTGGGCCCTGCCGCGCGCCATGGAAATGCTTGGCATGTCGGCGGGTTTTGCGCTGCTAGGGGTGGGGCCGCTGCTTGGGGCCATCGCCATGTGGCGGTTAGCGCCGCTACTGCCACGGCCCCAGTGAAATGGGCGTTTGACTTCCGGCCCTGCTGCCTTATCTCCGCCCTAGAAATGCAAGGCGCTACTCCGCGCCCGCACCCCCGGGACCATCATGACTGACACGCCGCTTTCACTGATCCGCAATTTCTCGATCATTGCCCATATTGATCATGGGAAATCCACGCTTGCTGACCGGCTGATCCAGCAGACCGGCGGGCTTTCCGCGCGCGAGATGAAGGAACAGGTCCTGGATAACATGGAGCTGGAGCGCGAACGCGGCATTACCATCAAGGCGCAGACTGTCCGCCTGACCTATCCCGCCAAGGATGGCAAAACCTATGTGCTGAATTTGATGGATACGCCCGGCCATGTGGACTTCGCCTATGAAGTCAGCCGGTCGCTTGCCGCCTGTGAGGGCTCGCTTCTGGTGGTGGATGCGTCCCAAGGGGTTGAGGCGCAAACACTCGCCAATGTCTATCAGGCGATTGATGCGGGGCATGAGATTGTGCCCGTGCTGAACAAGATTGACCTGCCCGCGGCCGAAGCTGATCGCGTGAAGCAGCAGATCGAAGATGTGATCGGGCTTGATGCTTCGGATGCGGTGATGTTCAGCGCCAAGACGGGCCTGAATATTGAAGGCGTGCTGGATGCCATTGTGGAGCGCCTGCCGCCGCCGAAAGGTGATGCATCCGCCACCACCAAGGCGTTGCTGGTGGATAGCTGGTATGATGCCTATCTGGGCGTGATCATTCTGGTGCGCGTAAAGGATGGGCATTTGCGCAAGGGCCAGCGCATTCGCATGATGTCATCCGGTTCGGTTCATACCATTGAACAGGTTGGCGTCTTCACGCCGAAGCTGGTGCCGGTGGAAAGCCTTGGCCCAGGTGAGATGGGCTATGTCACGGCTGCGATCAAAACCGTGGCTGATACGAATGTTGGCGATACAATCACGGATGATCGCAATCCGGCAGCCGAGGCTTTGGCTGGCTTCAAGCCCTCCATCCCTGTGGTGTGGTGCGGGCTTTACCCGGTGGATGCAGATGATTTTGAGAAGCTCCGTGAATCCCTAGGCAAGCTGCGCTTGAACGATGCGTCCTTCCATTATGAACCGGAAACCAGCGCCGCACTTGGCTTTGGCTTTCGCTGCGGCTTCCTCGGCCTTTTGCATCTGGAAATCGTGCAGGAAAGATTATCCCGCGAATTCGATCTGGACCTGATCGCGACCGCCCCTTCGGTTGTGTACAAAGTTCACAAGACGAATGGCGAAATGTTCGAATTGCACAACCCCGCCGATATGCCTGATGGCAGCGTGCTGGATCATATCGAAGAACCTTGGATCAAAGCGACCATCATGTTGCCCGATGATTACCTGGGTTCGGTTTTGGCGCTCTGTAATGAACGGCGCGGGCAGCAGGTGGAACTGACTTATGTCGGCGCCCGCGCCATGCTGGTCTATCGGATACCGCTGAATGAAGTGGTGTTCGATTTCTATGATCGGCTGAAATCAGTGTCACGCGGTTATGCTTCCTTTGACTATCAGATGGATGGCTATGACGAAGGCGATCTGGTGAAGATTTCCATCCTGGTGAATAATGAACCGGTGGATGCGCTTTCCTTCATGGCGCATCGCGCCCAGGCGGAACGGCGCGGGCGGCAGATTTGCGAAAAGTTGAAGGAATTGATCCCGCGCCAATTATTCAAAATCCCCATCCAGGCAGCGATTGGCGGGCGCGTGATTGCGCGGGAGACGATCTCGGCCCTGTCCAAGGATGTCACGGCCAAGTGCTATGGCGGGGATATCAGCCGCAAGCGGAAGCTTCTGGAAAAGCAGAAGGAAGGCAAGAAGCGCATGCGGCAATTCGGCAAGGTGGAAATCCCGCAAAGCGCCTTCATTGCGGCGCTGAAGATGGATAGCTGAGGGGTCGCACCCGCCATAAAAGCGGCTTGCCGATAGCCGCCTTTAGGCTCAAACTTTCCCACATCTAAAAGTAATGCGGCAGGATGTGATGGAAAACGCCAAAAAATCGCCCCTCAGCATTTATAATGAACATTTGCAACGGGGCGAGCTTGCGTATCAATTCAGCCCCAGCGTCGGCAAAGTGGTATTCTACCCGCGCATCATCTGCCCTTTCACCGGCAGCGAGACCCTTGAATGGCGTATCTCCAAAGGCCTTGGCACCGTGCATGCGACCACAGTGGTGTATCCAGCGCAGGGTGAGGCTTACAATGTTTGCCTGGTGGATTTGGATGAGGGCTATCGGCTGATGAGCCGGGTTGAGGATATTGACCCGATGGCTGTCAAAATCGGCATGCGCGTGAAATTCCGCACCCACCATCAGGGCGATGATGAAGCACCCATTCCCGTCTTCACGGCGTTGGAGGGTTGAGGCGATGCGCGGCACCAAGCGCGGCAGCGTTGCCATTGTGGGTGCGGCGGAATCGGATATCGGCAGCGTTGCCGCCGATATGTCCGTGATTGATCTGATGGCGCAGGGGACAGTGCGGGCGCTGGCGGATGCGGGGCTGACACTTGCCGATGTGGATGGGCTTTTCTGCGCTACCAGCCAGGCGCGGACATCGGCCATGTCGCTCGCGGAATATCTGAAAAAACCGGATGCCTATGTGGATTCCACCATTGTGGGTGGATCATCCTTTGAAATTCATGTGGCGCATGCGCAAGCCGCGATTGAAGCGGGGCTTTGTTCGGTAGCGGTGGTGGCTTACGGCAGCACGCAGCGTTCCGCAGGGCGGAAAAATGCCTCGCCGCGCGAATACAACCCTTATGAGACCCCCTTCAAACCCTTCCTGCCGGCCAGCGCCTATGCCATGGCGGCAAATCGCCACATGCATGAATACGGCACCAGGCGCGAAGAATTGGCGGAAGTGGCGGTGGCAGCACGTAAATGGGCTCAGCTTAATCCCGTTGCCTTCGACCAAAGGCCGCTTGATATCCCAGATGTACTGGGGGCGAAGATGGTGTCCTACCCCTTCACCGTGCACGATTGCTGCCTGGTGACGGATGGCGGCGGGGCGATTGTGCTGACATCCGCCGCGCGGGCGAAGGCGCTGAAAAAGCCGCCGGTTTATGTGCTCGGCACCGGGACCAGCATTACCCATGCCAGCATTTCCAACATGCCTGATCTGACACGCACCGGGGCGATTGCCTCAGGCGCACGGGCCTATCAGGCGGCGGGGCTCGGGCCCAGGGATATGGATATGGCGCAGCTTTATGACGCCTTCACCATCAACACCATTCTATTCCTGGAAGATCTGGGCTTTTGCAAAAAGGGTGAGGGCGGCGGTTTTGTCGCCAATGGCCGCATCGCGCCGGGCGGCGCCTTTGCGGTGAACACCAATGGTGGGGGTTTATCCTACTGCCACCCGGGCATGTATGGGCTTTATTTGCTGATTGAAGCGGTGCGGCAAATCCGCGGCGAATGCGGGGGGCGGCAAGTGCGCAAGCATGATACCGCCATTGTGCATGGCAATGGGGGCGTATTGTCTGCACAGAGCACAGTGATTTTGGGTGGGGCAGGGACGGTTTAAAAGAAAAGTGGTGCCCAGAGCCGGAATCGAACCAGCGACACTGCGATTTTCAGTCGCATGCTCTACCAACTGAGCTATCTGGGCCCCGGCGGGGCCGAAACCGCGCCAGAGGCTGCTTCCTAGCGAAGCGCCCCCGCCCTGTCCAGCCCAGGTTTAGCCCCCAAGGGCCTGGGGCATAGGCAGAACGATGTTTTCGGTATTTCTTCCCAAGGAAGCGCGGCCCAAGGACGTGGCTGTCCCCGCCCTCAGCCGAATCCCTGCATTTTCTTGCGCCATTCTGCGGCGGCAAGGCTTTCCTCGATGGCCAGGATTTCGGTGGCAAGCGCGCCGCGTGGGTCGCGTTCCAACCCTTCATCCACGCAGCGCTTCGCCAAAGCCATGGCAGCAGGGGGCGCTTTCAGGATGGTGGCGGTGATTTCCACCACACATACACCCAGCGCATCCGGCGCGACCACACGCGAAACGAGCCCTGCTTCGCGCGCTTCTTCGGCGCCAAGCGCGCGGCCCGTGAACATCAAATCCTTCGCGAGCCTCTTGCCGATAATGCGCGGCAGGCGTTGCGTGGCCCCCACCGTGCCCCAAAGCGCTTCGGGCGTGCGGAAGGAAGCGGCGGGGGTGGCGATCACAAAATCGCAAGCAGCGGCGATTTCCACACCCGATCCGACGGCAGGGCCTTCCACCACGGCAATAGCCGGCATGGGCAGGCGTTCCAACGCATCATAGGCCGCGAAGGCCTTCAGGCGGCGAGCGCGTACCGCGTCATCACCCATGGCTTGGCGTTCCTTGAGATCAGCGCCCGCACAAAACACGCTGCCAACCGCCTGCACCACAACGCAGCGCGCGCCATCTTCACGCGCGCGGCGCGCAGCCACAACAAGTGCTTCGCACATGGCGATATTGAGCGCATTGCGCGCATCTGCCCGGTTCAGCGTGATGCGCGCCAGGCCATCGGTGAAGTCGTACAAAACGGCGTCAGTCATATCGCCCCTTCCGCGCGGAGCGTCGCGATGCGCGAGGGCGCGTAATGCAACAGATCACGCAGCACAGCTTCCGTGTCTTCGCCCAATAGTGGTGGGCGTTGGATTTCCGGATCCGCCAAACCATCGAAGCGATACGGCAAACGCAGCGCGGGGAAGGCGCCAAGCAAGGGATGGGTGAATTCACCAACTGACCCGCGCGCCTGCACATGTGGGTCAGCGAAGGTTTCATCCATCGTCAATACTGGGCCATTCGGCACATCTGCCGCATCCAAAAGCGCCACGGCTTCAGCGCGCGTCCGCTGCGCCATCGCGGCCGTAATCCGGGCCATGACACGTTCGCGCTGCGCCACGCGTTCGGCATTGGCTTGCAAGGCAGGATCAGCACCCAATTCATCAAGGCCAAGCGCACGGCAAAGCAGCGCCCAATGCTGATCCGAACAAGTGATGTGCAGGAACCGACCATCCGAACACTTGAAGGAAGCTGTCGGCACGCGGCCCGGATGTTCCGTGCCCAAACGCGGCGGCACCTCATTCAACGCAAAGAAGCGCGCAGCGGCAGAGGTCAACAAGGCCACTTGCCCATCCAACATGGAAAAATCAATGTAGGCGCCCTGCCCCGTGGCATCGCGCCCACGTAGCGCCGCCAATAAACCAATGGTGATCCAAAGCCCAGATGTCAGATCAGCGATTGGCAGCCCAGGCTTCACTGGCCCGCCGCCGCGTTCGCCGGTGAGTGCCATGAGCCCCGACATAGCCTGAAACACCGTGTCATAGCCCTTGCGTTTGGCATAAGGCCCGGTCTGACCGAAGCCGGTGCAGGAAAGCATGACCAAGCGCGGATTGATGGCGCGGAGTACCTCCCAATCCAACCCATAACGTTTCAGCGTACCGGTCGGGAAATTCTCAACCACCGCATCGCAATGGCGGATCAAATCGCGCACCAGCGCCTGACCATCCTTATGCCGCAGATTGACCGTGACACTGCGCTTGCCGCGATTGCAGGCGAAGAAATAGGCGCTGTCGCGTTGGCCATTCCGCTCAGCGACCGGTTCATAAGAACGGCTTTCATCGCCGCTGCCGGGTTGTTCCACCTTGATCACTTCCGCGCCCAATTCGGCAAGGATCATTGCCGAAAAGGGGCAGGCCAAAACGCGCGCCAGATCAAGCACGCGTAGGCCCTGTAGCGGGGGGATTGTCATCCCCCTGGATTAACGCACATATCTCCAGCGGAAACGATCACCATTGGATTCCACCCGCCCTACCGAGGGGTGGGGGAAATGGATCGGCAGTAGCTTGGTATCCGTATCGGCAACATTGGCAAGAAAACGTGTGCGGCTATCGGTGGCCTCATTCGGGTCCCAGCAGAACATGGTGGACCAGGAAGGGCGGTGGATTTGCAGCGCGTGATGCATCAGATCGCCCGTGATCACAGCATGCTGGCCGCGGCTTTTGATGTGCACACAGCAATGGCAAGGCGTGTGGCCAGGCGTTGGTTCAATGGTGATGCAATCATCCAGGCTGAAATCATCATCCACCAACATCGCCTGCCCCGCCGCTACCACGGGTTCGCAATTCATGGTGAAGACAGAACCACCGCCACCCGGACGGGTCTCTCCGGCCTTGGTTGAAGCTTCCCACGCGGCATATTCGCGCTTGTGGAAAACATATTTTGCGCGCGGGAAGGTTGGCACCCAGCGGCCATCACGCAGTACGGTATTCCAGCCGGAATGGTCAATGTGCAAATGCGTGCACATGACATAATCAATATCATTGAAGGAAAGCCCCTCCGCCTTCAGGCCATCAAGCCAAGGCTGTTTTGGGAAATCCATCGGCGCGGGATAGCCCTTATCTTCGCCGGTACAGGTATCCACCAGAATCGTATGGCGCGGTGTGCGCACGACATAGGTTTGATAGGTGATCACCATTTTGCCGGAGGCGACATCGTATGTCTCGGGCTCAATCTCCTTCAGCGTTGCTTCGATCTGGTCGGCTGGCGCATTGGGGAACATCTGCCCCGGCGCGCGCCAGGGGCCATCGCGTTCGATGATGCTGGTAATGGTGACATCGCCAATGGTGAGCTTGCGCATCGGTTTCCTGCCTGGTTGGGTTGTGGGGCAAGGCTAGAACAGGAAGCGGGGGTTTGGGAAATCCCCCCTGGTCAGCCGCGCTTCTCCCGCCCATCATGCGCTAGATTAGAGGGGGAATGTCATGGCCGTTGTTGAAACCGAAACCCATGGGCAGGTGCTCGTCGTGCGCATGAACCGGCCAAAGCGGCTGAATGCGCTGAACCATGAAATGCGCCTGGAATTGGCACGCATCTGGACTGCATTTCGCACCGATCCGAACCTTGAAGTCGCAATCCTGACCGGCACCGGGCGTGGCTTTTGCGCGGGCGAGGATATGAAGGAATCGCTTGCCGATAAAAGCCCTGGCGGGCGACGCATTGACATGGAAGACCCCTTCAATGCCGGCACCTTGGAAAAGCCTGTCATCGCCGCGGTGAATGGCTTTGCCATGGGCGGTGGCTTCATGCTGGTGGAACGCACTGATCTGCGCGTGGCCGCCAATACCGCGATTTTCGAGGTGTCCGAGGCCAAGCGCTGGCTGCTGGGGGGTTATAATCACGGGCATCTTGCCAACCTTGCCTATCCGGTCGCGATGGAAATGGCGCTTGGCTTTCGCTTCACGGCAGAACGCTTCTATCAGCTTGGCTTCGTCAATCGCCTGGTGGAGCCCGAAGCGCTGATGGAAACGGCGCTTGAAATGGCCCGCCATATGCTGACGCTGCCGCCCGCCGCGCGCGTCAATACCATCCATATGATGCGCCGCATGCGCCCCGGACCAACGCCCGCACAACAAGCATTGGCCGCCAAGCTGCATGAACATGGCGACAAGAGCGACCTGCTGGAAAGCCGCGCTGCCTTCGCCGAAAAACGCGCGCCGAATTTCAAGGGCTGGAATGATCCGGCGGATCGCTACCGCATGCCAGAGATTAAGCAGGATTAGTTTGGTCGTATTTTCCGAGTCGCCAAGTGATGCTCACTTGGCTTGAAAATACTCCTAACCCAAAAACTCCCGCACTTCTCGCGCCGCATCGGCAAGCCCCATGCGGCGCAGCAATACGCCAGATGGCAGCCCCGCCAGCAGGCGCGATGGGCAGGACCGATCCAGCATTACAAACACGCCCTTGTCATCGGCACGGCGGATCAACCGCCCGAAAGCTTGGCGCAGCCGATGGCGCGTGATGCGGTCATCATAATCCTTGGTCCTGCCTTCCGATAAATGGAGGCGCCGTTCGCGGTGTAGAATGCTCGGCCTCGGCCAGGGCACTCGGTCAAACACCAACAGGCGCAAGGAACGCCCCGGCACATCCACGCCATCACGCATGGCATCGGTGCCAAGCAGACATGAATTTTCCTCGGCACGGAACACATCCACCAAGGTGGCATTATCCATCGCGTCAATATGCTGCGCGTAAAGCGGCAGGCCGGCTTCTTCCAAAGCAGGCGCGATGCGGCCATGCACATCGCGCAAGCGGCGAATAGCGGTGAAAAGCCCAAGCGCGCCGCCGCCAGATGCCAGGAACAATTCCCGCATCGCGCCCGCAATTTGCGCGGTGTTTTCCCGCGCCACATCGGTCACCACAATGCAGCGCGTGCGCGCGGCGTAATCGAAGGGCGAAGCAACAGCAGCGCGAATGGCGGGCAGCGGCAGATGCGCGGCCCCGGTGCGGCCTTCCGCTTCGCGCCAGGCGGCTTCGGGGTCGTCATCCTCAGCCTCTGCCGCATCGCGCAAGGTGGCTGAAGTGATCAGCACGCCATGCGCGGGGGCGGCGACCTGCATCGCGAAGGGAATGGTCGGATCAAGCCAATGGCGATGCATCCCCGCATCCGCATCCTGCCCGCCGCGCCGTTCAATCGAAAGCCAATCCACCATATCGGGTCGCGCCCCGGGCGCGGGTTCCTCACCGCCAATCCGCCCCAGCATGGCGCGCCAAGCCGCCAGCGGCATCAGCACGCGCCGTTCGAGTGACCCGCAAATCGCTTCAATCCGCAGCCTGTCATTGGCTTCAATTTCGGCCGCTTCATCTTCCATGCGCGCCAGCAGTTTTTCACGCAAATGCCGCACCGGCGCTTCCAGGCGTTGCAGGGCACGCTCAAGCGTGCTGGCGATTTCCGCCATATCAGCGTTCAGCGGGAAAAGATCACATTCCGCATCATAAAGCCCGGCTTCTTCCGCGTCTGCATTGCGCGCACGCACTTGCCGGCGCACTGCGCGCAAAAACGCCTCGGCCGGATTGGCGGGCGCGCCCACCAGATCAACTGCACCTTCTTCGTTCAGCCGGCCAGACCAACCGCCTACGGGCAAGGCGCGCGCCGCTTGCAAGGCAGCTTCCAAGGGCGCTTGCAATTCTGGCCTTTCGCCCACCAATTCTTCCAAGCGCCGCTTCAGCCCGCGCGCACGAGACCGCCCGCCCTCCGCGCCCAGGATCCAGCGCCGTAGCTCCGCCATTTCCGCACCCGTCAGATCAGCGGAAAAGGCGCTATCGGCGGCATCAAACAGATGGTGGCCTTCATCAAACACCAGGCGCAAAGCGCGGCCATCCTCGCCACCACCAAGGGCGGCCTGAATCATCACCAGCGCGTGATTCGCAATCACAATCGAAGCGCCGCGCGCGCGGCGGATGGAATGTTCGACGAAGCATTTGCGATAATGCGGGCAGGCGGCGTGGATGCATTCACCGCGCCGGTCCGCGAGCGGCATGATCGTATTGGTGCCGAATAGTTCCGATAGCCAGCCCGGAAAATCACCGCCCAGCAAATCGCCATCACGCGTCGCCGCCGCCCATCGCGCCACCAGGCCAAGTGCCACCCCCTGCCCCGGCATGGCAGAAAAACCCAACGCATCTTCCAGGTTCAACAGACAGAGGTAATTCTCCCGCCCCTTGCGCAGCACCACGCGCCGGCGGCGTTCTTCCGCATCGGGGAAAAGCCGCGCGGTTTCCTGATCTATCTGGCGTTGCAGATTGCGCGTGAAGGTGGAAATCCAGACCGGCGCGCTATTGCGTTCCGCCCAAAGACTGGCCGGCGCCACATAACCGAGTGTCTTGCCCGTGCCCGTGCCGGCCTCCGCCAGCACCAGCGCCGGCGCGCCCTGATTTTCCCGCGGCGCAAAGGCGGCTGCGGCGGCTGAGGCATAATCCGCCTGTTGCGGGCGTTGTTCTGCGCCTTCGCCCAATATATGCGCCAGCCGCGCCCGCGCCTCATTCGGTTCTATCCCGAAGGAGGATGGCGGATTGCCGGGTGCGGCTTCCTCCCATTCCGGCAGGCGGCGCCAGACGCGCAAACCCTCCATGCCCGAATGCGCGGCGGGGGCACCCAGCGCGGCAAGCACCGACCGCGCCCAGGGCCAGCCTGCCTCGCCCATGCGCGCCGCCAGGCTTGCGGCGTCGCGGTTGAGTGGTGCTGCGCGATCATCCGCGAGCCGCCGCAGCAATTCGGTGGCAATATCGGGCAATAGCGCGGCCGCGGCTTCATCATCGCGCGGCGCAGGCAGGCCAAGCGCCAGGGCAAGGCCGCGCGGGGTCGGCGCGCAGGATGCGGCGGGTAGTGCGAAGGCGAAAAGTTCCAGCAGATCATGCGTCGGGCCAATGCCCGCGACACCAAGCCGCCGGGCTGTCGCTGGCGCATGCACCAGCAATGGCGCGGCCTCAGTCAACCTTGCAGCAGCGGCGCGCGCGGGCAGGGTTTCGATGCTACCATCGGTATCCAGCACCACGGCGCGCCCCTGCCCCGCCACCAAAGCAGGCACATCCGGCAAGAGCAAACGCGGCGCGACGGGCTTTTCAGCCATGCGGTTCAGGCGAAAGGGCGCGCAGCCCGAAACTCACGCTCCGCGCAGCCTTTCCGCGATCTGCACGGCATTCAGCGCCGCACCCTTCAACAACTGATCACCACAGAGGAAGAAATCTAGCCCCCGGTCACCAAAGACCGGATTAGCGCGGATGCGCCCGGCTTCCACATCATCCTGGCCGGTCGCGGTCAGCGGCATGGGGTAAAGCCCCGCTTCCGGGTCATCCACCACCTTCACGCCCGCCGCCTTGCGCAGCACGTCGCGCGCGGCTTCCGGCGTTACGGGGCGTTCGGTTTCAATCGTTACCGCTTCGGCATGCACGCGGAAGGTCGGGATACGCACGGCGGTGCAGGAAATGGGCAAATCAGGCATGCCCATGATCTTCCGGCTTTCCCAAACCACCTTCATTTCTTCGCGCGTATAGCCATTGGGCTGGAAGCTATCAATTTGCGGGATCACGTTGAAGGGCAACGGATGGCGGAACACTTCGTGCCCGGCCTTGGCACCTTCCACCAGCACGCGGCGAGTTTCGCGTTCCAGCTCCGTCATGCCCTCCGCCCCGGCGCCGGAGGCAGCCTGATAGGTGGAAACAATCACGCGCTTCAGGCCGAAAGCCTGACGCAGCGGCTCCAGCGCCACGACCAGGATGGCCGTGGTGCAATTGGGGTTGGCGATCAGCTTGGCTTGGCCGATGGCGCCTGCATTCACTTCCGGCACCACCAGCGGCACATCATCCTGCAAGCGAAAGGCCGAGGAATTATCCACCACATGCACGCCTGCCGCCACCATGGCCGGCGCATGGGCCTTGGCGAAATCGCCCGAGACAGCCAGCAGCGCCAGATCAAGGTCACGCATGGCGGCATCGCTGAAGGGCTCAATCTCGGCCTCACCCAGCGGGGTTTTGATCTTGGTGCCGGCACTACGGGCAGAGGCAAACAGCCTGAGCGAGGTCATCGGGAAGGCCCGACGCCCCAGAACATCCACCAATTCGCGGCCCACCGCACCGGAGGCCCCAATCACGCCGACACGCATTGCAAATTTCCTGTGGTAAAGCTTGAAGGCGGGCGGTTTAACGCAGAAAGCACAAAGATGGAACAGGCAGCGGGGCTTGGGCCTCGCCACCTGCGCGCGGGCTGCCTATAAGCGGGCGTCTCTAAGCTTTAAGGATGGCCTCTGCCCATGTCCGCCGCCGCTGATTTCTCCGCCGTGAAGGCCTGGCCCTTTGAGGAGGCGCGCAAGGTCGCAGCCCGTCTGGCCGCTTCGGGCAAGAAATCGGCGCTGTTCGAAACCGGCTATGGCCCTTCCGGCCTGCCGCATATCGGCACTTTCGGCGAAGTGGCGCGCACCAGTTGGATCCGCCATGCCTTCACGCAGCTTACGGGGCTTCCTTCGCGCCTGATTGCTTTCAGCGATGACATGGATGGGCTGCGCAAGGTGCCGGATAATGTGCCAAATAAGGATATGCTGGCCGCGCATATCGGCCGGCCTGTCACGGCGATCCCAGACCCTTTCGGCACACATGAAAGCTTCGGGCACCACAATAACGCACGGCTGCGCGCGTTTTTGGATGCCTTTGGCTTTGATTATGAATTCGCTTCTTCATCCGATTACTATCGTTCCGGCAAATTCGACGCGGCGTTGCTGCGCATGGCAGAAAACCACGCCAAGGTGCTGGAAGTGATCCTGCCCACCTTGGGTCCTGATCGCCGCGCCACCTATTCGCCCTTCCTGCCCATTCATCCGAAGACCGGCGTGGTGATGCAGGTGCCTATGGACGAAGTGCGCCCGGATCAGGATATGCTGCTTTGGCGCGACCCTGAGAGTGGGGAGCGTTTCGGCACGCGCATCACCGGCGGCCATTGCAAGGCACAATGGAAGGCGGATTGGGCTTTGCGCTGGTATGCGCTTGGCGTGGATTATGAAATGTCGGGCAAGGATTTGATTGATAGCGTTAGGCTGTCTTCCGCGATTTGCCGCGTGCTGGGTGGCCCGCCGCCCGAGGGCTTTACCTATGAGCATTTCCTGGATGAACAGGGGCAGAAGATCTCCAAATCCAAGGGCAATGGCCTGACGATTGAAGAATGGCTGCGCTATGCGCCGCCGGAAAGCCTATCCCAATTCATGTATAACCAGCCGCAACGCGCGAAGCGGCTTTACTTCGATCAAATTCCGCGCGCCGTGGATGAATATCTGCAACACCGCACAAGGCTCCGCACCGCACCGGATGCCGCCAACCCAGCCTGGCATATCCATGGCGGCGCCGCGCCGAATGACCCGGAGCCACCGGTTTCCTTTACCATGCTGCTGAACCTGGCGAGTGTTGTGAATGCCGATGATCCTGATTTGCTCTGGGGTTTTCTCGCACGCTATGCGCCGGGCGCCACAGCCGAAACGCAGCCTTTGCTCGGCAAGCTTGTTTCCTATGCGGTGGCCTATTACCGGGATTTCGTCGCGCCCACGAAGCGCTTCCGCAACCCATCCGATGCAGAACGCGAAGCACTGTCAGCGTTGATGGTCGCCTTGCGCGACCGCGCGGCGGATCTGGAAGCCATGCCGGCGGAAGAACGCGCCAAGGCCGCGCAGGATTTGGTGTTTGATGCCGGGCGGCGAGAGCCCTTCCTGGAAGCAGGCAAGGATGGGCGCATGGGGGTTTCTCGCGCTTGGTTCAATGCGCTGTACCAAGTGCTGCTCGGCCAGGAAGAAGGCCCGCGCTTTGGCGGCTTCATTGCGCTTTATGGCGTGGCCGGCACCATCGGCCTCATTGAAACCGCGCTGAACCGGGCGGAGAACGCCCCGGCGTGACGCGACAAGGCGCGCTTTCTCTGCTCAAGCGTTTCGGCCCGACCTGCTTCGGGCTCCTGTTGCTGGTGGGCGCGCTTTACGTGGTGCAGCGCGAATTCCGCGGGCTTTCCTGGCGCGATATCCAGACCGCGCTGCACGCTACCCCCGTAACTGGGCTCTGGCTGGCAGCCGGCTGCACCATTGGCGCCTATCTGCTGCTGTCAGCCTATGACCGGCTGGGGTCCATCTATGCCGGGCATCCGGTTTCCTGGCGGCGATCCTTACTCGCTTCCTTCTGCGCCTATTCGCTTGCCAATAACATCGGCTTTGCCGCGGTTTCGGGTGCAGCAGTGCGTTATCGCTTCTATGCCAGCTGGGGTTTGGCGCCGGTCGCGATTGCGAAGATTATCGCCATTACCTCGCTCACTTTCGGGTTGGGCGGCTTTGCCATAGCGGGGTTGGTGCTGGTGCTGGAACCTGATCTGCTTGGGTTTCTGGGGCCGGGCGCGCCGCGCTGGATCCTGCCGCTGCTTGGCTTTGCCTGCTGGGGCATTGTGATCGCTTATGTGGTGATGGCGCGCTTCGTGCCGCATATCCGGCTTTTCGGGCATGAGATTGACCTGCCCGGCTTTCGTATTGCGCTGGCCCAGGTGGCGCTGGCAACGGCCGATGTCGCCATCACGGCCATGATTTTCTACGCCCTGCTGCCACCGGCGGCGGGCCTTGGTTTTCTGCATTTTCTTGGCATTTACATCGCCGCCTATATGGCGGGGCTCGCCGCCAATGTGCCCGGCGGCATTGGCGTTTTTGATGGTGCCATCCTGTTTGCGCTTGCGGGCTTTCTTCCCACCCCAGAGGTGGTCGGCGCCTTGCTGCTGTTCCGGCTGTTCTACTACATTTTTCCGCTTTTCCTGGCAGGCGCGCTGTTCGCCGGTTTTGAGGTCAGCCAACGGCGCAAACTGGTGGCGCGATTGGCGCCTGACCGTGGCATTGCGGTTTCCTTTGAAGTGCCGGCCCTGGCGGGGCTGACCGGCCTTGCCGCCCTGGTGCTGATTTTCATCGGCGCGCTACCGCCCCACCCAAGCCTGCTTGGCCCCGTGCCGGATTTCCTGGAAGAAGCCGCCAGCCATTTCGCCGCTTCCGTGGTGGGTTCCTTGCTGCTGGCCGCTGCTTATGGGCTGGTGCGGCGGCTGACTCTGGCCTGGTGGGCCTCCCTTTTTCTACTACTGAATGGCGCGCTGATCCTGGTGCTGCGCGGGGAGCCCTTATGGCTGATCTTGGTCTTTCTGCTGGTGCCGCTGCTGCTGGCGACCGCGCGCGCGGCCTTCTATCGCCACGCGCGGCTGATTGGCGAAGCGGTTTCGGCTGAAGGGCTTGGCGCCCTTGCCGCTGGGGCAATTTGCGGGCTGACGCTTGCGACTGTCGCCTATCAGAGCGACCTTGCAGACCGGTCCTGGTGGGGCGTGGTGCTGGCGGCGGATGCGCCGGAATCGCTCCGCTTCACCGTCGGGATGGCCGCGCTGCTGTTACTGGTCGCTGCCTTTCGGCTGCTGCTGCCCGCCCGCCCGCCCATGCTGGCCTATACAGAAGCTGCGCGGGAGCGGCTTTTGGCGCTAGGCGCCATGGCGCCGGCGCTTTCAGCCGCTGATGGGGCGGTGTTTGGCGAAGCGGGCCGCGCGGGCTTTGCCTTTCTGCGCCGGGATGGGGTTTGGCTGGCGCTGGGCGATCCGGTCGGGGAAGCGCAGGACAGGGTTTCCGCCATTTGGCGCTTCCGCGACCTTTGCGAAGCCGCGCAGGTTGACCCGGCCTTTTGGCGCGTTGGGCCGGAATTGTTGCGGATTTACAGTGATATCGGGCTGACCGCGCTGCCATTAGACCCGGATGGCACCGCGCCACGCTATCTGGTTTGTCGGGCAGAACGTGATCTGGAAAGCCTACGCCCCCTGCTGCCCCATGGCGGAGAGGGCTTTGACGCCCGCTGAACCCCTTGCCAGCCATGTCTTGCCGCGCCATTGCAACCGCGCTTCGAAGTTAAGGAGGGGCAAATGCGCATCGCCATGATCGGAGCCGGCTATGTCGGCTTGGTGTCCGGCGCCTGCTTTGCGGAATTCGGCGTGGATGTGACGGTGATGGATGTTGATCCCGCCAAAATCGCGGCGCTGCATCAAGGGCGCATGCCGATCTATGAACCGGGGCTGGATAAGCTTGTCGCGGAAAATGTCGCTGCCGGCAGGCTTGGTTTTACGACCGATCTGAAAACCGCGATTGCCGGGGCGGATGCGGTTTTCCTGGCAGTCGGCACACCAACCAGGCGCGGCGATGGGCATGCTGATCTTTCCTATGTTTATGCCGCAGCCGAGGAAGTGGCGCGCGCCGCGACCGGCCCCCTGGTGCTGGTGACGAAATCCACCGTATCGGTTGGCACCGGGCGGGAAGTGCGCGCCATTGTGCGCAAGGCACGGCCTGATCTTGCCATCAGCGTTGCCTCCAACCCCGAGTTTCTCCGCGAAGGCAGCGCGATTGGCGATTTCATGCGCCCGGATCGCGTGGTCATTGGGGTTGAGGATGACCAAGGCTTGGCCGTACTGAAGCGGCTTTATCGCCCGCTTTACCTCATTGAAACGCCCGTGCTGGCAACGAGCCTTGAAACCGCGGAGCTGATCAAATACGCGGCCAATGCCTTCCTGGCGACCAAGATCACCTTCATCAATGAAATCTCTGACCTGTGTGAAAAAGTCGGCGCTGATGTGCATGATGTGGCGCGCGGCATGGGGTTGGATGGGCGGATCGGGCGCAAATTCCTCCATCCTGGCCCGGGCTATGGCGGTTCCTGCTTCCCCAAGGATACGCTGGCGCTGGCCCGCACCGCGCAGGATGCCGGCGCGCCGATCAAGCTGGTGGAAGCCACCATTGCGGTGAATGAGGCACGCAAGGCCAAAATGGCCGACCGCATTCTGGCGGCGCTTGGACCGAACCCGGCAGGCAAAACGGTTGCGGTACTCGGCCTGACCTTCAAGCCGGAAACCGATGACATGCGCGATGCGCCATCTTTGGTGATCCTGCCCAGGCTGGCGGCGGCGGGTGTTGCGCTGCGTGCCTTTGACCCGCAGCCCGGCCACGCCCGGCAGGTGCTGCCCCAGGCGGTGCATTACGCGGAAAGCCCGCTTGATGCGGCAGCGGGGGCAGATGCGCTGGTGGTGCTGACGGAATGGAACGAATTCCGGGCGCTGGCGCCGGAGCGCCTGAAATCCGCCATGAAGGGCAGTATTGTACTGGACCTTCGCAATATCTGGGAACCGGCGGCGATGCGCGCTGCCGGCTTCACTTACTCTTCAATTGGCCGCCCCTGAGAGCCCCCATCATGACCGGATTCAATCATCGCTTCGACCCAACCGTGCTCCGCGAATATGATATTCGCGGGATTGTTGGCAAAACCCTGAACCCGGAAGATGCCTACGCGATTGGCCGCTGCTTTGGCAGTGTGGTCAGCCGTGGCGGCGGCACGCGTGTGGCGGTTGGCTATGATGGCCGCCTTCATTCGCCCGAGATGGAAGCGCAGCTTGTCGCGGGCTTGCGCGTCTGCGGCTTGGAAGTGGTGCGCATTGGGCTTTGCGCGACACCGATGCTCTATTACGCGGCCTATGCTTTGGAAGCGGATGGCGCGGCCATGGTGACCGGCAGCCATAACCCGCCCGATTACAACGGCTTCAAGATGATGATCGGCAAGAAGCCTTTCTACGGCGCGCAGATTCAGCAAATTGGCCGCATGGCCGCCGAAGGCGATGTGGTGCCGGAAAGCGCTGGCAGCGACCGCGCCGTGGATATCGCCACGCGCTACGCGGATCGCGTCTTGCAGGATTGGGATGGCGGGGACCGCGCACTGAAAGTAGTATGGGACCCGGGCAATGGCTCGGCCGGACCGATTGTGAAGGCGCTGGCGGCGCGCCTGCCGGGGCATCACATGGTGATCAATGCCGATGTGGATGGCCGCTTCCCGAACCATCACCCCGACCCGACAGTGCCCAAAAACTTGGAGCAATTGATCACTGCCGTGGCGCGTGAAGAAGCTGATCTTGGCATTGCCTTTGATGGCGATGGGGACCGCATCGGCATCGTGGATAATGAAGGCCATGTGCTGTTTGGCGATCAATTGATGATTGTGCTGGCGCGCGATGTGCTGAAAGCGAAGCCGGGCGCCACCATCATCGCGGATGTGAAAGCATCCCAGGTGCTGTTCGATGAAATCGCCAAGGCCGGCGGGCAGCCCTTGATGTGGAAAACCGGGCATTCGCTGATCAAGGCGAAAATGGCGGAGACCGGCAGCCCGCTGGCGGGCGAAATGTCGGGCCATATCTTCTTTGCCGATAAATGGTACGGCTTTGATGATGCGCCTTATTCCGCTGTGCGGCTGCTTGGCATTGTGGCGCGGCTTTCCGGCCCGCTTTCGGCGCTGCGCGCAGCCTTGCCGCAGGTGATCAATACGCCTGAATTGCGGTTTGATTGCACCGAAGCGCGCAAGTTTGAAGTGGTGCGTGAAGTGAAGGAACGCCTGGCCGCCGCGGGTGCCAAGGTGCAGGATGTGGATGGCGTGCGCGTGCTGACCGATGATGGCTGGTGGCTGCTGCGCGCTTCCAATACCCAGGCCGTGCTGGTGGCCCGCGTGGAGGCTTCCAGCGAAGCCGGGCTTGAACGCCTGAAAGCCGATCTGGCGCGCCAGATCACGGCAAGTGGCCTGGCGGTGCCGGATTTCTCCGGCGCCAATGCGGGGCATTGAGGCAGGGCACCACTTCGGGTTACGGTTCCTTCATCTTGAACAAGGGAAGGAACCGGGGATGAAATTCTCTCGTCGTGATGTCTTGATTGCAGGCGCCGTTCTGGCGGCGCCAGCCACGTTGGGCGCGCAGGATTTCCCAACGCGGCCCATTCGCATCATCGTTCCCTTCCCGGCCGGCGGCACCACGGATTTGCTGGCGCGGCTTTTCGCGCAGCGACTGACCGAATCCCTCGGCCAATCGGTGGTGGTGGAAAATCGCGGTGGTGGCGGTGGTTCGATCGGTGCCGACGTGGTCGCGAAGGCAGCGCCTGATGGCTATACGTTGCTGTTCCACAACATCACCTTCCCGACGACAACCGCAGCGATGACGCTGGCGGGGCGCCCGCCGCATGACATTGAACGGGATTTCGCGCCGCTGTCGCTCGGCGCCAATGTACCGCTGGTGATCCTGGCCAATCCTTCAGTGCCAGTCACGGATTTGCGGGGCTTTGTCGCCTGGGCCAAGGCGCAAGGCTCCCCGCCCTTTTATGGTTCAACCGGGCCTGGTTCCTTCATGAATATGGTGGGTGAAGTGCTGAAGCGCGAAGCCGGCATTGCCATGGAACATGTGCCCTTCCGCGGTGCCGCGCCGATGATCCAGGAATTGATCACGGGGCGGGTGCAATTCGGCGGCGATCAGATTTCCACCTGCTTTGGCCATGTGCGGGCCGGCGCGCTGAAGGGGCTGGCCACCACCGCATCCAAGCGCGCCAAGGTGCTGCCCGATGTGCCGACCGTGCGCGAACAGGGCTTTTCTTCTTTGGAGCTGGAAGGCTGGAACGGCTTTTTCGCCCCGGCGCGCACGCCAGCGCCCATCATGGCGCGGCTACAGCGCGAAATCGCCGCCGCGGCAGCGCAGCCGGATTTCATTCGCCGCTGCGATGAGGTTGGGGCGGAAGCCGTGGGCTCTGATTCCGAAAGCTTCGGCGCCATGGTGCGCGCCCAGGCCATCAAAATCCGTGACCTGGTCGCAAGTGTACAATTGAAGCCGGAGTAACTGGCCTACTCAGCGGGTTTGTGCGCCAGCGGTTCGCAGTAATTCAGCATAGCGTGTAATGTCGCGACGAAGCCTTGCTGAGAATTCCTCTGGTGAGGAACCCACGGCTTCAAAGGCGCTTTGCGCAAGCGCCTTTTGCACTTCATCAGTACGGAGTGCGCTTGCGAAGGCCTGATGTAATTTTTGTACGGCGACAGAAGGCGTCCCCCGTGGGACCAGCAGGCAAAACCAGCCTGCCGCATCATATTCCGGCAAAAGGCTGGCCATGGATGGCACATCGGGCAATCCTGGTGCGGGATTTGCGGTGGTTACGGCCAAGCCAAGCAGCCTGCCTTCCCGGATATGTGCTGCCGCGCCGGCGCCGCCGACGAAGGCAAGATCAATTCTTCCCCCAAGCAAATCGGTCATCGCCGGGCTCGCGCCGGTATAGGGAATATGCAGCAGGGAAACGCCCGACAGCTTTTCAAACAGCATCATGGCAAGGTGAGTGGTACTATTCTGCCCAACCGTGCCGCAGCTAAATTTCTGTGGGTCGGCGCGCGCAAGTTCAATGACAGATTTCAGATCGCGCGCCGGAAAATTAGCCCTTGCAATAAAGGCAGTTGCCGAATTTACTAGCTGTGTAACGGCTTCAAAATCGCGCAAAGGATCATAAGTCACTCCCGGTGGAACAGAGGGGCTGATCGCCACCGCCCCAGGATCAACAATCAGGACCGTGTAACCATCAGCAGGGGCAGCGGCGACCATGGCAGTGCCAATATTGCCACCCGCGCCGGGCCGATTTTCGACAATGATCGGCTGACCTAGCGCGCGCGCCGCAGTATCAGCCAGGACACGCGCCAATAAATCCGTTGCCCCCGCGGGGGTGAAGGGGACGACAAGTCTAATTGGCCGGGTCGGCCAATTGGATGATTGCGCGTGACCAAGGCCGGACACAAAAGCGGCCGCTGAAAGTCCGCCCACTAAGGACCGGCGAGGAAGCTTTGGCATGGACGTTTTCCTTAGAATTTTGATCAAGGTAACACTCTCAAGGCAAGGCAACAAAAATTTTTCGCGATGCGTTGCAGAAAATTCCAATTCGCGGTGAAGTGCTTTACGAACAGTTTTGGAATGCGTTCAGCGCATCCATCTGTGATGGGAAAGATGTTTTCATGACCGAAGCTCCCGAATCCAGCCTGATTGCTGCGCGTGAAGGCGCCGCCGGCACAATTTTGATGAACCGGCCCAAGGCGCTGAACGCACTCAATCAGGAAATGATCAGGGGTTTCGCTGCTGCCATTTCGGATTGGCGCCATGATCCGGCGGTGAAGCTTGCGCTGCTGGAAGGCGCCGGCGGGCGTGCCTTTTGTGCGGGTGGCGATGTGCGCGCCGTGCGCGCGGCAGCGGCTGCGGGTGATCGCGCGGCGGTCGAGGCGTTTTTCTCGGAAGAGTATGCGGTGAATGCAGGCATTGCGGATTTCGGCAAACCCTGGGTCAGCCTGATTGATGGCGTTTGCATGGGCGGTGGCATTGGCGTTTCCGTGCATGGTTCGCATCGTATCGTCACCAATCACGCCATGTTCGCAATGCCAGAAACCGCGATTGCACTGTTTCCAGATGTCGGCACTTCCTTTGCGCTGCCGCGCCTGCCAGGTGCGCTTGGCATGTGGCTGGCGCTGACCGGTGCGCGCTTGAATGGCGCCGATGCTGTGCATGCCGGGCTGGCCACGCATTTCACAACGCGTGAGGCGCTGCCGGCGCTGCGTGCTGCGCTGATTGCGGGCGATATCGCCGCAGTTTCGCAGTTTTGTGAAGCCGCGCCTGCGCCAAGCTTCGCGCCGCATCGCGCGGCGATTGATCGCTGTTTTTGCGCTGGGTCCATCCCCGCTATTCTGGCGGCGCTGGAAGCGGAAGGGACAGATTGGGCGCGCGAACAACTTGGGGTGCTGCATCATGCATCACCAACATCGCTGTTTGTCACGCATGAATTGCTCAGCCGCGGCGCCAAACGCGATCTGGCCGGCTGCCTTGCCATGGAATTGGCGCTAACACGGGTGGTGGTGAATGACCACCCGGATTTTCGTGAGGGCGTGCGCGCGGTGCTGGTAGATAAGGATCATAAGCCACAATGGCAGCCCGAAAGCATTGCGGCGGTGGATCAAGCGGCCATTCAGGCGATGTTCAGAGCATAACTAACGCCCAATCAGCACCAGCACCACGCCGGCCACAACGGCGAGCGCACCGATAATGTCGGTGTGTTTCATTCTCTCCTTTAAGAAAAACTTGCTGAACAGCAGCGTGAACAAAATCTCCACCTGACCAACAGCGCGCACCAGCGCCACTGGTGCAAGCGCAAAGCCCGTGAACCAACAGGCGGACCCGCAGGCCGAAAGTGCGCCAACTTGCGCGGAAGATCGCCAGGTGGAGAAAACCGCCCGCACACTGGTAGGTTCACGCAATACCAGCCAACCGCCCTGCATGATGGTCTGCATAACATTGATGACCACCAGGGTTTCAAGGGCGCGCAGCACCACATCTGGCCCCTGCAATTCCTGCGTGGCGGCACGAATGGCCAGCGCGCAAAGCGCGAAGGCAAAGCCTGCCCCCAGGCCACAAAGTGCCGCCGGCTGCACCGTAGCCCGCAGCATTTCACCAAGTGAACCAACGCGGCCCGCGAGCGACAGATAAAGCGTACCGCCGACCGAGACCGCAATGCCTGCCCAGGCGAGCGGGGCGAAATTCTCACCGAGCAACAACAGCGCGAGAAAGGCCGCCTGCACCGCTTCGGTCTTGGCGTAAGCCGTGCCAACCGCGAAACCGCGATGCGCGAAGGACATAATCAAAAGGTTGGTGCCGATGATCTGCCCAAGGCCGCCGAGAGCGGCGTAGACGAAGAACATTGGCGTCGGCGCAGAAAGCGCGCCGCCAAAGATCAGCAGATATAGCCCGACCAGCAGCAAACCCACTGGCACGCCGTAAAGATAGCGCACCACGGCGGCGGCATTGACGGAAAGCTGCCCACGCAGCTTTTGCTGCAGGGCGGTGCGCCAGGTTTGAAACAGTGCGGCGGTGATGGTGGCGGCAACCCAAAGCGGCATCAGCCGAGCCTCGGGTCTAGCCAAGGCTGCGCCATGGGCTGCCAGGGGGAATGCTGCGCGCTGGCTTCATCCAGTTGCACACCAAGCCCCGGCGCTAGCGGCAGGCTGGCGCTGCCTTGTTGAAAGCGCAGATCGTGGCCGTTGATCATGCTGAAGAAACGCTCCGTTTCGCCAAACTGCACTTCCAGAGGCAAAAGATTGGGCAGGGTCGCGCAAAGATGCACGGAATGCGCATGGCAGATCGGCCCCGTTGGGTTATGCGGCGCAATCTCAATTCCCGCAGTATGGGCAAGGGCGGCGATGCGGCGAATTTCCTCATGCCCGCCGGCATATTTGATGTCGGGCATCAGCACATCATAGCAGCCGGCTTCAATGATGCGGCGATAGGCGGCAAGGCCCGCGAGGGTCTCTGCCCCCGCCAAGCGCATGCCGCGATCATTCGCCATGCCGCGCAAACGCGCGATGTCGGTATGATTTGCCTCAGCCACCGGGCACTCCAGCCAGAACAGGTTGAAGGGCGCGACATCACGGATCAACCCCGCCGCACCACCTGGTGAAAACCGCCAATGCGCATCCACCATGACATCAATCGCGCTGCCCACTGCGTCGCGCACCGCCGCGATGCGCGCAAGACCTTCCGCATAGGCCGCGCGTTGCGCGGGGTGTGCCGCATCTTCCCAGACCATGGGCTCAAAAGGCGCAAGCTTGACGGCGCGAAATCCAGCAGCAACGGCACGCTTCGCGGCATCAGCAAAACCAGCGGGCGTGCGAGGCGCGGCACCGCGATTGATATTGGCATAAAGCGGCACGCATTCGCGCAAGACGCCGCCCAGCATGGCATGGATGGGCCTGCCCGCTTCCTGACCCGCCACATCCCAAAGCGCTTGTTCCAGCCCGGAAATCACAGCATGCGCGACCAAGCCTGCCGGCGCATGCGGCAATAGCCGCGCGAGGCGATTGCGCGCGCTGGCATCCTGACCCTTTAGCGTTGCCGATAGGCGCGCTACTTCTACCGCCAGCAATGCCTCGTGATCCGATAGTGTGATTTCGCCAATACCAACCCGGCCATCTTCCAGGCGCAGCAATGCAAAACACCAATTGGTCTTGGGCGTGACATTCACGCCCAGGAAATCAAGCGCGGCAATGCGCATCAACCACGCGCCTTTCTGAGTTCAATCGCAAGCGGCGGGTCATCGGTTGCAAAAGCATCCATGCCAAGATCGAGCGCTTTTTCAATCTCCGCACGGTGATTGGCAGCCCAGACACCGGTGGTGAGGCCCGCCTTGCGCGCCGCGGCGATGAAAGCGGGTGTCACATCGCCCATGGAACATTCACAGCCGGTAACCCCAAGGCTGCGCGCCGCCGCCATGCAGGCATCCGGCCCCAGGCTTGCCAGAATGGGGCTATTCACCAGCCACACCGCGCCCGCCAAACGCTTTTCCTGCGCCGCCGCCGCTGCCGTGCCGCCATGAAAAGCGATGATGATGCTGCGCATTAGCATGCCTTCCGCTTCCAACACGCCAAGCACGTGCGGCAGGAAGCCAGGATAGGGTTTGTAGTCGCGGTCGCCCTTCACTTCCACGCGCAGCAGTTTGTCGCTTGGTGCCACAAGGCGCGCGAGTGCGGCGAGTGTTGGAATGGTTTCCCCCGGCGCACCGCGAAACCGCGCCGTACTAAGTTCAGCGGCGCTGCGC
This sequence comes from Roseomonas sp., assembly GCA_051007055.1. Lineage (GTDB taxonomy): Bacteria > Pseudomonadota > Alphaproteobacteria > Acetobacterales > Acetobacteraceae > Neoroseomonas. The sequence continues at coordinate 83,295 of JBPCSO010000026.1, forward strand.
GCCACCAAAGGCCCGGTCAGGTCCGTCATGCGTTCCAGGGTTGCATCATGATGCACCATGGGCACGCCGTCGGAAGAAGGGTGCGCATCGCATTCCAGAACCTCAAGCGGCAAGGTCAGGCTTTGGCGAAAGGCGAGTAGGCTATTCTCTGGCCAAAGATAGGCGCCACCCCGATGCGAAATGATCTGCGGCTGCTTCATCACCATCAGCGCGCCGCACGTTCCGCATGCTTGCCCATGGTGTTGAAGGGCGCATAGGGCGGGAAGGGCCCAATCGCAATCATATCAACCTCCACCAAAGCAGGGCCGGAAACCGCGAGCGCCTTCTTCAACACCTCGGTGACCTCATCGGCTTTGCTGATGCGGAAGAAGGGCATACCGGCAAGTGCCGCGAGGCCTTCAAGATTGGGGTTCAAGATATCATCGCCAAACAAACGCCCATCGGCCACAGCATCCTGGATATGACGTATCACGCCATAGCCGCGATCATTCATGACCATGGTGACCAATTCGGCCTTTTCCTGTGTGGCAGCCCAAAGCTCATTCATGCCAAGCGCGAAGCCGCCATCACCCACCATGGTGATGGTCTTCCGCCCACCCGCGCCAAGTGCGGCGCCAATGCCAAGCGCCAGGCCCGGCCCAATGGCCGCACCCACCGGATGCACGGCATTGCACGGATCATAAATCGGGAAAATACGATTGCCCCAAGTGGAGTTTGAGATGGTGATATCACGCACCCAAACACCATCACGCGGCAGGGCCGCGCGCACCGCATCCGGAAAACCCTGATAGGGGCCGAGCGTTTCGCGATACTCCTGCCCAGCGCGGGATTTCAACGCGGCGAAATTAGAGGCGAAACCGGGATCAACCGACATTTTGCCCGCCAGCCGATCCGCAAGTGCTGCCATGGTCAAAGCCGCATCGCCATGCAGGAATAGCGAGGAAGCATAGCCGCGCCCATTGGCCGCTGCATCGCCATCCACGCGGATCAGCGTTTGCGGCAGCTTCATATTGAAATCCATCGTCTCATGCCCGCGTAGCCGTGACCCCACGACCAGCATGGCATCCACGCTGCCATAAAATTCCTGCACACGCGGTGATCCATTGCCATGCAGCGCACCGAGCGACATGGGATGGTCTTCAGGAATGATGCCGCGACCATTCCAGGAAGAAACCGTACCGAAGCCAAGCGCCATGAGCCGCGCCGCTTCAGGGCCCGCCTGCTTCGCGCCATTGCCAAGCCACAGCATTGGGCGCTTGGCTTTGGACAGAATGGCAACAGCCTCATCCAATTCCGCCGGATTGGGCGGCAAGGGCACGGTAATGGGCAGCACCAGCGCATCCAACCCAGCAGGGCGCGGGATAGGCGTGCGTTGCAGATCAATCGGGATTTCGACCGAAACCGGACCACGTGGCGCTGAGAGCGCTTCCGCCGCCGCGCGCACCAAAACGCCAAACGCCTCATTAGCGCTGCGCACGCGATAGGCCGCCTTGCAGACAGCCGCGAGTGCTTGCGTTTGCCCTGGCACGTCATGCACCGTGCCGACATCACGATCAATGAAGCGTGTAGCGGTTTGCCCGGTGATATGGAGCACGGGGCTGCCAGCGAAGCGCGCTTCCACCAGGCCTGGAATGGCATTGGCCATGCCTGGGCCGGTACTGGTGAAAATCACGCCCAAATGGCCGGTGACGCGCGCATAAGCGTCCGCCATATGGGCGCCGCCCATCTCACCACGCGCCTTCACATAGCGCAGCCGATTGCGCTGGCCGATTGCATCCAACATCGGAATATTGTGCACGGACACAATACCGAAGACGGTCGCAACACCAATCTGCGGCAGGAATTCCGCCACCAGATCAGCGACGGTGTATTTCTCGGCCATGGCGCAGCCTCCCTATTTTTTACAGCGCTTCAGAAACCGACCAGATCACCGCCCTTAAGCTTCAGCATTTCTCGCGCTTCCGCGGGTGTCGCGATCTCCAGGCTGAGTTCTTCCAGAATACGGCGGATTTTCGCGACCTGTTCGGCATTGGATTTCGCCGGCACGCCCTTACCGAGCCAGAGGCTATCTTCCAACCCAACGCGCACATTGCCGCCCATCATGCCGGCCATGGTGGTGAAGGGCATCTGGTTGCGCCCCGCTGCCAGCACAGACCAAACGTAATCCTTGCCGAAAAGCCGATCCGCCGTTTCCTTCATGAACATCAGGTTGCGTGGTTCCGCGCCAATACCGCCAAGAATGCCGAAAATGGTCTGTATAAACAGCGGTGCTTCGACAATCTTGCGGTCCAGCATATGAGCCAGATTGTACAAATGCCCAATATCGTAACATTCGAATTCAAAGCGCGTGCCATGCTCCTTGCCGAGCCGTTCCACAACCTGTTCGATATCCTGGAAGGTATTGCGGAAGATGTAATTGGTGGTGCCTTCAAGATAAGGCTTTTCCCAATCATACTTGAACTTCTTCACGCGCGCTGCCGATGGCGCGATGTTGAAATTCATCGAACCCATATTCAGGCTGCACATTTCGGGCTTTGCGAGTAAAGGCGCGGCCAGCCTTTCATCCAAGGTCATACCAAGCCCGCCGCCCGTGGTGATATTGATCACCGCATCAGTGGATTGCTTGATGACGGGCAGAAATTGCATGAAGACCTTGGGGTCCGGCGTCGGTTGGCCATTTTGCGGATCACGCGCATGCAGATGGATGATGTAAGCGCCCGCTTCCGCTGCGGCGATGGATTGTTCCGCAATTTCCTTCGGTGTGATCGGCAGGTATTCCGACATGGAGGGCGTGTGGATGGCACCGGTGACGGCGCAGGTAATGATGACCTTGGTCATGGCTTTCCCCTTGTTTGGCTTCTGTCTGATCCTGCCGTGCGCCGCGCCGGAACGGAAGGGGGTTATTCGTGCCTGAGCGCCGTTATCGGGTCCAAATGCGCGGCGCGGCGGGCTGGCCAGAAGCCAAAGAACAGGCCCGTCAGCGCCGAAACCCCAACCGCAATCAGGACCGCATCGGCCCTGACCAGTACCGGCCAGCCTGCCACATCGGCCAGAATATGCGATAGCGCTATCCCCGCGAGCACCCCGGCAGCACCACCCAATAGCGCCAGCATCACCGCTTCCAATAGGAATTGCGCCAGCACATCCCGCCGCCGCGCACCGATGGCAAGCCTCAGGCCAATTTCGCGCGTGCGTTCCGTGACACTCACGAGCATGATGTTCATCACGCCAATGCCGCCCACCAGCAGCGACACTGCGGCGACAGAGGCAAGTAAGGTGGAAAGAGTGCGCGCCGAAGCATCGCGCGTGGCCTGGATATCGGAGAGGTTGCGGATGGAAACGCTATCTGGTTCATTGGCGGCCACGCGATGGCGTTGGCGCATCAGGGCGCGGATGGCCTCCTCCGCCGCGGCCATATTCTCACCTTCGTGTACTTTGACGGAAATCACACCCACCTGACGCGCATTGGCGCGCGATGCGCCCATCACGCTGCGTCGCGCGGTCCAATAGGGCACAAAAACCGTATCATCCTGATCCTGGCCCGTAGGGTTCTGGCCCTTGCGCACCATGACGCCAATCACCTCAAAAGGCGTTTGGCGAATGCGAATCTCGCGCCCGACAGGGTCTTCCTCAGCAAAAAGCATCTCGGCCACGGTGGCGCCAAGGATCACCACCTTACGCCCGCCGGCAGCTTCTTCAGGTGAAAATAAGCGCCCGCTATCGGCCACCCATTCATGGGCGATGAAGTAATCCGGTTCGGTCGCCAGCACGGTGGTGGACCAGTTCTGATTGCCCGCCACAACTTGAAAGGTCTGGCGAATGGACCCGGCAGCCACCTGCACTTCCGGAATCTCACGCGCAATCGCCACCGCATCATCCCAAGCTAGGTTGGAACGCCCACCCGCGCCAAGCCGCACGCCACCCATGGTAGCGCTACCACCCCAGACGATCAGCAGATTGGCACCAAGAGATTGGATCTGCGCCAGCACCTGTCGCCGCGCGCCTTCACCCACCGCCACTGTCGCAATGACCGCCGCCACACCAATGAAAATGCCAAGCGCCGTCAGGATGGAGCGCAGCAGATTAGCCGAAAGCGCTGATAACGCGCCGCGTAGCGCTTCCACCACATCAATGCCGCGCCTGGCAGCGGTAGTGATGGGTGGCAGAAGCGCATTCATGCCGCTGCATCCGCCTCAGGCAGTGCGGCAAGGGCGGCTTCGGCATTGGCGGGGCTTTGCGTTTCATCAGCAATCAATCGCCCATCGCGAAAGCGCAGCACGCGTTCAGCAAAGCGTGCCACATCGGGATCATGCGTCACCATCAAAATGCCGACACCATCGTGATTAAGCGTCTGAAACAGCGCCATAATGGAAAGCCCAGTGCGCGTATCCAAGGCGCCGGTGGGTTCATCCGCCAGGATCAGATCAGGGCTGCCGACAATGGCACGCGCAATCGCGACACGCTGCTGCTGGCCGCCGGAAAGCTGCGTCGGGCGATGATGCGTGCGATCCGCCAAACCCACCGCCGCCAGCGCCGCCGCCGCACGTTCGCGCCTGAGCCGCTTTGGCATGCCGCGATAAATCAGCGGCAATTCCACATTGGCGAGTGCATCCGCACGTGGCAGCAGATTGAAGGATTGAAACACAAAACCAAGCCGCCGACTGCGCAGATCAGCCAGCCGGTCATGAGACAGCGCCCCCACTTCCTCGCCCATCAGGCAGTAGCTGCCGCGTGTGGGCCGATCAAGGCAGCCGATCAGATTGAGGAAGGTGGATTTGCCGGATCCCGATGGCCCCATGGCGGCGACAAAACGCCCAGGTGGGATGGCAAGCGATACATCCTGCAGCGCGGCCACTACGCCCTCACCGGCTGGGTAATGCTTCGTAAGGCCAGTGGTTTCAATCAACGCCGTCATGGCATCAGAAAAGCCGCCTGGCGCCGGCAGCCGCAGTGGTACCAGCGCGTTCCTGGCCGATAATCACCGCCGCACCTTCGGCGATATCGCCGCTGATGATTTCGGTGACGCTGCCATCTGAAAGGCCAATACGCAGTTGCACGGCGCGTGGTGGTGCATCGCCTTCCTGCACCCAAACCGTAGCCGCCTGCCCCGAAGCGGCATTGCCACGCAGCGCAGCAAGGCGCGCTCGTTGGTCAGGGGTCAGCACCGCATTCAAGCGCGCGATCAGGCGCTGGCGCGCCGCTTGCGCCTGCTGGCGCCGTGCATCGGGATCTTGCGGCAGTGCAGCCATGCGCGTGCGCATTTCCGTGCGTGCGGCTTCGATTTCATTGCGCTGCGCCTCGGTCAAATCCGTGAGCTGCGCCAATGCCTGATCCATTTGCTGACCGCCGGCTTGTGCTTGCGTGGCGCCCCCTGAAGTGCCGGTACTGCCCGCCGGGCGCCAGCGCAGCGCTGCATTGGCGACACGCAGAGCATCGTTGCGCATATCGGTGATGATGCGCAAAGTCGCCGTCATGCCCGGCAGCAACCGGCCAGAAGCATTGGGCGTATTCACCACCACGGTATAGGTCACCACATTCTGCACCGTAGTGGCCGCAAGGCGAATTTCCTTGACGCGCCCGCGCAGCGTTTCATTGGGGTAGGACGCTACTGTGAAGGTCACATCCTGGCCTGCCCGTACACGGCCAATATCGGCTTCATCCACGGTTGCATGTACTTCCATCTCATCCAAGCTGGCAGCGATCTGGAACAGGATGGGGGATTGAAAGGAAGCCGCGACAGTTTGGCCAACATCAATATTGCGCGACACCACCACGCCATCAATTGGCGATTTGATGGTAGCGTTCCGCAGATCCACCTCCACCTGACGAAGCTGCGCGACTTTTTGTTCACGTGCCGCAATGGCGGCTTCCACCTGCGCTTCCGCCGTGCGGGCGGCGGCGGCAGCCGCTAAAAGCCCTGCATCAGCGCGGGAGATATCCGCCTGGGCCTGCGCCACGCCAGCGCGCAGCCGATCAGCGGTGAAGCCGGCGCGCAAGGCTTCGCGTTCCGTACCCACACCTCGGGCGCGCAATTCCGCGGTGCGCGCGGCTTCAACCTCGGCATCACGCAAGCTGGCCTCGGCGCCCAGAAGCGCGGCGCGCACGGCTTCTATCTGCGCCCGGGCTTGCGCGTGGTCCGCCACCGCACGTTCGGCTTGCGCGCGGGAGACAGTGATTTGTGCCGCGGCGGCATGGACATCGGCCTCAGCCGCTGCGCGGCGGGCTTCAAGCGTCGCGGTATCCAACTGCGCGATAGGTTGGTCTGCCGTGACCTTCGAATTGAAATCCGCCAGCAATTCGCGAATCTGGCCAGAAAGCTGGCTGCCCACTTGCACCAGGGTTACGGGGTTAACGGTGCCCGTGGCAGCCACCACAGCGGTAATCGGGCCGCGATCCAGCGTTGCGGTTCTAAGGCGTGGGGCGCCCGCATGGCTATCTGCTTCCAGAAAGCCAGGGCGCGGCATGCCAGCACCCCACCAGGCAATGCCAGCACCAAGCCATAGGACCAGGGCAATAATCCATCTCCGCATGGGGGCAGCATAGCAGGGATTTCGCTACGTGCATGTCCCGAAACTTATCGGCCTGTAACCGGGCGATGCCATTCGCAGGCAGCCGCGTTTACGCTAGCCTTATCCCCATACTGTCACATGGGGTCGCAATGCGTATTCTGATTTTGGGCGCCGGCGCGCTGGGGGGTTATTTCGGTGGGCGCTTTCATCAAGCGGGGCTAGACCCCTGCTTCCTGGTACGCCCAGGCCGCGCAGCGCAATTGGCACGCGATGGGCTGCGTATCGCAAGCCCGCTGGGCGATTATCAAGCCCAAGTCAGGACAGTATCGCCAGAAGAAGTGCAGCCGGGCTGGGACCTTCTGCTACTGACATGCAAAGCCTATGATCTGGCCGATGCAATGGAAACCATCCGCCCGGCGATAGATGCGCGCACCGCCATCCTGCCGGTACTGAATGGCATTGGCCATATCGAAACGCTGCAACGCAGCTTCGGCGCCGAAAATGTCCTGGGCGGGCTTGCGAAGATTCAAGCGAGCCTTGGGCCGGACGGGACGATCCGCCATTTGAATGATTGGCGCTGGCTGACCTTTGGCGAAATTGCCGGCGGCATGGGTGAGCGGGTTGAACGCATCGCGGCTGCATGTGGTGCGGCCCCTGGCATGGTCGCCACCGCAGTGCCCGATATCATGGTGCAGATGTGGGAAAAGATCGTACATCTTGGCACCAGCGCCGTTTGCACCGTGCTGATGCGCGCCAATGTTGGTGAGATCGCCCGCGCGCCGGGCGGTATTGCCTTTATGCATGGCGTTCTGGAAGCCAATGCCGCCATCGCGGCTGCCGAGGGCTTCCCCGTGAGTGCAGCTTTCATGTTCCAATATCGTGGTGTCTTCAGCGATAGCGCCAGCGCCTATACAGCCTCCATGCTGCGTGATCTGGAAGCTGGTGGGCGGATCGAAGCCGATCACATTCTGGGCTTTCTATTGGAAGCGGCGCGGCGCCACGGGTTGCCAAGCAGCCTGCATGAAGCGGCGTTTCTGCATGCCAAGGCATTTGAGCAGCGGCGCGATGCCAAGCGCTTGCCGAAGTAAAAATCCCATCGAGGAGGCTTCCATGCGATTGAAAGACAAGGTTGCAGTCATTACCGGCGCTGGTTCCGGCATTGGTCGCGCGACCGCCGTGTTATTCGCACAAGAAGGTGCGAAGCTCGCGTTGGTGGATCGCGATGCGGTGGCGGTTGAGGAAACTGCGAAGCTTATCGGTGGCGCGCTGACCCGTGTTTCCGATGTTGGTGCGCCAGGTTCGGCGGATGAAGATGCGGCGGCCATCCTGCAACATTATGGGCGCATTGATATCCTGTTCGCGGCTGCCGGGTTTTCAGTAGGCGGCACGGTGCTCGACACCAAACCTGAGGATTGGGATGCGGTGTTTCGCGTGCATGTCGGTGGCACCTGGCTTTGGGCGCGCGCCGTCATTCCTGCCATGAAGCGCCAAGGGGGTGGGGCGATCATCACCACCGGTTCACAGCTTGCGATTGCTGGGGGCTCCGGTAATAGCGCCTATATCGCGGCGAAAGGCGCGATATTGAGCCTTACGCGCGTTATGGCGCTTGATTTCGTGGCGGATGGCATTCGCGTGAACGCGATTGTGCCGGGCGCGATTGATACACCCTTGCTTGCGCGCAGCATGGGCCGCCGCGCGGATCCGGAAGCGGCACGCGCAGCATCTCGCGCGCGTCACGCCATGGGGCGTTTCGGTAGGCCGGAGGAAGTGGCCGATGGCGTGCTTTATCTGGCAAGCGATACCGCAAGTTTCACGACCGGCATTGCGCTGCCGGTAGATGGCGGCTGGCTGGCGAAGTAATGGCCCGCCTGCAACGCCTGACACCTCATCTCGCGCGCCTTGAAGCCGAAGCGATTGGCATTCTGCGCGAAGGTGCTTGCGCGTTCCGCCGCCCGGTACTGCTCTATTCCATCGGGAAGGATAGCAGCGTGTTGCTGCATCTGGCGCTGAAGGCATTCCACCCGGGCAAGCTGCCTTTCCCCTTGCTGCATATTGATACCACCTGGAAGTTCCGGGAAATGATCAGCTTCAGGGATGCGACTGTGCAGCGCCTTGGGCTGGAATTGCTGGTGCATACCAACGCTGAAGGCTTGGCGCGCGGTATCAACCCCATCATTTCTGGTTCCGCTTTGCACACACAGGTGATGAAGACCGAAGCCTTGCGTCAGGCGCTTGATCAATACGGCTTTGATACCGCTTTCGGCGGTGCGCGGCGTGATGAAGAAAAATCGCGCGCCAAGGAACGGGTTTTTTCCTTTCGCGGTCCGGGTCATATCTGGGACCCGCGTGCGCAACGGCCTGAATTATGGTCTTTGTTCAATACACGCATCCATCAAGGGGAGAGTATGCGGATTTTCCCGCTCTCCAACTGGACTGAATATGATGTGTGGGATTACATAGCGGCAGAAAATATCCCCGTTGTGCCGCTCTATTTTGCTGCACCGCGCCCCATGGTGCGAAGGTCGGGCGGTTGGATCATGGTGGATGATGAACGCTTGCCGCTGGAAACAGGTGAGGCACCAGAAACCAAAATGGTGCGGTTCCGTACCCTGGGTTGCTACCCACTTTCTGGCGCCATCGAAAGCACGGCCACGGCCCTGCCGGATATCATCGCGGAAATGCGCGCCGCACGCCGCAGCGAACGCGAAGGAAGATTGATTGATCACGATGGTGACGCTTCCATGGAACGCAAAAAGCGCGAAGGCTATTTCTGATGGTGGCAGAACGCGACCTGCTGCGCTTCATTACCTGCGGTTCGGTAGATGACGGCAAATCCACTTTGATCGGGCGGCTACTGCATGATTGCGGGCTGATTTTTGAGGATACTTACATCGCGCTTACCTCCGATAGCCAACGCCATGGTACCACCGGTGACGCGCCGGACTTCGCGCTGCTGTTGGATGGGCTTGAAGCTGAACGCCAGCAAGGCATCACAATTGATGTCGCCTATCGCTACTTTGCCACACCGCGCCGCAGCTTCATTGTCGCCGACACGCCGGGCCATGAACAATATACGCGCAATATGGCGACCGGCGCTTCCACCGCGTCACTCGCCATCATTCTAGTAGATGCGACGAAAGGGCTTTTGCCGCAAAGTCGACGGCATTCCATCATCTGCGCCTTGCTTGGCATACGCCATGTTGTGCTGGCCATCAACAAGATGGATCTGGTGGGTTTTGACGCCGCGCGCTTCACCGCGATTGCCGCCGAACATGGCGCTTTTGCCGAAATGCTTGGTTTTCAGGATGTCATCGCCATTCCGATAAGCGCACGGCAGGGCGACAATATCACGTCACTTTCCGGCAATACGCCCTGGTATCGTGGCCCAAGCCTGCTCACGCATTTGGAAGCGGTGGATGTCACGGCAAATGAGGCCGCGAAGGCTTTCCGCTTCCCGGTGCAATGGGTCAGTCGCCCGGATGCAGATTTTCGCGGCTTTGCCGGCACTGTCGCTTCAGGGCGCATTGCCGCAGGTGATGCCATCATGCTTGCCGCGACTGGCAACCAAAGCCGCGTCGCGCGCATTGTCACTGCGGATGGTGATCTGCCGGAAGCCGTGGCCGGCCAGGCTGTAACGCTGACGCTTACCGATGAGATTGATATCGCCCGCGGCGATATGCTGGTGGCATCAGGCGCGCGGCCTGCAACGGCTGATCAATTCGCCGCCGATCTTCTCTGGATGGGCAATGAGCCTATGCTCCCTGGCCGCGACTATCTGCTGCGCATCGGTCATGCCTGGACCACTGCGCGCGTGACATCGCTACGCTATCGCCTTGATGTGACGACGCGCGAACACCTGTCAGCACGCCAACTTGAAATGAATGACATCGGGTTTTGTCATTTTGCCAGCCTGAAGCCGCTCAGCTTCGACCCTTATGCCGAAAATCGTGCCACGGGCGGATTTATCCTGGTGGATCGCTTCACGCATGAAACCGTCGCCGCCGGCATGATCCGCCATGGCTTGCGGCGTGCCACCAATATCCATCGCGCCGCATTCAGCATTGATAGAACTGGGCGTTCTGAACGTTACGGCCAGCGCCCCATGCTGCTGTGGTTCACGGGGCTTTCCGGTTCGGGCAAATCAACCATCGCCAATCTGGTTGAACAGGCGCTGTTTGCCGCCGGGCGGCATTGCTACAGCCTGGATGGCGACAATTTGCGCCACGGGCTTTGCAATGATCTGGGCTTTACCGCAGCCGATCGTGTGGAGAATATTCGCCGCGCCGGCGAAGTCGCCAAACTGTTCCTGGATGCCGGGCTTATCGTGCTTGCTTCCTTCATCTCGCCCTTTCGTGCGGAACGGCAAATGCTGCGCGAATTGATCGGCGCCGAGGATTTCCTGGAAATCCATGTTGATGCATCGCTTGAAACCTGTATGGCGCGTGACCCCAAAGGGCTTTACGCCAAGGCGAAGGCCGGCCTGATCCCCAATTTCACCGGCATTAGCAGCCCCTATGAGGCGCCTGAGAATCCCGACATGCTTCTGAATACGGCCTATTTCACCGCCGAGGAATGCGCTGCACAGGTGCTGCAGATGCTGCGTGCAAAAGGTATCGCCTGCTAAAGCACGTTACAGCGCCAGCTTCATGCCCGCATGGCTCGTAACGAAGCCAAGGCTTTCGTAGAAAAGCCGCGCCTCTGGCCTTTGCTTGTCGGTGGTAAGCTGCACCAGCCCGCAGCCGCGTGCGCGGCATTCAGCGATCGCCCATTCAAACATCTGCCGGCCAAGCCCATCGCCGCGTCGGCCCGCCGCGATGCGCACGCCTTCGATCTGCCCGCGCCACATCCCAAGCCGCGAAAGCCCTGGGATGAAGCTCAATTGCAGGCAACCAATCACGCACCCCGCTTCCTCAACCACCGCCAGATACTGGTTGGCATCGGCCGCAATTGCGTGAAAGGCTGCGAGATATGCAGGGTTGGGCGGGTCAGCGGCATCTTCGCGCCCCTGACCAAGCTTGTCATCGGCCAGCAGCGCGATGATGGCGGGCAAATCAGCCCGCGTGGCGCGCCTGAAAATCAGCGCCACATGCGAACCTTAAATCTTCACACGATCCGGCGCCACCCAGCTCAGCGGATCTTTCCAGATCACCTGATCGGTGGTGACGGGGCGATCCAGCCGGTTCATACCGCGCAGCTGATCAATCGCGCGCTGCATGAAGGCAACGCTGTCGCCGGTCAGGTTCATGCGGTATTCCACCTTGCCCATCAGCTCAGCGACAAAGGCGCGATCTTGCCGCAGGAAGCGCGCCACCTGCTGCACAGCCTGGTCGCGATTGCTGGCGGTGAATTCGGTTGCCTGCACCAAGGATCGCATCAACCGTTCCGTGGTGGCGCGATTGGCCTCAGCCCAGGCCTTGTTCATATAGACATAATTGCTCTGAATCGCGATCTGGTCGTTGCTTAGCAGGATTTTACTACCAGGAATGGCGCGCATGGCGCGGGTCGGCCAGGGCTCCCACACCACGAAGGCGTCAATATTGCCGCGTTCCATGGCGGCGACCATTTCCGGTGCTTCGACATTCACAATAGTATAATCGGCCTGGTTCAGACCAAGCTTCGCCACCACGGAAAGCCAGAAGGTTTCGCTGCCGGTACCGCGTGCCACACCTACGCGCTTGCCCTTCAGCGCTTCCATATTCTCGACACCACGGCCCACCACGGAAAGCCAGCGCATCAGCGCCACACCTTCAGCAACGGCCACCACATTCGCATCACGCACATGGGCTGAAACCCCGGCCTGTTCGGCGCCATAGGCGGAATTGATCTGATTGCCGATCAAGAACGCGATCATGGCGCTGCC
>JBPCSO010000027.1:0-13665 GCA_051007055.1 Roseomonas sp.
TCTCCCCGGCGGGGGCACGGGGGCAGCGCCCCCGCAGACTAGGTCCACACATCACCGCGCCATCTCCTTTAGCCCGTCTCGGATGAGGTCGTTGAGGGTGGCCTCGGCGCCTAGGCGTTTGGCGGCGCGGGTGATGGCGGTGGTGGCTTCGGGGCGTTTCAGGCCGAGGTTCACGAGGGCGGAGATGGCGTCTGATTCCATGCTGTTGGCATCGGGTGGGGTGATGATGGCGCCTTCGCCATCTTCGCTTGGGGTGATGCGTCCGACCGCCCATTTTTGCATGGCGGGTTCATCCACGATGCGGTTGGCGGTGGCGGCACCGAGACCCTTCACGGCGCCGAGGCGCTTGCGTTCCTTGGCCGCGATGGCACGGGCGAGTTCTGCGGGCGTTAGGCCGGATAGGACCAGAAGGGCTTTTTGTGGCCCGACGGTTTTAACCTCGATCAAGGCGAGGAAGGCGTCGCGTTCTGCGGCATCCGCAAAGCCGAACAGGGTGATGGCGTCTTGCCGGAGGTGGGTTTCGACCAGCACGCGGTGTGGGGCTTCCCGGGCGGAAAGCGCATCGAGCGTTTTTCGGGAGCAGGAAAGCAGGTAGCCAACGCCGTTCACATCCAGGATGCAGCCGGTTTCATGAGTGCTGTCCAGCCGGCCGGTGAGCTTGCCGATCATGCCGTTGCATAACCTTTTGCGAGCATCTTCTTGGTCTGGCGGTGATGCGCGTGGCAGATGGCGATGGCGAGTGCATCTGCGGCATCAGCGCGGCGGAAGGAAACACCGGGGAGCAGATGGCGCACCATGGCCTGCACCTGTTCCTTGGCGGCGTGGCCATTGCCGACAACGGCGCGCTTCACTTCCATGGCGCCATACTCCGCGACCGGCAGGCCCACAAGGCGCGGCGCCAGCATGACAACGCCGCGCGCTTGGCCGAGCTTGAGTGCGCTGTCTGGGTTGCGCGCGACATAGGTGTTTTCCACCGCTGCTTCATCCGGCTGGAAATTGGCGAAGGTCTCGGCCAGGCCCTGATGCAGAATCAACAGACGATCACCAAGCGCATCACGGGCGGAGGTGGAAACAACGCCTTCCGCCACAAAGCGCAGCCGATAGCCATCGGTTTCAATCAGCCCCCAGCCGGTATGCTGAAGGCCGGGATCAAGCCCCAGAATGCGAATCGCGCGGGAAGACATGCCTTGCTTCTAGAGCATTTCCGCGCCCAAGTGGAACCAATCGCCCCACAAGCAGGGGCGAGCGAACAACAGCTCAAGGCATTTCGGCTGTGCCGATCAAAATCGGGTTGAGAGACTAAAATCTAACTCAGGTAACCCGCGGCACCGCCACTCCAACCAAAGCATCCCGCGTCACAAGCCCGGCCAACTTCTCCGCACTCCAGCCCTCGGTCCCAGCAGGCCGCATCGGCAGCACCATCCAGCGATAATCCGCCGTGCTATCCACCACGCGGATTTCCACATCATCGGCCAATTGCGTGCCCCATTCGGCCAGCACCGCGCGTGGCTCACGCACGGCGCGGGAACGATAGGCGAAGGATTTGTACCAGCCGGGCGGGTAGCCCAGCAGTGCCCGCGGGTAGCAGGAACAAAGCGTGCAAACCACCAGATGATGCTGCTTTGGCGTATTCTCCAAAACGCCAAGCTCCGGCGCGCCGGCCATGGAAGCGCCTGCCGCCTCGGCAGCGGCTTTCCCATCGCGCATCAGCAGCGCGTAGTAGTCCGGATCGGTCCAGGCACGCGCCACCATGCGCGCGCCGATCTCAGGGCTCGCGCGATCAGTGATCGCTTGGCGTTCGGCGATTTCGGTTTCACTCACGTGCCCCTTGGCACTCAGGGCGGCAACCAGTTTTTCAAGCAGCGCGAGGCTCGCGCCAGAAGGGGGGGCGGCCATGTCAGGCTTCCTCCAACCAATGTTCGAAGATTTCCACCATCACCGTATCGCCGGCCTTGCCCTCATCCCAAATGGGCGGCTGTTCGAACAGCACATGGTAAAGCTGCCGGCGCGGCGCGGGGCGGGCGAAGGCAAGGTCTTCCGGGTTCGGGAAGGCCCCCAACGGGCGCACCACCTGGCCCATCCGCCCGCGCACATAATGCGGCGTGCGGATATGGCAGGGGCCACGGGTTTCGGGCCAATCATCCTTCACGCGCACCCGCGCACCGGGGGCAAAGCGCGGCGCGGGGCTATCGGGGGCGGCGCTCATGCCAAATCCTCCTGCCGGATCACGCCTTTTTCGACCATCAGGGTCGTGATGGAACGCAGCCAGCGTTCGTAATAGCCAAGCGCGAAATACTCATCCTCTGGGATGCTTTCGATGCCGCGGCGGAGTTCATCCACCGTCATCATCTTCTTCTGCGCCAGGATTTGCCGAATGGCATCCACCTTCTTGCCGAAGGCATCGGGCGGAGCCTCATCATGTTCGACAGGGGTGCAGCGGAAGCGCGCTATCCCGCCAATGTCGTGCAGCGCGCGGTTGGGAGATTCCTCGGTCATGGCGAAAGCTTAATCTGGAAAAGCCATGGCGGGAAAGGGGCGTTATTTCACTTCCTCAGTCGGCCCCACACCCCAGATATCGGCGCGCTTGATAAAGCCGCGGTGATCGCCGATCTGCGCCTCACACCAGGGGCTGGCAGGTTCACAGGCGCGCAGCCGCCCCACCACGCCTGGGCGCAGCCGCGCAACAGGGCTTGCCTGATCTTCCGCCCGGCGGCGCAGCATCACTTCAGAACCGGGCGCGCCCCGGACAATGAAGGAACGCCGGCCCATCAGGGTTGATTGATGCACCCAGCCTTCCGTGCCTTCCGGGTCGCGGATGCGGCGCCATAATTCGAATTCGCGCACGATTTCCACCGGCAATTCACGGCGCTGATAAGTCCATTCAATGGGAAAACGGGTGCCCGGGCCGCTCCGCATATTCACCTCATCGGAACGGAGTGCGGCAAAGCGCGGCAGCGGCAGGCCCGTGACGGAACCGGTGGTGGGGGCACGTTCCGCCGGAGGCGGCGGCGCGGGCGCCGGGGTGGGCTCGGCCGGTTTGGCGGCAGCGCTGGCGGCGGCGCCAGCAGCGGCACCGGCGGCAACCCCTGCGGCAGCACCGGCAGCGGCGCGGTTACCCTGGCTCGCTTGCGGCTGCCCAGCGGGGCGCTGCTGCTGCTGGCCTGCCTGGCGCTGTTGCTGGCCTGCAGGGCGCTGCTGGCCTTGGGCATTGCGCTGGGTCGCCTGGGGCGTGGCGGGCGGCTTCACCACGGGTGGGCGCGATTCGGGCCGTTGCGCCGGGGCGGGCGCGGCTTGGCGCGGCGGCGGCACATTCTGCGCGCTACCCAGGCTCGATTGACCAAAGGCCGGCGCGGTCAGCGCCAGGACACATAGAATCGGCAAAAGGCGGCAGCAACGCATGAAAGCATCTCTTCCGCCCCTGGGGGCCAAGGTCAAGCGCTAGTTGCGGGCAGGCTGCCCCTCAAACCCGGGAACTTGGGCGGTAGAAGGGCTCATGCCGGGCAGGGTCAATGTAATCGGCATAAAAGCGCTTGGCGTAAGGCAGCAGCGCCTTGGAAAGCTTGCGCCGCTCCACCTCATCATCCGCAAGCGCGCGGCTCAGATCATCATGCAGTGCCTTCAGCGCGGAGTCGCGGTCCACGCGCGTGAAGCGCCCTTCCTGATAAATCACCTCCCCATCGCACATCACGGCACGCACGGCGCTGGCCTTGGCGCGCTGCACCACGGCATCAAGCGTGGGGGTAAGCTCATCCAAATAGGGATAGGCGATGCTGTCCCAGTCAATCAGCGACAAATCCGCCCCCTTGCCCACTTCAAGCGTGCCGAGGCTATCGCGCCATGACGTGGTGCGCGCCCCACCCACCGTTGCCATGCGCAGCACCTGGCCCATGCCCGGCACGTCATCATCCCACATACCGGGGATGCGATGCGCGCGCAGCACCAGGCGTAATTCCTGGAGCATATCGCGGTCATCATTGATGCCGGCCTCATCCAACCCGATCGCGGTATTGATACCCTTGGCTTCAAAGCGATTGAGCGGCGCCACACCGGAGCGCAGGCGGAAATTGGACGAACAATTATGGCAAATGCAGGTGCCGGTTTCCGCCACCCGGTCAATATCCTTTTCATTCAGCCAGACACCATGGCCAAGTGTCATGTTCGGCCCCAGCAAGCCGAAGCGGTCCAGATACTCCAACGCCGTGCCGCCGCCGCGGCGCTTGGCGTATTCCTTCTGATAAGCGGTTTCCACCAGATGCATATGGATCGGCGCATCATGGCTGCGTGAAAGCTCGGCCATCGCTGCAAGCGCGGTGTCTGAACACCAATGGAGATTGGCGGGCGCCAATTGCACGCGCACGCGCCGCTTGGCGTTGTGGCTGCTGTGAAGGCCGCGGAATAGGTCCAAATTATCTTCGAGCGTCAGTTGGAGCCGTTCAAACCAGCGCTGCATTGGCCCGCGCAATTCAGGCGGCAGGCTTGCGATGAAATCCTGATCCGCCTGATAGACAAGGCGGTTCTGATCCCTAAGCGCGAAGCAATAGGAAACGCGCATGCCGATATCCTCATAGGCGCGGATGATCTCACCCGCGCGCTTCTCGACATCCGGCAGCTTGCCCGGCGCCCAGCCATGCAAATGCTGCACAGTCGTGATGCCAGACCCAATCATCTCAAAGGCAGAATAAAGCGTATCGAGGTAAGGGTTCACATTACGCGCCACCATGCGCGTGATGAACCAAAGTTCCAGCGGCATATCGGGTGAGCCCAATTGCAGCGGCGTCAGCCCGACATGGTGATGCGCGTTGATAAAGCCGGGCAGCATGACTTCCCGCCCCGAACCCACCACCGGGATATCCGGGTGCTTGCGGCGCAAATCATCATAGGTGCCGATTTCGGTGATGATGCCTTCTTCCTGGATCAGCGCGCCATCGGCAATCTCCTGCCAGGAAGTCCTGGACAGGCTTTTGGTGATCATGGCGCGGCTGCGCACAAGGGTTACGGCCATGGCAGGTTCTCCGGTTCGGGCTTGAACAGCTTAACCCAAAATCCGCGCTGTCGCAGCAAGGGGGTCTGGACGGCACCGCCTGAAGCGCGGATGCTTCCCCCAAAAGCACGTCGGAGGAAAACATGCTCAGTCTCAAAGGCAAGGTCGCCATCGTCACGGGGGCAGGTTCGGTCGGCCCCGGTTGGGGCAATGGCAAGGCAACAGCCGTGCTGCTCGCGCGCCAAGGGGCCACGGTGTTTGGCCTGGACAATAATGCTGCCGCGGTTGAAGAAACCATCGGCATCATCAAATCCGAAGGCGGGGAGGCCGGCGCGCATATCTGTGATGTGCTTGATTCCGAAAGCTTCCATGCGGCGGTTGAAGCCTGCGTTGCGCGCTATGGCCAGTTGGACATCATGGTCAATAATGTTGGCGGATCGCATCCTGGCGGGGCGGAATCCATGCCGGAAGAAGTCTGGGATCGCCAGGTGGATTTCAATCTGAAATCAGCCTTCCTTGGCTGTAAATTCGCGCTGCCGCATTTGAAGAAGCGCCCGGGCAGTGCGATTGTAAATATATCTTCCATTGCCGGTTATAGGATGCAGGCGGCGCGCCCGCATGTTGCCTATAGCGCGACGAAATACGGCATTGTGGCTTTGTCAAAATCCGTTGCCATTGAAAACGCCAAGGCGGGCGTGCGCTGCAATACGGTGGTACCGGGGCTCATGCATACACCGCTCGTGGAACATCGGCTCGTCAGGCAATTAGGCGGCAATGACGCTGCCGCGCTCATCGCCAAGCGCGATGCGCAAGTGCCGCTCGGCAAAATGGGCGATGGTTGGGATATCGCCCATGCGGTGCTGTTCCTTGTCTCCAACGAAGCCAAGCACATTACGGGGACAGAGCTGATCGTGGATGGCGGCGTCACCGCTGCCGGTGCGGTCTGAAACCAAGGGGGAACCACGATGACGCACGAAATATCCCGCCGCGCGCTGACAGGTGGGGCAATTGGCCTGCTCAGCACGCCCGCGCTGGTGCGCGCTCAAGATACCTTCCCCAATCGGCCCATTACGCTGGTAGTGCCCTCGCCTGCCGGTGGCGGCACGGATTTCAGCGCGCGGTTGATCGCGGATCAGCTTGGCCGCGCCTTGGGCGGCTCCATGGTGGTGGAAAACCGCCCGGGCGGGAATGATGTGGTTGGCCTTACTTCCGTGCATCAAGCGCGCCCAGATGGCCACACGCTGCTTTGCGGCTATTGCGGCACCATGACAGGGCGCGTCGCGGTCGGCACGCTTGGCGGTATTGTGCCGGCGCGGGATTTTTTGCCCATCGGGCAGATCACCGATACCCCGCAGCTTTTCGTGACACATCCATCCGTGCCGGTGAATTCCATGCGTGAATTCATCGCCTATGCCAAGCAAAGGCCGGGTGATCTGACCTATGCCTCAGCCGGTGTGGGGTCCATGCATCATCTGGGTGCGGAATTACTGAAACTGCGTGCCGGCATTGACATGCTGCATGTGCCCTATCGCGGTACCGGTGAGACACTCCGTGATTTGATCGCAGGGCGCGTTCACTTCTACATGAATTCACCACCGCCACTCACGCCGCTGGTCGCGGATGGCAAGCTGCGCGCGCTTTGCGTCAGTTCCAATGAACGCCATCCGGGAATGCCGCAGATTCCGTCAGCGAAGGAAGAAGGGCTTGCCGATCTTGATCTTAATGTCTGGTTCAGTCTTTTCGCACCACGCGGCACGCCGGAACCCGTGGCAAGAATTCTAACGCAGAAGTTGAATGAAGTTCTTGCTGATCCCGCCATCAGAAAACGCGCCTTTGATGCCGGCGCAATTGTCGCACCTTCCACGCCGCAAGCCTTGGCAGCCCGCATGGAACGTGAAACCGCAGCCTGGGCAGAAGTGGTAAAGGCCGCGAAAATCACTGCGAGTTGAAAAGCTCATCACGCATTCTTCGTTAGCTTCACCAAGGTTTAATCAAGCTAGGCGACAATCACCCCAGATAATCCCTTATGGATTGTCAGTGGTGACATATGCCGATACCGAGTTATGCGGATGCAGTGCGCTTCGTGCGCCGGCAGCCGCGCATCAATACAAGCAAGCTGGCGGATGGCCTTGGCATCCGCTGGAGCCTTGCGCTTGATTATCTTGAACGCATGGAACGTGCGGGCATTGTTGACCCCATTGAAAATGATGGTTGGTGGCCGGTGGGGCGCAGCAAGACGCCCCCCGTCGCGCGTAGAACCGCTTCTGGCGAATATGCAACCGGCTCCGTTCTACGCCGCGGCACCCCGCCCACATCTGTTGCAACCAAGCATGACGAACCCACCGCCCCGCTCACGCCTGATCCGGGAAAAGATTCGGATCAGAAGATATTGATGGAAAAGCTGCGCGAAGCCGCCCGCGTTTTGATGGCGGAACGTGAGAATATGCAAAAACTACGCGATGCTTGCCGGCTCCTGATCGCGGAACGGGAAAGCTGGAAGCGCCGTGCTTTGGCCGCTGAAGGCCGCATGCTGACCGAAGAAGCCGAAGATATGGACCGCCATCGCTTCGATGCGCTGCGCCGCCTGCTGGCGCGCGAATTGCACCCGGATTACGCGCCTTCAGATAGTGGCGATTTGAATCTAAGAGAGGCCTTGTTCAAATCCATCTGGCCCAAGGTGGAACAAATAGACCGTCGGGGCCGGCCAGGCTGAAGAATTTCAGCGCCCCAACCACCGCGCCAAACGCCCCGGCGCCGCCGCCATATCGGCTTCAGACCCGCAATAGGAAAAGCGCAGAAAGCGCCCGCCGCGGCCCCGGTCAAAATCAAGCCCTGTCGTGGCGGCAATCCCCGCCCCTTCCAGCATGGCCGCCGAAAACGCCGCGCTGTCATTGGTGAGCGCCGAGACATCGCACCAAAGATAAAACGCGCCATCAGCCGCCGCGATACGGTCAAAACCGGCACGCGGTAGCCCAGCCAGAAGGGCAGCGCGGCTCCGCGCATGCGCGGCCTTATTGCCTTCCAGTTCTTCGCGGCAATCCATCGCGGCTTCCGCCGCAACTTGCGCGATATGGGGCGCGCTGATGAACATATTCTGCGCCAAGCATTCCACCGGGCGCACAAGATCCTCGGGCAGCAGCAGCCAGCCGATGCGCCAGCCGGTCATGGACCAGTATTTGGAAAAGCTGTTCACAACAATCGCCGAATCGCTGAAGGCCGCAGCGCTGCTTTCCGCGACCGTCCCCCAGCTCAACCCATGATAGATTTCATCGCTGATAAGGCGTACGCCCTCAGTATGGCACCAGCGGGCAATGGCGGCCAATTCATCTGGCGCCAGCATGGTGCCTGCGGGGTTGCAGGGGCTTGCGATGATCAGCCCCGCCGGGCGCGGATCAAGCTTTTCCAGCATGGCCACTGTCGGCTGAAACCGCGTTGCCGCATCGCATTCAATCAATTGCGGGCGCATCCCAAGCGCTTGCAGAATATTGGCATAGGGCGGGTAGAAGGGCGCAGCCATGGCAATGGCATCACCAGGATCAAACGCCGCCAGAAAGGCCAGCGGAAAAGCGCCCGAAGCCCCAATGGTCACCGCAATACGCCGCGCCGGCACCGTCAGCCCGTAATGGTCCAAATAATGCCGCGCGATACGTTCCCTGAGTGATACCAGCCCGAAGGCTTCCGTATAGCCAAGCGGCGCGCCGGCATTCAGCGCGCGAATCGCTGCCTCAGCCGCGCCGCGCGGAGCGCCAGTGCTGGGCTGGCCGACCTCCATGCGAATAATCCCGGGCGCGCCCGGCGGCAGGCTTGCAGCGCGCGCATTGGCCGCCGAAATCACATCCATCACCAGGAAGGGCGGTGCTTCTGCCCCGCGACCAGTCTTGAGCGCCATGATCAGCGCCCAAAGCTGCCAAGCGCAACACCGCCCCCGCGCTGATCGGCGGCGCCAATGCAGGCCGGGCTATTGGTAGGCACCAGCCCCGCGCAGGAAATCACCACCCCCCGTCCTGGTGCGGGCACGCCGGCAAAGGGGTCTGGCTGGCCAACCCGGCGCTGCACGGCGGCCAGCGGTATGGCGGTTGCGGCCAAGGCCGCCTGCCCGCCACTACCCGAGGCCGCCGCGCGGAAGCGGCGCAAATCAGGCCGCGCCAGAATCGCAACCGGCAGGGGTGCCGCCTGCACCTGGCCAATGCCCGGCGCAGCAGCCAGCAAAATCCCAGTGCCCGGTACCACGCGGCCCGTGCCGAACAGATTATTCATGCTGAAAGCGCAGGAAACCGCGCTGCCCTCCCGGTCCAGCGTGACCAGCGAAGCCCCCGCCCCGGCGGCGCCATCTGCCCCCGGCGCCTGTCCCGCCATGGCGGCTTGCACGGCACCCGCCATATTGGGCGAGACATCAGTGCTCAGCAGCACCAAATCCGACCCCAAAGCGCTGCGTGTTGCCGTGCCAGCGCGCATACGCGTTCCGCGTAGATCGCCCTCGGTCAGCCCGCCACCGGAAGTGACAGAACCCGCAACCAAGCGTTCCGCCAGATTGCCCTGATAGAGATCACCAATACCCAGCGGAGACGCGCGAAGCTGCGCGAGCGTCGCGCTCAAATCCGGTTGAGTGATGCGGTCACCAACCTTCAGCACCCCACCGCCGGGGCGGCCAAAAATCTGCCGGGCGCTGGGATCCGCGAGTAAGGGCCCCGCCACCACGGCCAGATCATCGGCCAAGGTCCGGCTGATTTCTGTGCCAAGCCGCGCCAGATCCTCAGCGGGGCGGATCAGATCTTCAATCTTGAAGCGCCCGGCATTCACATGCAGCGCGAAAAGCCCGCGCGCCATGGCGGGCAGCGCGGCGGGGCGGTCTGTGCCCGCTGGCAATTCGGCCCGCGCCCCGGCCGGGAAAACAACGGCCCGCGCAAGACCGCGCTGCGCATCCAGCACCACGCAGGCGCCACCACCGCCAAGCCCGGCGCGGGAAGGCAGCGTCACCGCCATGGTGAAGGCACCAGCGACCGCGGCATCCACCGCCGAACCGCCACTTGAAAGGATATCGCGGGCAACAATCGCCGCGCGGGGTTCATCTGCCGCCACCCCGCCAAGGAAGCCCGAAACATGACCCGGCGTGCCCACGGGAATACTCGAACGGCCTGTGACGGCATCAACCGTGCGGTCCATAGTGGATTCGACCGTCTGGCAAGCCGCCAAGGCCAAGCCAAGCCCAATGCCGAACCAAGCCCGCCCCAGTTTCATCCTGCCGCCATGCTGCATCATACGGTTACTCTTCCTGACTGGCTGCGCCAGCAGGCGCGTCATAGATAGGGATTAGCATAGAAGTGGCCGAGTCCAAGCGTGGGGGCGCAAGAATGGTGGCTTGCCACCTTGCCCGGGCCGGGCTTGGCTAGAGGCGATTAACCGCCGGAATCCGCCACCATGCAACGACGCCTGCTGCTTTCTGCCTTCGCCGCAACCCTTGCCGGGCCCGCTTTGGCCCAAGGCTTCACGGAAGCGCAGCGTGCCGAGATCATCACCATCCTGCGCGATGCGCTCCGCCGGGACCCTTCCCTGCTGCGGGATGGCTTGGGCGCGCTGCAAGCGGCTGAGGATATGGAACGTAGTGCCACGCAAGGCAGCGCAATTCGCGCGCATGAAGCAGCGCTATTGCGCAACCCCGCAGACCCAGTGCGCGGAAATCCGCGCGGTGATGTCACCATTGTGGAATTCTTCGATGCGCGCTGCCCTTTCTGCAAAAGGCTGGCGGGCGAAATGGCCGAATTGATCCGCAAGGACCGTAACATCCGCGTGGTGATGAAGGATTTGCCAGTTCTGGGTCCGGCTTCCGTGGTGGCGGCGCGCGCTTTGTTGGCCGCGCAGCGCCAGGGCAAATACAATGAATTCTATGATCGCCTGATGGCTTTGCGCGGCGAACCCACCGAAGCGGCCATGCGCGCAGAAGCCGAACGGATCGGCATGGATGTGGCGCGCTGGCAGCGCGATATGCTGGACCCTGTCTTGCAGCAGCGCATTGATGCCAACATGGAACTCGCCCGCGCCCTTCGCATTGAAGGTACACCTGCGCTGATTATTGGCGATGCCTTCATCCCAGGCGCCGTGCCCCTGGCTGATCTGGAACGCGCAGTAGCCGAAGCGCGGCGCGCGCGGCGATAGGCCCGCTGCTTCCCCGCCCGCAATGGGCGCGCGGGGCATTGGTAATGGGTGCCCCCCTGCCCTAGCTGGGGCGGTGGGCCCGTCAGAACGGATCAGGCAGGGCCTGGTCGCGGCGCTGAGGGATTCGGCGATGGCCTGGCCGGCGCGAGGGGTGGCGCGGGCTTGCATTGTGCATTGCCGAATTGGGTAAGGCAGGTTGTTTTGGTGCAGAGATTGATCGCATTCTCACGCGCTTCGGCATTCATATCCACGCTGTCAAAATCTGGAATGCTGCGCCATTGCGTCATGGTAACTGGCCGGCATTCAGTGGTCACGCTTCCGGCCATTTGGGTCGAAACGCAGTTGGTCTGGCCAGTTAGGACTTCCACCGGCACGGCGCGCGTAACCTGCACAAGCTGGAAGGAAGGCGGAAGCTGCCGATAAAATGTCTTTGTGCATTCACTATGCGTGGCCTGCCATTCGGGGGTGGCGCAACCACATAACAGCGAGGCCAAAACGCCGGCGGTAAGGCCATTCTTCACCATAAATACGTTCCCGGAGCAGAGCAGTAATTGGGCATCTCTCCCCGTCATATCACTAGGTAGTTTCCTGCCGTTAAACGCGGCCCCACGCAGCTCGTGGGCTTAGGGCAGGATTTGATCTGTTGGCATCATCGGGCGCGCTTTGGCTTCAGGAACAATGGATTCCAAAGCAGCTGATATGCGTGTGCGGAACCACTAGGCGGTTCCGCACATGAATGCTGCCCAGCGCGCCCCGTCACCAGTGCCTTCAGGGCGCGGTGAAACCCGCCCTCTTGTGGCTGCCATCGCAATAAGGCGCTTTGGCGGTCTGGCCGCAGCGGCAGAAGGAAGCCCGGGGCGTGCGGTCAATTTCCTCGCCAGCCGCATTCTGCACAATCATGGGGCCAGAAGCGCGCACCGAGCCATTGGGCTGCGGATCGAGGTTCACCGCGCCGGTCACGCCCGAGATATCGCGCCCTTCGCGCTTCGCCGGCGCGCCGGTCAAAGGAATGCCAGCCGTCTTGTGGCTGCCATCGCACCAAGGGCTATTCTTGCTGGCGCCACACCGGCAGAGCCAGGCCTCGCCGCCTTCAATCGGGGCGCCCTGCAGGGTGATCTCCCCCTTCAGATGCAATGGGCCGCCGTCGCGCGTGGTGATGATGGTTGCGGTCATGATGTGATGCTCCGTTTGGATGATGGGGGGAATGTGGTGCCTTACGCGGCACCTGACCAGCCCGCCTTGGGATCAATGGGGAAAACTGGGCGCGGCAGGCGCTTCCAGGGGAAATTGACCAGAACGGGGCTCGTCAGGCCCGGCACATCCACCTCCAGAATGCGCTCATCGGGGAAGAATTCATCAAAGCCTGCGCGGAAATGCCCGCGTGATTTCACCACCACCACCCGTGCGGCGGCGATATCCAGGCCGAACATCTCAATCATGCGCGGTTCGTGGCATTGGCGGCGAAGGCTCGCCACCACCACCCGGATACCGCTGCCCTCCAACTCCAATAACGCCGCCGGGCCAAGGTCAAAGGCACGCCCGGCCATGGTGCCGCGCCGGCCTACGCCCTTGCCATCGGATAGTTTCACCACGCGTGCCGGCACCGAAAAAGTTTCAGAAAACGCGCTGGGGTTGCGGTTAAAGATGGCGTTAAAGCGCGCCCCCTCCCCCAGCTGCTGCGCTTCTTCGGCCAAGTCAGGATCAACGAAATTGGCCAGCACCACGCCGGCCACACGCGCTTCATGCAAGGCGCGCAGCACATAGGCAGTATTGCCACGCCCACCCCCGCCCGGATTATCGGCAACATCGGCAATCAGCACGGGCGCCGCGCCCTCACCAGCGGCCTTGGCGTGCGCCGTCACATCGGTGAGTGATATAAGCTTCGCCACATAGCGCTGCCGATCTGCCCAAGTAGCGCGCGCAATTTCAAGCGCTGCCGCATTAGCCAAAGCCTGATCCCCGCCACGCACAGTTACGGTGATGGTAATGCCGCATTTGGGTAGATCGGAGAAAACAAAACCGCCGCAAATGGACGCATTGGCGATGCGCGAATCACGCGCCATCAGCGCCTCACATTCCGCCATGCGATCCGCATAGGGGCCGCGCGCAGTCAACAAGCTGACAGATGGCGGTGTGATGGGCAGGCGCACAAAGCCGCGCGCGAAGCGCTCACCGCCAAGTGCCTCACGCAACAAATCCGCCGCTTCGGCAGCGCGTTCGCGCATATCAACATGCGGGTTGGTGCGATAGCCAATGAAGGCATCCACGGCACGGATCAATTTTTCGCTGATATTGCAATGAAGATCATGGGTGCACAGGATCGGCACGGCAGGCCCGACAATGGCGCGCACCATCGCCGCCATGGTGCCATCGCTATCCTCATCGCCCGTGGCACTGCTCGCGCCATGATTAGCAATGTAGACACCATCCAAGGGCAAAGCCGCCGCAAGACCGGCGCGCATTTCATCAAACGCATCATTCACGAGATTTTGATCAATCGGCCCACCCGGGGGGGCGGCCATCACCAGGAT
>JBPCSO010000028.1:0-2484 GCA_051007055.1 Roseomonas sp.
TGCCTACACCGATCCTGGCGAGGTGGTTTTTGAGCCTTTCGCGGGTAGCGGCACGACGCTGATTGCCGGAGAACGCACGGGCCGCGTTGTGCGCGGCATTGAATTGGCGCCGGCCTATGTGGATTTGGCGATTGCGCGTTGGCGAATGCTTTATCCGGATCAGCCGGTGACGCTTGCCGACGATGGGTGCGATTACGACACGGTAGCAACAGCGCGCGAAGGGGCACTTTCCGATGCCGCCTGAGCTTGCCGTCATTACGCTCCCGGTTGCGGCGCTGGTGCCCTATGCTGAGAATGCGCGCACGCATTCGCCGGCGCAGGTGGCGCAGATCGCAGCCTCGATCGCCGAATTCGGCTTTGTGAACCCGGTGCTGGTGGATAGCGCGGGCGTGCTGGTCGCGGGCCATGGCCGCGTCATGGCGGCCAAGCGGCACGGCATGGCGAGCGTCCCGGCCATTCGACTGGCGCATCTCACTGAGCCCCAGGCGCGCGCATTGCGGCTCGCGGATAATCAGATCGCGCTCAACTCCGGCTGGGACGAGGCGCTGCTGGCGGCGGAAATCGCACGCATCCGTGATGAAGGTACGGTCGATTTGGACGTGCTTGGCTTCTCCGGCATGGAATTAGACCGGCTGTTGGCCGCCGCCGATGCCGGACTTGATGGCGAGAATGCCGATGAAGCCCCACCATTGCCCATCAATCCCATCACGCGCGAAGGCGATCTCTGGCATTGTGGTGAGCACCGGCTGCTTTGCGGTGATGCGACCAAGCTTGCCGATGTCGAGCGCGCCCTTGGCGCCGGGCACCTTGCGGACATGGCCTTCCTGGACCCACCCTATAATGTTGCTTACGAGGGCGGCACTGCCGCCAAAATGACCATCGCAAATGACGCGCTGGGCAAGGGCTTTCTGGATTTCCTGCGGCCCGCACTGACGAACCTTCTCTCAGTCACCAAGGGCGCCAGCTACATTTGCATGTCGTCTTCCGAATGGCCGACGCTGCATCGCGCCTGGCAGGAAGCAGGTGGCAAATGGTCCAGCACCATCATTTGGGCCAAGAACACCTTTGCGCTGGGACGCGCAGACTACCATCAGCAATTCGAAGCGATGCTCTATGGTTGGAAGGCTGGCGCGCAGCATTACTGGTGCGGCGCGCGCGACCAGGGAAATGTCTGGCATTTCGATAAGCCGGCCAGGAACGATCTGCACCCAACGATGAAGCCGGTGGCACTGGTCGAACGTGCCATCCGCAACAGCAGCAAGCCGCGGGATACGGTGCTGGATTGCTTTGGCGGTTCTGGCACGACGATGATCGCGGCGGAGCGTACCGGACGGCGCGCGGTGCTGCTGGAGATTGACCCCGCCTATTGCGATGTGATTGTGCAACGCTGGCAGGAGGAAACCGGGCACGCGGCGGTGCTGGATGGCGAGGACCGCACCTTTGCCGATGTCTTGGCACTGGGCAAAGCTGCGTGATTATTCCGAAGACTGCATCCAGGACGGGATGTCGCGCTGGCCATGCAACACGCGCCACACATCAAGTGCATTGGGCTGTTCAATATAGAAAATCAGATAGGGAAAGCGCCGAAGAGGCCAAACCCTTAGCCCCTCCAGGCTAAGCTCGTAGGCATACCGCGGTGAGCCGATCACGGGATTGCGGCCGATGCGAAGAAAAGCCTGCTCAGCCTCCTCGATGAAATCCAGGGCCAGCGCTTCGCCACCTTCGGACTGGTAATGAAGGCTTGCCTGCTGAAGATCCTGCTCAGCAAGGACACGCAGGATGACCGGCTTGATGGTCACGCTTTTTTGCGTTGCTTCAGCTTCTGACGGAGCCCGTCAAAATAGGCGGCGTCTGCCACAGCGCCTTGCTTTGATTTGGCCCCCTGCAGCAACAGCCCTTTGAGTTGCTGGCGGTCCTGATCCCGGCGGATCAACTCGCGGACATATTCGCTGCTCGTGCTGTAGCCGCCCTCAGTGACCTGATCGTCAACGAAGGCCTTGAGCGTTTCGGGGAGGGAAATGTTCATGGTGCTCATGGGGCAAGTATGGCGAGTATGGCAAATTTTGGCAAGCTTTTACTGGCGGCCTAGGCATCTGTTTGATTACAATCAATCAAACCGAATCATAGCAACGAAATTACGCTCAATCTCGCTTGGCTCGCCCCCCGCTACAGCGCGAATGGTCCCTCAGGCGCAGGGAAACTCCACGGCGCCGCAGCAAGGAGACCAAGATGAACGATACCCTTTCAACCGACCAGCTTTTCCTGGAAATCGCCAAGCGGCACATGCCCTCGGTTGAAACACTGGAAACCAGAAACCGCGACGCGCTCGATTTCCACGATGTCGCGGTCTGGTCCATCCGCAACTCCCTCGCGGAAGCCTACGCAGCCGGCCAAGCCGCCGCGAAGCGCAGCAGAAAGCGCAGCCGGTAAGGCAAAGCGAGGGCCGAATGGTGCTGCCATTTGGCCCTCACATCATGATCAAAC
>JBPCSO010000029.1:0-17680 GCA_051007055.1 Roseomonas sp.
AGACCAGATCAAGAAACTTCACCGGCTGGATCGCGGACATATCGGCTAGGCGGAAGGCTTCAGTCAGAAACCAATGGCCGACACTGCCAAGGATCCCTGTCAGGACAAACCAGCCCCATTGCTCGGCATTCGGCCAGGTCCAAACCGCGACTGCAAAGGGCAGGGTAAACAGCGCCACCATGATGGATTGCCAGGCGACAATCACCTCTGGCTTGTCATGGCGGGTGAGTGCCTTGGTGATCAGGAAGGATGCTGCGAATAAGGGCGTGCTGGCCAGCATCACCAGATTCCAATAGCCGCCATCGCCGCGCAAACCAGGGGCCACCACAATCAGCACGCCGATAAACCCAATGCCGGCGGCAATCCAGCGCGCGCGAATCATGGGCTCACCTAAAAACATTACGGCGCCAGCCATGATGAAAATTGGCCCGGTAAAACCCATCGCGGTCATATCTGCCATGGCAACATTCGGCAAAGCGATGAACCAAAGCATGAGGCCAAGGGTGTGCACCAGGCCGCGCCAGATTTGCCCGCGCAGATTATGCGGCATCCAGGCCATGACACCGCCGCGCAGCATGAAAGGCAGCATCACCACAAGCCCCATCAGGTAGCGCAGAAACTGCACCTGAAAGGGATCAAGTTCATGCGTGAGCTGTCGCATGATGGTATTCAGCAGCGTGAATAACAGGCCCGATACAGCGATGAACCCCATACCGCGCAGCACCGCTGTGCGAGGTGCTGCGGAGGTTTGATTCATGGCTGTTCTGTCAAAAAACGCAGCAGCGTGGCGTTGAATGCCTCGGCCGCTTCATAGGCTACCCAATGGCCGGCATCTGGAATGGCATGCGCTCGCGCACCGGGGCGGAGCCCATGCACCAGGTCAAGCCGCCATTGCACATGGGGCCGCACAATCGCATCCCATTCGCCGTAAATGGCATTGAGCTGCCCGCGCCCGCGCAGCAGCGCCTGCTTCAGCGACTCCGTGCTGGCAAAGCCGCGGCTTTTGAAGCGCGCACCGCGCGTGGAGGCCTCCTGAATGGCCAGTGCCACATCATCAATCTTGCTGGCATCAGCAAACATTAATTCCGCAAGGTTATGCCGATGCGCGGCGACGCGTTCCGCGCCGGCCAGTGCGCGCACCTTCACCAATTGCGTGGGGCTGCGCTGAAAGCCAAGCGCGCCGGCGCCGATGATGGTCAGGCTTTTGACGCGTTCCTGGTCCAAAGCGGCCAGATGCCCGGAACAGAGCGCGCCAAAGGAAAACCCCGCCAGATCATAGGTGCTGCCAGCGGGCAGGATGCGGTCCAAGCCGCGCGCGAGTATCTCCGCGACGCCATCGGGTGTGGAGACACCCTCCGGCATGGCGCTGTCGCCAAGCCCGGGCAAATCGGGCGCAATCACCATGCGCCCAGCGCTGAGCGGGCCGATATTGCGCGCCCAATGCCGCCAGGAACCAGAACCGCCATGCAGCAGTACCAGCGGCGCCCCTTCGCCCCAAACGCGCCAGACCATGCTGCCGGCACCGCAGGGGGTCTCCGCCACGCGCGCCGAAGCCGCAAAGGGGATCAGGGTCGGGTGCAATTCCGCGCTGCCATCCCCGGCGCGCCAGATGATCTTGCTCATGCGTGCGTTCGATACCGTTACGGCTGGAAGCTTAGGGCTGGGCGCTGCGCTGTCCAACCCCACGCGCCCATTCAAAGCGGCTTTTGCGCCTTTTCGAGCAGGCGGCCGAGGAAGCCTGGCTTCTTCGGCTCAGCGGCCGGCTTGGTGGCCTCAGCCACGGCCCTGGCTTCGGCGGCGGCGCGCTTTTCCTTCTGCGTCAGCCATTTTTCCAGGCTCATGCCAGCCTTGGCGGCGCGTTTGGCTTCATAGGCGCGTTGCGCTTCGGTCAATTTCCGGTCGGCCATGATCAGTACCTCTTTACTGGCGCCTGAATGGCGCGCCGCGCGGCTTCCGGCAAGGGGCAAGAAGTGGCAGAAGCACCCCCATGGACGCAAAAGTAAAGGCCGGCATTTGGGTTTCCATGGCGATCCGGCTTTCCGATATGGCCGGGCGCGCCGCCGCCGTGCTGCGCAAGGGGGACCCCGATAGCGGCGGCATCGTCTGCGTGCTGCGCGGGCGGGGGGGTGTGCAGGTGCTTTCCCAAATCCGTGACGCTGAGGGCCGGCCAGCCTGGCTGCGCGCGACGGGGCCCGGCGCGGTGGATCAGGAAACCGCAGATGCCTATGTCGCGCGGCAAGTGCAGCGCGACCCGGATCTATGGGTGGTGGAATTCGATGCGCCGGATTTGCAGCCGCCCTTTGAAGCGCGGTTGGTTTAGCGCATCACCTGTCACGCCGAATCGCAGCGGAGTTCAAAGCGGCATTCGCTGGCGCCATGTGCGGCGCAGGCAACTTCCCGGCAGGCGGGCTCAGCCGCCCGCCCGGCTTGTTCCATGACAAAACGCATGGCACCGCCGAAACTGCCCTCAAACATATAGCAGACGGGGCGGCCAACCTGCCCATAGGCCAGGGCATAGGCTGAATGGCGCACGGTTACAGCAGCAGTGCCGGCGGCCTCATTCAAGCCAGTGATCTCAAACAAGCCATAGCCGCGCTGTGACAGGCGTTTCAGATAGTGGCGAAAGGTCTCGATCGGCGTCAGCCCATGCATCCTGGCTTCCGCGCGGCACCATTGCAGCGCGGAAAGATCAGCCGAGCCATACATGATGCCGCGGATGCGATCGGCGCCGATCGCTTCCTCCACGTTTTTCTGGATATTCACCAGAAAATGGCGCGGCAGATAGATCATCGGCAGCCCATCGGTGCGCCAGATCCCCGTTTCGGGATCGACCTCAATTGGCACTGCCGGCCCGGCCATTGGCGTCAGCCCTTCTGCGCGGCTTGGAAGGCTTCGAAGAAGGCGGTCGGCTTGACGATGCGATTCTGCATCTGCACCAGCGCACCAGTTTCCGCAACTTTCTTGAGGTAGGCCGCCCAAGCGGGATCAGCCGCCATGGCGCTGCGGCGGCGTTCACGGTCCGCCTGATCATCATAGGCCCACATATGGACGATGGTATTGAGCTCACCTTCGATAGTCGTGAACCAGCCATAGCAGCTGCCCAGGTGCTTCTTCTGGATGTCCCAGCCTTCCTTTTCATAAAGCGCGACAAAGTCAGCAACCTTATTGGGCAGGCAGGTATAGATGCGGAGGTCAATAATCATGGCGGAGGTTCCTTCAAGGGTGGCGGCGCAAGCTTAAGCGCAGCAGGCCTAGGGGCGCTACTGCCTATTTCTTGCGGGTAGTGCAGGATTCTGCGACTGTACTCTCTATGGACCAGCACGCCATCACTACCGTCACCGCGCTCGAAGCCCTCTATGATCAGGTGCTGGAAACCGCCGCGAATAAATCCACAGATAGGCTGGATGCGCCAACGCACGCCTTCATTGCCGCCTGCCCCTTCGTGCTGCTGGGCACGCAGGGTTCGCGGGGCAATCACATCACGCCGCGCGGTGATGCGCCCGGATTTATCCAGGCGCTGGATGATCACCACGTCATGCTGCCTGATCGCAAGGGCAATAACCGACTTGATGGGCTGCGCGATATTCTGGAAGACAACCGGGTATCGCTACTGTTTCTCATCCCCGGCGTGAATGAAACGCTCCGCCTGCATGGCACTGCCACGATTTCAACAGATCCGGCATTGCGCGCGCGGTCGGTGGCGCAGGGCAAGGAACCGGCCACGGTACTGATCATCAAAATCCGTGAAATCTTCATACAATGCCCGAAATCACTGATGCGATCAGCGTTATGGGGCGGCCAGACCCGTCCGGCTGAGGTACCGAGCATGGGGCAGTTGATCTCCGCCCATAAGAAGGGCGCGGTTGATGCGGCGACCTATGACTTGGCCGCGCCGGCGCGGATGGAGGCCAATCTTTACTGACGGCGAGCGCCGGGCCGTTACCGATCCGTCAGCCGCAATTCAATGCGCCGATTGCGCGCCAGCGCCTGGGGCGAATCGCCCGAATCAATCGGCTGCGCGTCGCCAAAGCTGGTGGCAGCAACGCGATTAGGCGGCAGGCCTTCCGCAATCAGGATTTGCGCAACCGCAATGGCGCGCGCGGCGGCCAATTCCCAATTGCTGGCAAAGCGCGCGCTGCGAATAGGCGTGCGATCCGCATGACCGTCCACGCGCAACACCCAGGCAACATCGGCAGGGATCAGCGGCGTCACTTCCGAAAGCACCACCGCCAAAGCGCGCAATTGCCTGAGCCCGGCTTCCGACAATTCCGAGCTGCCAGCGGCGAAAAGCACCTCACCCTGAAAGACAAAGCGGTCACCGACAATCCGCACTTCGGGCCTTTCGCCCAAAACATCGCGTAACCGTCCGAAGAAATCGCTGCGATAGCGCTGCAACTCCTCAACCCGCGCCGCCAGCGCGGCATTAAGACGCTGGCCAAGTAACGCGATTTGCGCATTGCGATCCCGCCCTTCCGCTTCCGCCAGATCAAGTGCACGTGAAAGCCTGGCTAATTCTGCGCGCAACGCTTCCGTCTGGCGCGTCAGCAGCGCCACTTGCGCGGCAGCACTTTCTGCCAAGCGCGCGCGTTCGCCTGATTCCGCTTCAGCCCGCTCTCGGCCGCGCTGTTCCTGCGCCGCGCGACGTTCTAATTCATCGCGCAGCGCCGTCAGTGCCCTAACCTGTTCAGTAAGCCGGGCTATTTCGGAAAGCCGTTGCGTGATGGCATCACGTTCCACGCGCACTTGCCGATCAATTGCTGCAGCTTCGCGGCGCATGGCTTCAAGCGTGGACCGAGCATTGGCAAGCTCTGTCTGGCTGGCGCGTAAATCCCGCTGCAGGCGCGCCGCATCACCGCCAGTGCTTTCAGCCCGCGTTAGTGCATCGGCCATTTGACGTTCAAGCGCCGTGGCGCGATCCGCCGCGCCACGCGCGGTAAGCTCCAAATCCGCAATGCGCGCGGAGAATCTGTCGCGCTCCCCGCGCAGCCCATCGCGTTCGCTGGCCAGCCTGTCGCGTTCTTCGCGGAGCAACGCCAGGGATTGCGTGGCCGCGTCACGCGCCGCTGCGGCGCCACGCAAATCATCGCCAAGCCGGCCAAGCTGCTGGCGCAATTGCTCCCCTTGTGCGGCTTCCAGCGAGAGTAATTCGGCCAATTCGGCAACGCGGCGATTAAGCTGATCCATCGCCTTTTCGCGTGAACTGAGCGCCACCGAAAGAAAGCCCTGCGCCAGCACAAAAACCAGCAAGACAAAGATGATGACCATGAGTAATGTGGAAAGTGCATCCACATAGCCCGGCCAAACATCCAGCCCGCCACCGCGCCCCCGCCGCCTTTCGGAAGACCCCGCCATGTCGCGTCAGCCTACCTGATTCTTCACCGCGGTTGTTCTTCCGCGATGGCGGCAATGGTGCGGGTCAAGATCTTAATCTCATTGCGGATGTCATTGGTGGATTGTGCGCGGCCTTGCCCCACTTCTTCCACCAAGCGCGCCATGTAAAGCTCCAGATTGCGCAAATGCCCGCGCATCGCGTCCGTCTCACTACGATCAGCCTGGCTTTCCGCGAGCCTTGTCATGGCCGGCGCCAACCCATCTTGCGCGTCAGCAATGCGGCGCATCAGCGTGTTATTGGCGCGCATCTGTTCCGTCAGCACTGTCATGCGCTCAGTCAGCGTCATCAGCGCCTGAGATGTGGCCGCGCGCCCATCCTCACCACGCGCGATCGTGGATTGCAGGGTTTCGAGATTCTCAGCGGTTTGCTCAAGCAATGCCTGGACATAGGCGGGCACGCTGCCCTCCCCTTCCTGACCCAGAATGCCGGAAGAAAGCCGCGTCAGCCCGGCCAGCCATTCTTCCAGATCATTGAAGAAGCGATTCTGCGCCTGCCCCGCCGTCAGGTCCAAAAACCCCACCACCAGCGCGCCGGCCAACCCCAGCATGGAAGCGGAAAACGCCGTGCCCATGCCTTGCAGGGGCTTCGCAAGGCCGGTCTTCAACTGTTCAAAAAGTACATTCAGATCGCCAGAGCCGACCGACATATTGCCGATCACATCCGCGATGGACGCGATGGTCAGCAACAGCCCCCAGAAAGTGCCAAGCAGACCGAGGAAAATCAGCAACCCGGTCACGTAGCGGGAGAGTTCGCGCCGTTCATCAAGCCGCGATTGCAACCCATCCAACACGCTCCGCATCGCGGAGGCTGAGAGCGAAACCCGGTCATTCCGCCGCCCCGACAGCATGGACACCATTGGCGCCAGCAAGCGCGGCTGACGGTCGGAAAGCCCATCCTTGGGCGTGCGGAAGCCCTCCACCCAGGCCGCTTCGCGCCTGAGCGACAGCACCTGATTGAAGGTCATGCCAATGCCAAACAGCAGCACCGCAAGGATCACGCCATTCAGCAGCGGATTGGCCTGAAAGGCATGGATCAAATCCGGCGCCAGCATGGCGGCAATGCCACCAACCGCGGCCAGGAAAACCACCATGCGCCAGAGATAGATCGTTGGCTGGGTCATGATCTCCGTGCCTCCGTATTCGGGCTTGCCACGCCAGGGGGCAGGATGTCCACCGCATCCTGCGCCGCGGGCAGCCGGCCAAGCGGGCGCAGGTCAATCCGTGTCGGCGTCAGGCCTCCTGCCACAAGGGCTGACTTCACCGCCTGGGCGCGGGCCAGACTAAGCCGCCTAGCTGCCGAGACATCATCCGCGGGCCCCGCCACCTGGGCTTCCACCGTGATCCTGCCTTGGGGCAGGGCGGCTAGGTTCCGGGCTAGCGCCTGTATGGAAGCGGTTTGTGCCTGGGTAAGATCTGCACCTGCCATGCGGAGCCGAAACCCACCCTGCGGCAGGCTGTGCAGTCCCTGAAGCTGCCCAGCAAGGGGCTGTGGCGCTTGCGGGCGAAGCGGCGTCAGTTGGACGGGCGGCGGGGGTGCCGGGGCAGGGTCCGGCAGCAGGGTTTGGTCGGGCGTTTCTGCCTGTACGGCCAGGGCCAGTACGCTCAATCCAGCCGTCAAGCTGGCCCTGCGCGAAAAGCTGGCCGCGCCCTTGCTCATCCCGCCGCCTGATGCGCCTTCACGGCGGCGATGCCATCGGCCACCACCTCACGCAACTTCGGTTGAAGCGTAGGATTGCCGCAAACCACCATGCCGGAAGGATAGGGGTCATTGCCATCGGGATCGCTCACAAAACCACCGGCTTCGCGCACCAGCACAATCCCGGCCGCGACATCCCAAGGTTTCAGCCCCAATTCCCAGAAGCCGTCATACCGCCCCGCCGCCACCCAGGCGAGGTCAAGCGCCGCTGCGCCAAAGCGCCTCACGCCGGCTACCTGGGGCATGAGTTTATGGAGTGTGGCGCTGAATTCTGCCTTGCGTGCCACACCACCAAAGGGAATGCCGGTCGCGAAAAGCGCTTCCCGCATGTCCTTGCGGCCAGAAACGCGCAGGCGCTTGTCATTCAGGAAGGCGCCGACACCCTTTTCGGCCCAAAACATCTCATCCGAGGCCGGGTTATAGATGACGCCCGCGACTAATTCGGTCTTGTCGGCGGCGATCCGCTTTTCCACGCCGACACTGATCGCCCAATGGGGGATGCCATGCAGGAAATTGGTGGTGCCATCCAACGGGTCCACCACCCAGCGCCATTCCCAATCATCCGCGCCCGAGGCGCCCGATTCTTCCATTAGAAAGGCAAAGCCCGGGCGGGCCTTGGCCAGCTCCTCACGCAAGGTCTGTTCGGCGCGGAGATCGGCGGTAGAGACGAAATCGGATGGCCCCTTCACGCTGACCTGAAGCTGCTCCACCTCACCAAAATCGCGCAGCAGCCGGCGGCCCGCCTTCTGCACGGCGGCCGTCACAACCTGCAAGGCCGGGGAAAGGCGGGCGGAAAGCGGAGGCATCATTAAAGTCCTTGAAGTGTTAAAAGAGCAGGGTAAGGGTTAACGCAGAACCATGAAAAGAAAAAGCCGGCCCCACTTGCGCAGGGCCGGCCTTGATGGGTGGCGGATGCCGCTATTCCTGCAGCGCCTTGTCCTTACCCTTGCGGATATTGGGCATCAGCATCGCAATCAGGGCGATGGCGCCAATCGCCAGCATGGTGGCGCTGATCGGGCGCTGGACAAACACCATCGGATCACCGCGCGAAAGCAGCATGGCGCGGCGCAGATGTTCTTCCATCATCGGGCCCAGCACGAAGCCGATCAGCATCGGCGCCGGCTCTAGCCGCAGTTTGGAACAAAGGTAACCAAACAGACCGAAGAAGACGGTCTGATAGACATCGAAAACATTGTTCGACAGCGAATAGACCCCAATCGCGCAGAAGATCAGGATGGAGGGATACATGTGGCGATACGGCACCGCCAGCAGCTTCACCCAAACCCCGATCATCGGCAGGTTGATCACCAGCAGCATCAGGTTGCCGACCCACATGGAAGCAATCAGCCCCCAGAATAGGTCAGGCTGCGCTTCCACCATGCGGGGACCCGGCTGGATGCCCTGGATGATCAGCGCGCCCACCATCAGCGCCATCACCGCATTGGCCGGAATGCCAAGTGTCAGCAGCGGAATGAAGGAGGTCTGCGAAGCGGCGTTATTGGCCGCTTCGGGGCCGGCCACACCTTCAATGGCACCGGTGCCGAATTCATGCCGCCCGCGAGAGATCTTGCGCTCCATCATGTAGGAACCGAAGGAAGCCAAGGCCGCACCGCCGCCCGGCAGAATGCCAAGCAAGCTGCCCACTGCTGTACCACGCAGCACCGCAGGGGTGGCGCGCTTCACTTCTTCCCGCGTCATCATCAGGCTGCCGACCTTGCCGGACATGACACTGCGCGCTTCGGGCTTTTCCAAGTTAAGGATGATTTCGGCAATGCCGAACATGCCCATGGCGATGGAAACGAAGCCAATGCCATCGGAAAGTTCAGGAATGCCGAAGGTGAAGCGCTGCTGACCGGTCTGCACATCAGTGCCGACCAAACCCAGCGCCACGCCGAACACCACCATGCCAATGGATTTCACGACTGAGCCCTGCGCCAGCACCGCCGAAATGATCAGGCCGAGCAGCATAAGTGAGAAGTAATCCGCCGGCCCGAAGGACAGCGCGACCGAAGTCAGCAACGGCCCGGAAGCCGCCACGAGCACGGTTGAAACACAGCCTGCAAAGAAGGACCCGACCGCGGCGATGGTAAGCGCCGCACCGGCCCGACCATTACGGGCCATCTTGTAGCCTTCCAGCGTTGTAACGACCGAACTCACCTCACCGGGTAGGTTCAACAGAATGGCGGTGGTTGAACCGCCATATTGGGCGCCGTAATAGATGCCCGCCAACATGATGATGGCCGTGGTGGCCGGCTGACCGAAGGTAATTGGCAACAGCAGCGAAATGGTGGCGACCGGGCCAATGCCCGGCAGCACGCCGATCGCGGTGCCGATGATGCAGCCGATCAGGCAGAAAAGCAGGTTGTTGAAGGTCAGCGCAACGCCGAAGCCATGCGCGAGATTGGCAATGAGTTCCATGGTGTTTTGCCTTCCCGATCAGAGCTGCGGCCAGAGCGGCACGCGGATATCAAGATAGTAGATAAAGATCGCCCAGCAGAGCGTGCAGAGAAAGGCGCAAAGCCCGGCCACGCCCAGCGGGCGGTCCAGGTGCTCCTGATCAGCCAGCGCTGAACAGATCACCGTCACTGTAATGGCGACAATAAAGCCAAGCGGTTCAAGGGTCAGACCAAACAGCGTGAAGGCAGCGCTGGGCAGGAACAAGGCGCGCCAACCAGGTGGCACCGATATGATCATACACCCAACAAAAAGTCCGATGCCAAGCGGGTTCCAGCCTGAGGATGGGAAGCCAGGAATGCGCGCTGCTATCATGCCAGCCGCAACCCCCGCGACAGTACCACCGATCAAGAAGCCGATTTCGGCAGGCGACCAATCATCCAGCGGATCCGGGCCATTGAACAGGCCAAAGAATAGCACGATGCCGCCCAGGATAATCTGCAGCCAGAAGACTAGCATAGGCATGTAGCCTGGGCCCATGCGGCGCGCCGTACCAAGATTGTGGTCCTGATTCAGCCAAAGGCCGATGGCAGCCAAGCCGATAAACAGCCCCGCCGACAGCAAATCTTTTGTGTTAAGTTTCATCCTCGTCGTCCACCCTTCGTGACCCTTCGGGTCAGCCTTGCCCCCAAGCCTTTCGGCCCTATTGCGACTTAGTCAATCCGCTGTCGCGCCTGCAGCCTGCACCAAGGGCGCCCATTTGGCCACCTCCCTTATGATGAAGCTGTTGTAATCTGCTGCTGAATAAGTCCCTGGTGTCCCGCCAAGCTCTGCAAAGCGGTTCCTGATATCAGCGGTTTGCAGCAGCGCCAGCACGTCCCGGTTCAGCCTTTCGATGATCGGCCCGGGTGTGCCCGCCGGCGCGGAGAGCCCGAACCAGGAATCCGACTCCAGCGGGAAGCCCTGTTCCCGGAAGGTCGGCACATCCGGGAAGGATGGGTGCCGTTCGGCCGAGCACATGCCGACCGCAATCACCGACCCTTGCTTTATGTGTGAAGCCGCAGAGGGCAGGCTATCGGACATCATCGGCACCTGGCCGGCAATCACCGCTTGCATCGCCGGCCCCGCACCACGAAAGGGCACATGGGTAATCTCCGTGCCGAACAGGCGGCTCATTTGCACAACCAGAAGATGGTTGGACGAACCCGCGCCCGAGGTCGCCACTTGCAAGCCACTCGCGCTCTTCGCACGCGCGGCGACATCGGCCATGGTCCGGATACCAGCGCGCGGATTGGCGACCCAAACAGTAGGGTTGCTCACCACAAGCGCGATATGGGCGAAATCCTTCACAGGGTCATAGCGCACCTTGTTGCCATAAACCGCGGGGCTAATCGCGTGGCTCGCGATATTGGACATGACCAGGGTATAGCCATCAGCCGCGGCACGGGCGACGGTTTCACTGCCAAGCGTGGCGCCGGCGCCAGCGCGATTTTCCACCACAATGGAAACGCCAAGCTTTTCTTGCAGACCCGCCGCAATCAGGCGCGCGACCAAATCGGTGGTGCCGCCGGGCGCGAAAGGCACCACCAGCCGGATGGATTGGGACGGCCAAGCCCCTTGCGCATGCGCACCGATCGCCAAAAGAGGCGATGTGCCTATACCCAATACAACGCTGCGGCGTGCAACGCTCCTCATCCGTTGACCCCCATTTTTATGGCGTTTCTATTGCATGGCAGCGAAGCCTCGGCAAGCGAGGGTCGCGCAAGCCTTGCCTCGGGCGACGCCAGGGCCGATCATCCTGAAGAAACCCAAGCCCCAACAGGAAATGCCCCATGCCGCATGGTGACCGCCTGCCGAATGACCCCGAAACCCGCATCCGCGAAGCGACCGAGGCAGTGGCCCCGCGGCTGATTGAAATCCGGCGCGATATCCATACGCACCCGGAATTGGCCTTTCAGGAAACCCGCACTGCCGGGATGGTGGCAGCGGAATTGACGCGCCTGGGCCTGACACCGCGCACGGGCGTGGGCCGCACCGGGGTGGTCGCTGAAATCAAGGGCGGGCGTCCTGGCCCCACACTCGCCATCCGCGCCGATATGGATGCGCTGCCGATCCATGAGGAAACGGCGCTGCCCTTCGCCAGCAACATCGCGGGGCAGATGCATGCCTGCGGGCATGATATCCACACCTCCACCCTTTTGGGTGTCGCGGCGGTGCTGAAGGATTTGGCGCCGCAACTTGCGGGGACCGTACGCCTGATCTTCCAACCGGCGGAAGAAGTGCTGGAGGGCGCCGCCGCCATGATCGCCGATGGCGCGGCGGATGGCATTGATATGGCCATTGGCTTTCACAACCACCCCGATATGCCGGTGGGCAGCTTTGGTTATGTGCGCGGCGCTTGCTTGGCGGCGTCTGACCGGTTTGACTTGATCATCCAGGGCAAATCCGGCCATGCCGCGCATCCCTACGCGGCGATTGACCCCATCGTGGCGGCGGCGGCCTTTGTGCAGGAAGCGCAAACCGTGGTCAGCCGCGAAATCAAGCCACTGCATCCGGCGGTGGTCACCATCGGGCAGTTTATGGGCGGCACTACCTACAACATCATCCCCGAACGCGTGCATCTGAAGGGCACGGTACGCACGCTGCATCATGAATCGCGCGACGTCGCTGAAGCAGCCTTGCGGCGCTTGGCCGAAGGCATTGGTATTTCCATGCGCGTCAAGACGGAAATGAGTTATGTCCGAAAGGTACCACCTCTGGTAAATGATGATCGCGTGCTGGACCCGGTGATTGCCGCGGTGCGCCGGCAAATGGGCGATGTGGTGAGCGAAGGTGAGGCTTCGATGGGTGCTGAGGATTTCGCAGAATTCGCCGCCCGCGCGCCTTCCTTCCAATTGCGTATCGGCTCTGGCCAGCCAGGGCGCGATGACCGGCTGCATAATGCCTTCTACCAACCTGATGAACGCAGCATCGGCCTTGGCGTGCAGGCCCTATCCCGTGCCGCGCTGGATTTGCTGGCATGAGCGCGCATCGCATCGCGGAACTGACCGCGCCTGAGGTCGCCTCGCGCTTCGCCGCCGGGGCGGTTGCCATCCTGCCCATGGGCAGCCTGGAAACCCATGGCCCTGCCTTGCCGATGGGCGATTACGTGGTCGCGGAAGACATCGCCTGCCGCATTGCCGCCGCCGCTCACGCCAAGGGCGCGGATGCGCTGGTGGCACCGGCCATTCCCTTTGGTGGCGAGGATTTCTTCGCCGGTGTCGCCGGCGGCATTACGCTAACGGTTGCGACGCTTACAGCAGTGATCGAGGAAATGGCAGAAACCTTCATCAAAATCGGTACGCGGCGTATCATGATTGTGAACGGTCATGCCGGCACCATCGCCCCTGCCGATGCCGCCGCGCGCACGATGCGCCATCGGCATGGCGTTATCATTCCCGCGCTGCATCTCTGGCGGGAAGCGGGCAAGCTGCATGGCGAATTGGGCGGGCAGCCCATCACCTTTGGCCATGGCGGAGACCCTGTTGCTTCCGTCACCATGGCGCTGAAGCCGGAACTCTGCCGCCCGGAGGCGGCGCGCGCGCGCGAAGGCACCGGGCCTTATTTGGGCGTGCCACCAACGGGCTTCGGCGCCATCCGCGCCCATGGCGTGGAATTCGCCGTGCCGATGTGGGTGGAGGAGGTGGCGCCTGGTGGCGTTGCCGCACCCGATCCGCGCGGGGCCAATGCCGCGCACGGTGCGCTGATTGTGGAACAGCTTGTCGCCGCTGGCGCATCCATCTGCGCGCAGCTGCGCGACCACGCGCCGTGAAGCGCATTTGCGTCTATGGCGCGGGCGCGATTGGGGCGCATCTTGCGGCGCGCCTCGTAGCGGCGGGAGCCGAGGTGAGTGTGATTGCGCGCGGCGCCCATCTGGCCGCGATGCAGGCGCGGGGGATCACGCTGCGTGATGCAGCGGGGGATCGCACTTTCCCCGTGCAGGCCACTGAGAACGCTGCCGAAATCGGCCCGGTGGATGCCGTGCTGGTCACGGTGAAGGCCCCTGGCCTGCCCGCAGTGGCGGCGGGGATCACGCCTTTGCTTGGCCGCCATACGCCCGTTGCCTTCATCATGAATGGTATTCCCTGGTGGTATTCCGATGGCATTGGCGGAGCCTTGGAAGGCAAGCGCCTTTCGGTGCTGGACCCTGACGACGCGCTGCGCCGCGCCATTGGGGTGGAGCGTGCTATTGGTGGCGTGATCTATGCCGCCAGCGCCGTCGTCGCACCGGGCATTGTCACCTCAGAACATGCGGATCTGAAGCTTTTTCTGGGAGAACCAGGGGGCGTGGTTTCGCCTCGCGCCCAGGCGCTGGCGGCGCTGCTGAGTGCGGGCGGCATGCCGACCGAGGCGGTTCCGAATATCCGCCATCGCATCTGGGGCAAGCTGCTCGGCAATATGGTGGTGGGACCGCTTTGCCTGCTCTCTCGCCAGGATATGAAGGCAACGCTGGCAGACCCGGCGATTTTCGAAGCGGGTGTGCGCATTTCCGATGAGGGCACGGCACTCGCCCGCTTCCTTGGGCATGATTTGAAAGTGCCAGGCGAAGTGCGGATGCGCCGCTTTGGCGAAACCGCGCATAAACCTTCCATCCTGCAGGATCTGGATCTGGGCAGGCCGATGGAAATTGACGCGCTCTTCACCGCACCCTTGCAGTTGGGGCGCGATTTGGGTGTGCCCATGCCGAATTTCGCGCTGATGGTGGCGCTGGCCACCCAGGCAGCGCGGGCGGCAGGGCTTTATCGGTAATGCAGCCTCCGGCACGCTGGGCACAGCTTCGGGACGGGTCCGCCATGCACGGACCGGGACACCCCGTTAGCAAAGAGTTTTGCAACAACAAAAAGGATCAAACGCCATGGCAACCTCGCAGCGCGAAGAACGCGAATTACTCGGCCACGACGCCTTCGCCCTGATCGCGCCGAGCCATCAGCCGGCCATCGCCGCAATGCCGCCGGAGGAACTCCGTGTGCTGGCTACCCGGCTGCGCACGGAGCACGCAAAACTTCGCGACTTGATCCGTGAGGGTAAGCGCGCGAAGCGCGGCAAGGGCGATGCCCGGGCTGCGGCGACAGCCGAAGCCGGCAAGGCGGCACGTCGCAAGCAGGTCTATGCCGCAGCGCTAAAGCGCGTGAACAACCGCTTCGAGGAGCTGACGCATGAGCACCGCCGCGCCGAGCACCGCGCAGCACTCAAAGCCGCGCTCGCCCGCCGCCAGGCGCAGAGCGCACAGCATCCCGCCGCCGGCTTTGGCGCAAGCGATGGGGTGCGGAACAAAACGAATGCGAAGAGTGCCAAGCACGTGCATGGCGCGCGGATTGGTAGTGCTTCCGCGCAGAATAAGCGCGCTCAGGCACGTCGCGACGGCTGATGGAATTACTGCGTGTCCAATTCACATTGGCTCACCGGACACGCAGTAAATCTTAGTCTGGCCGCATATCCCGCGCCATCAACTGATTTGTCTTGGCTGGAAACACTTTAACTCGCTAAAAATGCAAGCACCGCCGCGTTGAAATCCGCCGGATTATCCGCCTGTACGCTATGCGCAGCGCGCAGAATCGTGACAAGCTTTGCATTCGGCATCGCGCCTTCCAAGGCATCGAGGATGCGCCCGAATTGCGGCTGAGACTGATCGCCCCCCACCAAAAGCGTGCGCGTATTGATCCCCGCCGCCTCCGCCCGCCTGTAGGGCTTGCGCTGTTCCTTGATCTGCCCAAGCAAGGTTGTCGCATTGTCGCGATTGACTGTCTTGCGCGCCTCCGAACGCTTCGCCCAAGCGCCCGGCCCGCCCGTGTGTGCGGCAACAACGGTCAAGCCTTCTTCAATCTTGCCCTCAGCAATAAGGGCCGCGCCGCGCGCGAAGGCCGATGCCTGATTGCCGGCCGGCAGCGCACCACCCAGGCTTTCATCCAATTCGCCCCCTGGTTCCAGCAATACAACCGATTCCAATAACTCCGGATGGTGCTGCGCCACGCGAAAGGCGATATGCCCGCCGCGCGAATGGCCAATCAGATGCACCTTGCCCTTGCCAAGCCCGCGGATGAAGCCCGCCACATCCGCCGTGTGGCGCGCAATGGTGAAATCACCATCTTCGCGCCACTTATCCGGCCAGCAATGACGCAGACTAATCGCCACGGCGTGATATTGCGCGCCAAAAGCTTCCATCTGCCCTGCGAAGGAACGCTGATCCCCCAAAGTGCCGTGCACCATCACCACAGGCGTGCCGCTACCGGCTTCGGCATAGGCAATCGGATAGCCATCAACGGTCAATGTCGGCATCAACCCCTCCTCATGCGCCGCGCGCGGCAGCGATAAGCGTCTTGAAGTGCCGCACCACGGCGGGCAGTCCCTCAAAGACGCTTTGTGAAATCAGGAAATGCCCGATGGAGATTT
Source organism: Roseomonas sp. (assembly GCA_051007055.1). Classification (GTDB taxonomy): domain Bacteria; phylum Pseudomonadota; class Alphaproteobacteria; order Acetobacterales; family Acetobacteraceae; genus Neoroseomonas. The sequence continues at coordinate 15,911 of JBPCSO010000029.1, forward strand.
CCGTCACCTCCTCCATGCTGGCGATATCGGCCACGGTTTCATAAGTCAGCCCGTGCCCTGCATGGCACAGCAAACCCGCGCGCCGCGCCGCCGCAACGCCAGCTCGCAAGCGCACCAATTGCGCGGGCCGATCCGCAACCGGCCCTTCAGCATAAGTGCCCGTGTGCAGTTCAATCGCCAAGGCGCCAATCGCTGCCGCTGCTTCGATCTGCGCCGCATCGGCTTCAACGAAAATCGAAACGCGCACATTGGCCGCGCGCAACCGCGCCACAGCCTCTCGTAAAAACGGCGCGGCGCGCAGCACATCCAAACCACCCTCCGTCGTCAGCTCTGCGCGCTTTTCCGGCACAATGCAGCAATAGGGCGGGCGAATGCGTTCGGCGAAGGCGACCATTTCCTCCGTCGCCGCCATTTCAAAATTCAACGGAGCGGAGATCTCGGCGCGGATCTTTTCCACATCGCGGTCCTTGATGTGGCGGCGGTCTTCGCGCAGATGCACGGTAATGCCATCAGCGCCGGCTTCTACCGCAAGCCGAGAAGCTTCCACCGGGCAGGGATGCGCACCGCCACGTGCATTGCGGAGCGTCGCCACATGATCAACATTCACCGAAAGATCGAGATGCTTCACGCCAAACCCCTTTTCTGGGCAAGTTCACCTGCCATTTTGATCGCCGCGATCAGGGAAGCAGGATCGGCCAAACCCTTGCCCGCAATATCCAGCGCCGTGCCATGATCGGGGCTGGTGCGGATGATGGAAAGCCCGAGCGTCACGTTCACGCCGCCGGACATATCAATGGTTTTGATCGGTATCAGCGCCTGATCATGATAGAGGCAAATAGCCACATCATAGCCAGGGCGCGCCAGGGCGGTGAACATCGTGTCGGGCGGCATCGGGCCGCGCGCATCAATGCCCTCAGCGCGCAACTTCGCAATGGCCGGGGCGATAATGTCAATTTCCTCTCGCCCCATGGTGCCTGCTTCACCCGCATGGGGATTTAGGCCCGCAATAGCCAGGCGCGGCGCAGCTATCCCAAAATCACGCATCAACGCCGCATGAACAAGGCGTGAGGTTTGGATGATCAAGTCGGGCGTCAACCGAGAAATCGCCTTCGCCAGAGCCTCATGCACTGTTACCGGCACCACGCGTAGTTCAGGGCAAGCGAGCATCATCACCGGGGGCACACCGGTACCGGCTAGCTCACCAAGAAATTCGGTATGGCCGGGATGGGGGAAACCTACTGCGGTCAAGCTAGCCTTCTGAATCGGGTTGGTCACCACGCCAGCCGCGCGCCCGGATTTAACGAGCGCAACCGCTTCCTCAATCGCAGCGATCACGTTGCGCGCATGTGCAGAATTGGGCTTGCCGGGCACCAGGGGAGCCCCAAGCGGACGATCGAGTACGGGGAGCGCTTCGGGGAAGACCGCGCAGGCATCCTCCAGCGCCGTGATTCGGGCGGCGGGCACACCAAATTGGCGGCTTGCATCGTCAATGATCGCGAAGCAGGGCCCAGTGACGCGAAGCTGGCGCCAAGCACCAGCGGTGATCTCGGCACCAATGCCGGCGGGTTCGCCCATTGTAAGAATCAAAGGTTTCATGCCGCCAGTCTAGGCCGAAAGCCAAGGATGCGGAATTACTATGCGACAATTCAATTCGATTTGCTTGGTGAGTTATTGCTGATGCTGCGCCTGATGTGTGGTGTGGAGCGAAATGGTCCCTGAGCTGAATGGCTTAGGTGTTGATATGTTAAGTTCGGTGAGATTTGATGCGGG
>JBPCSO010000030.1:0-58993 GCA_051007055.1 Roseomonas sp.
GCATGGATTGACTCCGTTGAGAGAGGCCAGCAGCCCGATCTGACTGAGGCGCGTAAGATGATTGAGAAGCTTCGCTATCGGCCCGTCTTCTCAATCCTGATGCCTTGCTACGAAACACCGCCTCAGTTTCTTCGCGAGGCAATAGCATCGGTGCAGAACCAGCATTATCCGTATTGGGAACTTTGTCTTGTTGATGATGCTTCACCGTCCAATGGCATTATTCCTATTGCGATGATGTTTGCAGCCACTGACGCGCGGATATTGCCGAAGCGGCGGAGGCAGAATGGGCACATTTCAGCGGCATCTAATACTGCCCTTCATATGGCTCACGGAGACTGGGTGGTTCTCATGGATCACGATGATCTGTTGGATCAAGGCGCTCTTCTGGAACTCGCGGTCGAGATCAATCGATACCCAGAATCACAGATAATCTACAGTGATGAGGACAAGATAGACGGATCGGGAACGCGCTTTGGTCCCTATTTCAAGCCAGATTTCGATCCAGATCTTCTTTTGGGCCAGAATATGATCAGTCATATGGGCGCCTATCGTCGAGATTTGCTTCTTGCAATTGGTGGCTTCCGCGAGGGCTTGGAAGGATCTCAGGATCACGATCTGGCGCTCCGTGCTTGTGCAGCCTGTCCTGTGGGAGCGGTACGCCACATCCCTGCGATGCTTTATCATTGGCGCCAGCAAGCAGATGAAGCCTCGTTTTCTGAAACTGCCATGGAGAAGTGCATCTCAGCTTCTAGGCGGGCAGTTGCGGATTATCTGCTTGCCTGCGGTGTAGAGGCGTCCATCAGCCCGGCCCCCCTGGTGCCCTTCTTCCACCGCGTTCATTTTTTAGTTCCGTCTCCAACGCCAAAGGTGTCTATTATAATTCCAATACATGATGGCAAGATTCAATCAGGCGACCACTCCAAGAGCCTTTTGGAAAAAACGAGCTATCCGAATGTTGAAGTTATCATCTCGGATAATGAGGCCATGGCGGACCATCAGAACAGCATCGCTGCGGAAGACTTATCTTGGATCCAAGATCGCTTTGATTCTTTTGCCCGATCGTTCACTCATTCGCAACTTATCAACAGCGGGGTGTCAAGATCAGCCGGAGATGTCATTTTAGTTCTGGATCCTAATACTGAGGTTCTTGACCCTGACTGGCTCACTGAAATGGTATCACTTGCAGTCAGACCCGAGATCGGCGCCGTGGGGGCGAAGCTTTTAGATGAGCATAGGAAAGTTGCCCATGGCGGATTTATACTTGGCATGAAGGGATATGGGGATATCGCCGGACATTATGGTGCTGGCGCTGAATATGATGATCCAGGGCCTTCTGGCTGTTTAGCGCTTTTGCGCAGCGTTTCTGCCGTCTCCCGAGCGTGCTTAGCGGTTCGACGTAAGCTTTACTATGAGGTGGGCGGGCTTGATGGGATCAATCTGCTCCTTGGCTTCAATGATGTGGATCTATGCCTTAAACTACGAGAGGCAGGATATCGAAATGTTTGGACCCCCTTTGCGGAACTACGGAATCGCAACTGGCCTTCTATTGAGTTTGACATCATTGGCGAAAACTCCCGAATTCTAGAATCCGATGCCTTTTACATGCGCCGGCGGTGGGGCGCCTCACTAGAGGAAGATCGCTACTGGAACCCGCATCTTTCGCTAATTACAAGACGTAGAGATATAGCCACGCAGTCCAGGAGAAAGACAGGGCGATAACAGCTCTACTCTGCTTAACATATAGTCCGAGAAATTGCCGCTTGGATCAGGCGCAGGCGGGCTATTTGCTGCGTGGGCGGGCTTCGGGAATTCAATTCGCTTGTCCCCTGAAGAACGGCACGCTTAACTTACCCCCAAGACACGGTCAAACGCCCCAAGATGCCTATCGCTTTCACTTAAAATCCGCAACCCGTAAAGCGGCGAATAGATCGGGGCGCCCAGTCACCACGCCACAAGCCCCCCCTCGTCCAAACTTGTAAATGCCTCACGCACCCATAACTTGCGTCGCATGAATGCCACACCCGTCACAGTCTGGTTCGACGGCGCCTGCCCGCTTTGCTTGCGCGAAATCGCGCTGATGCGCCGGCTGGATAAGCGCGGCGCCATCGCCTTTATTGATGTCACCTCAGAAGGCGCAGCCTGCCCAATTGACCCGGCTCTGCTGCTCGCGCGGTTCCATGCGCGGGAAGGCCAAGGGCCATTGCTGCATGGCGCGGCGGCATTCGCGGCCATGTGGCGCGCCATTCCGCTATTGCGCCCGCTTGGTAAGGCTGCGCGCTTTCCGCCCTTTTTGTGGGTTTTGGAAGGCGCTTACCGCGCCTTTCTGCGCTTGCGCCCACGGCTACAGGCTTGGGCGCGCTGATCTTTTTCAGCTCTGCAGCCTTATGCCAGAATCCCGGATCACCCGCGCCCATTTGGCGATGTCATCCGCGATACGCCGGCGCATCTGTTCCGCATCGCCATCCACAATATCAAGCCCAAGCCCAGCAAAGCGCTGGCGCATCGCGGGGTCAGCCAGAATCGCCTGAGATGTCGCATGCACCCGGTTCAGGATGGGCTGAGGCGTGCCGGCAGGCGCCATGGTGCCAAACCAGGAACTGGCCTCAAAACCCGGGAAGCCCTGCTCAACCAGGGTCGGCATTTCCGGCGCATTGGCTGAACGTTGCAGCGTGGTGATGCCCAGCCCGCGCAGCTGGCCATCGCGAACCATGGGCAGCACAGCGCCGATATTCTGAATGCCGATCTGCACGCTGCCATTCAGCACATCCGCCATATTCGCCCCGCGATAGGGGATATGCTCCATCTTGATACCCGCCTGGTGGCTGAACATCTCGCCCGCAATATGCTGCGGCGTGCCAACACCCGGCGTGCCATAAGATACCTTGCCCGGATTGGCCCGTGCATAGGCCACCAGTTCCTGGATATTGCGCGGCGGAAAATCCCGGTTGGCCACAACAAGCGATGGCATGGCGAAGGCAAGGTTTATGGGTGCAAGGTCCTTCATGGGATCATAGGGCAGCCGCTGCAGGCTTGGCAGCACGGTCAGCGCCGCACTTGCGGCCCACATCAGCGTATAGCCATCAGGGGCGGATTTCGCGACCCGATCAACACCAATGGCCCCCGAATTGCCCGCGACATTCTCCACAACAACCGGCTGGCCCCAGGCTTCGCTGAAGCGTTGCGCGAAAATGCGCCCCGTCACATCCGTGGCGCTACCCGCGGTAAAGCCCACCACCAGACGAACCGGCCGGTCCGGCCAGGCAGATTGTGCGAAAGTGGCGCCAGAAACACTGGCCCCAGCCAAAGCTGCGCCGCCCAGCAAAACCCGACGCCGCGAAAGCGTTACTGACATGGATTACTCCCCCCGAGATCTTGTTCTTCATTGCCTCACTGGCTGCCAAAGCGACCAGCGGGATAGGGGTAAGCCTAGCGCGCCAAAATGCGCGCCGTCCATGAGAAAGAAGGCACCTCAGGCGTCCTGTTTCAGGCCGGGACTTGCCGCGCGGTTTCGCGGTGCGCGAACGCCATATCTGCCGCCCAGGACGCTACCGACGGGCGTGGTTTCTCAAACCAAAGGCAGGTTTCCTCTACGCCGCGGGATGGGCACCAGATGCGCCCTTCCCCCATCGGGCTGAAACCCAAAAGGCGAACCACAGCAAGGGAAGCCGCATTATCCGGCTGCACGGCGGCGCGCAGGCAATCAATCGCCATATGCTGGAAGGCAAGTTCCACCGCGACCGGCCCCGCTTCGCGCATCAGCCCCTGGCCCTGATACTGTTCCCCCAGCCAATAAGTTGTCAGCGCCACCCGTTCATCGCCGGGTGGGCAGACCAGGCTTACCCAGCCGCAAACCGCGCCATCGGCTTTCCTTTCCAGCACAAGTGGCAGGGATCGCCTTTCGGAAGCCGCGCCCCGGGCGGCGATGATTTTTTCCTCGGCCATCGGCGGGGAGAAGGGCACCGGCCAGGAGGCCAGGCGCTTGCTGATCGCCTCCGTCATCATCTCCGCAATCGCTGGAGCATCGCGGCCTTCGACGCAGCGCAACCGGAGGCGACGTGTTTCCGCTACGGGAGCGGATGGGAGAAAAACAACCATAAGATGTATATAATGGGGGGTAGATTATTTTGCCAGCAGATTCTTTAACCTTTCCACAGCTTTTCCGCGAGGCAGATCAAATAGGCGTGATAAGGAAAACCCCCCATGCCAAACCCGGGCACGGCGGTGGGAGAATTCCAGGAAGCCGGCCAGGCCGTTCCGCCGCCCAAAGCCAGATTCTCCTGATCCGCCAAAGCCTAAGGCCTGGAAGCCGGCGAATTCCACTGTGCGCCCGGCGATGATGGCGCTCCCCCGCGCGGCGGCGGCGATCAGCGCTTGTTCCGTAGAATTGGCGCCAAAGAGATAAATCGCGAGTGGCGCCGGGCGTGCTGCAACCCAGGCGAGTGCTGATTGCAGCGAAGAATCTTCGCGTAATAGTAGTATCGGGCCGAAGATTTCCTCATGGCAGATTGGCGCTTCGGGCGGTGCTTCGGCAAGGCGCAGCGCCATGCGCCGCCCCGGCCCATCTTCCGCCAGGGGCGTCAGCTGCGCCCCTGCGGCTAGGTTTTGAAGCCGCGCATAATGGGCGGCATTGATCACGCCGGTCTCTGGCAGGCCGATGCCGCTGGCGCGGCAGGCTTCAATAAAGGCTGCCCGGCTATGCCCAACCAGCAGCACCGTATCGGGGGCGACACAGGTCTGCCCTGCATTGAAGGCCTTGCCCGCCAGAATGTCGCGCGCCGCACGCTTCAAATCCGCCCCCGGCAGCACAAGCACCGGGCATTTGCCGCCCAATTCTAGCGTCAGTGGGGTCAGGTTTGGCGCGGCGGCGGCCATGATCTTGCGCCCGGTTGCGGTACTGCCGGTGAAGACCAGATGGTCCCAGGGCTGGGCCGCGAAATCCGCGCCTACTTCAGCGCCACCTTGCACGCAAAGCGCGATATCATCGCCCCAGGCATCGCGCAGAATATCGGCAATCAGCGCGGCGGTGCGTGGTAGCGCTTCTGATGGTTTCACACATACGCGATTGCCGGCGGCAATGGCGTCAATCGCGGGCAGCAATGCCAATTGCACCGGGTAATTCCACGGCGCCATGATGCCGACCACGCCTTTGGGGACGAATTCCTCCCGCGCGCGCGCGGGCCAGAAAGGGTAAGGCACAGTCACGCGGCGGGCGCGCATCCATTGCCACAGATTGCGCCGCGCATAACGCGCCGCATCCGCAACAAGCAGCACATCCGCAAGCAGGGTTTCTATCGGCGCGCGGCCTTCATATTCCGCATCCAGCACCGCCATGATCTCATGCGACCGCGCCATCACAGCGCGCGCGAGGCCCGCCAGCAGCAGGCGGCGTTGCTTGAGGTTGGGCGCGCTATCCCGCGCTTCAGCGGCGCGCAAGGCCGCAAGGGCTTCGGCGGGGGTCATGCGGGAACAGCTTTCGCGGCGGCTTCGCCAGAAAGCACCGCAGCTTCAATGGTGGCGGGTAGGCGCGGCCAGGTCCAATCCCCAGCCAGCACAAGATTGCGATAAATCTGGCGCGGTGGCTGCGGCGGCATGCCAACCGCATGGCGCGGCGTGGCGCGGCGTTCCTTTACCGCGCGCATGGCGGGTGGTGTTTCCGGCCATTCCCCCGGCAAGCCAAAGCCCTTCGCCGCAGCACGGATTTCAGCCCAAGCGCGTGGCGCCAAATCCGGCGCCTGTTCTTCAACTTCAGCATCTGCCGCACTGACAGTGACACTTACGCCGCTTGGGCGCACCAGCACCCATTGCGTCAGCCCGCCCAGCACACCGATGAAGCGCACCGGCCCCGTTCCGCCATGGGCGAAATGCAGATTGAGAATGGGCGCATGGCGTTCCGGCACGCGCAGCTTCGGAATCAGGCGCCCAACTTCCCAAGGCGGCAGCGCCAGCACAATCTGATCGCGCGGATCGAGGGATATGCTGTCCTCACCAAAATGCAGCGCAATGATGCGCCCTTCCGCTTCCGTCATGGCGCGCAAACGCGCCCCGAAACGGGTGATGACTCCGGCCTTTTGCAGCGTGTGCAAGGCAGGCGCGATCAAATCCGGCCCGAGCCCCCCATTTGCCACCAGCACCGCGCCCGCGCCGGGCAACCCAAGCCGGCGCAACACCACACCAAGCCGCGCGGAAGATGCCTCATGCCCCGGCGTATTCAGCGCCGCGACCGTAAGTGGTTCGATCAGCGCACGATAAAGCGCAGGATGCGCCGCCATCACTTCCGCGACAGGGCGATCACCAATGGGCAAGGCAAGGCGCAGCAGCGTGGCAAAGGCTGAGGCACTCAAGCCTGGCGGACGTTTGGCCGGGTCGCGCCAATCAAGCGGGCTTGCCGCAATGCGCCGCGCGCTGTCATCGGCCAAATCGAAAACGGGTAAGCCTTCCGGTTCCGCTTCCACCCAACCGTCGCGCGCGCCGATATCGGCAAGGAAGCGAAGCGCGGCGCGATTGGCGCCCATTAGCGCATGGGTGCCGTTATCCGTACCATCGGGCAAAGCGCGGCAGCGCCCGCCGGCCACAGGTGTGGCTTCATGCAGCATCACGGTGCGGCCACGCTGTGCAAGCCTGAGCGCCGCCGCCAAGCCCGCGACACCTGCGCCAATGACATGGCATGTGGCAGTACTGCTCATGCGCGGCTGGCGCTTGCTTGCGGCATGGACATGATTCCCATGGCATAGGCCGCCATGCGCAGCTTCTCACCACGCGTCAGACGCGGGCGTGGCCGAGGCAGGCCAAAGCCGCGCGCCATCAGGCGTTCAAATAGCCGCTGATAGCCCCACATCATAATGCGTGCCGGCAAAAGCGCGCGTTGATCCAGATGGCGCAGCTCCGCCGCCGCCTGCGCAAAGCCTGCTTCGGCCTGCTGCGCCAAATGCGCCGCGGCGCGAGCAAAGCCTGGGCTTGCAATCAGCGTGGCAGCCGGCGCATCGGCCACACCTTCAGCGGCCAGCAGATCAAGCGGCAGATAGACGCGGTCGCGCGTGGCATCCTCATCCAAATCGCGCAGGATATTCACCAATTGCAACGTGCGCCCCAGGCCAAGGCCAAAATCGGCTGCTTCCGGCGCGCCGAAAATCCGCACCGCCATGGCGCCGACACTGCCGGCGACGCGGCGGCAATAAAGATTGAGCGCTTCGGTATCGGCGATCCGCAGGCTTGGTGTGGAATCGGTTTCCATCCCCGCGATCATGGCTTCGCATTCTTGAATGGGAAGGGCGAAGGCGCTCCGTGCCTGCGCCAATTCGCGCGAAAGCGCACAATCCGGCGCGCGGAGCTTGCCGCGCCAATCAGCCAGGAAGCGGCGTTTCTCCGATTCCGGCATGGCGCCATCGGCAATGTCATCCACCGCGCGGCAAAAGGCATAAACCGCCCAAAGCGCGCGCCGCCTTTCGCCCTTGAGCGCCGACATGCCGCGCGCGAAGGAAGACCCCGCGCGCCCAACCCGCGCACTGACCAAAGCCGCATCGCTTGGGCCGGTGCGAAGTGCCGCGCGAAAGCCATGCAGGAAATCAAGCCGCGATAACGCGACGCGCCCCAAAACCGGATCCGCCGCGCGCAGCCGCGCGAGCAGTCGCCGTGCCAGAGCAATTGTCACCGCGCTTTCGCGCGCAAGCCGCTTGGCCGAGAGCAATTGCGGCAGCGCGGCAGCGGCATCCAACCTTTCCTCTATTTGATCGAGCGCAGCATCCAGCACGGCGCGCCGCGCTTCAGTATTGGCGGGATCGAAGAAGCGCGCCTCACCGCCGGCCAAGCCCGTCCAGGCTTCGGGCAGATAGACGCGCCCGATATCGCGCCGATCCGGCACCAGATCCTGCAGATGATTGAGGATTTGCAAGGCGGTGCAGAGCGCATCCGCCGCTGCCAGGGCTTCGGGCTTGGTTTCATCATGCAAGCGCAGCAACATGCGCCCCACGGGATTAGCTGACCGCACGCAGTAATCTTCCAAAGCCGCCCAATCTGCATAGCGCGCCTGCGTTGCATCCTGCCGAAAGGCAGAGAGCATCAACCGCGCTTCATCTGTACCGCTGCCAGCGGCATGCAAAGCCGTGGCGGCGGGTTCCTCGGTGGCAGGATCATCCAGCGCCGCTTCAAGCACGGCGAGGCGGCGCAGCTTTTCCTCAGCGGTTAGAGCCGGATCATCGGCAATATCATCAGCGGTGCGCACAAAGCGGTAAAACCCCATCACCTTGGGGCGCATTTCCGGCGCCAATAGCCGGGACGCAACCGGGAAATTCTCAGACCCCGCGTCGCGCGTTGGCGCGCGGGAAGCAGCGCTTTGCGTCGGCGCGCGGAAAGCTGCGCTTTCAGCAATCATGCCGCGCCGCTGGCGGAATAGGTGCGACCCTTCCAGCCGGCAGGTCGCCCGATCAGCACCCGCACCAGTGCGGTCCATTGAATGGCAAGCCCGACAAGCACGGCGAATGGATGCAGCGGGACGGTCCACCAGGCTTCGCGGGCTTTGAAGGTGATGGCAGCGCGCAACGCAAAGACCAGCGCAATAGCCAAGCCTGCCTGCCATTCCGGTACCAGAAAGAAGGGCCAGATATGCGCGCCGGCCAGAAGCGTTGTCCAGATCGGCAGGCCAACGGGTGTTGCCATGCCTTCATGCGCATTCTTGATAAAGCCATTCCAGCTTGCCCGCAGCCCATCATACATGCGGCATTCGGCAAGCGTCGCGCCTTCCACCATTTCCGTGCGCAAACCCGCCCCCCGCAGCTTGCGCGCAAGCTGTAATCCATCATGAAGCGACCCACGGATCGCCCCGTGCCCACCAAGGGCTTCGTAAGCGCCACGCTCAAACAGGATCAATTGGCCGCAAGCGGCGCCAAGTTCCGCACGTTCAGTCTCAGCCCGCCCACCGCCTGGCAGATAGCCGATCAGCAGCAGGTTGATCATGGGTACAGTCAGCGCTTCGCCCAAGGTGCCAATAATCTGGCGCGGCACGCCCGTTACCATGGCAAGCTTCTGCCGCGCGGCATGGCCGCACATGGCGGCAGCGGCATCACGTGCCAACCGCACATCGGCATCAATGAACAGGAAATGCGACCCCCGCGCCGCTTCCGCCAGTCGCGCGCAGGCATGTACCTTACCAGTCCAACCCTGCGGTAGCGGCGGGCAGGCCAGCAGGCGCACCCGCGCATCACGCACCGCATAAGCATTCACAATCGCTGCCGTGCGATCGCTTGAACCATCATCCATCACCAGTACTTCAATCGCAACACCCTGCTGCGCGAGTGCGGCATCAAGACAGGTGCTGATATGCGCTTCCTCATTCCGTGCCGGGATCAGGATGGACACCAAAGCACCCTTCGGCGCCGGCCCGCGCGCTCTCGCCATGCGGCGGAGGTTATCCAGCGCAAAGCCAATCGGAAAAAGCGCCAAGGCAAGCGCAATCCAGGGCAGGAAATCTGTCATGGCGCTGTCTCCGCGCGTTGTTCATGTCGGGGGTCGAAGCGTTCGCCGCGCAGCAGCGCCTTGGCGCGGCGCCAGGCTTGATAAATGCCGCCCATGCCTTCCCGCCCCTGCACCAGGGTTTGAAAGGCCGCGGGATCGCGCGCAATGGCATCGGCGCTGAGCTTTTCCATCACGCTGGCCAGGGCATCGGAAAGCATAGCGCTACGTGCCTCTCGCGGGGCTTCCAGCAGCGTCGCAGCCGGGATGGGCGCGCCGAAAGCGGCGAGCATTTCTGCCTTGCGTTCGCTCCAGAACGGGTAATCTAGCGCAAGCGGCACGAACACCGCATCGGGCGCGATTTCCGGCAGGCGGATCATGCCAGGCGCAATCGGCACGGGCCTTTCGCGCGGGTCACTGAAGCGCCCCGGCGCATTGATCCAAAGAATATGCGCGGGATTGGCCAGCACCTTTTCCACCACGCGCAGAAACGCGACGGAGCCGCGTGCTGAGCCGCTTTCAATACCGAAAACGCCAAGCCGCGTCATGAAGCGGTATTTCTCAATGGCCTTTGCATCCATCGGCGTGAATAAGGGCCGATGCGGCAAAAGCCGGCGATAGAGCAGCATGAAAGCAACGCCATCCCACCAGGAGGGATGATTGGCAAAAATCACCACAGGCTTGCCTTCCGGCAATTCGGGCAGGCCCCAGCGCGCGACGCGCAGCGCGCGCATGTGTTTGGCGAAGAAGCGCGTGAACATGAAATCGAAGAAATCCAGATGGCGCGCTGAGCGCAGCGCCACCGGATCAGGCACTTGTTTTACGCGCTGTGTCGTCATTCCGCCGCGGCTGGCAGATCGGCCTCTCGCCTTCCGGCCAATTCCGCTTCGGGCGACATGCCCCGCCCGCCATGATCACGGTCCAAGGCATCGGCGGCAATCCAGCCAGACATCATCACCATTGGCATGCCTGGGCCGGGATGCGCTGCGCCGCCAGCCAAATAAAGCCCCTTGATCGCCTTGCTGCGATTGCTCGGCTTGAAGGCGCCGGTGAAGGAACCATGCGATGCCAGGCCATAAATCGCGCCATTCAGTACCTTGTAGCGGTTATGGATATCCACCGGCGTCAATTGGCTTTCGCAGACAATGCGGCTTTCAATGTCTTCCAGCCCTGCCGTGCGCTTCAGCTTATCCAGGATTTTCTGGCGATAGGCCGGGAACATCTTGGACCAATCATGATGCGGGCGGAGATAGGGCGTGTGCACCAGCACATAAAGCGCTTCCCCACCTTCCGGCGCGACCGAAGGATCAGTGCCGGATGGCGCGGCCAGATAGGCAGTCGGGTCCGGCGCGGGTTCGCCCTTGCGGTAGATGGCATCGAATTCTTCTTCCGCATCGCGGGAAAAGACAAAATCATGATGCGCCAAATGTTCATAACGGCGATTGAGCCCAAGATAGAGCACCACACCGGAACAGGCAGGCTCATATTTCTTCGCATAGCGCTGCGAAGCATTGCCCTTCACCAATTCCGTGTAGGTGCGGATCGCATCCATGTTGGAAATCAGCGCATCGCAGGCAATGCGTTCGCCATTTGCTGTCACGCTACGCACCGCGCCGCCGACAATCTCAATATCAGTCACCTCCGCGTTGGTGCGAAGATCAGCGCCGAGCGATGCCGCGAGGTTCGCGAGCCCTTCCGCCGTGGCGCGCGTGCCACCCACCGGGTACCAGACACCTTCGGATGCCTGCATATCGCCAATGCTGCACAGCACCGCCGGCGCCAGATAAGGGCTTGACCCGACATACTGCGTGAAGTGATCAAGCATTTGCGCCAATTGCTCATTCGGCACATGGCCACGAATGACCTTGGCAACTGTCTGACCCATACGCAGCGCCATCACATCGCGCAGCACATCCGGTTTGAAGTTATCGCCAAAGTTCAGCGTATCGCCAATGCCTTCCACTGCCTTCCAGAAGAAGAACTTCTCGGAGACCTTGTGCAAATGGCGGGCAACGCGCTGAAAGCGTTCATACCCCGCGCCATTCGGCCCGCCAGGCGCGAATTCATCCATGGACCGCGCCATGTCTTGGACGTTTTCGATCAGATCAATCTGCTTGTTGCCATCGAAAAAGCAGCGCCATTGCGGGTCAAGCCGGATCAGCGGCATTTCCTGCTGCTGGTTGCGCCCGGCCTCCGCGAAAATGCGACGCAGCACGCGCGGTACGGTCAGGATGGTGGGGCCCATGTCAAAGCGAAAATTCCCGAGCCCATCGGGCGATGGCAGATTGAGCACCGCCGCCTTGCCGCCCAGCCAGGAGTTACGCTCAAGCACCGTAACCTGATGCCCACGCGCCTGCGCGGTGGCGGCCGCCGCAAGCCCGCCCAAACCGCTGCCGATGACAACTACCTTGGCACCCATCGCGTCCTCTCCTTCTCAGTCGCCAGAAACAGACACATTGGCCCGCATATGGCGCGGGCTGCGCTCGCTCCGCGCAAGGCCCAGATCCTGCAACAATAAATCGGTGCTGATGCGCGCACCTTCATAAATCACGGGCAAGCCACTGCCCGGATGTGTGCCGCCGCCCACCAAATAGACGCCCTTTGCGCGACCGAAGCGATTGCGCGGGCGGAAATGCATCATCTGGCGTACATTATGCGCAAGATTGAAGGTGGCCCCATAGCCCACTGCATATTCATCCTGCCAACCTTGGGGCGAGAGGATTTTCTCATACCGAATGCGGCTTTCGATATCGTGCAGGCCGATCGCCTTCAGCCGATCCAACGCCAAGCGCCGATAACGCGGTGCTTCCACGGCCCAATCAGCGCCGCCCAACAAATTCGGCACCGGCACCAGCATATAAAGCGTGGAATGCCCAGGCGGTGCGAGTGAAGGATCAGTGCCGGCAGCCGCCTGCACATAAAGCGAAGGATTTTGCGGAATAATCCCGGCTTCAATCTGCGCCAGGTTATTCTCATAATCTTCCGCAAGCAGCACGGTGTGATGCGCCAGATCAAGCTTACCTTCAATGCCTAGGTAAAGCATGAAGGTGGAACAGGAATACCGCGCCTCAGCGATTTTCTTGTTTGGCCATTGCGGGCGCTGTTCTTCTTCCATCAACCCCGGAATGGCATGGGCGAAATCGGCATTCACCACCACCGCATCCACCGCATGAAGCCGCCCGCCCGCTTCAACACCCACCGCGCGGCGGCCTTCAAAGACAATGCGATCAACCTTGGTGTTAAGGCGAATATCAACGCCCACACTTTCAGCCACCCGCGCCATGGCTTCCGAAATCACGCCGCAACCGCCGCGCGGGTGAAACACGCCATGTTCATATTCTAGGAAGGACAGGATGGAGAACATGCTCGGGCAACGGAAGGGACTCATGCCCAGGTATTTGGACTGAAAGGAAAACGCCAGGCGCGTGCGTGGGTCGGAGAAATGCCGCTGTAATTCCTGATCCAGCGAAAGCCAGGGCCGCAGATGGCGCAGCCCATTCATCACTTCCGGTGCCAGATAGGTCATGACACCATGAAACGGCCGTTCCAGCACGGGGCGGAAGGCTTCCAGCTTCATGCGGTTTTCTGCCATGAAGCTGCGCACCCCCGGCGCATCGGCTGGGTTGATCTTCGCCACTTCCGCTTCCATGCGCGCCAGGTCAGGCGTCGCCTCAATCGAAACGGGATTGGCGCCTTCAAAGATCAGCCGATATTGCGGATCAAGGCGGATCAAATCCACCTCATCCTCAAGCCGCGCACCGCAGGCTTCGAAGATTTCCGCCAAGATGCGCGGATATAGGAAGAAAGTTGGCCCGATATCGAAGCGGTATCCGCCAGGTGCCGTCACGGTGCGGGTGCGCCCACCCACCACGGCATCTTTTTCGAATACCGTGACCCGAACGCCGGAGGAAGCGAGCAGCATGGCAGCCGCCAGCCCCCCAGGTCCGGCGCCGATCACGGCGACATGGGGGCGGGTTTGCGAAAGGGAGGGTGGTGATGCGTTCATCCGGCGATCTGTCTTTACGTCTTAACGGTACGAAATGTCCAAAAGCAATTACAAACCAGGCCGGTCAGAGGGGCTTAGCCGGCCTAAGCCTTCATGGCCCCCTCAATTTCCGCGAAGCGCGCCCCAGCACGCGGGAGAAGCCGCCGCAGATAGAAATCTGCCACCGCCCCATAAGCCGCGCCATCCGCCGCAGCCGCCCGCGCGACAAGAGCACCCCCCAGCACCCAGCCCACCGCATCCAAATAGGCAGTCGCGAGCGCTTGACCAGCCTCTGGGTCGCAGCTTTGTTCGGCCAGCACCGCTTCCGTGGTCCGGGCCAGCCCCTCAGCCGCGGCGCGTAGCCTGGCATCGGGGAGCGCCGCGATCTCCGCGATCAGCTTCCGCATCTCAGCCCCGCCATCGCGGGCGAGCTTGCGAGTCAGCAGGTCAATCGCCTGAATGCCATTGGTGCCCTCATAAATCGGGGCGATGCGGGCATCGCGCAGCACCTGGGCGGCGCCGGTATCCTCAATAAAGCCCATGCCGCCATGCACCTGCACGCCGAGGGACGCCGTTTCCACCCCCCGATCCGTGGCCCAAGCCTTTAGCACTGGGATCAGCAGCGCAAGCCGCGTGCTGGCGGTGGCATCGCCCAAAAGCTCGGCGCGGTCCGCCGCCACCGCCGCTTCCAGCATGATCAGCCGGGCGGCGAGGGTGGTGGCGCGCATTTCCATCAGCATGCGCGCAACATCCGGGTGTTCGGCAATGGCCCGCCCATTCTGCACGCGCTGCGCCGCGTAGGCTTCCGCAAGCCGCAGCGCCGCCGCGCCATGCGCAACACCCTGCGTCCCAACACCAAGCCGCGCATTGTTCATCATGGCGAACATGGCTTGCAGGCCGCGATGCGGTTCGCCGACCATCTCAGCCTCCGCACCCTCATAGAGCATGATGCAGGTTGGGCTGCCATGGATGCCCATTTTGCGTTCTATGCCACCGCAGCGGAAGGCATTGCGCGCGCCATCGGGCAGGATTTTTGGTGCGGCGAATAGCGAAATCCCGCGTGAGCCCGGCGGCGCATCCGGCAGGCGCGCCAGCACCAGATGCAGGATATTGCCGGCGCAATCATGCTCGCCCCAGGTGATGAAAATCTTCTGCCCGTGCAACGCGTAGCGCCCATTGCCCAGCGGTTCCGCGCGCGTGCGCAGCATGCCCAAATCACTACCGGCTTGCGGTTCGGTCAGGCACATCGCGCCGGTCCATTCGCCGGCGATCATGGGCGGCAACCAACGCGCCGCCTGATCTGGCGTGGCGTGATGGCGGAGCAGATCAATCGCACCCGCCGTCAGCAGAGGGCCCAGCATGAAGGACGTATCAGCCGCCATGCCCAATTCCACCATGGCAGTCCAAAGGCTGAGTGGCAGGCCCTGCCCGCCATGTTCCGCCGGTGCCGCCAAGCCCTGCCAGCCGCCATCGCGCCATTGATCATAAAGTGCGGGGTAATGCGCGGGCGTGGTCACTGTGCCATTGGCATAACGCGCGCCCTGCTTATCCGCTTCCTGCGATTTCGGTTGCAGCGCTTCGGTGCAAAAGCGGTTTGCCTCATTCACAATCTGCGTAATGTCATCGGCGGAAAGCGGCGCGCCGGCGGCGGCTGTTAGGCCCGGCAGGTCAACCAGGCGCGTCAGGCCAAAAATCAGATCATCAGCGGTGGTCGTCATGGGGTGGTCTCCAAGGCAGCAAGCAAACCAAATGCGGGCGCATCCCGCCCAGCGGCCCAACCCGGCAGGGCGCGGGCAAGGGCAGTATCCCCCGCCGCCGCGGCCAGGGCCAGACCCAAAAGCGGGGCGAATTTGAAGCCATGGCCCGAAAAGCCAGACATGACGAAGCAAGCCGGCGCCACGGCTTCCAGGATGAATTCCTCCCGGTCTTCTACATCGTAGTAGCACGCTTGCGCGCCGAGCACGCGATAGCCAGCCGCATCAATCAGGCGCGGGCGAGCCAGGGCCAGAATTTCTTCGATTTCCGCGGGTGTGGCTTCGCGCGGGTCCGCCCCGGCATCACCTTGGCGGGAGAAGCGGTGATCCCCGATCTTGAGCGCGGTGCCCGCTACCGGCGGCACAGCGTAAAACCCGCCATCTTCTGCGAGGTCAAGCAGCATGGGTGCCGCTTCCCAGGCGGCGCGAAAAGCAGGCGGGGCTTCAAGGCGTACCAGGATTTGGCGGGAAGGAACCACGCGCCCGGCAAGGCCGGTGCCGAGCAGCCTTGGCCCCCAAGGACCGGCGGCGAGCACCAGCAAATCGGCGCAGCGCTCTGAACCATTGGCTAGGCGCAAGGTTCTGCGTTCTGGCAGCGCGGTAGATACCTCCGCGGCTTCAAAAACAACGCCCTGCGTGGCGAGATACGCGGCGAGCCCCGCGACAATTCGTTCCGCGAGCAGTACGCCACCGCGTTGCAAGGTGAAGGCCGCGGCAATGCCGGTATCCGACAGCATCGGAAAGCGCGCGGTGATCTGATCCGGCGCCAAATCCGCGCAAGCATGCCCATCGGCCCGCAGCGCGGCGCGGCTTTCCGCCAGCCAGCCGCCCTGGTGATTGGCCAGCGCCAGCACGCCGGTTTCCACATAATGCCGGGTGCCAAGCGCGGCCCAGATCATTTCCCAAGCCGCATAGGCTGGATCAACCATGCGCATATAGCCGGCCTGCGCGCCATAGGCGTGGCGGATCAGGCGGTGCTGATCTACGGAAGCGCCGCGCGGATTGGGAATGGGCGCCTGTTCTATCACGCGCACCTGCCAGCCGGCGCGGGCCAGCGCCCAAGCGGTGCAAAGCCCCATAATGCCGGCGCCGAGGATAAGGGCGTTTCGTTGTGCTGACATGGCGTTAACCTATGCCGGTTTGGGCGGGGAATGGGAATGCTTGTTTTATCAATCCATGATGGGCAAACCGCCTTTAACTTGCCGGCGCAAGGCAAGGACCCGTCCCGCGAAAGCCAAAAGGAACCCAGCCCGCCATGATCATCGCCTTCTGGACCTTGCCTTTGACGCTGATTTTCCTCTGGCTCAGCTTACGCGTAATTCGCCATCGGCGTGCCGAGCGGATCCCGCTTGGGTCAGCGGGCAATGCCGCGCTTGAGCGCGCCATCAGGGCGCATGGCAATTTCGCGGAATTTGTACCCTTTGCAGTGCTGCTGCTGATCCTTGCAGAATGGGGCGGCGCATGGCCGCTTTTGGTGCATGGGCTTGGGGCGCTGTTGGTTGTGGCGCGCCTATCCCACGCCAACGGCATAGCCAAGGACCCGGAGGATTATCGCTTTCGGGTCTTTGGCATGATGGGGACCTTCAGCGTGTTGGGCATTGCGGCAGTCCTGGCCTTTTGGGGTGCGCTGATGCGCGGCTGAGGGGTGGTGCGATACGGCTGATTGCTGCCTATGATGGTTCATCAACCAGGGAGAGATGATCCATGACCCTAACCGTCCAACAAATGCTTGCCGCCGCAGAAGCCGTGGTGCCGCGCATCAGCGCCGATGAAGCCAAGGGCCTGCTTGGCCGCGCCGATGTGGTTTTTCTGGATGTGCGCGAACCGGCAGAAGTCGCGGCTTCCGGCAAGGTGCCAGGCGCGCTGACAATCCCGCGCGGCCTGGTGGAATTCCGCGCCGATCCTTCATCCGCGCTGCATGATGCGAATTTCGATCGCGCCAAAACGATTATTGCCTATTGCGCATCCGGCGGGCGTTCCGCGCTGGTGCTGAAGACGCTGCATGATATGGGCTATGCCAATGTGCGCAATCTGGGCGGCTTCAAGAATTGGGTAGATGGCGAGGGCGAGATCGAAAAGGTCTGACCTTCATGTGGGGATCGCGCCAGAACGCGATCCCCGAGTGACGCACGCTTCTATTGCGGCTGAATGCCCGCTGCGCGCGCTGCGTCGCCCCATTTCTTCATCTCGGCTTCCGTCAAGGCGCGCATTTCGTCCGGCGTGTTGGAGGTGATCTCAGCCCCCAAAGTCTTGTGCCGTTCCACCACGATTGGCGCTTGCAGCGCAGCACGGATATCGGCGTTCAGCTTGGCCAGAATGGGCGCTGGCAGGCCGGCCGGGCCAATCACCATGCCCCAGGTTGAAGCCTCAAAACCTGGCAGGAACGCTTCGCCAAGGGTCGGTACATCCGGCAATTGGGCGCTGCGCCGCGCGCCGGTAGTGGCAAGGGCTTTCAGTGTCCCGGCCTGGATATGCGGCAGCGCTGCCGGCACCGTATCAAACATGATGTTCACGCGATTGGCGATCAGGTCCGGATGCGCCTGGGTGCTGCCGCGATAGGGCACGTTTTCCAACTTGATCCCAGTACGCTCGGCAAACAGCACCGGCGCCAACCGCACCACGCCACCCGTGCCGGCAAAGGTCACACCCGGGTTGCGCTTGGCGTATTCCACCAATTCAGCGGGTGTATTGGGTGCGAAGGCTTTCGGCGCACAAAGCACCAAGGGCGTCACGGTGGTCTGCGTTATGAAGGTGAAGTCCCGCATGGTATCGAAGGGCAGACGATAAAAGGCCGCATTCACCGGATGCGCCACCGAAACCAAGCCAAGCGTATGCCCATCCGGCGCGCTGCGCGCCACTACTTCCGTGCCAATCACGCCATCCGCCCCGGCGCGGTTTTCAACGGGCACGGGCTGGCCCCAGGCGGCGGCCAGGGGCTCGGCAATCAGCCGCGCCGTAATGTCCGAAACGCCACCCGGCGTATAGGGCACAATCATGCGCACAGCGCGATTGGGAAAGCCTGGCTGCGCTATGGCGCGCGTGGCAAGCAGCAATGCAGGCGCAGCCAAAGCGGTGCGGCGGGTAAGCTTCATGGCGTTTCTCCCTTTGGTTATTCAGCATAGCTTGCCTGACTGGGAGAATTTCGCCAGGGGCTTTTATGCTGGGTTTGGGCGGGCGCGCGGTCGTCGAACTTACGCGCTTCGCTGGCGCAGCCTGATCTGCACGCAAAGCCCGCCAAGGGTGCTATCTTCCATGCCGATATCGCCCCCACACGCGGCCACGATATCACTGGCGATGGCAAGGCCAAGGCCGGTGCCACTTTTTGCGCTATTGAGCTGTACGCCGCGGCTAAGTGCGGCGCGGCGATCTTGTGGCTGAATGCCGGGCCCATCATCTTCCACCGTCAGCAGCGCCATATCCTGCTGCAGACAGAGGCCGATCCTTACGCGTGACACCGCCCATTTCGTTGAATTATCCAGCAATACGCCGAGCAATTCGATAAAATCACCTTCCTCGATTTCGGCACATAGATCAGGCGGTACATCATGTTCCCACGCCAGGGCCTCGCCTCGCGTCGTGCGGGCAAAGGCACGTCCAACGCGCTCAATAACCGGGCCTAGTGCCATCGGCGCAACATGCGCTTGCGGCCCTTCAATGAAGGCACGGGCCAATTCGCGCGCCATGCGCTGGTCTATACTATGTGCAATCGCTTCAAGTGCTGCCGCCATTTCGCTATCACCACGATCGCGAATTTCCCTGATACGTGCATTCAGCAAGGCAAGCGCGGTGCGCAACCCATGGGCCAGATCGGCGGCTCTCTCCCGCGCCAATCTTGCGCCGCGGCGCTGTTCATCCAATAGCGCATCGAACCTTGCCGCCAATTCCTGCAATTCGGTGGGCAGGGTGCCGGCAATACCCTCTCGGCGGCCATCGGCCAATTCCTGAAGGGCGCGCCTTGCGCGTGCAATCGGCCCAAGCGCAATCCCGCCCTGCAGCGCAAACGCCAGCAGCATGCCACCACCGATCATCCCAAGCAGCGGCAAAAGCTCCAGCAAAAAAGCGCGGTTGGCCGCTTCCAGCAGCTTGCGGTCCACAGCCACTGCAACACGATAGCTGGCCGCTGGCTCGCTCGGGTCTTCAATACGGCGTTCAAGCACGATCAGCTTCGTACCTTCAGGTCCAAAGACGATGTGGCGATGCCGCTCACCCAATGGCAAGCGATCATTTTCTAATGGAAAGCTGGCACCTGCCAGGGAAGGTGAATGGAGTATCGCCCCCGTACGGTCATTCCTGACCTGCCAGTAAAGACCGGAGAGCGGTTCTTGAAAGCGTGGATCAGCCAAAGGCTGCACCCGGAGTGTCGCCACACCCTTATCCATCACGAGGCTGCGTGCCAGGAAACGCAGATCAGCATCCAATTCGGCCAGAACCTCACGCTCATTATGGCGTTCGAAAAGGCCCTGCACCGCCATGCCAATCGCCCCAATCACGATAAGCACCGTTGCAATGCCGACAATCGCAAAACGCGCGCGCACGGAATTCGTCACGCGTCACCACCAATCACATAGCCATGGCCGCGCCGGGTGCGTATGGCATCGGCCCCGATCTTCCGCCTAAGGCGCGCCATCAGGGCCTCAATGGCGTTATCGCCGCGATCCGCTTCGCCAGAATAGAGATGTTCCGAAAGTTCTGTCTGATGGATGGCACGACCGACATGGTGCATCAAATAGGCGAGCAGGCGGAATTCCAGCAGGGTCAATTCAACGGGGACACCTGCGCGGGTCAGGCGCCGGGCACGCAGATCAAGCAGCAAATCCCCAACCGCCAGCACATTCGAAACGCGCCCCGCCGCACGGCGCAGAATGGCACGCAGGCGTGCCAAAACTTCCTCCATGGCGAAAGGCTTCACCAGAAAATCATCCGCGCCCGCATCTATCGCCTCTACACGGGTGGCCCAGTTGCTCCGGGCAGACAGAACGAGGATGGGAAAGGCGACGCCTTCTGCCCGCCATCGGCGTATCAGCGAAAGCCCATCCATGCGCGGCAGGCCAAGATCAAGCAGCGCAGCATCAAAAGCTTCAATGCCTCCTAGCTGCCAGGCGGCATCTCCATCCGCCACATGCTCGGCAGCAAAGCCCGCCGATGTGAGCGCGCCCAGCAGGTCCCGCGCGATGCCCGGTTCATCTTCAACCACCAAAATCCGCATTGCGGCACATTTCTCCTGGTCCGGAACGGATAGCGGCCCATTGCTGACACTAGGCTGACAGGCAAAGTCAGCCTGCCGAAGCCCTACTACGCTAAGCGGCGCCCGTCTTGGAGGCGCGCATGAAAGCTGGGCTTTGTTTTGCGACTGACCCCTGCGGATTATGTGGGGATACGGAACGAGAAGTGCTTGCAACGCGTGGCAGGGGCCATAGGCCGCTGACCACTGCTGTTTGCCGGGGTTGTGGCTTGGTCAGCCATCATCCGCTGCCTAGCCCGGCAGAGATGGCTGAGTTTTACGCCAAGCACTACCGCATTGCGTATAAGGGCGGCTTCGAGCCCAAGCGGAAGCATTCGCTCCGCGCCTTGCGTGGTGCCATTGCCCGTGCCGTGCGGCTGGCGCCCTTTGTGCATGCCGGAACACAGGTTTTAGATATTGGCGCGTCTTCTGGCGAATTCGTTTATGTCATGGCGTGCCGTGGCTTTCGTGCCAGAGGTATAGAGCCAAATGAGGCTTATGCGGATTTCGCGCGCCGCAGCTATGGCATTTCCATAGAAACTTGCGGGTTTGAGGAAGCGGCCCTCTGTGACGCCAGTTTGCATTTGGTAACGATGAACCATGTGCTGGAACATGTCGCCAATCCGTGGCAGGCACTGCGACGGATTCACGCTTGGCTCGCGGAAGATGGGGTGTTGTTTCTGGAGGTGCCTAACCTCTCGGCAACTCATAAGCAGGTCGCCAACATCTTCCATATGGCGCATATCTGGAACTTCACGCCAGAAACGCTTTTGCTGCTCGCTTGGCAATGCGGTTTTGTGCCGATGAAGGGCGAAAGCCTTAACCATACATCCTTCATTCTGCGCAAAAGGCGCGAGGGGGACGCAGCACCCAACGGCGCCGGACCTGAGCTCACCGAAAGCCTGGTGCGGCAAATGGCAACCGAGGCGCGCCCCATTGCCTATTTGCTTTCCGGCAAACCCTTTACGCGGCGGCTTTCCCGGCTGCGCCGCAATATTGACGAATGGCTGATCTGCCGGCGCCACGCCTCGGTCCACGAAATGGCGGATGCGTTGCTTGGCAAAGTCAGTGGCTTATCCATGCCCATGATGCGCCGCCCCGCAGCTCAGCCGGTGGAAAACGTCAACGCTTGAGGCGCACCGCTCTGGCGGCCCACCAGAACTTGTGGTCACCTACCGCAAGACTTTTGGTGAGCCCCACCCGTGACGCAGCATCGCCAGAAATTCCCACAAGGCTTATCGCGCCGCGCGCTATTCGCGGCCCTGCTTACCGCGCCGGCCTGCGCTGAAACCAACCCCAGCCCCGTCCTGCTCAGCGGCGGCATTGGGCGCAATCCGGCGGGGCCCAATATGGCGCTTTATGCCGATACGCTTGGGCATTTTCCGCGCGCGGATCGCGCCAATTGGTGGCGCCCCAGCCATAGCGTGGATGGTTTTTCCCGGCTGGATGAGATTTTCCCAAGCACGATTTCCGCGGCACCTACCAATGCCAGCGCCTGGCGGCGCGCATCCCCAGAACCCGTGATCTTCTATGATGGCACGCCGCGCCTTGGTGCCGGGCGCTTCGGGCTTGATGCCTATCTGGCGCGCAACCCCACTACTGGGCTGCTGATTGCGCAGGATGGCGAAATCCTGGTGGAGCGTTACCAATATCGCCGCACGGATCAGCATCGCTTGACCTCCTTTTCCATGGCCAAGACCTTGATTGCCATGCTGATCGGCCTTGCGGTGGCAGAAGGCCGCATCATGTCCATTGAAGATACAGCCGCTTCCTATGTGCCCGCGCTTGCTGGCACCGAATATGGCGCAACACCGATCAGGCATTTGCTGACCATGTCATCAGGTGTCGCCTTCCGTGAGGATTATGACGGCGCTGATGATTCCGCCCGGCTTGCCGCACTTAGCTTCCGCCGGCAAAGCGCCGGTGGTGCCGCGGTGCCGCCCCATTTCAACCAACGTATCGCGCCACCCGGCCAGCGCTGGTATTACGCATCGGGCGAGACTTTCGTGCTCGCGTTGGTGCTGCGCCAAGCGATTGGCCGACCCGTCGCTGATTATTTCAGTGAGAAAATCTGGCGGCCCTTGTGTGCTGAAGCCCCGGCAAGCTGGCTCACTGATGCTTCGGGCCTTGAGATCGGCTATATGGGCTTTAACGCCGTGCTGCGTGATTACGCGCGGCTTGGCATGATGCTGGCGCGGCGTGGTGAAGCGCAGGGAAGGCAGCTTGTGCCGCCCGCCTGGTTTGCGGAAATGACACGCGCGCATTTTCCGCCGAGCGCGACCGGGCGCTATTTTGGCTACGGATTTCAGACCTGGGTTTTTCCCGCCATGGATGGCAGCTTTGCCTTGCTTGGTGTGCGCGGCCAGACCCTGTTTGTGGACCCGGCAAGGCGGCTTGTACTGGTGCATACGGCGGTGCGCCCCGATGCACGGGACCCTGGCGGGGCGGAAACAAACGCGCTTTGGCGCGGGGTTCTTCGCGCGGTTTAGCGGCATGCGGGCCGCGCTATTTTTCGCCTTCGCCGATTTGGCGTAAGGAAACACCGTCATGGCCGCGCGGGAAGGTTCTAAAGATGCTGATACTCGCCCTTGAAGGGGCGCTGGCGCGTTGTTCCGCCGCGATTTTGCGGGATGGCGCCGTGCTGGCCGCCGGGCAGCATGATGCGCCACGTGGTCATCCCGCCATATTGCCGCCCTTGGTTGAACAGGTTCTTGCCGAAGCGGGGCTGAAGCCTGCGGCGCTGGATGCGATTGCGGTTGGCGTCGGGCCTGGCGGCTTTACCGGATTGCGCACCGCGATTGCGCTGGCTGAGGGATTGGCCCAGGCACTTGGCAAGCCTTTGATTGGCGTCACCACCGGGGAAGCTTTGGTTGCCGAATTGCCAGAAGCCATGCGCGGTGAAGGCATCATCTGGTCAGTGCTGGATCAGCGCCAAGGCCGCGTGGTGCTGGAAATCTTCCCCGCCCGTGCTGCGATGCCCGAGGCACCCGTGATTCTGCCGATTGACGCTCTGCCCAATCCCGAAGGGGCGGTGCTTCTGGTGGGCGATGCAGCGGAACACCTGGCCCCAATTCTTGCCGCGCGCGGCACCCAAGCCACTGCCCATCCGCCACCCCTGCCTTCCGCCGAAGCGGTTGGCCTGGTTGCTGCGCAGCGGCTTGCCGGCCTGCTGCCAGCACGCGGCGCCGCGCCCCTTTACGCGGAGCCCGCCGCGACCACGGCGCCAAGCCCAGCGGCATGACCATCGCCGTCAGGCCCATCGGGATAGAGGCGGCAGCGCTTCTTGCCGCGCTTCATGCGGCAAGCTTTCCGTCAAATCAGGCCTGGGATGAAGCGGCCATTGCCTTGATGCTAGACCTGCCTGGGCATTTTGGGCTGATCGCGGTGAATGGCGCGACGCCGGAGGGTTTTGCCTTGGGCCGCGTCCAAACCTCCGAAGCCGAAATCCTCACCCTCGCGGTGCTGCCAGGGGCACGGCGCCACGGCGCGGGTCGGGCGCTGCTGCGGGCTTTGCTTGCCGAAGCCAAGGGGCGGGGTGCAGCAGAGATTTTTCTGGAAGTGGCTGAAGGCAATGGCCCGGCCAGGGCGCTCTACGCCGCCGCTGGCGCGGAAGAAGTTGGTCGTCGTCCGCGCTATTACGCTGATGGTGCGGATGCTTTGGTGTTGCGGATTGAGCCAAAAAAATAGCGCGACCCACCTTGGATGGATCGCGCTATATTCTGTTTGGGCCACAAACGTGCCGCTGCTGCGTACCCGCTTCGCGGGCGGGGCATCAGAACGGCATGATGATGTCCAGCAATTCCTGACCATAGCGTGGGCGTTGCACATCGCTGATCGTGCCGCGCCCGCCATAGGCGATGCGGGCTTCAGCCAAGCGATCATGCTTAACCGTGTTATCGGAACCAATATCCTGCGGACGAATGATCCCGCCCACTTGCAGGTCACGCAATTCCTGATTGACGCGCACTTGCTGCCGGCCCGCCACCACCAGATTGCCATTGGGCAGCACCTGCGTGACGGTGGCCGCCACGCGCATGGTGATCTGTTCGGAACGCTTCACCGTGCCAGACCCATCCACATTGCTGGAAGAATTGGCCGAAACCAGGTTGGACGGATCAATCCCAGCCGGCAATAGCCGCCCATAGGAAGCTTCAAGACCAAGCAACCTGGGCAGGCCCATGCTTTCGCTATTGTCGCGGCTGCGCTTGGTGGAATTTTCCAAATCGGCCTCATCCTGGATTGAGACCATGATTGTCACCAGATCACCCACTGCCGCTGCGCGCTGATCGCGCAGGAAGGTGCGGCTACCCTGGCGCCACAGGCTGTTATTCTGCAAGGGCGGATCACTTGGGTTCGGCATCGGCATTGTCACCGGGCGCCAGCGCGGGTCGGCGGTGGGGTTTTCGATCCCCGCCAATTCAGGGCCTTGGCCAATGCGCGCCAGACGTTCGGCACTGCTGCAGGCGGCAAGGCTGGCCGCCGCCAGCAAAAGAACAGGCAAACGCATCATCAACCCCTTTCGGCCATTCTGATCGGGGCGCTACCAAGGCGCACCCGGACACGGCCCGGACCAATTGCTTCAGCCTCCACCACATTGCGGGAGGCAAGGTTCATCACATTCAAGCGCGAACCGCGCGTCGCTGCTTCCAGGGCGCGGCCCTGCGCTGTCAGCGAAAGGCCAGGGCCTTCCACAAGCATGATGACAGTCTCATTCTTGGCGATGATGGTGGGTGCCACCAGATCCACGCTCATGAAGGGCAATTCCGTGGTGACGGGGCGACGCAATTGCATACCTACCACATCTTCCAGGCGCTGCGCCGCACCCGGGCGAACCCGTTCGGCGCGCATTTGCACCAGCCGCGCATCGTCTGCCTTGATGACTTCGCCCACATTAAGTCTGCGCGTTGCTACAACGGCCGGAACCGTCGCGACGGCACGGCCCGACACCCGCATGCGGACGCTTGGCATGCCATCCGCCATTACAAGCAGTGTGACGGCGAAACGGCTTGAAGCGGCTTCGAATTGCCCGCCTTCAGCGGAAAGCCGCGGAATGGCATTCAAGGGCAGGATGGGGGGCGAAAAGTTGAGCAATTCCAATTCGGAATCCACCGGCAGCCCAAGCCCCAGTAGCTCAGCGCGCATCACGTCAATGGCGGCTTCACGAGCGAGCGCCCGGCCTGGCCGTTCAATGATGCTGCGTTCGGCACCAGAACTTGGGCGCCATTCAACATTAAAGCGGCGTGCAATGGTGGAAAGCTGGCCGGCTTCTATCACAAAGCGCTGCCCTGGCGCTGGGGCGGCGCCGATCACGGTATCGCCTCTCGACGTACCTTCGAAAAGGTCCGCAATGCGGATTACCTGATCCTCGACCAGGCTGTGGGGGCGCAATACGGGCACCTGCGCGCGGGCTGCGCCAGGCGCAGCCAGCAGGCCGGCGGGCAGAAGAAGGAAAAGGCGGCGGCGCATCAGCGTAGCTTCGCGATGGTGGAGAGCATTTCATCACTCGCCGAAATGACGCGCGAATTCATCTCATAAGCGCGCTGTGCCGTGATCAAGGAGGTGATTTCCTGAACGACATTGACGTTCGAGGTTTCAATGAAGCCCTGCAGCAACTGCCCATAGCCGATCGAACCAGGGGGACCCTGTTGCGCATCCCCAGACGAAGGTGTCGCGAGGAACATGTTCTCACCAATTGAATCAAGCCCGCCTTCATTGGCGAAAATCGCAAGCTGAATCTGGCCCGCATTTTGCGGCTGGACCTGACCGTCTATCTTTACCAATACTTCACCAGATGCGTTGATAGTCACATCGCGCGCACCATTCGGGATGTTGATGCCCGGCTGTACCGTGTAGCCTTCGGCAGTGACGATGGTGCCGTTTGCTGAAATCCCGAAGGTACCATCGCGGGTATAGGCGGTTTCCCCCGAAGGCAGCAGGATCTGGAAATAGCCATTGCCGCGGATCGCAACATCAAAGCGATTTTCGGTCTGTTGCAAATTGCCCTGTTCGTTGATGCGGTAGATCGCGGCGGTACGCACACCAAGACCAAGCTGCGCGCCTGATGGCAAAAGCGTACCCGTCTCAGATGTTTGCGTCCCAGTGCGGCGCAGGTTCTGGTAAATCAAATCCTGGAATTCTGCCCGCCGGCGCTTGTAGCCAGTGGTCGAGATGTTGGCGATATTGTTCGAAATAACTTCCACATTGGTTTGCTGGGCCTGCATCCCGGTGGCGGCGATGTGCAATGAACGCATGGTGGTGACTTCCTGTCTTTAGCTTACGACCGGCGGCGCATGATGCGCTCCACCGCATTGGTGATTCTTTCGCCTTCACGGTCGGCGAATTGGGTGGCGAATTGGAATTCGCGCATTTCCGCCGTTAGGCGGGTCAGTTCCAGGACGGGCTTAATATTGCTCATCTCCAGCATCCCCTGCAGTATGCTGGGCCTTTCCTCGCGGATCACTTCTTCTTCCTTGGGGTCGAAAAGCCTATCGCCTTCGGCAACCAGGTTTTGCGGGTTGCCAAAGCGCACCACTTTCAGCTGGGCGATTCTGCCATTCTCGCTCCGCATGAAGCCATCCCCACTGACGGTGATCTGCGTATCCTGGGCCGAAATGGTAATTGGCCGGTCCTGGGCATCCAGCACTGCATTGCCTTCCTGGTCCACCATTCTGCCATTGGCGCCGATGGAAAAGCGCCCGCCGCGCGTGTAACGCTCACCCCTGGCTGTCTCGACCGCGAAATAGCCTTCCCCGCTAATGGCCAGATCCAGCGGGTTACCCGTGGTCTGCAGCGTGCCCGGTGTCATGTCCCGCCAGGTGGCGCGATCATTGGGCAGTGCCATGGCTCTGTCGCCCCGAAGGCTGCCGATGCCGCGCGTACTTGCCATAACGTCGTTAAAGACAGGCCGCAGGGCCTTAAAGCCAGGCGTATCGGCATTGGCCATGTTATGCGCCAACACCTGGGTGGAGCGGTCCTGGAGCGTCAAGCGCGACAGCAGAATATAACCAGGCGAATCCATCAGGGCTCCCTTTCGAGGTCAGCGGCGGCGAACCTCTCTGCGACATGGAGCAAAAACGCCAAACCGCAGAAATCAAAACACGAAATCATTGGTGCAACTGGCGTGCCATCCTTTATAGTGGGCTGATAAGGCAGAACTTGCCGGCCAGAACCTTTTTGGCCCGGCAAGCAATGCCGCAAGGCTTCTTTAATCGGAGCCTGCTAAATTGAAACGCGAAGGAGACATGAATGTCAGGGCAAATTGAGGCCAGTCAGGAAGCGACGGAGGAGAAAAAGGGCGGGGGTCGCAAGAAGCTCCTGCTCTTGGCCGTGCCTGCGCTACTGGCCGCAATCGGCGCCGGGCTTTGGTTTGGTGGCATCCTGCCGCCCCTGCTTGGCATGGGGGAACCCCCACCCGTTGCTTCGGCCGAACCGCAGGCATCCGGCCCGCGGGCGGTGGTTTTCATGGATATGCCGGAAATCATTACCAATCTGAATGCGCCGGGGCGGCGGGCCGTGTATGTGAAGCTGCGCAGCAAACTTGAATTGTCGCGCGCCGATGACGGCGCCCGCGTGCAGGCTTCCATGCCCCGCCTGGTTGATATGTTTCAGACCTATCTGCGGGAAGTACGGCCCGAGGAATTGCGTGGTTCGGCGGGCACCCAGCGTTTGCGGGAAGAACTCGTCGCCCGTGCCAATATCGCAATCGCCCAGGCTGGCCGCCCGGATGCCCAACAGATCCGCGTGAACGACGTGCTGTTCGTGGAGATTTTGGTCCAATGAGCGGCACGGGTGACGAAGAGAACCTCGCCGCGGCTTGGGGCGCGGCACTTGAGGAGGAATCCACCGCTGAGGCCGGCGCGGCGCCTGCGGTGGCCGCTGATGCGGCGCGGGTGCTCAATCAGGCGGAAATTGACAGTCTTTTGGGGTTCGGTGCCGGCCCCACGCGTGATGCCGAGGAAAGCGGTATCCAGCGGATCATCTCCTCTGGTCTTATTTCCTATGAACGCCTGCCGATGCTGGAGATCGTTTTCGATCGCCTGGTGCGGCTGATGTCCACCACCTTGCGTAACTTTACCTCAGACAATGTGGATGTCTCCATTGACGGGATCGTTTCACTGCGCTTCGGGGATTACCTGAATTCAGTGCCGCTGCCCGCCATGCTAGGCGTAACCCGCGCCGAGGAATGGGATAATTACGGGCTGGCGGTAGTTGATTCCGCCCTGATCTATTCGGTGGTGGATGTGCTGCTGGGCGGGCGGCGCGGCACGGCAGCGATGCGTATTGAAGGCCGGCCTTATACCACCATCGAAAGAACCTTGGTTGAACGCCTGGTTGGCGTGGTTCTGGATGACCTGACAGCGGCCTTTGAACCCCTCTGCCCGGTGAATTTCCGCTTCGAACGGCTTGAGGTCAATCCGCGTTTTGCTGTGATCAGCCGGCCTTCCAATGCCTGCGTGCTGGTGCGCCTGCGCGTGGATATGGAAGATCGCGGCGGGAAGCTGGAAATCCTGCTGCCCTACGCAACGCTGGAACCCGTACGCGAATTGCTGTTGCAGCAGTTCATGGGCGAGAAATTTGGCCGTGACAGCATCTGGGAAACCCATTTGGCTGAGGAACTGCGCCATACCGATATCGGCCTGGATGTGGTGCTGGATGAACAGGTCATGCCGCTGTCTACGGTGCTCAACCTCAAGATTGGGGACCGGATCACCTTAGGCGTCCCCCCAGGGTCGCCGGTTAGTCTGCGCTGTGGCGATGTTGCCTTGTTTGAGGGTGAGATGGGCCGCAAGGGCCAGCGCCTCGCGGTACGGATTGAACGCGAGATAGATCGGCGGAAGGGGGCTGCGTGATGATGTCCTTTTCCTGGCTTGAATGGGGCTTGCAGCTGGTTTTGCTGGTCCTTTTGGGTGCGGCGATCCCCTTCGCGGTGCGTCTGGAACGGGCATTGCGCGAAATCCGGAAGGATCGCGGTGCCATGGAATCCAGCGCGCAAGGCCTGTCTGAGGCAGCGGGGGCGGCTGAATCGGCCATTTTGCGCCTGCGGGCTACGGCTGAATTGGCCGGGCGGCAGGTCAATGACCGGATCGCTGCCGCTGAGCCGTTGCGAGATGATTTGCGCTATCTGATTGAACGCGCTGAAAGCCTGGCGGACAGGCTTGAATCCCAGGTGCGCGCTGGCCGGCCTGCCGCGGGTAGCGAACCACAGGCGCCTGCCCCGGCAAGGCCTGTGCCCGCCTCGGCTGACGAAGCCGGTACGCTGCGCAGCCAAGCGGAACGCGATTTGCTCCGTGCCCTCTCCGTCGGAACCGGAAAGGGGGGCCGCTGATGTTCAAGTTGCGTCTATTGCCCGTGGTCATCATCACCATGGGCGGCTTATTCCTTGTAAAGTCGGAAAATATTGTTCGCCCGCTGATGCGTGGGCAAGCTGCGCCGACCCCAGTCATGGCCCCGGCCCGGGCGGCAGATGTTGCCCCCCCCTTGGCTTTGCCGCCTGCACCCCCCGAACGTCCGCCTGGTGGTTTTGAACGGCTTGGCGGGCGACAGGAAGGTGGGCTGGCTGATGGCCCGAACCCGATTTCCCAGGCCGAGCGCGCGCTGCTTGAACAGCTCCGCTCCCGGCGCCTGGAATTGGAGGTGCGGGAGCAGTCGATTGTCTCTCGTGAAGTGGTGCTGGCCGCGGCAGAGCGCCGCCTGACCGAGCGTATCGAGGAACTGACGCTATTGCAGCAGCGCCTTGAAGCCATGGAACGCACCCGTGGCGAGCGCGAGGAAGCCGGCTGGCGCGGCCTTGTGAAGACCTACGAAACAATGCGCCCGCGGGAAGCCGCGGCGATTTTCGAGGAATTGGAATTGCCTGTCGTGATCCAGATTCTGGATCGGATGGGTGAACGGAGAATGGCACCGGTGATCGGTGCCATGAGGCCGGAAAAGGCCCGGATTCTCACCGCAGAGCTGGCGAGACATCGGGCTAACCGGCCGGGCAGCGAGTAGGCCGAAAATGCGGTCGGTAAACGGTGGAGAACCATGGATAAGAACATCAATGTCCTGATTGTGGACGATTACCGGACGATGCTGCGCATCATCCGCAACCTTCTGAAGCAGCTTGACTTCAACAATGTTGATGAAGCTGTGGACGGGCAGGAAGCCTTGGCCAAACTGCGCGCGGGCAATTTTGGGCTCGTGATCAGTGATTGGAACATGGCGCCCATGACAGGGCTTGACCTGCTGAAGGAAGTGCGGGCCGATCAGCGGCTTCAGAACATGCCCTTCATCATGATCACCGCCGAAAGCAAGACCGAAAACGTGGTGGCCGCCAAGCAGGCCGGCGTTTCCAACTATATCGTGAAGCCCTTTAACGCCGAAACGCTGCGCGAGAAGATCGAAAAGGTGTTGGTCCATGCCTGACGGAACCCCCCAGGGGCAAGAAGGCGACCGGATCGAGGCGACGGTGCGTGCCGTGCTTTCGACCATGGCTGGCGACCTGACCGCCAAGGAATCAGCGCTGCTGGCCGAACTTGAGGGGCTTGGGCGCACTATTGCCCGGGCCAAGGCAGAAATCGCCGCCCTTAAGGTCGAAGATATCAGGGATGCGCATATTCCATCCGCCACTGATGAGTTGGATGCGATTGTTGATCACACGGCGCATGCGACCAACGAAATCCTGGATAGCTGCGAAACGCTGGAAAATCTCCAGTCTGAACTTTCGGGCGATGCCGCGGACAAGTTGCAAGGCGCTGTAACTCGGATATACGAAGCCTGTTCCTTTCAGGATATCACCGGGCAGCGGATCGGCAAGGTTGTGACAGCGCTCAAAGCCATCGAGGGTAGGATTTCCACGATTGTTTCCGCAGCCAGCGGCGTGGGCGGTCCTAGCCCTGCGCCAGTGGCCAAGGATGCTGGCCCGCCAACGAATGATGGACGCACCGAAGGTCAGAAGCTGGCCAATGGCCCGCAGCTTCCGGGCGCTGGTGTGTCCCAAAGCGAGATTGACCGACTACTCGCGAGCTTCGATTGATGCGTCCTGCGGGTGTTCTGCTGCTGTTCTGGATGGCTTTGGGCATCCCGGCTCACGCGCAGCAGGCACCCGCGGTCAGCCTTCGGGTTGGCACTCATCCCACCTATGGCAGGGTGGTGATGGATTGGCCCGACGCTGTTACTTACCGCGCGGAAGAAAGCGGCAATCGGCTCATTCTGCGCTTTGATACGCCGGCCCGGTTTGATCTTTCGGCGGCACTTCGCCTGCCTAGAAATGTTGAATCGCTCTCCGCCGTTGACGGCGGCATTGCGCTGCAAGCCCCGGCTGGGACGCGTTTTCGGCACTATCGGCTTGGTAATCGTGTTGTGATTGATGTGCTGGATGGGGATGAAGCGACCCCAACAGCCCAGACAGCCCCAACAGCCCAGAACAGTACGGGGTCCGCCCCGGCGGTCGCAGCCCCAACCCGGCCAAACGCCAATCCACCTGCGCTGGCTGCGGCTCCATCCCCCGCAGCCCCGTCGCCGCCGGCGGCTGCCAGGCCAGCTGCGCCTCCTGCGGTAACACCACCGCAAGCCACCCCTCCGCGTCCCGCTGCGCCGCCACCGCCGGCGGCACCGGCGTCCAGGCCACCCACTACGGCGCCGCCCAGCCGTGATGCGGCACCCACCCCGAACCAGGCTGCAGCACCTGCATCCGCCCCGGCTAACCCCGCGGCGGATGTTTCGCGTCCCGGTATAGCGGCCCCGGCATCCAGGACGCCTGCCGTGCCTGCCGCGGAAGCCCTGGTGATACCGCCAATTCCGCCAACCATGCCGCATGCGGAAATTGGTGACCCCGCCCCGCGCCCTTTGGTTGTGGTACCGCCGCAGCGCACCACGCCGGTTGGTTTACTGGCCGAAGGCCGGGCCATTTCGCTTGATCTGGGGCCGGATGCCGCCGCCGCAGTCTTTCGCCAGGGTGATTGGGTGATGGCGGTTTTCGACCGGCCTGAAACACTCGACCTTTCTGCCCTGCGGCGCAGTGATGTCTTCAGCAGCATGGAAGCGCGCCAGACAGGCGATGCCACCATTCTGCAAATGCGCCTTGCGCAACCCGGAACCTTGCGCCCGAGGCGAGAGGGCAACGCCTGGGTATTGGAAGCCTTTCGCGATGCGGTGGAAGCCAATAGAGCGCTGACAGCCATTACGCCCGAATTGGAACAGGGCCCACCGGTTCGTCTGGTACTGCGTGTCAATCGGCCCGGCAGTAGCGTGACCGTGCTTGATCCAGAAACGGGTAGCCCCTTGCTGGTTGGCACCATACGCGGGGTTAACCAGGCGGTGGCGATTGCCCGGCGTCAGCCTGAATTTCACCTTTTGCCGGCGGTGCTTGGTGTCGCGGTGCTGCCTAGGGGTGATAACATTCAGCTTCGCGCTCTGGCGGACCGCTTTATTTTACAGGCTTCCGGCTTAGATTCGCTGCGTCTGGGGCCGGATGCCGGGCGGGAACCATTGGCTGAAGCGGCAACACTCAGCCGCATTATGGATTTGCCTTCCGCTTCCATCACCACCTTGCAGGAAAGGCTGCGTACGGCTTCGGCCAATATTGCGGCGGCTGGGCCGCTTGGCCGCGCGGAAGCGCGGCGCCATGCGGCGGAAACGCTGCTGGCCCTTGGCATGCCGCAAGAAGCCCAGGCCATGGCCGGCCTTGCCCTGCAGGAAGACCCTCGCGCGGGTGAGGATGCGCGGCTCGTGATGGTGCAATCCGCCGCCGCTCTGCTGGCTGGCCGAGAGGCTGAGGCGCGGCGCCTTGATAGCCCGCAAATGCCGCCTTCCGATGAAACTACCCTGTGGCGCGGTTTCCTGGCTGCCGCGCGCGGTGATCATGCAGTTGCCGGCCCCGCCATTGCTGCAAGCCTGCCCCTATTGATTTCCTACCCCAGGCCGCTTGCCCAGCGGCTCACGCCGATCGCCATGGAATCCCTAGCCGCTGCCGGCGAATTGACCGCAGCTGCCCGCCTTGGCGAAACCGATCCGGATAATCCCGTGCTGCATCTGGCCCGCGGCATGATGGCTGAGGCCGATGGCCGGATTGAAGATGCGCTGAGTGCCTATCGCCAAGCTATTGAAGGCAGGGACCGGCTGCGCCGCGCCCGCGCCATCCGCCGCAGCGTGGAATTGCGCTTGGCGATTGGTCAGCTGGATACGGCGGGCGCCATCGCAGAATTGGAGGCAGCGCTTTTCGCGTGGCGCGGCGATGTGGATGAAGTGAATGCGCGGATCCGGCTGGCGGAATTGCAAAGGGAAGCCGGCAATGGCCGCGCCGCGTTTGAGTTGTTGCAGGAAACCCAGCGCTTCTTCCCGGAACGTTCAGTTGATCTCCGCCCACATCTGCGCGCCGCCTTCGCCACAGCCTTGCAAAGCGCCCCGCCGCTTAACGCCGCTTCCTTCTACGACGCGCATCCGGAATTCCTGCCAGAGGACGCGACCGGCATCCGTTCCGTCCTGGTGTTGGCGGACCGTTTGGCGGGGCTTGATCTTGTGGATCGGGCTTCAACCGTGCTGCGAGACGCCATGGCCCGCCTGACCGATCCAGAGGCGCGGCTTGCCGTCAGTACCAAGCTTGCGACACTGCGCCTCGCGGAAGGCGATGGCGCCGGCGCGATCGCCGCGCTTGATGCTGCTACCGAAGGTGGCGAGGTACCCAATGAGCGGGTCATTCTGCGCGGCCGCGCGCTGGCGCGCGCCGGTAATCGTCAGGCCGCTGAGCAGGTATTGAAAGGTATCGGGCATGATGGTGCTGAGGCGTTGGCGGAAATACGCGCCGAAGCGCGTGATTGGCCGGGCGCGACTTTCGCCATGATGCAGCATATAGAAGCCAAGATACCTGCAGCGCCGGCACCACTGAGCCCGCCAATCAGGCGCGATCTGGCCCGCGCGGCAGCCTTTGCTGCCATGGCGAATGATACCGTTGTGTTGACCCAATTGCGCGAAAACTATGGCGCGCGTATGCAGGGTGGGCCACTGGCCGAAGCCTTCACCTTACTGACCGGCGATACGCTGCGCGGCGTTCAGGATCTGCCACGCCTGCAACGCGAAATCAGTCAATTGCGCCTATTGCCGGAAAGAATGAGCGGCTTGAACGCCACGCCGGCGCCCGCACCGGCTTCAACGCCGCCGCCGCGGCGGTAAAGATTTTTGCCCTTTCCGGGACTGGCAGGAATTTTCTTATGCACTCCCCGCAGATTTCCCTTGCGTCTGCGCCCCGCTTGTCCCATATGCCGCAATTGTTGACCCCCGATCAGGATCCCTCTGATCACCCTGGTCATCTACTGGCTGGAAGGAGCCCTGCTATGGAAGCTCTCGTCCAACCGGGGATGGTCTCGGATTTGCCGAGCGACACCCGGAATACCGACGAAGACGTCTCGGCCCATGCCGAGAAGGACTATTTCGTGCAGCGTAATGGTGTGCGCTACGCCGGTACGCATCTGATCGTGGATTTGTGGGGGGCGACCAATCTGGACGACCCGAACCACATTGATGCGGTGCTGCGTGAAGGCGCGCTTGCCACTGGGGCAACGATCCTGCACGGGCATTTCCATCACTTCTCGCCCAATGGCGGTGTGTCCGGCGTGCTGGTGCTGGCAGAAAGCCATGTGTCCATCCACACTTGGCCGGAACGTGACTATGCGGCGCTGGATATCTTCGTCTGCGGCGAATGTGATCCCTACAAGGCGATCCCGGCGCTCAAGCGCGGCTTCCTGCCGGAACGCGTGCAGCTTGCTGAACATAAGCGCGGCCTTATCGGCTGAAAGCCATTCGATATCGTTTTGATGGGGCCGGGTGGCAGCACCCGGCCTTTATTGTGAAAGGATGCCGCCATGGCGACCGATAGCTGGATCAATGAAACCCTTTATGCCGCCTGGGGCCAGCGCTTTCGCGTGAAGCGCGAATTGGCCCGCGTGCAGTCCGATTTCCAAGACATTGTTGTCTTTGAAAGCGAAACCCATGGGCGTGTCATGCTGCTGGATGGCGTGGTGCAGATCACTGAAGGCGATGAATTCGTCTATCAGGAAATGATCACCCATGTGCCCATTCTGGCCCATGGCGCAGCGAAGCGCGTGCTGATCATTGGTGCCGGTGATGGCGGGGTGCTGAAGCGCGTATTGCAGCATCGCGGCGTGGAAGCAGCCGTGATGGTGGAAATTGATGGCGAGGTGGTGCGGCTTTCCAAGGAATTCCTGCCCGGCATTGGCGGCGATGCGTGGGGCGACCCACGCGCTGAGGTGATTATTGGCGACGGCATTGATTATGTGCGTGTGGCGCCAGCGGAAAGCTTTGATGTCATTATTGTGGACAGCACAGACCCGATCGGTGTTGGCGAGGTGCTGTTTACCGATGAGTTCTACACCAATGCAGCGCGCATCCTCTCCCCGCGCGGCTTGATCGTCAATCAATGCGGGGTGCCTTTCATGCAAGCCGATGAACTGCATGAAACATCGCGCCGGCGGGCGAAATCCTTCCCGGATAACTGGGCCTATGTGGCGGCTGTGCCGACCTATGTCGGTGGTTTCATGACGCTTGGTTGGGCGGCAAAGGATGCGTCTTGCCGTACTGTGGCCGTGGATGAAGTTCGCCGCCGCGCGGAAGCCTCCGGCATGTTGGGTAGCACCCGCTATTGGACGCCGGAAATCCATGTCGGCGCCTTCAACCTGCCGCCTTACATCGCGGAGAAACTGCCCTGAGCTGAAACGGGTTCAACTTCGGGGTGGTGGCCCCCGGGTTGCCGTGCCCTGGTAATCCTATCGCTGTTCCGCCCGCCAACGGGTCCAAGGCGCGATATCCGGCAGGCGGCGCGGCGCGATGGCGGGACCAGAAAATCTGAGGCCAATATCCGGCGCCTCAGTGATGGGTGGGCGTAGCGCGAAGCCAATGTCCAGTGTCTGGCGCGGCAAATCCACCGCGCCGGTGACTTGTGCGGAAACGCCCGCCTCTCCGGCAAGGTGCATTTCCTGAAGTTCAAGCCGCCCGGCGGCCAGCTGCCAACCACCTTCCAGCCTTTCCACCGCCGTCGCGCCACCCAACAAGGCGCGGCGTAGCGCGGCTTCTGCCGCGAGCGCATCAGCCAGGCCTGCGCCGGCAAAGGCATCCCTCAGCGCCAGACCAGCCACCACCCCATCGGCCAGTAAAAAGCGCCCCGCACCTTCCAGCGAGGAAAGCAAAGCGGCCTGAGAATGGCCCGAAGCTGCAAGCCGCCCCGCCAGGGCGATACTTCCGGCCGTCAGGTCAAGCGGCAGGTCAAAAATTGGCCCTGCCAGGCTGGCGCCGGCAATTTCGAAATCCCCCTCCAGTCTTGGGGGCTGGCTGGCCGCATCCAGCACGCCGCGCCCTTCAACCTTGCCGCCCGCGAGTACTGCCTGGAAGGTATCCAGCCGCAGCCGCCCAGCTTCGAGCGCCAATTCAATGCGTGCGTCCTGTACTGGTGGCAGGCCGAAAACCGCCATGCTTGCGGCGGTAAGGGCAAGCGTTCCATCGAAGCCAGCCAGCGGCGCCATGGGCAGCGGTTCCTGATCCGTCGGATCAAGCGCCGGCAAGGCCAGATGTTCAGCCGCGATGTTGATCGCAAGCCTCGGGCGCGCGCCATTTAGTTCCATCCGGGCTTCCCCGCTTAGCCGTGTGTCCGCAGCCACCAAGTTGATGAAGGGAAGCGTGATGATCGGGCCATCGGCAATGATACGGGCAATAAGCGCGACCGAGCCTTCGCCCATCCAGGCGCTATCCTCTCGGCCCAAGGCAAGGGAGAAAAGCCGCGCCGCACCGGGGTGGCGAAAGATAAGGTTGCCCTGCCCTGCGGCCTTGGTCAGGTCCAGCTGGGCATTCGCTTCCAGCCTGGCATCTTCAAGCGCGATATCGGCGGCGAGTGTCAACGCTTCTGGCGCGCCATTACCCCGGAGGCGAAGTGAAATCGGCAGGGCTGCCAGCCCGGCCGGCAGCGGTAGGGCTTCCGCCAGGAAGGGGGGCAGCGCATGCGCCATGGGGGCGGTGACTTCAAGTGCGAAGTCACTGAAGCTTGGCTGCGCCCCCAGCCCGATGCCCCCAGATGCAGCGATATTGGTGCCGCCATGGCGGGTGCTCAGCTTTTGCAGGGAAAGTCGGCCCGCTTCCAGCGTCGCTTCCAAACTTAGGTCATCCCAGGGCAGGCCCCGCCATTCCAGCCTGCCCGCTGTCAGGCGCAGATTGGCATCAAAGCCTTGCAGCGCTTCTCTGGCCTCCTGCCAGCCCAAGCTATCGGCCAGCAAGCCATCGAGTGACAGTTCATTGATTGAAAGCCCAAGCCCAAGGGCGGGGCGATTGCCAAGCCGCAGCACCCCTGCGCCGGCCAAGCGTTGGCCATCCAGCGTTAGCGTGAATTCGGGAGATTGGATTTGGTCCGCTTCCAGCACCACCCGCGCGCGGCCTTCAAAACGGCGCAGCCGG
Source organism: Roseomonas sp. (assembly GCA_051007055.1). GTDB lineage: Bacteria > Pseudomonadota > Alphaproteobacteria > Acetobacterales > Acetobacteraceae > Neoroseomonas. The sequence goes on from JBPCSO010000030.1 coordinate 37,838, forward strand.
GCTGGGTCTGGTGTTGTGATCGCAACACCAAAAGCCCCCAGGCTTTCGCGAAGATCGGGGCCGGTAAAGCTCAAGCCCAGTTCCAGCCTTTCACCAAGGGTCGCGCCGCGTGCTTCAATTTCCGCATCGCCGGGCAGCAGTGCGGCCATATCCGTGAGTGTCAGGCGCGCGCCTTCCCCTGCGATACCAACCTTGAAGCGGCGCAGGTCGCGGCCAAGCCAGCGGGCCGTATCTGCTGCGACATCGAAAGTCACTGGCATTGGCAGGGTTCTGGTGCTGCGGAGCGCGACAATCCAGGGGTCCAGGTCCAGGCGGTTCATCGCAACAGCAATGTCGAGCTTCGCTATTGGTGCCAGTTGGATTTCCGCCGCCGCGCGGCCCGTACCGCCGTCAAATTCCACGGCCAGATCGGGCGCAGTGATGCGTTCTTCACCGGCGCGTAAGCGCCCTGTGACGCGGAAGGGAAGCGCCGGCGCCGGCAAAAAGGCCGATAGATAAGCGCCGGAGGCTTCCAATCGCCCTTCATAGCCACCTTCGGCCAGTAGCGCGCCGCGCGTGACAAGCACGGCCCCTTGGCCATTCAGGCGGAGTTCCAGCGTGCCAATGCCATCATAGCCGGGTCGGCCCAAAACGGCCTGGAAGCGCGCTTCGGCCCCGGTGCGGGTGAAGCTGCCTTCCAACCGCACCGCATCCAGCGGCCCGGGCGCCACCAGGCGCGCGGCGACGTTTTCGAGTACCGCTTCGCCCAAGCTCACGCGGCTGGCTTCAATTCGCGCGGCAAAATCGGAAAGCCAGGGCGGCGGGCGGAGCGCGCCGGCGGCGGGCAGCGGCCAGGGCAGCCGGATATCAGCGCCGACTAATACCAGATCACGCGCTTCAAACCGCCCCAGCAGCAGGGGTGCCAAGCCAAGCGTCAGACGCAGTGTTTGCGCTTTCACGCCTAGCCCGCCGTCATCCTGCCCCAGATGTACGTCATCCGCTTCGATCATGGGCTGCGGAAGCAACACAACACGGAGCGGCCCCTGCAAGGCTACTTGGCGGCCTAGCCGTTCAGATGCCAGCGCCGCCAAGCGGCCGCGCTGCCCTTCCCAGGAAATCAGGCGCGGCCCGACCCATACCGCCGCAAGTGCGATCCCGGCCAGCAGAAGCGCGAAAAGGCTGCGGCGCGATTTCAGCTTGCTGGCCCCCAACCACCGCCGCCGGGCGTTTCAATGCCAAGCACTTCGCCGGCCGCGAGATGCGCGGAATCGCTACCCCCCAGCCTTTGAATGCTGCCATCGGTGCGTTCCACCCATTGCCGACCAGCAGCGCCATCAGCGCCACCTTGCAGCCCATGCGGCGGCACGTTGCGGCGCGACGCCACAATCACCGCTTCCATCGGATGCAGGAAGCGAATGCGCCGGCGTGATCCATCACCACCGCGCCAGCGCCCGGCGCCACCTGAGCCGCGGCGGATGGAAAACTCCTCCAACCGTACGGGGTAGCGGAGTTCCAGAATCTCAGGATCGGTCATGCGCGTATTGGTCATATGGGTTTGCACTGGCCCCGCGCCATTGAAGCCCGGCCCGGCGCCAGTGCCGCCGCAGATGGTCTCATAGTATTGGTAGCGCGCATCGCCAAAAAGCAGGTTGTTCATGGTGGCCTGGGCAGAGGCACAGGCACCAAGGGCGGCGAGCAACGCATTGCAGGTCATTTGACTGACTTCGGTATTGCCGGCCACCACCGCGGCGCCGGGGCGTGGTGACAGGAAGGTTCCTTCCGGAATGACGATTTCCAAAGGCTTCAGGCAACCATCATTGAGCGGAATATCCTCACCCACCAGGCAGCGGAAGCAATAGAGCACCACGGCACGGCAGACTGCGGATGGCGCGTTGAAATTGCTTGGGCGTTGCGGACCGGTGCCGGTGAAATCAATCACGGCCTTGCGCGCGGCGCGGTCCACGCGGATGGCGACTTTCAGGGGCGTGCCATCATCAATGCGCGTTTCAAAATGGCCATCAGGCAGTTTTTCCAACACGCGGCGCACGCTTTCTTCGGCATTATCCATCACATGCCGCATATAGGCGCTGACGGTGGCAAGCCCGTAATCGGCAACGGCGCGGCTTAATTCCTGCACGCCTTTTTCATTGGCGGCGATTTGCGCCTTGATGTCAGCGACATTCACATCCGGGCTGCTCGCGGGGTAACGCGCGCCGGCCAGCAGGGCACGAAATTCCGCTTCGCGGAAATGCCCGCCATCCACCAGCAGGAAATCATCAATCACCACGCCTTCTTCTTCCAAAGTGCGTGACAGTGGCGGCGTGGATCCCGGCGTCAGGCCACCAATATCGGCGTGATGCCCGCGCGACCCCACAAAGAACAGGATGGATGTGCCCGCTGTATCAAAGACCGGCGTGATCACGGTCACATCCGGCAAATGCGTGCCGCCATTATAGGGGTTGTTGAGCGCCACTACATCGCCGGGCTTCAGCGTAGCGCCGCGCGTGCGGATCACGGTGCGCACGCTTTCGCCCATGGCGCCCAGATGCACCGGCACATGCGGCGCATTGGCAATCAGCGCGCCGGTCGCATCGAAAATGGCGCAGGAAAAATCGAGCCTTTCTTTGATATTCACTGAAAGACTGGTGTTTTGCAGCACCGCCCCGGTTTGCTCCGCAACGCTCATGAAGAGGTTGTTAAAAAGCTCGAGCATCACCGGATCGGGGCGATCTGTCGCCAAAATATCCGCCGCGCGCGCTCGGGCCGCGATGCGGCGCAGTACCAGATGATTGCGTGCGGTGACTTCTGCTTCCCAGCCGGGTTCGACCACGGTGGTGGCATTGGCTTCGCGCAGCAGCGCCGGCCCCTTGATGCGATCGCCGGCGCAAAGCGCATCGCGGTCATGCACCGGGGCGGCGTGTTCAGCACCGCCAGTGAAAAGCACGATCCTATCCAAGGGCTTTGGTGCGTCACCCGCTTCGCGCGGTGGCAGCGCGGCTTCGCGGACAACTTCTCCGGGCGCGGTGACTTCCGCGACACAGGCTTCGACAATCACCTGACGTTCCGGTGTGGCGAAGCCAAAGCGCCGGCGATGCGCTTCCGTGAAGGCTGCCAGCACTTCCTGATGCGCGCCGAAAGCCACGGGCAGGAAGGTATCGGTGCCGGCATAGCGCAAATGGAGCCGCTGCGTCGCTTGCAGGCGGGTGGGATCGGCGCCTTGGCGCGCAAGTTCTTCACGCCCCGCTGCCACCAGCGCTTCAAGCCGCGTAGTGAGATCATTGATGGCGTCAGCGGTGAAGGGCGCTTCCACCGCCGCTTCGCGGATCACGGCTTGATCGGCGAGGCCCATGCCATAGGCGGAAAGCACGCCCGCGAAGGGATGGATGAAGACCGTTTCCATGCCCAATTCATCAGCGACGAGGCAGGCATGCTGCCCACCCGCGCCGCCGAAGCATTGCAGCGCGAAGCGCGTCGCGTCATGGCCTTTCTGGATCGAAACCTGCTTGATGGCATTGGCCATATTGGCAACCGCGACACGCAAAAACCCTTCCGCAACTGCGCGCGGATCGGTCGCCGCTTTGCCTTGTGCCTTGCCGATCTCGGACGCCAGGGCGGCGAATTTCTCAGAAACTATCGCCGCATCCAAAGGCTGATCACCTTTGGGGCCGAAAATCGCTGGGAAGTGATGCGGCTGAATCTTGCCCACCATGACATTCGCATCCGTCACCGTCAGCGGCCCGCCGCGCCGATAACAGGCCGGGCCAGGCACGGCACCGGCGGAATCTGGCCCCACACGGAAGCGCGCGCCATCGAAATGCAGAATGGAACCACCGCCCGCCGCCACCGTATTGATCGCCATCATGGGTGCGCGCATGCGCACGCCAGCGACTTCGGTTTCAAACGCGCGCTCAAAAGAGCCAGCGTAAAGCGCGACATCGGTGGAAGTGCCGCCCATGTCAAAGCCAATGATACGCTCAAACCCACCCATGGCCGCAGTACGCGCCGCGCCCACAATGCCGCCAGCAGGGCCCGATAGGATCGCATCCTTGCCCTGGAAATGGCCGGCTTCGGTCAAGCCACCGCTTGATTGCATGAAGTAAAGCCGTACGCCGGGTAATTCCGCCGCCACCTGATCCACATAGCGGCGCAGAATGGGTGACAGATAGGCATCCACCACCGTGGTATCCCCGCGCGGCACAATGCGCGGCAGCGGGCTTGCGCGATGGCTGAGCGAGATTTGCGTAAAGCCAACCTCGCGCGCAATCGCACCCAGCCGTTCTTCATGCGCGGGATAAGCCCAGGCATGCATCATCAAAATGGCAACGGCGCGCAGACCTTCCTGATAAGCGGCACGCAAAGCATCCCGCGCCCCGGCCTCATCCAGCGGTTCCAATTCCGTGCCATCCACCGCGACACGCCCGCCGATTTCAACGGCGCGTTCATGCAGCAATTCCGGCAGGCGCACATCCAGATCGAACAAGCGGGGCCGCGCCTGATTGCCGATACGCAGCAGGTCAGCAAAACCGCGATTGACCAGCAGCAGGACGCGTTCACCCTTGCGTTCCAGCAGCGCATTGGTGGCAACTGTGGTGCCCATCTTCACCGCGTCAATCAGCCCTGGCGGAATCGGCGCACCGGCGGAAAGGCCAAGACATTGGCGAATGCCGGCAACGGCAGCGTCCTTGTAGCGTTCCGGGTTTTCGGAGAGCAGTTTCAGCGTGGAAAGCCGCCCAGCCGGATCGCGCGCGACGATATCGGTGAAGGTGCCGCCGCGATCAATCCAGAATTGCCAAGCCGACATGCAAAACCCTTGGGTCGAAGGAAGTTGAAGCCAAGGGGTCTAAAACATTATGCGGCCAAGCGAAATCGGGTCACAGCCCCGCATCCGCGGGCACCAGCACTTGCCCAGCCTCATCCACCCGCGCCGGCACGGCTTCCAAAGCCTCCCCATAGCAGGGGCCGGAGACGCATTCGCCTGATTCGATCTCAAACCGCGCGCCATGGGCGGAACAGAGGATGTGCTGGCGCTTGGCATCCAGAAAGCGATCCGGCACGGGGTCCAAGGGAAGGCCGATATGCGGGCAGGAATTCACATAGACCCAAACCGCGCTACCGCGCCGGACAGCAAACAACCCCATGAAGGCGCCGGGGGCGGCCGGGAAGCCCTTGGACCCGCCATCGGGGATATCTTCAAGCGCACAAAGCGCGCGTTCTGGCTGGCTCACTTGCCGGCCCAGCTGCCCATGCGGGCGATGATATCCCAATGCTCCGGCGCAATCGGCATGACCGAAAGCCGGGATTGCCGGATCAAAGCCACCTCTGCCAGTGCGGGCTCGGCCTTGATGGCAGCAAGGCCCACGGGCTTCGGCATGGGCCCCACCGCGCGCATATCCACACACACCCAGGTTGAGCCCTCTTCCGCAGACGGGTCCGGATAGGCTTCGCGCACTACCTCAACCACGCCCACAACCTCTTTCCCGATGTTGGAATGGTAGAAGAAGGCGAGGTCGCCCTTTTTCATCGCCATCAGGTTCTTCTTGGCGAGGTGATTGCGCACGCCCGTCCAGGGCTCCGCCCCATTGGCGACCTGCTGGTCCCAGGAAAAGGCATCAGGTTCGGATTTCACCAGCCAGCGGGAAGCGGGCGCTGTGGTCCTGGCTGCTGGCATGATGAGACTGACCCCCCTTTGGCCCCGGAGGGGCTCTTGCCAAGCAGGTAACCCCAGAAGCGACTTGCTTCAATAAGCCGGGGCGGGTTTTCGTGCTGGGGGGACTCCCTTGGCGACCCACCGCCCCCCATGTGAAGCTGGCAAGGAGGCGCGCGGGTGATTCCACCCGCCAAAAATCTAGGCTAGTCTGACCAGGTGGACATCAGAATGACAGCCAAAGCTGACAGCAGCCCGGGCGGTGCCGTCCCTGGCGCGCGTTCGCTGCACCGCTTTGCCAATCCGGGGCGCTTTTTGCGCGCCTCGGCCAAGGTGCAGGTTTGGCTATGGGCGGCTGCGGCTTTGGTGCTCGGCACGGGGCTGGTTTGGGGCTTGTTCCTATCTCCGGCGGATTGGCAACAGGGTGAGACGGTGCGCATCATGTATGTGCATGTGCCGATGGCTTGGCTTGCCATGGGTGGCTATACCGCGCTGGCTGCGGCTTCCATCATGTCCTTGATCTGGCGGCATCCCTTGGCTGATCTTTTCGCGCGGGAATTATCGCCGGTGGGCGCTTTGGTGACGGCGCTTTGTCTGGCCACCGGCAGCCTTTGGGGCCGGCCCATGTGGGGCACCTGGTGGGTCTGGGATGCGCGGCTCACTTCCGTTTTGGTGCTGTTCTTCCTTTGGTTGGGCCACGCAGCGCTGACGCGCGCCTTTGAAGACCAGGAACGCGGCGCGCGGGTTGGCGCGATCCTCGCGCTGGTGGGCATAGTGAATATCCCGATCGTGAAATTCAGCGTGGATTGGTGGAATACGCTGCATCAGCCGGCTTCCGTCACGCGGCTGGATGCGCCGGGGATGCATGTGGATATCCTCTATCCGCTGCTCACCTGCGCGCTTGGCTTTTCGCTGTTGTTTGGCGCGGTGGTGCTGGCGCGCACGCGCGCTGCCGTGATGGAACGGCGCATCCGCGCCCTGCAATTGGCCCGCGCGCGGCGAGAGGAGGCGAGGGGCGCATGAGCCACACATTTTTCATCGCCGCTTCCTATGCGCTGGTCGCACTTGGCTTTGGCGCCTTGGTGCTGGATGCTGCGCGCCGCCATGCCGCAGCCAAGCGTTTGCTGGCGGAACTTGACCCGCGTGGGGATCGGCCATGACTCGCAAAAAGCGCCGGCTTTACATCTTGCTGCTCTGCGGGCTTGGGCTTGGCAGTGCCACCGCGCTGACGCTGACGGCGTTTCAGGATAATCTGGTGTTTTTCCGGTCACCTTCTGACATCATGCGCGAAGCGCCGCCGGCCAATCGCGCCTTTCGCCTGGGTGGGCTGGTGGAAGCGGGTAGCCTGGAACGCGGCACGGGCGCGGACGGCAAACCAACCGCCAATTTCCGCGTCACGGATGGCGCGCATGTCATTCGCGTCTCCTATGCCGGTGTGCTGCCGGATTTGTTTCGTGAAGGGCAGGGCGTGGTGACGCTTGGCATAATGCAGCCCGATGGCACTTTCCGCGCGCGTGAAGTACTGGCGCGGCACGATGAAACCTATATGCCGCCGGAGGTTGCCGATGCGCTAAAGCGCGCTGGCCACTGGAACCCGGCAGAGGGCGCGGCCCCGCCACCGGCGGAATGGAATACCGCACCAAGGAGAGGCGGATGATCGGGGAACTTGGCCATTTCGCGCTGGCGCTTGGCTGTATTCTGGCCCTGGCGCAGTCGGTCCTGCCGCTAATTGGCGCGCATCGGGCGGATGCGCGGCTGATGGCGCTGGCTGTCCCCTTGGCGGTGGCACAGTTGATCGCGATTGCCGCTGCTTTCGCGGCGCTGCTTTGGGCCTTTGCGGTGAATGACACCACGATTTCTAATGTCGTGCTGAATAGCCATTCGGCGAAGCCGCTAATTTATAAATTCTCCGGCGCCTGGGGCAATCATGAAGGGTCCATGGTGCTATGGGTTTTGATCCTGGCACTTTGTGGTGGCGCTGTAGCCAGCTTCGGGCGCGATTTGCCAAGCGCCCTGCAAGCACGCGTGATTGGCATTCTGGGGCTGATCGCAGCGGGGTTTCTGGGCTTTATCATTTTCACCTCCAACCCGTTTGAGCGTGTCTGGCCGCCGCCGATGGATGGGCAGGGGCTCAATCCGTTGTTGCAGGACCTTGGCCTCGCGCTGCATCCGCCGATGCTTTACCTGGGTTATGTTGGTTACGCGGTGACTTTCGCTTTTGCCGTGGCAGCGTTGTTGGAAGGCCGCGTTGATGCCGCCTGGGGGCGTTGGGTGCGACCCTGGTCGTTGGCTGCGTGGTCGTTCCTGACGCTTGGAATCGCGCTTGGGTCCTGGTGGGCTTATTACGAATTGGGTTGGGGCGGTTATTGGTTCTGGGACCCGGTGGAAAACGCATCGCTTTTGCCCTGGTTGATTGGCGCGGCGTTGCTGCACTGCGCGATTGTTGTGGAAAAGCGCGAAAGCCTGAAAATCTGGACCGTACTGCTGGCGATTCTGGCCTTTGGTATGTCCTTGCTGGGCACCTTCCTGGTGCGTTCGGGCGTTTTGAATTCCGTGCATGCCTTTGCCAATGATCCTGCGCGTGGTGTCTTCATTCTTGGGCTGCTCATGGCCTATGTGGCGGGGGCTTTGGCGCTGTTCGCCTGGCGCGCGCCGCGTTTGGGTGGCACCGGGATTTTCGCGCCAATTTCGCGCGAAGGGGCGCTGGTGCTGAATAATCTATTGCTTTGTTCCATTACCGCGGTGGTGCTGGTGGGCACGCTGTGGCCGATGTTCGCCGATATCCTGTTCGGCGCGAAAATCTCGGTCGGCGCGCCCTTCTTCAATGCGGCGACAGCGCCGCTGGCGATACCTTTGGTCGCGGCCATGGCGGTGGGGCCGCTGCTTGCCTGGAAGCGCGCCGATCTGGCGGGCGCCTTGCAACGCTTATGGTGGGTTGGGTTGTTGGCGGTGGCGGCAGCATTCCTGACGCTGCTGATCGCGGGTTATCATGTTTGGCCGGCGCTTGGCTTTGCTGCGGCTGCCTGGCTGATTGCAGGCGCGGCGGCGGATATTCTGGACCGTGTCGCTGCCTTCCGCCGGCCCTCTCAGGCGTGGAATCGGGCTCGTGGGTTGCCGCGCGCTGCCTGGGGAGGTGCCATTGCCCATGCCGGCATGGGCGTGATGTTTGCGGGGTTGGCGGGCATGGGCCTGGCGACTGATGCGCTTGTGGCGCTCAAGCCTGGCGAATCAACGCGGCTGGCGGGTTATGAATGGCGGCTTGAGCGCATTCGTGATGTGCAGGGGCCGAATTGGTCTTCTCGCCGCGCGACCATCACGGTGCTGGATGGCGGGCGCGTGGTGACGGTGCTGGAACCGGAAAAACGCTTCTTCCCTGTCGGGCGCATGAACACCACTGAAGCTGCCATCCATACCAACGCCATGCGAGACCTTTACGCAGTGCTGGGCGATGAACGTGATGGCGGTGGCGTCGTGCGGCTGCACCATAATCCGCTGGCGCCTTGGATCTGGTTTGGCGCGGGGATTATGGCGCTGGGCGGTGGGCTTTCGCTGTCCGATCGGCGCATTCGGGTTTCAGCACCTTCCCGCAAGGCTGCCCCCGCACCGGCATGAGTGACGCAGCTTCCCCCAAGCGTTCGCGGCGCTGGATGCTCTATGCGCCGTTGGGCGTGGCCGCAGCGGCGGGTGTGGGCTTCTACGCCATGCTGCAAGGTTTGCAGGATGGCAGTTACAATCCGCGCGGCGTGCCTTCCGTGCTGCTTGGCAAGCCGCCGCCTGATTTCAGCCTGCCGGCGCTGGAAGGCGTTGGGCTGCCCGCGCTGGCGGCGGCAGATTTGCGCGGGCCATTGTCGGAGCCGGTGCTGGTGAATTTCTGGGCTTCCTGGTGCGCGCCCTGCATTATTGAACACCCGCAACTCATGCGGCTTTCGCGCGAAGGCGTTGCGGTTTACGGCATTAATTACAAGGATCGTGTGCCGGAAGCCGGCGCCTTCCTGCAACGCCATGGCAATCCCTATCGCCGGCTCGGGCGGGATGAACCTGGGCGCACGGCCATTGATTGGGGCGTCTATGGCGTGCCTGAAACCTATTTGCTCGACCGCCAGGGCATGATTCGCTGGCGCTGGGCCGGGCCCATCACTGCCGATACGCTGGAGAGTGAATTGCGGCCCCTACTCCGGAGATTTGCGTGACGCGCTGGTTATTCTTCTGCCTGCTGCTGGCGCTGCCCGCCTGGGGTGCGGTTGGCGACCCCAATGAGCGGCTGACCGACCCCGCCAAGGAAGCGCTGGCGCGCGAGATCGGGCGCGAATTGCGCTGCCTAGTCTGCCAAAACCAATCCATTGAAGACAGCGATGCACCATTGGCGCGTGACCTGCGCCGTCTGGTGCGCGAACGTGTTGCGGCTGGGGAGGATCAGGCGACGGTCATCAGCTTTGTGCATCAGCGCTATGGTGATTTCGTGCTGCTGCGCCCGCCAGTCACGGCGGCGACCATTTTTTTGTGGGCCACGCCGTTCCTGGCTTTGGGCGGTGGCATCGCCGTGATCATGTTCCGTCGCCGCCGTGCCATGGCCGAAGCGGCGGCCCTTTCACCTGAGGAAGCGCGGCGCCTGGCTGAGCTTGATCGCGGCCCGGCATGATCTGGATTGCGATATTGCTGCTGGCGCTGGCCGCCATGGTGCCGCTGGTGGCGACCCTGTTCCGCCCCGTGGTGACGCGGGGGCGGCGGGAAGCGGATTTGACACTTTACCGCGCACAGTTGGAGGAGCTTGATCGCGAAGCGGCGGCCGGCCGGCTGGAGGGCGATGCGCTCCGCGCCGCGCGGGTGGAAGTGCAGCGCAGACTGCTACAGGCGCCAGAGGAAGCCGCACCCGCCGCGCGGGGCCGTGCGCTGGGGTTCCTGCCGTTGGTGTTTCTGATCCCCGCTGCTGGGCTTGGACTTTATCTGGTGCAAGGCATGCCGGATATGCCTTCCGCACCACATAGCGAAAGAGCGGAGATTGCCGCGCGGGATGATGCGCTGCTGAACCGCCTGCGCGAAAGGCTGGCCGGGCTTGACCCAATGAGTGAGGCGGCGCGGCAGGGCTTCGTCATGCTGGGCAATGCGGAACGCAGCCGCGGCAATGCCGATGCCGCCGCCGAGGCTTGGCGCCGCGCCTTGGCATCCCGCTTCGATGTGGAATTGGCGGGAGATTTATTGGAGATGGAAATCGGGCGCGGCGAATTCGTCGCTGCCGGTCCCATCTTGCTGCGCGCCATGGCCGAGGCACCGCAGGAGCCCAAGCTGCGCTTTTTGCTGGGCGTGGTGGAGGCCGAGGCAGGCCACCCGGAACGAGCACGCGCGACATGGCGAGCATTGCTCGCCGATAGCCCAGCCGATGCGCCCTGGCGCGCGCTGGTGGAGCGGCGGTTGGGGGCTTTGCCGTGAAATGGAAAGCCCGCCCGGCATCCACCGGGCGGGCATCTTTCGCATCAGGCCTTACTGCCCCTGACGCACGAAGCGGAGCTGAATGTAGTTATCCGCTGTCTGAACCACATTCCAGCCTTGGCGCACCGCCCAGACGATCTGCTGCTGGTGCAGCGGAATATAGCCGACATCGTTCTGAATGACCTTGCCCGCTTCCGTGATCAGCCCCTGGCGCGTGGCCTGGTTGGTTTCCACAGCGATACGGCTGATCAGCTGATCCAGGCGGGGGTTGGAATAGCCACCATTATTGAACATGCCGCGCGAACCATCGCGCGTGCCGGCCAGGTTGAATAGCGCGTTATGCGCATCTGAAGTCGCCGGCGTCCAACCCAGCAGATAGAAGCTGGTATTGTAGCCAGGGGCATTCACCTCAGCGAAGAAGCGCGCGCGGGTCTGCGCGTTCAGCGTAACGCGGATATTGATGCGCGCCAGCATGGCGACAACGGCGGTGCAAATCGCCTCATCATTCACATAGCGATCATTCGGGCAATCCAGCGTCACGCCAAAGCCATTGGGGTAACCAGCTTCCGTCAGCAGGCGGCGCGCTTCATTCAGGTCAACGCGCGGGCGCTGGTCATCTTCTTCACGGAAGCCATTAACGCCCGGGCCATAGATCAGATTGGTCGGGCGGGATTGGCCACGCATGACGCTGCGTTGGATGGCAGTTGTGTCTATCGCCAATTGCATGGCGCGGCGCACGCGCACATCCTGGAAGGGATTCTTGCCCTGCACATCGGATTTCAGAAGCTGCGGGCGCATCTGATCCATGCCGAGGTAGATGGTGCGCAATTCCGGACCCTGGATGATGCGCACGCCAGGGGAGCGTGAGATCCGCTCCACATCCTGCGGCGGCACGGTATAGACAAAATCCATCTCGCTCGAGAGCAGCGCGGCCACGCGTGTCGCGTCATTGGAAATGACATTGAATTCGGCGCGCGTCAGATTATGCACCGGCTTGTCCCACCAATTGGGGTTGGGGGCGACCACCGTGCGACGGTCCGGTTCACGCGAAACCAGAATGAAGGGGCCGGTGCCCATGGCGTTGCGTGTGGCGAAGTTTTCCGCGCGCGTCGTCAAATCCGCGGGGCGGGTCGCGTTGTTCTTTTCCGCCCAGGCGCGGCTGAACATGCCCCAATTGGTGATTTCCTGCAGCAGGATCGGATTGGGCACAGTGGTTTCGAAATCCACCGTATGATCATCAATCTTGCGAACTTCCTTCACGGAAGCGAGCACACCTTGCACATTGGAGCCAGGCGCGCGCGCACGTTCAACGCTGAAGACAACATCATCGGCGGTGAAGGGCGTACCATCCGAAAACCTCACACCGCGGCGCAGATGGAAGCGCCAAACATTCGGCTGCGGCTGTTCCCAGCGTTCGGCAAGGGCGGCTTCCACCTTGCCTTCATGGTCGCGGCGGACCAGCGGTTCATAGAAATTGGACCCGAAGGCGAGCAGGAAGGTTTCCTGCCGGGTATAGGGGTCCATGGAATTCACATCGCCATCATTGGCCCAGCGGAAGTTATTGGCTTGGGCAGTCAAGGCGGAACCCGCCAGCAAGGCGGCGGCAAGGGTAAAGCGGCGCAGCATGAAGTTTCTCCCATCAATCCGTGATGGGGTAGTTTAGAATCTTTGCGGGCCCAGAAAAAGCGGAATCAGCAAAAAGAAAAAAGCCGCTCTCCCACAATGGAAAAGCGGCCCTTGAAGGGAACCTTCGTGCTTCAGGCGACGCGCAGGGCCCGGGGCAGGTCAGCCACGCTCCGATCAATCATGGCGCCATCCGCAACGGCATCCATGGTTTCAGCCAGCACCGCCCGCGCGGCTGTGGCCGCAATATCGGCAGCGGTGTTGCGTACCTCGGCAATGGCGCTTGCTTCTGCCGCTGCGATGCGCTGCATGGCAAGTTGCTTGCGGCGTTCGGCAGAAGCTTCAGCCTCAGCGGCAGCAGCGGCGGTGATACGCGCCGCTTCGGTCTTGGCGCGCGCGAGCAATTCAGCCGCTTCCTTGACGGCTTCTGCCCGGGCAGCTTCGGCTTCCTTCAGCTTGGCTTCGGCTTCAAGGCGCAGCTTATTCGCCTCATCAATCCGATTGCGGATGCCATCAGCGCGGGAATCGAGCGCGCCAGTACCTGCTTTCCAAAGCTTGCTGCCAAGCAGCACGAAAAACAGGACGAAGGAAACCGCGACCCAGAATGTAGGATCAGCGAAGACAGACGCAGAACTTTGCATCAGGCAATCCCCCTGGCGGTGGCTTCGCGCTGGACCGCTGCCTGCACCTTACCGGCATCGGCGCTGGCGCCAAGCTTCGAAAGCAGGGCTTCGACAGTCTCACCAGCAACCTGACGCACCGCGCCCAGCGCCGACTTGCGGCCTTGATCTATGCGCGCTTCGGCTTCCGCGATTTGCTTGGCAAGCGCCGCATTCAGGGCTTCCGCCTTTGCGTCCATTTCCTGCTGGGCGGCTTGCATTGCAGCGTTCACTGCCGCTTGCGCTTCAGCGCGGGCGATTTGCGTTGCTTCGCGTTGCGCGACGATGGCGGCATCAGCCGACTGCATGGCGGCGCGTGCCGCTTCCAGATCGCCTTCAATACGCTGACGGCGATGATCAATCACTGCACCCAAACGGGGCAGCGCGACAAAGGTCAGCAGCAGGAACAGCGAAAAGAAGATAATGACCTGCCAAACAACCTGGCCAATCAGCAATGGCCCCTGGACCGGGTGGCCAAAGGCAAGCTGAGGCATGCCTTCCACCGGCGGACCGCCAGCAGAACTGGCAGCCCAGGCAAGTGCAGGCATGGCGCTTAGCGTCATCGCAAGCAGTATTCGGCGCATCGGCTTACCCTCTCGCGGCCAAGAAAACGTCAGTCCGGGGCAGGGCACAGGACCTGCCCCGAAACCAAACCACCCCGACCCAAACAGACCGGGGCGCCAGCCATCAAGCGAACAGGATAAGGAAGGCGATCAGCAGCGCGAAAAGCGCCACGGCTTCCGTCAGCGCGAAGCCCAGAATGCCGATCGGGAACACGGCATCGCGGGCGGCCGGGTTGCGGGCCACGCTGGTGATCAGCGAAGAGAAGATATTGCCAATCCCAAGACCAACGCCGAACAGCGCGATAACGGCGATACCGGCACCAAGGGCCTTCGCAGCAGCAACTTCCATGACACATTCCTTCCGTTTGACTTCAACAGATTTCCGAAAAAGATCCAGCGCGCGTCAGTGCAGATGCACCGCGTCGTGGAGATAGATGCTCGTCAGAATGGCGAACACATAGGCCTGGAGGAAAGCCACCAGGAACTCAAACCCCACAAGGGCAATGTTCACACTAAGGGGTAACACCGCCACGAAGGGACCAACCGCACCAAGGCTACCCAGCAGGACGACAAAGGTGGCAAACACCTTCAGCATCACGTGCCCCGCCACCATATTCGCGAATAGGCGGACGGAAAGGCTGACCACGCGGGAGAAATAGGAAATCACCTCAACCGGGATGATGATCGGCGCCAGCCACACAGGCGCGCCTTCCGGGAAGAAATAGCTAAAGAAATGCAACCCATGGCGCATCAGCGCAATCACGGTCACCGTCACAAACACAATCACGGCCAGCGTCAGCGTGACCGCAATGTGAGAGGTGAAGGTGAAGGCATAGGGCAGCATGCCAAGCAAATTGCCAAACAGCACGAACATGAAAATGGCGAAGACGAAGGGGAAATATTTCTTCCCTTCATCACCCACTTGTTCCGTCACCATGCCTTGGATGAATTCGTAACTGGCTTCGCCAAGCGATTGCAGGCGCCCAGGGATCAGGGCGCCACGCGCGGCGGCGGCCATGATGAACAGGGTGATCAGGCCAAGGGCCAAAAGCATGAACGCATTGGACTGGCTGAAACCGATAGCCTGCCCGAAGCCGCCCAAAATTGGCGACAATTCGAACTGGCTCAGCGCGTCAATCGTCTTGCCTTCCTTTGCCACCGGCAAACCCCTTACATCTCGCTCATGTCACGCGCGAACGACGACGCGGGTTGAAAAGCCGATACACATTCAACACCCCGGCGACGCTGCCCAGGACAAAGAAAACCAGGAAAAGCCAAGGCCAAGTGCCGAGCCAGCGATCGAGTACCCACCCGATGCCAATCCCCACCACAAGGGCGGAGACAACCTCAACCCCTGCGCGCAGCCCAAACCCCCATGGACTTTTCGGCAAGCCTTTCTGGCCATCCGGGCCAGATTCAAGCCCCTCTCGGGCCCTTGCTTGCTTTAACCGTTCATGAAGGTCTGGCTGTCTAGTCACCTTGCGCTCCCCTGGCGAACCTCGCCGGAAGGCGTCGGGGCTTTACGGGGGGGGGCTGCCACTGTCAAGCATGTGCGCCGCAGCAAAGAGCCATTTTGCTGCCCTTTGGTAATCTTTTCGGTGCCTTCCGGCCCACCCGGCCCAAACCGGATCAAGGGCGCGGTGGCGCCGGGCGCGGTGGTGGCGTTGGTGTTCGCGCTGGCGCGCGCGGTGCTGCCCTTGCGGGCCGAGGGGGCGGGGCAGGTGGTGGCGGTGGCGGGCGGCGAATGGCAAAGCGCTGCTTGGCTGGCGGCAGGGCCGCCCATTGACGCATGATTGCGTCCTCGCTTGAGGAGTCATAGCCAAGGCGCCGCATGGCGTCCCGCGCGCGGCGCTTCTGGTCTTCGGTGAGCCGATCCCAGGGAATCGGTCCCGGGGCGAAAACTTGTTCCGGCTCTTCCGGAAGGGGTGCGGCGGTCACGGGCGGGGGCTGGTTTGGCTCAGCGCAGGCCGCCGGCAGCAGGGCCAGCAGGAAAAAGCGGCGTTTCATGGCTGAAGTTCCACCAGCACCGGCACATGGTCTGACGCCTGCGGCCAATCCCGCGCATCCTTCAGCACCAGATGGCGCTTGAGCCCGCCCGCCAGATCATCACTGACCCAGACATGATCAAGCCGCCGGCCACGATCTGCCGCGCGCCAATCCCGCGCGCGATAAGACCACCATGTGTAAAGCTTTTGATCTTCCGGTACAAAATGACGCAGCGCGTCATGCCAGCCGGCCGCCTTCTGCCAGCCCAAAAGCCCTTCAACTTCGATTGGGGTATGCGACACCACATCCAGCAATTGCTTATGGGACCAGACATCATGCTCAAGCGGGGCGATGTTCAAATCCCCCACCAGCACGGCGCGGCGCGCGCCGCGGTTCGCAAACCAGCGCGTGGCTTCGGCGACGAAATCAAGCTTGTGGCCGAATTTCGGATTGGCAGCGCGGTCCGGAACATCGCCGCCGGCAGGCACGTAGAAATTATGCACTTCAAGCGGGCCACCTGGCGCATCCAGCATCACGCCCAAATGCCGGCAATCACCCTTGGCGCACCAATCGGGATCATCTTGGCGCAGCGTGATGGGCAGGCGGGAAAGCACCGCCACGCCATTATAGCCTTTCATGCCGCGCACTAGCCGATGTGTGAAACCAAGCGCTGCAATGCCTTCATGGGGAAACGCCTCATCCGGGCATTTGGTTTCCTGTAGGCAGATCACATCAGGCGCCAGATCAGTGACCAGCTTTTGCAGTAAGGGCAGGCGCAGCCGCACGCTGTTGATGTTCCAGGTCGCGATACGAAGTGCCTGCTGCGCCGTGCCGCGTTTCGCCATGGGGTTTCCTGTCGTCACTTCTGGGAAAGGGTTTCAAAAACATCGCCTGCGGGCGCGGCGCCTTGAATATGGCGCCGATGCCAGAGCGCGTAGAACAGCAGATGCCAGGCGGCGAAGCCTTCCCGTTTGCCGCCCGCCGCGCGAAACAGCGGCAGGATGCGGTCAGCCTTGGCGATTTCTGCAATCCCTGGCTGGCGCGCCACCAACGGCGCCAGCTTATCCGCCGCATCCGCGATCCAGGCGCCAATCGGCACGGTAAAACCCTGCTTGGCGCGGAAGGGCTCGCTGGCCGGAAAGTTCTTCGCGAGCCATTGGCGCAGCAGATATTTCCCGCGCCCATCACGAATTTTGAGCTTGTCCGGCAGGCGGAAGGCAGCGGCGGCCATGCCGGGATCAAGGAAGGGCGTGCGGCCTTCAACCCCATGCGCCATCAGGCAGCGATCAAGCTTAATCAGCAAATCATGCGCCAACCAATCGGCGCAATCGGTCGCTTGCGCCACTTGCAGACGGGACCGCCCGGGCAGCGCGGCGGCGGCTTCGGCGGCGGCAATGCCATCGCGCCAGCCGGTCAGCGATTCGCGCAGCACATCCAGCCGATCAAAAGCGCCATGACCGCGCATGACCTTACCGCCCAGCCACCAGGGACGCATGGCGGCGCGGTAGCGGCCATAGCCGCCAAAAAGCTCATCCCCGCCTTCACCGGAAAGCACCACCTTCACTTCCTGCCGCGCGGCGCGTGCAAGGAACCAGGTGGGGATTATGGCGTAATCAGCAGCCGGATCATCCATGCAGGCGATGATGTCCGGCAAATGCCGCCAGACCATATCCTGTGTCACATGAACACGAACGTGGCGTGCGCCGGCGGCAGCGGCGGCACGCGCAGCGGCTTCGCGTTCATCCGCCGCTCCCGCCACATCAAAGCCCGCGGTGAAGGCAAGAACAGGCGCGGTATTGATACGCGCCATGGTCGCTAAAACGGCCGCTGAGTCGGTACCGCCCGACAGGAACATGCCGTAGGGCACGTCGCTCCGCTGATGCAGATCAACGCTTTCCATCAGCGCCGCATCCAGCCGCGTGAGTGCGGCTTCTTCCGAGATGGTTTCAGGGCCTTCTGCCGGCAATGCTGCGCGTCTTTCGCGCGCAATGATCCGGCCATCTGCGATGGTGATGGTCTCCCCCGGCAAAACGCGACTAATGCCTTGGAAAATTGTCTCTGGCCCGCAAGTGAATTGTACTTGCAGCAACTCATGCAGCGCGGGGCGATGAAGCTGCGGCTTGACCAAGCCGGCGGCGATCAGCGCCTGCGGTTCGGAGGTGAAAGCGATGCCATCGGCGATCTCAGCGATATAAAGCGGCTTGATACCGAAAGGGTCACGCGCCAGCAGCACCTGCCGCGTGGCACGATCATGGATCGCGATGCCATACATGCCACGCAGAAGCTGCGCGAAGCCCGCACCATCGCGGCGATACAAATGCAAGGGTGGTTCGCAATCCGAAGCCGTGGCGGCCGGCAGCGCGTGATCGCTGTGCAATTCGCGGTAATTATAGACCTCACCATTCGCGACCAAGGCGGCGGCGCCGGCGAAAAGCGGTTGATCGCCGGTGGTCAGATCAATAATCGCAAGCCTGGTATGGGCCAACGCGACATTGCCGGACACATGATGCCCCGCGCCATCCGGCCCGCGATGCGCCAGCGCGCGCGTGAGCGCTTCCAACACCGTGGCGGGGGGTGAGGCGCCAGCGCGCAGCGCAAGCCCTGCTATGCCGCACATGGCGTCACATCCTTCCCACGGGTTTGAGTTCGGCAAGCAAGTGCTGCCAGCGCGCGATCACCGGTGCCTCAGCGAAGGTTGCGGTGAAATGTGCACGGCCCGCTGCGGCAAGGGCAGCAGCGCGTCCAGTGTTTTCGGCAATGCTTGCAATGGCCGCAGCAAGCGCGGGCGCATCGTCGCGCGGCACCAGCACGCCATCCTTGCCGTGGCTAATCAATTCGCTTGGGCCTTGTGCGGCGGCTGCAATCACGGGCTTCGTCGCAGACCAGGCTTCCAGCACGATATTGCCGAGCGGTTCATGGCGCGATGAGCAAATAAATACATCTGCCGCCGCCAAAAGTGCCCCGATATCACGCCGCCAGCCGAGGAAACTCACGCGATCCATGATGCCAAGTTCTGCGGCCAAGGCACGTAAGGCCGATTCTTCAGGCCCTGCGCCGGCCAGATATAAATGCCCGCGCGGCAAAAGTGCCATGGCACGAAGCAGCACATCAAAACCCTTATTTGTGTGCAGACGCCCCATGGCCAAAAGCTTCGGCGTGGTGCTGGGCGCTGCCAGATCAGCGGGCGCGACGCCGGCGAAATCCTCAACGAAATTCGGCAAGTAATGGACACGCGCCTGTGGCCAATGCGCAGCGGTGATGGCGCGCACCAGATCATGCGTATTGGCAACCAGATGATCACAATGGCGGAAATACTTCACATCATAATAGCCGCCGAAACGCCCCACCAAGACCCAAGGCCCTGGTGGCGTGAAGCGCGCGGCGCGCTGCATCCAGGCCATGACGATATCAGGCTTGAAAGCCTGCAAGGCGCGCCGTATGCGCGGCCTGGTCAGGAAATCAAAGGCGCCACAAAAAGCCAATTCAACCGGCTGCAACCCGGCATTGCGAAGTCGCGCAGCACGTTCCGCATCGCGCCGAATGATGGGCAGCACAACATCTCCCGCGTGATGCAGCGCGATGGTGGCGCGTTCGAAAAAAGCTTCCGCCCCGCCAATCGGTGCGCCGGCCATCACTTGCGCAATCCTCATGGCTTCTGCCCACCATGGCGCTCCGGCTCCAACCGCGCCTTCAGATAGGACAGTAAGGGAAAGGCGCCGGTGCAAAAGGCGAGCACTACGCCCCACGCCCCTTCGCGATACCCCTTGCGGGAGACATAGGATTTGAAGGCGCGGCTGACAAAACGGCGCAGATTGGCGCGCAGCGTGCCGATATCGCCAGAAGCGATCAGATCCGCTGCCTTGGCGGATGAGTATTTGTCCAGCCGGCGCAGCATGTCCGAGATATCGCGATCCACCAGATGCACCAGCGCGCCGGTTTTGATTGGTGGGCCTTGCTTGCCCACCCAATCCAGCCCTGGATGCACACGCTGCGCGCGCCAGCGTTTCGCGCCGTGCTGAAAAAGCCGGGGGACAGAGGTAGTGCCAAAACTCCCGGCCCAACCATGGCGCAACAGCTTCTCGCCCACGTAATTATCAACGGGCACCTGATGCCAGGCGAAGCCGCTGGTCGTGATCACGCGGCGGGTTTCTGCGGCAAGCGCGCCATCCACGCGTTCATCCGCATCCAACTCCAAAATCCAATCACCAGTGCAGGCGGCGATGCCGGCATTGCGCCGATCGCCTTCCAATTCCCAGGCGCCTTCCAGCACAAGGGCGCCCGCTGCGCGGGCAAGTGCGGCACTTCCATCCGTGGTGCGGTCCAGCACCACCACAACCTCATCGGCGAAAGCGGCCGAGGCGAGGCAATCCGGTAGCCGCGCTTCTTCGTTGCGCGCTACTATCAGGATGGAAAGCTTCGGCGTCACGCCGGCACCCGCGCGGTCTGGCCAAGCAGGGCCTCGGCGGCTTCCAAAACGCGCGCTGCGGGCAAATCTTCCATTGCCCCCTGGCCGGGAGGGCCATCGGCCAGCACGGCCTGCGCCTTGGGGCCGGCCGGGCCATATTCATCTGAAGGGGTCGGGCCAAACAGGCCAAGCGTCGGCGCGCCAGCAGCAGCGGCCAAATGCATCAGGCCCGAATCATTGCCGATGAAAATCGCGGCGCGCGCGAGCACCGCCGCCACCTCTGGCAGGTCGAGCTTGCCCACCAGGTCAAGCGCCTGGGGCAAGGCGGTCAGAACAGGGGTCGCCATGCTGCGCTCTTGATCCCCCGGCCCGCCCAGAATAGCAATCCCGGCACCGGGCAGCGCCCCCCCAGGCGCGGTCAATCGCAAAGCGAGTTCCGCGAAGCGGTCCGCCGGCCAGACCTTGCGATGCCAATTCGCGGTGGGGCCCAGCACCAGCCAGGTGCGCCCTTCCGGCAGCAGCGCGGCAGCCCGGGCGGTATCTTCCGGCGCGGTCCAGATCACCGGCAAAGGCGGGGGGCTCACGCCCAAAAGCGCCGCCAAATGGGTCAGCCGATGCCCAGGCCGCCGCCCGCCCTGGATCACCCGCCGGTCCCGCGTCCAGAGCAGCCAGGCAATGGCCGAAGCCCGCAAATCCACCACCAAATCCCAGCGCGTGGCCGCCAATTGCCCCCAGATTTCCAGCCAATGCAGCGAATAGCGCCGCTTTTCCACGGCAATAAGGCGTTCAAGCTGCGGCATACGCCGAAATACGCCTTCCGCCACCCGCCCGCAGACAATGGTGAAGCGCGCTTCCGGATGCGCCCGCATC
>JBPCSO010000031.1:0-29692 GCA_051007055.1 Roseomonas sp.
CGCATGCCGGGCGCAAGGCAGCCCGCAAGCAAGCCTGGCTGCCAGGCCCCGCCGAGCCTTCATGGGAAACCCTTGGCCCTTCCGCCGATGCCTTTGGTGATTTCATCCCGCCGCGCGCCATGACGGAAGCAGATATTGCCGCCACCGTCGAAGCCTTCGTCGCGGCCACCAAGCGTTCCATCAAGGCCGGCTATCGGCTGATAGAATTGCATGCCGCGCATGGTTATCTGCTGCATCAATTCCTAAGCCCGCTTTCCAATAAGCGCAATGATCGTTGGGGCGGGGATTTTGAAGGCCGCGCGCGGCTGCCGCTTGAAATCGCCGCCGCCATGCGCGCCGCCATGCCATCCGATGCCGTGCTGGGCGTCCGTGTTTCGCATACGGATTGGGTCGCGGGCGGCTGGACCACAGAAGAAACCGTGGAACTGTCGCGCCGCTTCAAGAAGATTGGCGTGGATTTCATGGATGTATCTTCCGGCGGCAATGATCCACGCCAGCAAATCCCACTTGGGCCTGGCTATCAGGTGCCAGGTGCGGCTGCGGTGAAAAAAGGCGCCGAGATTGTTACCGCCGCAGTCGGGCTGATCACAGAAGCCAAGCAGGCGCAAGCCATTCTGGATGAAGGCCATGCGGATTGGATTTATCTGGCCCGCGTACTGCTGCGCAACCCTTATTGGCCCTTGCATGCGGCGGCCGAGCTTGGCCGGACAGAAGCGTTGCCCACGCCCCCGCAATATGATCGTGGCTGGAATGCGCTCGGCAAGACGAAAATGGCCATGCCCATTGCCAACCCCATGCCGCGCTTGGGATGAGCACGCGCTTTTCCTTCGACAATAGCTATGCCCGCCTGCCGGAGCGTTTTTATATCCGGCAGGAACCCATTGCGGTGGCCGCACCCAGGCTAGTGTTTTTCAACGTGCCGCTTGCGGAAGCACTTGGCCTTGATGCAGCGCCGCTTTCGGGTGCCGAGGGAGCCGCGATTTTCGCCGGCAATCTGGTGCCGGAGGGTGCCGAGCCGCTCGCCATGGCCTATGCCGGCCATCAATTCGGTGGGTTCAGCCCACGTCTTGGGGATGGCCGCGCGCTGCTATTGGGTGAGGTGATCGGGCGCGATGGGGCGCGGCGCGATATTCATCTGAAGGGCAGCGGACGCACATTGTTTTCGCGCGGCGGAGATGGCCGCGCCGTGCTGGGGCCGATGCTGCGGGAAGCCATCATCAGTGAAGCCATGGCAGCCCTTGGCGTGCCGACCACGCGTGCATTGGCCGTCGCGATGACAGGCGAAGCGGTGCTGCGCGAAAAACTGCAACCGGGCGCGGTGCTGACGCGCGTGGCGGCCAGCCATATCCGTGTTGGCAGCTTTCAGTATTTCGCGGCGCAGGATGATCAGGAAGCGCTGAAGCTGCTCGCGGATTTCGCTATTGCGCGGCATGATCCTGCGGCGGCGGCAGCAGAGAACCCATATGTCGCACTGCTGTCAGGTGTGATTGCGCGCCAGGCGCGGCTGATCGCGGCCTGGCTTCATATCGGCTTCATCCATGGCGTGATGAATACCGACAATATGACCATCAGCGGTGAGACGATTGATTACGGCCCCTGCGCCTTCATGGATGCCTACGATCCCGCAACGGTATTGAGTTCCATTGATCATGGTGGGCGCTATGCCTATGCTAATCAGCCGCGCATGGCGCAATGGAATCTGGCGCGGCTGGCGGAAGCGCTGCTGCCGCTTTTAGCGGAACAAGAAGAAGCAGCGCTGGAGCTTGCTCAGGCAGCGCTTGGCGCCTTCGCCCCTGCCTTTGAAGCCGCTTATTTCGATGGCTTTGCGCGGAAGATCGGCATAGCGGCGCGCGCGCCAGAAGATACCGCGCTGATCGAGGATTTGCTGCGCGGCATGGCGGAACAGGGCGCTGACTTCACCCTGACCTTTCGCGCGCTGGCGGATGCGGCGGCAGGCAATGCGGGGCCGGCGCGCGCGCAATTCACAGACCCGGCGGTATTTGATGCCTGGGCAGAGGGATGGCGCGCCAGGCTTACGCGCGAAAAAGCGCCCGCGCAGTTGATGAGCGCCAGCAACCCGGCCTTCATCCCGCGCAATCATTTGGCGGAGGCTGCCATCCGCGCCGCTGAGGACCGCGATGATTTCCGCCCCTTTGAGGCGCTGATGGCAGTCCTGGCGCGACCCTTTGAGGATCAGCCGGAAAAGGCGCATTACGGCGCGCCGCCCAGGCCTGAAGAACGCGTGCTCGCCACATTTTGCGGCACCTGAAGCGGCGGGGGCTGTATGGCGCCCCCGCGCATTTCTTTAGAGAGAAAACCTAATCGGCACGCGCAGAATAATGCGCGTATCCGGGGTTTGTTCCGTCACACCAATCCCGACCCCCAGATTGACGCTCATGCGGTCAGACACACGATAGGAAAGCCCGAAATTGAAGGTGCCCGTATCATAATCAGAACCTGCAATCTTGCGACCTTCAGTGCGGGACGCTGAGACGCGCACATGTTCGTAGCTAATGCTGATGGAGCTTTTCTCATTCAATGAAAATCCGACGCCGAAATTAATGCCAACCCCATCACCGGGATCGAGGTTGGTACGGTTCGCAGGACCACCCGCGCTATCCTGCAAATCCACATCGCGGGCGATATTCCAAATGTAGCGTAGGCTGCCAAAGAAAACTGCAGGGTCGGAAGCCCAAGCCACGGTGACACCCGGGTCTATCGCCCAGAAACCCGTGCCGGTTGGCAATTCCTTCGGCAGACCGCGGGTAAAGCCGCCTTGTGGATCATTGATGGTATATATCGGCACATCAAAGGGGCTGCGACCGGAATCGCTTTTCACGCGCAGATTGGCGATGAAAACCGGCCAATCATTTAACCCATCATTGATCTGATAGCTGGTACCAAATTCAATATCGCCAAGCCCACTGCCGGATGGACCAATGGTGATGGGCTGGGCATTGGTATCGGCTGGCGCAGTTTGGATGGTGTCCTTCTGACTGAGCCAGGGCACGCGGATATTGACCTCCATCCGATCTGTCACGCCATAACGCAGAGTTACCGCGCCAAGATTACCGCGCTGTGTGGATTGACGGATATCCACGGTGCCAAAGGTGATACCGGGAATGATGGTAAATCCATTGACGATCGCCTGCGTGTTCTGTGCGTAGAAATACTCATAGGAAGGTTCGAGCGAGAACATGCCCCGCGGTGTCAGCACGCCACCAACACGCGCGAGCGTGGGGTCTGTTGCGATCACGCGTTGTTGTTCCTGCTGCTGCGCGGCGGCGGCTTCAGCGGCGGTGGAAGCGCTTTGCGCCGCTGGCCCCTGACCGGTCGCGGCGGTTTGCGCCTGCGCTGAACCGATAGCAAGGAAAAGCGCTGACGCGGCAGGCAGCAAGGATAACACCACGTAGTGCGCGCCTTCCTGCACCACCGATATCCTGATCCTGCCTGAACCGGGCTTTCTTTCTGTGTCTTGCATGCTTACGACCTTCGCGAATGGGGAAGAGGCGAAGCGTACCGGCGGCCCAGCACGAAGATGCCAAGGACGATACGCTCCCGTATGAAGATGTTTGGCTGAGCGAAACATCGCAAATAGGAAACCTGTGATCGGCGATAACAGAAGCGCGAGCTTCATGAACGTGGCGGCGCGCATTTCATTCCGCATTTCCATGAATGCGTTTATTCATCAACTCGGCTTGAATCACGGCGCGGTTACGAATGCCTGTGTTAGTCCAATCGCGCCGGCGGTGCCGGAACAACAACAGAGGACAGAGGTAAACATCATGAAAAAACTTCTTTTGGCTTCGGCGGGCGTTTTGGCGCTGGGCGGTGTTGCCAATGCGAATGGTTGGCCTTCGCATCTGCAGAATGTCCAGGATTACTATGCAGCGGCGCTTGCCGTGAACGTCGGCGAGGTAAGCGGCAACCGTTCCACGACCAGTCTGGGTCAGGATAACAGCGCGGCGTTGCGCGGCAGCTTCCAGGGCTTCCGTGGGGTTGCGAATGTGAACCAGAATGCGGGCGCCAATTCCGGCCTGCAGAACTCGGTGGCGGTTTCATATGTGGAAGGCTGTGATTGCCAAGTGACCGCCCCCATCATGTTCGGGATGCCACGTGGCGATGCCAATGCCAATTCAGTCGCAGCCAACGTCGGCCAGGTGGTTGGCAATACCAGTGAGAATGCAACCCTGCCGCTGCTTACGGGCACAACGGCTACCGCTACGCTGGATAACGCGTTCAATGGCTCAACGGGCCTTGTACAGGTCAATCAGAATGCCGGTTCAAACAGCCTGATGCAGAACGCAACCGCACTGACGCGCGTTGAAAACATCAGAGGTGCCGAGCAGAATCGTGACGCCTGGGCAATTGCCGTGAATGCGGGTCAGGTCACTGGGTCTGGCAATCAATCAACCGATGTGAAGCATGATGCAGCGGCCAATATCCTTGGTTCGTTCAACGGCTTCAGCGGTGCGGCGAATGTCAACCAGAATGCCGGTGCCAATAGCCTGATGCAGAACAGCTCCGCGCTGGCCTCCATCACCTATTGCAATTGTGCGATCGAAGATCTGTCCACCACCATCGCAGCGGCGGGTAATCTTGGTAGCGTGACCGGTAATCATGCCAGCGCCAGCCTGGGTTCTGCCGGTGTGTCCATGACCAATTCCTTCAATGGCACAACTGGCGTGACGCAGGTTTCGCAGAACGCCGGTGCGAATAGCATGATGCAGAATGCGGTGGCGATTGGCGCCATCTATCAGCGTACCAACTGATAAAGTCGCGGCGCGTCGGCGGGCAACCGCCGGCGCGTTCGGTCTGCGCGTATTCGGAAACCAACCAAAACTCCCGCCCATGCCAGCACCCTGCTGGGTTTCGGCACCTGAAGGAGAGAATGACGTCATGCGCAAGTTCCTCACCAGCTTCGCCTTTATCGCCGCGCTGCCCTTGCAAGGCGCGCTCGCCATTGATCCAGCCAAAGGGCCAGATATCTTCGCAGGCGCTACTCCACTTTCGGTCGGTGAATTGTCGCGCCATGCCGGGCGCGGGGATGTGGAACCGATTTCGGTCGGCTCAGCCCTTGTGGAAGGCAATACGGTGGGCAGCGGCAGCGTGACGGGCGGCAACAACATTACCGGTTCGCTGAACAGTACGGGTGGCTTTACCACCGTGTTCCAGAACAGCGGCAATAACTCCCTTTTCCAATCGGTCACCACGGTGAACATCACACTGCGCTGATGCCGCTCATGCGCCCCGCCCCCATGGCCATGATGCTGCTCGTGCTGCTCGGCGGTTGTGCCACGCAGCCGGGCGCACCTGCTGCCCTGTCCAATGACCCTAAGGTCAATCTCACCATCTCCCCTCAGCTTACCGGTGGTGCAGCGATTGCGCCGCGCGTGAGCGATCTCAGATCGCGGCGCTTTCATCGCATTGTAAGGCAGCAGTTCGATTTTTCCTGTGGCTCTGCCGCGCTCGCAACCTTGCTCACCTACCACTACGGCATGCCCATTAATGAAGAGGATATCTTAAAGGAAATGATCGCCCGTGGCGATGAAGCACGTATCCGCAATGCCGGGTTCTCGCTTTTGGATATGCGGAACTTCCTGGCACGCCGCGGCTTGCGCGCAGAAGGCTTCCGCCTGCCGCTTGACAAACTGGCGGAAGCCGGCGTGCCCGCCATCGCGTTGGTAAACACCAATGGCTATCGGCATTTCGTTTTGCTGCGCGGCATTTCTGCGGATCGCATTCTGCTGGCAGACCCAGCACTTGGCACGCGCAGTATGCCGCGTGTGCGCTTTGAGGAAAGTTGGAATGGCGTGCTTTTCGTCATTCTGGATCGCCCTGAAGTCGGCCGCGCGAGTTTCAACACGGCGGAGGATTGGGGCATGCGAGGCCGCGCCCCAGGAACACTGGTACGCGATGCATTGGACCGCAGCCTGAATGGCTTCGGCATGCCGGGCGCGCCATTGCTACAGGGCGGCACGCAAATCCGCCCCTGGATTTATTGAGCAGGAGGTATCAGCCATGAAACGGAATTCTCTTCTCGGTTCTGTCGCTATTCTCTCTCTCTCCCTCATGGTCAGCGGCCCGGCCATGGCTGGGGCAGATCTCTACCAAGCCTATGCCGAAGCGCTTGGGCTGGAAGATGCGGGCGCCCCATCGCTGCGCTTGGGCGCCACGGCCATCGCCGCCAACGAACTGGCCGATATGCGCGGCGGGTTTTCCTTGCCTGGCGGTGTGACGGTGGCTTTCGGCTTCGATATCGAAACGCGCCTTGGCGGGGTCACCACAGAACGCCTGAATATGCCGAGCACCACACTGGGGTCGGGTAACTCCGCTCCGGTGATTACCGTGACTGATACGAATGGCGCGCAGCGGCAAGTCACCATGGCTGGTGGGCCTGTGATGATCGAAGCGCTTGGTGCCAATGGCGCGACACGCCTGCAAACCATAATCGGGAACGGCATCACCAGCGTTGTGCAGAATGCCGCCGATGGTCAGCAGGTGCAGCGCTTTGCCACTGTCACGGTTGATGTGGCGGGCATGCGCAACATGCTGGCGCAGTTTGGTCAGAACCGCGTGATGGAAAATGCCATGAGCTTCCGTCGCGCCATTCCTCGATAAAATTCCTCACAACGCGCAGAAGGAAACCGCGCCATGAAGAGCCCCCTTCGTTCCTCCATCCTGACCCTTGGCCTGCTGCTGGCGGCCTGCGCACAAAATGCCGGGTCGCCTGACGCGCCGACGGCGCTTTCCAGCGCGCCGCCTACCCAGGCGAGCCCCGCTTCCTTTGATGTGTCGGGCGGCAAGCGGCTTTCAGCGGATGAATTCCGCCGCTTGGCCGCCGGCAATACGCTTGATCGGCGGATGCCCAATGGGTCGCGCCTGCTGATCCATGTGGCGGCTGATGGATCCCAGCGCCTGAAGCTTCAAGGCGTGAATGGGCAAACCGCGACCGATCGCGGGCGCGTAGCGTTTCGCGGAGATCAGGTCTGCTCAAGCTGGGAGAGGATAAATCCGGGCCGGGAAACCTGCTTTGTCTATTTTCAGCTTGGGCAGGACCTGGTCGCCATTGATCTTTCGGGCGGCATGGCCCCCACGCGCTTCAGCCTGCTGCGCGGCAACCCGGAACGGGTCTGAACAGGCTGGCCCTGTTGCCATTCGGGGGAAAAAGGACCAGATAGGTCCGGAAACTCCCCCGAAGCAAAGGGCCACGCCATGTTCATCGAAACCGAAGCTACCCCCAACCCCGCCACGCTGAAATTCCTGCCGGGCCGGGATGTGCTGGGGGATCGCGGCACGGCGGATTTCACCAGCGCCGAGGAAGCCGCGGGCCGCTCCCCCCTGGCTGAGCGGCTGTTTAGTCTCGGCGAAGTCGCGAGAGTGTTTTTCGGCTCAGACTTCGTCACCGTTACCAAAGCGCTGGATGCCGATTGGCAGATACTGCGCCCACAGGTGCTGGGCGCCATCATGGAACACTACTTGGCCGGCCTGCCCATTCTGGAAGGTGCCGCAGCCGAGGAGCATGCCGAGGATTTTGAACCGGCGGATCAAGAGATCGTAGCGCAAATAAAGGAATTGCTGGATACGCGCGTGCGCCCGGCTGTTGCCAGCGATGGTGGTGATATCGTGTTTCGCGGTTTCAGGGACGGCATTGTGCGGCTACGCATGCAGGGGGCCTGTTCCGGCTGCCCATCATCCCGCGCCACTTTGAAGCATGGCGTGGAAAACATGCTGCGCCATTACGTGCCCGAAGTGGTGGCGGTGGAGCAGGTGGAAGCCTGACGCTATAGAAATCTGCACGCCTCGCCTTTACGGAGCCAAACCATGTCCGAAACCGCCGCACCCCTTGATGATCGGATGCTTGATCAGCTTTTCCGCGCCGCGCGCACCCAGAATAGGTGGCAAGACCGGCCCGTGCCGGATGCCAAACTGCATGAGCTTTATGATCTGCTGAAATGGGGCCCGACTTCGGCCAATTCCTCCCCCGCACGTTTTGTGTTTGTGCGCACGCCGGAAGGCAAGGCGAAGCTCAAGGAAGCACTTTCTGCGGGCAATCTGGAAAAAACCATGACCGCGCCGGTCACGGCGATTGTCTGCTACGATAGCTATTTCTACGACAAGCTCGGCCAGCTGTTCCCGCATGCGGATGCCAAGCCCTGGTTTACTTCAAGCCCGGAATTCGCGGAAAAGACCGCGTTTCGGAATGGCTCGCTGCAAGGTGCTTATCTGATGCTGGCGGCACGCGCCGTGGGGCTGGATGTCGGCGCCATGAGCGGCTTTGACAATGCCAAGGTGGATGAGCTGTTCCTGTTCGGCACCGGCTGGAAGTCCAATTTCTTGGTCAATCTGGGCTATGGCGCCCCTGCCGGGCTGTTCCCCCGCAGCCCGCGGCTTTCCTTTGATGAGGCTGCGCGGTTGGAATAGGCACAGCCCGCCCGCCGGGTTTGACCCCGGCGGGTTCTGGACTAAACAGGTAGTCAAACCAGCAATTTGAGAGACTGCCTTGAACAAGCCGCTGCCCAATTCCTTCCGCCAGGGGCCTGATGCCCGTGGCCGCTTCGGCCCTTATGGCGGGCGTTTTGTCGCCGAGACGCTGATGCCGCTGATCCTTGAGGTTGAGAAAGCCTATGAGGAAGCCAAGCGGGACCCCGCCTTCATGAATGAATGGCGGCGCCTGCTGACCCATTATGTGGGCCGGCCAAGCCCGCTTTGGTACGCCGAACGCCTGACGCAAAAACTCGGCGGGGCAAAAATCTATTTCAAGCGTGATGAGCTGAACCATACCGGCGCGCATAAGATCAATGCGGTGCTGGGGCAGATCATGCTGGCAAAGCGCATGGGCAAAACGCGCATCATCGCGGAAACCGGCGCCGGGCAGCATGGCGTTGCCACCGCGACTGCCTGTGCTTTGTTCGATCTGCCCTGCACGGTGTTTATGGGTGCGACCGATGTGGAACGCCAGCAGCCGAACGTATTTCGCATGAAGCTGCTGGGGGCGGAGGTTGTGCCTGTGACCTCCGGCGCAGCGACGCTCAAGGATGCGATGAATGAGGGGCTGCGCGATTGGGTCGCCAATGTGCGCGATACCTATTACTGCATTGGCACGGTCGCCGGCCCGCATCCCTTTCCGATGATGGTGCGGGATTTCCAATCCGTCATTGGCACGGAGGCGCGCGAGCAAATGCTGGCCGCCGAAGGGCGCCTGCCGGATTTGCTTGTGGCGGCGATTGGCGGTGGTTCCAACGCCATGGGGCTGTTCTACCCCTTCCTGGATGACGCAAGCGTTGCGATGCATGGCGTCGAAGCCGCCGGCAAAGGGGTGGAGACAGAAGAACACGCGGCGTCGCTGACGAAGGGCCGCCCTGGCGTGCTTCATGGCAATCGCACCTATTTATTGCAGGATGAATTCGGCCAGATCCTGGAAGCGCATTCCATCAGCGCCGGCCTGGATTATCCCGGTGTTGGCCCGGAACACGCCTGGTTGCATGACATCAAGCGCGTTGAGTACATGAGTGCAACAGATGATGAGGCGCTTTCGGCCTTCCAACTATGCTCCAAAATGGAAGGTATTATACCGGCTTTGGAACCCGCGCATGCGCTGGCGCATGTTATCAAGATAGCGCCCAGTATGCCGAAGGATAAGCTGATCATCATGAATATGTGCGGGCGCGGGGATAAGGATATCTTCACCGTGGCGCGCGCCCTTGGCGTTTCGATGTGAGTGTCATGACAGGAACTCCCCGTATCGCCGCGCGCTTCGCGGCCCTTCGCGCCGAAGGGCGCGGCGCGCTCATCCCATTTCTGGAAGCCTTCGACCCAGACCGCGCGACAGCCATGGAAATCCTGCGCGGCTTTCCGGGTGCTGGCGCGGATTTGATTGAAATCGGCTGCCCCTTCACGGACCCGATGGCCGATGGCCCAACCGTTCAGCGCGCCGGTCAGCGCGGGCTGAAGGCGGGGGCAACATTGGCTGGCACGCTGCAAATGGTGCGCGAATTTCGCGCCGGTGATGCTGCAACACCGATAATCCTGATGGGCTATTACAATCCCATTCTGTCCTATGGCGCAAATTTCTGCGCGGACGCGGCGGCGGCGGGCGTTGATGGGCTGATCATTGTGGATGTGCCGCCAGAAGAAGCGGATGAGATCGAACCCCAGGCGCGCGCCGCCGGGCTTGATATGATCCGCCTGATCGCGCCAACCACAGATGATGCACGCATGATCAAGGTTTTGGCCGCGACATCCGGCTTCATCTATTACGTCGCCATTACCGGCATCACCGGCACACGCAGCGCGACCGGCGCCGAGTTGGCCGAGGCTATTCCGCGCATCCGCAAACACACCAAGCTGCCGATCGCGATTGGCTTTGGCGTGCGCACACCAGAACAGGCAGCGGAAGCCGCGCGGATTGCCGATGGTGCGGTGGTGGCTTCAGCGTTGATTGATGTTCTGGCGAATGATCTGGATGCCGAAGGCCGCGCCAAACCTGGCACGGCGCAGAAGGTGCTGGATCAGGTCGCGGCACTTGCGGCTGCGGTGCGGAGCGTGAAAAAGGGCGCCTGAGGGTGCCTCATGAATTGCTGAGAGGAAGTGAGTTATGACCTCCCCCATTGGTCCCCTTTCTGGTTTGCGTGTGCTTGATCTGACGCGCGTTCTGGCCGGCCCCACCTGCACCCAAATGCTTGGTGATTTGGGCGCAGAAGTGATCAAGATTGAACGCCCGGAAGCCGGCGATGATACGCGCGGCTTCGCGCCGCCCTTCGTGCCGAACACGAAGGAAAGCGCCTATTTCGTCGGCGTCAATCGCAACAAGAAATCCGTGACACTGGATATCGCGAAGCCCGAGGGTCAGGCGATCATCCATAAGCTGCTCGAGCATTGCGATATCCTGGTTGAGAACTTCAAGGTCGGCGCGCTGGCGAAATACGGCCTGGGCTATGAGCAATTGGCCAAGACCCATCCGCGGCTGATCTATTGTTCCATCACGGGCTTCGGCCAGACCGGGCCTTACGCGCCGCGCCCTGGT
Source organism: Roseomonas sp. (assembly GCA_051007055.1). Taxonomy (GTDB): domain Bacteria; phylum Pseudomonadota; class Alphaproteobacteria; order Acetobacterales; family Acetobacteraceae; genus Neoroseomonas. The sequence goes on from JBPCSO010000031.1 coordinate 11,027, forward strand.
TATGATGCGCTGATCCAGGCCATGGGCGGCGTCATGTCGCTCACGGGTGATCCCAATGGCTCACCGCAAAAGGTTGGCGTGCCGGTCGCTGATCTTTTCGCTGGGCTTTATGGCTGCATCGGTATTCTTGCCGCCGTGAACCATCGCAACAGCACAGGCCAAGGCCAGCAGATTGATATCGGCATGCTGGACACGCATGTCGCTTGGCTCGCGAATCAGGGTATGAATTATCTGGCGACAGGCGAAAACCCGCCTCGGCTTGGCAATCAGCATCCCAATATCGCGCCCTATCAGGAATTTCCGACCAAGGATGGCTACCTCATTTTGGCGGTTGGCAATGACCCAACTTTTGAGCGCTTCTGCAAGGCTTTCGGCCAGGAGGCGCTGCTGGCCGACCCACGCTTCGCCACCAACCCCATCCGCGTGCAAAATCGCCAATTGGTGACGGATACACTGACACCGGTGATGAAATCCAAAACTACGGCGGAATGGATTGATGCGCTGGAAGCGCTCAAGATCGGGTGCGGCCCCATCAATACGCTGGAACAGGTTTTCGCCGACCCGCATGTGCAGGCACGCGAAATGGTCGTGGAAATGTCCCATGGCAGTGGTGAAACAGTGAAGGTGATCGCGAACCCTGTGAAGCTTTCGGCGACACCGCCAAGCTATCGCAGCGCGCCGCCGGTGCTTGGCGAACACACGGAAGATGTGCTGGCGTCTGTACTGAAAATGAGCGCGTCTGACATCGCCGCATTGCGGGAAAAGGGCATCCTGTGACGCTGCCCCCTGCCGAGGCACGACCTGGCGCGTTGCGCTGGCTCTCGCCCGCGGGGTTTTTCACACTGCGCTGGCTGGAATGGGGGCCGGTTTCCGGCGCCCCGGTGGTCTGTGTGCATGGGCTCACGCGGTCCGGGAGGGATTTTGATGCGCTGGCGCGTGCATTGGCGGCTGCGGGGCGTCGGGTTTTCTGCCCAGATCTGCCAGGACGCGGTGCTTCGGATTGGTTGCCCAACGCTGCGCTTTATCAGCCGCCGATCTATTCCCAAGCCCTTTCCCATCTTCTGGCGCGGCTGGATGGACCGGTGGATTGGGTGGGTACGTCACTGGGCGGCATTTGCGGCATGGGCATTGCCGCAATGCCTGGCAGCCCGATCCGCCGCATGGTGCTGAATGATATCGGCGCCTTCATCCCCGCGAGGTCACTGCAACGCATTCGCGATTACATCAATCGCCCTGCGCCAAACTTCCCTGATATTGGCGCACTTGAAGCGTATTTGCGCGATGTCCATGCGCCCTTTGGCAAGCTCAACGATGCAGAATGGCGGCATTTGGCCGAAACCTCAGCGCGGCGTGACGCGGATGGCGCACTTCGGTTGCATTATGATCCCGCCATCACACATGCCTTCAGCGCGGGCGATATTGCCGATATTGATCTTTCGCCCTTCTGGGCTGTCATTGCCATTCCGGTGCTGATCTTGCGCGGTGTCACCAGTGACATCCTGCCCGCGGATGTCGCGGCGGAGATGGCGCGCAAGCCGAATGCCCGGCTGCTTGAAATTGCCGATGCCGGCCATGCGCCGGCGCTGATGGCGGCTGATCAGATCACCATCATTCGGGATTTCCTGGCGACGCCATGAACACGGAAGCCCCAGCCGCATCACGCAAGGAAGGGATACTCGGGTTTATTGTCTCGCTTTGGGATGGGCTCTACAGCTTCGTCTTTCGCGTGGTGCCGCTATTATTGGCAGCGGCTTTCGTGTTGCTTTTGCTGCGCGAAATGCGGCGTGAGGATATTGAAATCGCGCCCATTCAAGTACCGACCAAGCTTGCTGAAGCGGGGCTTACGCCCGATGTGGTCGCGCTGCGCCTGCTTGATCAGGTAGTGCTGGTGCAGAATACCGTCACCGCCGAAAGGCTCGGTCAGCAGCGCCTGGAATTGGCCGGCGATCAGCCGGATTTCAATGTGCCGATCGCGGGGCTTTCGCTGCGCGCCCTGGCAACATTGCTGCGTAGTGTGTTTGGAACACCAAGCCGGCGAATCACCGGCGAAATTGTGCTGGAGAAGGAGCAGTTGAAACTTCGCCTCCGGCTCGCGGGGCATGGGCTGATTGCCGATATTGATGGCGTGCCGGCGGATGCGGTGGATCAATTGTTGACGCGCGCAGCGCCCGAGATTTGGCGCGTGATCCAGCCAAGGCTTTACGCTTGGCATATGGCGCAGACCGAACCGGACCAGGCTATTGTGCGCGACAGGCTGCGCGCCCTATTGCGCAGCACGGGCGGCGATGTTGCCACTGAAACCACTGCGCGCGGCCTGATGGGGCGCAGCTATCTGCGCGAAGGCCGCGCACGTGATGCCTTTGATGTCGCGGAAATCATGATCAATGCGAATCCTGAACAAGGTGTAGCATGGTATCTGCGCGGCCTTGCACAATTCCGCCTGGGTCGCGTGGAAGCCGCGCTTGAGGATTACCGCCGCGCGCAACAACTCGATCCCCGCGCCGTCTGGGTGCATATCGCCTTGGGCGAAGTATTTATGCAATCGGGCAATCTGCAAGAGGCACTCAAGGAAATTCGCAAGGCACTGGCGGATCAACCGCGTGATCCTTGGGCGCTTTTCCATGAAGGCAATGTGCTATTGGGGATGAACCGGACACGGGAAGCCATGCTCGCCACCCGCCGCGGGCTGGATCAGGACCCGAATAGCGCGGATCTGCGCCATTTGCTGGGGCGCGTTTGGCTCAAGCTTGGCAATCAGGCAGAAGCGGCTAATGCCTTTCAACAGGCCATACGCCTCGCCCCCGCTATGGCGGAACCGGTGCTTGATCTTGCTGAGTTGCAGATCAATACAGGGGAAACAGCCGAAGCGCGCGATGCCTTGACCGCACTTCTGGTTCGCACAGATTTGCCAGCAACGCAGCGCGCGCGGGCCGAGGCATTGATGGCGCGGTGAACAATGCAGCCAGGAATGTTCAGCCATGTATGATGTAATCGTGGTGGGCGCGGGTTCATCCGGTGCCGCCTTGGCGGCGCGCCTATCTGAGGATTTGCATCGGCGCATTCTGTTGTTGGAAGCTGGGCGTGATTGGCACGCGGCAGAAGCGCCCGCCGCGCTCCGCAGCCCCAATATCGTGCCCTTCATGCATGACCCCACGCATCAGGCAGCCTGGCAATGGCCGGGCTTGATGACGCGCCGCACCCGCGCTCAGGCGCCCAAATTCTATTGGCGCGGCAAGGCGCTTGGCGGTTCCTCCACGGTCAATGCGCAAATCGCCATCCGTGGCGTGCCGGCCGCTTTCGATGCCTGGGCCGAGGCAGGGTGTGAAGGCTGGTCTGCCGCCGATGTCATGCCAATCTTTGATACCATCGAAGATGATGCGAATTACGGCGTGCCCGGCAAGCGCCAGGGTGGCCCCATTCCCGTATGGCGCATGCCGGAAGAAAATTGGGGCGCGGTGGATCGTGCCTTGCGGGATGCCGCGCGCATCGCGGGCTATCCCGTAAAGCCTGATCTGAATGCGCCGGAAGGCGAAGGGCTTTCCTGCAACCCGATCAATCTGCGCCACGGCCAGCGCGTGACCACCAATGATGGCTATCTGGAACCGGCGCGCGGGCGGGCGAACCTTACCATTCGCGGCGATGCGCTGGTGGATCGCGTGATCTTCGCAGGGCGCCGCGCGGCTGGCGTGCGCGTGCGCTTTGGCGCTGGCGCTTTTGAGGACATCATGGCGCATGAGGTGGTGCTTTGCGCCGGCGCCATCCATAGCCCTTGTATCCTCATGCGCAGCGGCATTGGCCCTGCTCAGGCGTTGCGCGGCTTGGGTATCGCCGTTCTGCGTGATGCGCCTGCCGTCGGGCAGCATTTCATGGATCATCCGATCCTGCGCGCAAGCCTGGCCCTGAAGCCTGGCTTTCGCGCTGAAGGCACCGATGCGCGGCATACCAATTGCTGCCTGACTTACAGCAGTAAGCTCGGTGGCGGTGGTGAGCGTGACATGATCATCATCGCCTATAATCATCGCGGGCTTGCGGAAGGCGGTGTGGCGCCCAATGGCGGCATTGGTGTGGCGCTTTATGATGCGCTGTCACGCGGCGAAGTGTGTTTGACCTCCGCCGATCCAGACGCGCAGCCGGTGGTTGAAGAAAACATGCTGGACCATCCCGCCGATCGGCTGCGCATGCGCGATGGGGTGCGGCGTTTGGCGAAGCTATGTGCCTTGTCGCCGGTCGCTGATATTGCGGACGCCATCACCTTTGGGGAGAGCGCGCTTACCATGGCGGAAGCGGCAGCGCTTTCGGATGATGCGCTGGATCAGATCATGCTCGATCAGGCGGGCGATATTCAACACGCGGCCGGCACTTGCCGCATGACCGCGCATGAAGACCCGCGCGGCGTGGTGGACCCTGAATTGAAGGTGCGTGGCGTGGAAGGGCTCCGTGTGGCCGATGCTTCCATTATGCCATCAGATTGCCGCGCCAATCTGCACTTTACCTGTGTGATGATCGGCGAAGCGGCAGCGCTGCGAATGCGCGCCGCCGTTTAGGTCCAATTACCCTCGCTTCAGCACCGCCGCCGCATCCACGGCGAAATAGGTCAAAACCCCCGCCGCGCCCGCGCGCTTGAAGGCGAGCAAGCTTTCCATCATGGCGCGTTCGCGATCAATCCAGCCATTTTGTGCCGCACCCGCGATCATAGCGTATTCACCACTCACCTGATAGGCGAAGGTGGGCACACCAAAACGTTCATGCACCCGCCGCACAATATCCAGATACGGCATGCCCGGCTTGACCATGACCATATCGGCACCCTCAGCCAAATCCATCGCCACTTCGCGCATCGCCTCATCCGAATTGGCAGGGTCCATCTGATAGGTTTTCTTGTCGCCCTTCAGCGAAGAACCAGACCCCACCGCATCACGGAACGGCCCATAAAACGCCGAGGCATATTTCGCCGCATAGGACATGATGCGCGTATGGATGAAGCCCCGCGCATCAAGTGCGGCGCGAATGGCGGCGACCCGCCCATCCATCATGTCGGATGGCGCAATCACATCAATGCCCGCTTCCGCCTGATTGACCGCCTGCGCCGTCAACACGGCCAGCGTGTCATCATTCGCGACATAGCCTTCGCGGATCACGCCATCATGCCCATGATCGGTATAGGGATCGAGTGCGACATCCCCCACCAGGCCAAGCTCTGGAAATTTCGCCTTGAGCAGGCGCGAAGCGCGGCAGATCAGATTATTCGGATTGGTGGATTCCGTGCCTTCCGCATCCTTGATCTCAGACGGTGTCATGGGAAACAGCGCCACTGCCGGTACGCCAAGCTTCACCGCCGGCGCCACATGCTCTTCAAGCTTATCAATGGTCACGCGCACCACGCCGGGCATGGAAGCGACCGGCATGATGGTATTCGTGCCTTCCATGATGAAGATCGGCCAGATCAGATCACCAACACTCAGCACATTTTCCGCGACAAGCTTGCGCGTCCAGGCATCATAGCGGTTGCGCCGCATGCGAATGGCGGGGAAGGCGCCAAGCGCGGGGGCGGCGGGGCCAAGGCCGAGTTCTTGCGCCATCCGGCGACGATCCGCGTTCATGCCTGGGCCGCCTTCAGCGCCTGATCAAGATCCGCCAATATGTCGTCAATATGCTCAATGCCGATGGAAAGGCGCACATAGCCAGGTGTCACACCGGATGCCGCCTGTTCGCTTTCATCCAATTGGCTATGCGTGGTGGTGGCTGGATGGATCGCAAGGCTGCGCGCATCACCGATATTGGCCACGTGGTAGAACATTTGAAGCGCCTCAATAAAACGTTGTCCGGCTTCCTTGCCGCCCTTGAGTTCAATCCCCATCAGGCTGCCATGCCCCCCGCGCAAATAGGCGTCTGCACGACGCCGGCTTTCGCCTTCCATCAAGGATGGGTGAATCACCCGCGTCACCGCCGGATGCTGCGCCAGGAAGGCCGCGGCGCGCGTGGCATTGGCGCAATGGCGTTCAATGCGCAGCGGCAGGGTTTCCATCCCTTGCAGGAACAGGAAGGCATTCATCGGCGACATAGGCGCGCCCAGATCGCGCAGCAGGCAGGTGCGCATGCGGATAATGTAAGCAATCGGGCCAAGCGGCTTCACAGCCTGGGTCCAAACCGCGCCATGATAGGAAGGATCGGGCTTGTTCAGCGTGGGGAAGCGATCACCATGCGCTTCCCAATCGAAATTCCCGCCATCCACCACCATGCCGCCAATGCTGGTACCATGCCCGCCAATCCATTTGGTGGTGGAATGCATGACAATCGCGGCGCCATGTTCCAGCGGGCGGCAAATGATCGGCGCTGCCGTATTGTCCATGATCAGCGGAATGCCAAGCTTACGCCCAATCGCGGCCACTTCCGCAATCGGGAAGACTTGTAGCTTCGGGTTGGGCAAGGTTTCCGCGTAATAGGCGCGGGTGCGCGCATCGGTCGCGCGCGCAAAGCCTTCCGGATCGGCAGGGTCAACAAAGCGCACTTCAATGCCGAATTGCTTCAGTGTATTGGCGAAAAGATTCCAAGTGCCGCCATAAAGATCGGTGGAGGAGACAATATTGTCCCCTGCCTCACACAAATTCATCACAGCGAAAGTGGTCGCAGCCTGGCCGGAGCCCACCGCCAGCGCCGCCACACCACCTTCCAAAGCCGCGACGCGCTTTTCCAGCACATCAACGGTTGGGTTCATGATACGGGTATAGATATTGCCAAGCTCAGAAAGCGCGAAAAGCCGCGCGGCATGGCCGGTATCCTGGAATTGGAAGGATGTGGTCTGATGGATCGGCACAGCCACCGAACCGGTTGTAGGGTCCGCACGCCAGCCGGCATGCAGCACCAGGGTTTCAGGATTGGTCCAATTCGGTGCCGACATGGCATTCTCCCATCCCCGCTGGCTTCAGATGCGCGGGAAGACTTGATCTGGTCGCAACAAACCCGCGACAGGGCGAAACCTGCCACGCCATTGGCTATTGCGAAAGGGTTTTCCGTAAAAGACAAAGGCTTTGCTTGGTGCCGATGCGGCGCGGCAGGCTGCCTCCCCCTGAAGCCGGGATCGGAGCAGGTTTTCGCAACCGCCGCAGCGCGTCATGCTTTCCCGCCAGCACCGCTTCGGCGTAGCTTTGCAAGCCTCAGCAGGAGCCGAAGCGCATGCCCAGCATTACCCGCCGTACCAGCCTTGGAATTTTCGCCGCTGGGCTTGCCGCCCCTGCCTTGGCCCAAGCGCCCGCCTTCCCCACCCGGCCCATCCGCATTTTCGTGCCCTTCGCCGCCGGCGGCACGACCGACATCCTGGCCCGTGCGCTCGGGGAACGGCTGTCCGTAGCGCTTGGCCAGCCAGTCGTCATTGACAATCGCGGCGGCGCCGGCGGCACTGTGGCCGGTGAGGCCTTTGCGCGGTCTGAGCCCGATGGCCATGCGCTTCTGGTCGCGACCGCTTCGCTGATTTGCATCAACAAAGCGCTGTATCAGCGGCTGGCCTTTGATCCCGATACGGATTTCCTGCCAATGGCCATGCTGGCGCAGCAGCCTAATGTGCTGGTGGTCAATCCGCGCGCCCTGCCCTTCACTGACCTGCCGGCGCTGATCGCCCATATCCGCACCCGGCCCGGCCAGGTGGCCTTTGGGTCTTCCGGCACCGGGTCACAGCTGCATCTGACGGGCGAGATGTTTCGCGCCGCCATTGGCGCGGAGATGACCCATATCCCCTATCGCGGCAGCGCGCCGGCCATGACGGATCTGGTCGCGGGCAATGTGCCGATGATGTTTGATGGGCTTGGGACCGCGCTCCCGCAGATCCGCGGCGGCGCCATACGGGCGCTGGGCGTTGCCTCTGCCGCGCCCAATGCCGCGCTTCCCGGTGTGCCCCCCATTGCCAGTGTGCTGCCGGGCTTTCTTTCGGTGAATTGGACCGGGCTTTTCGCGCTGCGCGGCACGCCCGAGGCTGTATTGGCGCGGATCGAAGCCGAAACCACCAAAGCACTCGCCAGCCCCGAAATGGCGCGGCTTTTTACCGAACGCGCTTTTGACCCCATGCCCGTCCCGCGCGCGGAACTGCCGGGTTTTGTCGCGGGCGAAAGCCAGCGCTGGCGCGACGCGGTGCGCCAATCCGGCGCCAAAGCGGAATAGGCCAAAGCGCGCCGCATGGCACGGCTCGCCCCCGGCACGGCGCTCATTCTGGCGCTGACACTTCTCACCGGCCTCAGCCAGTTTCATCGCAGCGCGCTTGGCGTGATTGCGCCGGAATTGAGCGCCGATCTGGCGCTCTCCCCCGCCATGCTGGGCGCGGCCAATGGCATGTTCTTCGCGGCGCTTTTGCTGATGCAGCTTCCCGTCGGCATTGCGCTGGACCGGCTTGGCCCGCGGCAGGTGGTGGCAGCGCTGACTGCCATCGCCGTGCTTGGCTTGGTGCTGCAAAGCCTTGCCACGGATGGCACCACACTGCTTGTGGCGCGTGCCTTGATCGGCATTGGCAGTGCCGCATCTTTCATGTCTGCAGTGGTGCTCTGCGCGCGCTGGTATGGCGGGGGCGATATGACCCTGGCGCTATCGCGGGTTTTTGCCCTGTCCCAGATGGGGATCTTGCTGGCAGGCGCGCCGCTGGCCTGGTTGGCCGGCTGGCTTGGCTGGCGGGAAGCCTTTCTGGTCTCAGCGCTGCTGACGGGGCTTGCCGCGCTGGTTTGGTGGCGATTGGTGCAGAATGACCCGCCGGACCGCCCCGCCCCCGCGCGCCGGGCGGAAAGCCTGATGGAAGCCTTGCGTGGGCAGTTTTCCATCTGGCGCCTGCCAGGGCTTGCGCGGGTTCTGGCGTTGCATCTGGTCGCCTATGCTGCCGCCGCGACGGTGATCGGGCTTTGGGCCGGGCCCTATTTCGCCGATGTGCATGGCTTGGGCGCGAATGAACTCGGGCTCGCGCTCGCGGCCATGGGCCTTGCCATGCCAATCGGGCTTCTGCTGGTTGACCCCTTGGAGCGGCGCTTCTTCCCGCGCGCTGGCATGATCAGCGCGGGCGCGGCGCTTTCCGCACTGACGCTGGTGGCCCTGGCCCTTTGGCCGGCACCACCCCTGCCCGTGGCGCTTGGCCTGCTGGTGGGGCTGGTGCTGTTCTCCAGCTATCCGGTGCTGCTGGTGACGGAAGCGCGGCTGCTGTTCCCGGACCATCTGGTCGGGCGCGGCGCGAGTACGGTGAATATGGCGCAGGTTCTAGGCTCCTCCCTGCTGCCGTTGCTGATTGGCCTGGTGATCGGTTTCTTTCCCACGGAGGAAGCCGCGCGGCCTGAGGTCGCCTATCGCGCCGGTTTCGCCGTGCTGGCGGGAAGCCTGCTGCTGGGGCTGGCGGGCTGGCTGTTGCTGCCGCGCCCAAAAACATGACCGCGCGGCCCGATTTCAGCCTGGAAGCATCCCTTGGCGGCCGGGTCGCCGGGGTGGATGAGGCTGGGCGCGGCCCCCTCGCCGGGCCAGTGCTGGCCGCTGCCTTGGTGTTTCTGACCCCTCCCCCGGCTGGGCTTCGCGCCCTTTTGCAGGATTCCAAGAAGCTCAAGGAAGCGGCGCGCGATGCTGCCTTTTTGGCGCTCCGCCAAGCCCAAGCCGAAGGGGTGGTTGAAATCGGTGTCGGCGCGGCCTCAGCCACGGAAATCGGGCGGGTCAATATCCTGCGCGCCACGCATCTGGCCATGCGCCGCGCGGTGGCGAAGCTGCCCCGCACCCCGGATCATGCTTTGGTGGATGGCAATCAGCCGCCGCCTTTGGCCTGCCCGGTGCGCTGCGTGGTGGGCGGGGATGGGCTCAGCTTTTCGATTGCTGGTGCTTCCATTATTGCCAAGGTTCTCAGGGATCGGGCGATGCGCCGGCTTGATCCGCGCTGGCCCGCTTACGGCTTTGCCCGCCATGCCGGCTACCCAACCGCCGCGCATCGGGAGGCTTTGGCCCGGCTTGGCCCATCCCCCCATCACCGGCGCGGTTTTGGCCCGGTGGACCAGGCATTTCTGAAACTGACTTGACCCCAGCCCCCTGGCGCGCGATTCCTACGCCAGCATCAAGGGATTTAATGGTGGGAACGCAGCTTGAGCTGCTTTTGGACCAGGTTCTGGTCGGGGATTCGATTGCCATGCTGCGCCGCCTGCCGCCGGCGAGCGTGCATGCGATTTTTGCTGACCCGCCCTATAACCTGCAGTTAAAGGGCGAATTGCGCCGCCCGGATGAAAGCATTGTGGATGGCGTGGATGATGCCTGGGATCGCTTCCCCGATCTGGCTGCCTATGACGCCTTTACCCGCGCCTGGCTGACCGAATGCCGGCGCGTCTTGCGCAAGGATGGTACGATTTGGGTGATGGGCGCCTATCACAACGTGTTCCGGCTGGGCGTGGCGCTACAGGACCTTGGCTTTTGGATTCTGAATGATGTGATCTGGCGCAAGGCCAACCCCATGCCGAATTTCCGGGGCCGGCGCTTCACCAATGCGCATGAAACCCTGATCTGGGCCGCGCATGGGCAGGATTCCAAATATCGCTTCAACTACGCCGCAATGAAGGCACTGAATGATGATGTGCAAATGCGCAGCGACTGGTTCATCCCGCTTTGCACGGGTGGTGAGCGGTTGCGCGATGAAAATGGCGACAAGCTGCACCCGACGCAAAAGCCCGAGGCGCTGCTGCATCGCGTGATCCTTTCCTGCACCCAACCGGGAGAGGTTGTGCTGGACCCCTTCCTTGGTTCCGGCACCACGGCAGCGGTCGCCAAACGCCTGGGAAGGCGCTTTATCGGCATTGAACGTGAAGAACGCTACGCCAACGGCGCACGCGCGCGGCTGGCCGCAGTGGAACCCATGCCGGAATCAGCCGCGCTTGCCCTGCCATCGCGCCGCGAACAGCCGCGCATTCCCTTCGGTACGTTGGTAGAACGCGGGCTGGTGCCGGCGGGCAGTGTGTTGACCGATGCGCGCCGGCGCTGGCGCGCCGAAGTGGGCGCGGATGGCACGCTCCGCTGCGGTAAGGCAGCCGGTTCCATCCATCAAGTTGGCGCGGCGGTCCAGGAAGTGCCTTCCTGTAATGGCTGGCTGTTTTGGCATGTGGAGGCCAAGGGCAGGCTGCGCGTTTTGGACGAATTGCGCGCGGAGATCGTGGGGCGCTGAGCGCTTTAACCACCCGAACCATCAAAGCGCCGCCGCCACGCAACGCTAAGCTTTTCTGGTCCAGCAATATCATAGGCGATATCGCGCCAGCGCATGCGCCGCGCCGCCACCGATGACAGAATGACGGCAAACAGGATCAGCACCGGGACCGGTGGCAAAAGCGCCATCATGGCCTGACGCCATTTTTCTGTGGTGGTCATGGGGGCGGCGATTTCCTCGGCCACCCGCATATGGCATCGCAAGGCAGCCAAGCGCAGCAGCAGGATCATCCCAAGACAAAGCTGTGCAAACACATGGCCGCTGAAGCTTGCTGACAGCAACAGCAGAATGCCAAGCGCATGAAGGGTGGTAATGCCCAAGGCAATGGCGGGTGCGGCTGGCTGGTAATGCCAACCATATTGGAATTGCCGCCGATAAAAGCCAAAGCCGCGCGCCGCACTTGGCAGCGGCACCAGCAGCGCGCGGCGCGTCAATATGCGCAAGCCAAGCGCACGCGATCTTAAACCAGCCGAAAGATCATCTACCAATTGCCGCGCATAAAGCCCCGGCAAATCAATCTGGCGCAGCGCAGCGGCGCTATAGGCGGTGGACCCACCCCAAAGCAGCCCAAGCCCTTTCAACCTGGGCAAAAGCGCGACGGCATGATCCAACCAGGCAATCGCCTGCGCCATCCAGTCTGCGCCACAGGGTTGCAGCCAGCGATAGCCGGTGACGATATCATAGCGCCCATCCAGAACGGGCCCGACCAGACAGCCAAGCCAATAATCCTGCGGCCTGATATCGCCATCGAACACAACAACCGCGTCATCACGCGCATCAATCAGCACCATGGCTGTGGCAAGATTGGCGCATTTCTGCGCGGTTACCTCAGCCTCACCCGCAATCACGTATTCAAGCGGAAAGGGCAGCAAACCAGCCAGGGCACGCGCTTGCGCCAAGGCAGGATCATGCGCGCTTTCCACCGCAAGGATCAGCCGACGCGCGCGAAACTCCTGCGCGGCCAGGGCCGCGAAAAGCGCTGCAAGCCCTGGCTGATCGCCACGCAGCGCCAGAACAAGCGAAACATTGCCCGCCCGATCCGCACCCGCGCGCCTGATGCGCCGCAAATGCCAGATGGACAGCAGCAGAAAACCCAGCGTGAGCAGCAGAGAAAAACCGCCGAGACTCCAAGCAAGCCTGATCATGCGTGCGTGGCGCGCCGCGCCATCAACATCGGCAAGCCGCCATCTGGGCGCAACGTCAGCCTGAGTTTCGGCATGACGCGATGCTGCGGCGCGATGGTGAAATCCAGCCGTCGCAGCAGGATGGGCAGAAACACCATCATCTCCGCCATGCCAAAGGCCGCCCCGGCGCAAACCCGTGGACCAAGGCCGAAGGGGATATGTGCAAAGCGTTGAGGCTTTTCTGGCGCATCTGGCAGGAAGCGTTCCGGGCGAAATTCATGCGGCGCATGCCAGACCAGCGCATTGCGCTGCAACAGCCAGGGCAGGCAGGCAACGGTGCTGCCTTTGCTTATCTCCCAGCGCCTTATGCGATCAGCGCGCATGGCTTGCCGCGACAGGATCGCAACGGGCGGATAAAGCCGGAGAGTTTCCTGCACCACCGCACGGGTGAACACCAAAGCGGGCAGATCGGCAGCCTCTGGCGCGCGCCCATCGCCCAGAACCGCCTGCCATTCCGCGCGCAACCGATTGAGCGTTGGCGCATGGCTTGCGGCCAGATAAAACGCCCAAGCCAGCGCATTGGCGGAAGTTTCGCTGCCCGCCAGCAGCATCATGGCAATTTCATCCACCAGCGCCGCCTGATCCAGCACAGCCCCACCATCATCGCGTCGTACCGCGGCAAAGCCTGCAAAGGGCGCGGTCAACGCGTGGCGCTGCAGCAGCGCTTCAATCAGCGCGCGGATATCGCGTGCCGCCCGGCGCGCGCGGCGGCTTTGCGGTGTTGGCACCCAGGCCGGCAAGCCGAGCAGATGGGCAAGATCAATACTTTCCACCGCATCCTGATAAATCGCGAAGGCAGCGGCCAAATCACACGAAGCCGCCCGCGCGACTTCCGGCCCAAAGACTGCCAGCATCACAATGCGCGCGGTCGCAATGGCAAGATCAGGCGCGATATCGCGTGGTGGCCCGCCTGCTGCCACTTCCCATTCCGCCGCCACTTCGCTAGCCACTTGCATGAATAGCGGATGGAATTGCGGAAGTCCCGCCGGGTGCAGCGCGGGCGCAAGCGCATCACGCCTTTCGCGCCAGACCTCACCATGATTGATGAAAAGGCTCTCACCAATGACGGGCGCCAAAGCGCGTTCCATGAAATGCGATTTACGACCGTAAACATCGTGACGCAGCACGAAGATATCGCGCACCAGCTCCGGCGTATTCACGATGATCATGCGCCGGCCAAGCAAATGCAATGGAATACATTCGGCCTGGTAGCTGCGGGCGAGAAAGCCGCTGAGTATATTGCCGCGCAACAGCCGGATCATTTCGAAAGCCCCGGGCAGGCTTTCGCGCGGTTCCGGAAAGGGGGGAATGAAGGGCGCGGCTGTCACGATGGCGCCGAGTATAGGCGCGCCGCGCGCTTGTGACGAAACCTCATGCGGATATTCCAGCCAGCACCAATAATTTCCGCATCACACTCGGCAGGGCCTGCGCCGCTTCCGCAGGCGTCAGCCATTCGCCTTCCGGGCGTTTGCGCCGCGCCGGCAAACGCGCGCAGTAAAGCCGCATGGTCAGCGCAAAATGGGTGAAGACATGCCGTGCCTCACCAGGCACTGGCTGCCAGGTAAGCGCGTTGGGCGCTTCGGCCAGTGCCTCGGCTTCCATCCATGCGGCATCCCGCCAGGAAGGGCCGGGGATTTCCAGCATGCCGCCCAACAACCCACGCGGCGGGCGGCGCCTTAGCCAAACCCGCCCATCCGCATCCGTCAGCAGGAAATGCACGCCATGGCGGGTCGGGCGCTCAGGCTTTGGCGCCTTGCGCGGCAACACCTCGGCCATGCCCAGTTTTTGCGCCTGACAGGTCTTCTGCCAGGGGCAGAGCGCGCAGGCAGGCTTGCGCGGTGTGCAAATCCCTGCCCCCAGATCAAACAAAGCCTGGGTGAAATCACCGGGTCGGGCGCGGGCGGCCTGATCGGCCAAAAAACCCTGCGCCAGTGCATCAAGCCGGGGCTTGGCGCCCGGCAGTGCTTCCTCCACCGCGAAAATCCGCGCGGTGACGCGTTCCACATTGCCATCCAGCGGCACCACGGGCGCATTGAAAGCAATGGCGGCGATGGCGGCGGCGGTATAGGGGCCAATGCCAGGCAGGGCGGCTAGGCCCGCGCGCGTTTCAGGAAAGCCGCCCAAAGCCAGGATTTCCTGCGCCGCCGCGTGCAGGTTCCGCGCCCGGGCGTAATAGCCAAGCCCGGCCCATTCCGCCGCCACATCCCCCCACGGTGCATGCGCCAAAGCGGCCAGATCCGGGAAGCGCGCCAGAAAACGTGAAAAGCGCGGCCCTACCGTTGCCACGGTTGTTTGTTGCAACATGATTTCCGAAAGCCACACATGATATGGCGCTGCACGCTCCCCCGGTGGGGCGCGCCATGGCAGAATGCGGCGGTGCCTGTCATACCAGTGCAGCAGATCGGCGGCGGAAGGGGGTTTCACGGCATGTCCCGGAATGAGGATGAAAGGCGGTTTTTCAGGGGGCCAAGACCCCTCGGCGCCCTGATTCCAGCCCCGACGCGCCCGGCCTTCAAACGCAAGAGCCCCGCCGCCGCGCAGATCATGGCGGATTGGCCGGCCTTGGTCGGCCCGGCCTTGGCCGCCGTGACCCAGCCGCTGCGGCTGACTTCCGGCAGCCTCACCATCGCCTGTTCCGGCCCGATTGCCTTGGAACTCAGCCATTTGGCGCCGGAACTCATGGCCCGAATCAATGGCGGGCTGGGGCGCGTGGCGGTGGAGCGCCTGCGGTTTATCCAGGGGGCGGCACCGGCACGCAGCATCAGCAAACTCGCCCTGCCGCCCCGCCCCGTGGCGCTGCCCGCCCGAGTCGCGACTGCCTTGGAAGGGTTACCCACAGGGGATTTGCGTGAGGCGCTGGAAAGATTGGCGCGCGGCGTCTATCGAAAACAAGGCTGAGAGGGCCGAGTCGCGCCCCAAGGCCAAATCGGCCCGGCCGCTTCCCCCCGAAAAGGCGCGCCGGGTCCGGAGGAGAGAAATTGATGCCTGATCGTCGCTTATTGCTGGGCGGATTGGCTGTTGTGGTTTTGGGTGGCGGCTTTCTAGCCTCGCGCTGGCTTGCAGCGCCGTCCGCCCCGGTCGCGACCGCGCCAACGCCGCCGCCGGCCCCCGCTTCGACGCAGCCCGTCGCGCCCCCACGCCCGGCCACTGTAGGCGGCTTGGACGAACGCAGCCTTGGCCGTGCCGATGCACCCGTGACGGCGATTGAGTATTTCTCCCTGACTTGCAGCCATTGCGGCGCCTTTCACCGGGATACTTGGCCACGCGTGAAGCACGAATTGGTTGAGGCCGGGCGCGTGCGCATGGTGTTCCGCGATTTCCCGCTGGATGAGATCGCGCTCCGCGCCCATGCCGTGGCGCGCAGCTTCCCGGCGGATCGCTATGAACCCTTCATCTCCGCGCTGTTCGCCACACAGGATCGCTGGGCCTATGCGCGCGGCGTGGATCACAGGGCGGAGATTGCCAAGATTGCCGCACTGGCCGGCATGGGCGCTGATGCCTTCAACGCCGCCTGGGCGGATGATGGGCTGGCGCGCGCCATTCTGGAAGCGCGCCAGAAGGGCGAAGCCGAACATCAGGTAAGCGCCACCCCCACCTTCATTATCGGCACGCAGAAACTGCCCGGCGCAATTTCCTTTGAACGCTTCGAAGCCGCGGTGCGGGAAGCAACCCCCCGGTGATGGAAGAAGCGATCCCCCCCGCCGCAGCCGAAGCCGAAGTCAGCACGCCCGAAGCTGATGTGACCGAGCCCGCGCGCAGCGAAGACCAGGAGCGCGCTGCGCATAATGCCAAGCTGTCGCGCATTCGCATTGCCGGCTTCAAATCCTTCGCGGAAGCCACATCAGTTGAAGTGCTGCCGGGGCTGACTGGCATTGTCGGGCCCAATGGCTGCGGCAAATCCAATGTTGTTGAAGCGCTGCGCTGGGCCATGGGGGAAACCTCGCCCAAGGCGATGCGCGGCGGCGAAATGGATGATGTAATTTTTGCCGGCACCGCCACACGCCCAGGCCGTAATGTCGCGGAAGTGGTGCTCTTTCTGGAAGATGCCGCAGGGCTGGCGCCGGCACCCAATCACGATATCGCCGAATTGGAAGTCACGCGCCGGATTTCGCGTGGTGAGGGCAGCAATTTCCGCGTCAACGGCAAGGAATTACGCGCGCGTGATGTGCAGACAATGTTCGCCGATATCGGTTCCGGCGCGCGGTCCTCAGCCCTTGTCAGCCAGGGCCGTGTTGCCGCGCTTATTCAAGCAAAACCCGATGACCGGCGCGGCGTTTTGGAAGAAGCCGCCGGCATTGCCGGGCTGCGTGCGCGCCGGCATGAAGCCGAACTCAAGCTGCGTCAGGCGGAAACCAATCTGTCGCGCGCCGAAGATTTGCTCGGCCAATTGGATGCACAGCGCCAGGGGCTGCAACGCCAAGCGCGCCAGGCCAATCGCTATCGCAATATCTCGGGCCTGGTGCGGCAGGCGGAAGGCGAATGGCTGGCGTTGCTCGCCGCACGCGCCAATACCGCACTGACCGCTGCCGCGACCGCGCTGGCATCCGCGCGCAGTGCCACCAGCGCGGCGGAACAGGAAGCCGAAGCCGCGGCGATTGCGTTGCATGAAGCCGAACAGGGCCTTGCCGCGCCGCGCGCCGATGAAGCCCTGGCACGCACTGCCTTGGAACGCCGCCGCGTTGAAGCGGAAGGCATGGAAGCCGAGGAAAGCCGCGCCCGTGCCGCGCTTGAAGCCGCCGAAGCGCGGCTTGCGGAACTCCGCCAGGATCTGTCGCATGCTGAGGCTCTGGCGCAGGACGCCGATGCCGCGCGCGCGCGCATCACGGAAGAAGATGCAAGCCTGGTTGAACGCGAAGCCGCCCTGCCCGCACGGCGGGAAGCTGCCGCCGCCGCTTTGGCCGATGCGATTGAAACAGTGCGCGATGCGGAACGCGCCGCCAATCAGGCCACCGAAGCCGCTGCCGCCGGCGCCGCGCAATTGCAGGCTGCCGAAGCGGAATTGGCCGCTGCCGAGACACGGCTTCGCCGTGCGCGCGAAGCCCATGCGGCGCTGAGCGCTGATCGTGACGCCGCTGAGGCGCGCGCAGTGACGGAGGCAGAAAAACAAGCCGCCGCCCAGCATGTCGCACAATCCGAAGCGGGTTTTGCTGCAGCGCGTGACGCTTTGGAACAGGCTGAGGGCGCGCGCACTGAAGCCGTTGCCAAACATGCCGAAGCGCGTCGCACCGCTGAGGAAGCCAGCGCCGAGGCCGCACGCCGCGAAACCGCCTTGCGCGCCGCTGATGAACGCCACCGGCGCATTGTCGCGCAATATGCTGCGCTTTCTGCCGAACGTGACGCCGCTTTAGCCGAGCGTATTCCGGAGGCCGCGCGAGATGCCGCGCTATCCTCAGCCCAGCTGGCCGAAGCCACCCTGACCGAAAGCGCCGCGCAGCTTCGCGAAGCGGAAGCAACACGCGCTGCGGCGACTGAAGCCTTGGTGCAGGCGCGCCGCAATGCCGCCGAAATAGGCGCCGCGCGCGCGCGCATTGCCGCTGAAGTGGCGGCGCTGACGGAAGTATTGGAAGCGCGCGGCACAGCATCCGCCCAGCCCATTCTTGACCAGGTGCGTGTGCCGCCCGGCCTTGAAGCCGCGCTTGGCGCTGCCTTGGGTGAGGCTTTGGAAAGCCCAGCGGATGCCTCTGCCGCGCGGCATTGGCGCAACCTGCCACCATTGATTGTTGCGCAAGCCTTGCCAGATGGCGCGGTGCCGCTTTCGCGCCTGGTGGAAGCGCCGGCGGCCTTGGCGCGCGCGCTATCGCAAGTGGGTTTGCTTGCGCGCGGGATGGATGGCGCAGCGCTGCAAGCGGGGCTGCGCCCTGGCCAAGCGCTGGTGACGGAAGAAGGCGCGGTCTGGCGCTGGGATGGCCATACGCATCACGCCGGCGCGCCCACGCCGGGTGCCGTGCGGCTAGCGCAACGCAATGCTCTACGCGCGGCTGAAGCGCGGCTAGATCAGGCCGAAGTGGCGGCTGCGGAAGCGGAAGCCGCGCGCATGGCCGCCGAAGCTGCCGAAGCGGAAGCCGCCAGCGCCGAAGCCGCTGCGCGCAACGCACGTAGCGCTGCCGAAGCCGCTGCTTCCGCCGCGCGCCGGGCAGAAGGTGAATTGGCCGCACGGGATGCGCGCGCTGAAACCCGCATCGCTGCCCTTGAACCGCAATTGGCGCGACTGGCTGAAGAACGTGCGGGGGCCGAGGCCGCGCGGGCCGAGGCCGAGGCGCTTTACACCACGCGCCCCGATATCCTGCTGCT
>JBPCSO010000032.1:0-5307 GCA_051007055.1 Roseomonas sp.
GCCGGGTTGGTCTTGGCCCAAAGCGGCGCCAGAACTTCCAGAACGCCCTGCAAAGCGAGGGTGGACATGATGGAAAGCGGCTGGGCCATGGGGCGGGTTCCTTGCAAAGCGGTACGGCCCAGAATGGCGCTTGCGCAGCCGCGCGGCAATCTGGCGTGCCTCCGCCGCAAATTCGCCATGGCACAATGTTCAACTGATTTTGTTGCCCAAGACGGCTTCAGAAGGATTGAACGATGACACGGAAACTGCGGTCCCTTGCCTTGACTGTCGGCTTTCTCGCCATCGCCGGCGCTGCGCAGGCACAGGCGCCCGAAGGCTGCGCGCGGCATGAGGCGCGCTTCGCGGCCTTGATCGGCAAAGCGCCCGAAGAAGTGCGCGCTGCCCTGCAAGCCATGCCGGGCATCAGCACCGTGCGCATGGGTGGGCCAACCACGCCCATGACCAAGGATTATCGGCTAGATCGCGCAACCGGGCTGATCGAAAACGGCGTGGTGACGCGGATTACCTGCGGCTAAGGCTACCCACCCACACCAACGCCACGACCACCGCGCAAAGCCCCGCCATGGCCCAGAAAATCCCCGCCCCAAGCGCGGCATAGCCAAGCCCCGAAGCCAGCGTCAGCAGCGTCGTCATCGCCCCCACGGCGGCGCCGAGCAGCGTCTGCGCCGTGCCCCCCAGGCTTGCCGGTACGCGTTCCTGCAACAGCTTGATCGCCGCCAAATGCATGGCGCCAAAAGTCAGCGCATGCAGCGCTTGCGCGAAAATCAGCGGCGGCAGGCTTTCACTTACCGCCATAATCGGCCAGCGCAGCACGCCCGCCCCCGCTGCCAGCAGAACAAGACCGCGCACGCCAAGCCGTTCCACCAGGCCGCGCCCCCACATGAACAGCGCGACCTCCGCCACCACACCCCAGGCCCAAAGCAGGCCAATCACCCCGGCGCTGAAGCCCAAAGCTTGCCAATGGATGGACCCGAAGGCGTAATAGGCCGCGTGACTGCCTTGCATCAGCGCGGCAATCAGCATCAGCCGGCGCAACCACGGCAGTGCCAGGGCGGCGCGAAACCCGCTGGCCCCGCCGCGCCCGAAGCCCTCGGCGTGCGGCAGCAGAAAGGCCGCTGCGGCGCCAAGGCCAAGCATGGCGGCAATCAGCCAGGCAGCGCTGCCCGCGCCCAGTACGCCCACCAGCGCGCCAGCCAGCACGGCAGCCAGGATATAGCTTGCGGAACCCGCCGCCCGGGCGCGGCCATAATCAAATCCGGGTGGTTCCCGGGCCACGCGCAGCGCCATCGCATCGGCCAGCGCGGTGGTCGGTGCCAGCGCCGCCGATAGCGCCAAATTCACCAAAAGCAGCGCCCAAAACCCGCCGACAACCCCAAAACCCGCCGCGAAAACCGCCGCGGCGCCGGTGCAGCAAATCAGCACCAGCCTGGGATCACCCAGCCAATCGGCCACCCGCCCACCCAGCGGCCCGGCCAGCAATTTCAGCGCACTGCCGGCGGCCAACACAGTGCCCAAATCAGCCGGTGTCAGCCCGCGCGCCAGCAAAAGCGGCGGCAGAAAGGGCATCATCACGCCAAAGGCCGCGAATTGCGCGGCGAAGATCAGGGCGAAGCGGGTGGCGGGGTTCATCTTGCGCCATCACCCTGCCCGCTGCCGCCACCATGGACAAGCGCGCCGCATCATGCCACGGAGCAACGCGTTTTTCTTTTGGACATTGACCCCCGCATGTTCGAACCCAGGGTTCGCGCCATTCTTGGCCCGACCAATACCGGCAAGACCCACCTCGCGATTGAGCGGATGCTCGCCCATGCCTCGGGCAGTATTGGCTTTCCGCTGCGGCTGCTGGCGCGTGAAAACTATGATCGCATGGTGGCGATGAAGGGCGAACGCTCCGTCGCGCTCATCACCGGTGAGGAAAAAATCGTGCCGCCAGAGGCGAAGTATTTCGCCTGCACGGTGGAAGCCATGCCGCTCGATCGCCCGGTGGAATTCCTCGCCGTGGATGAAATCCAGCTCTGTGCGGACCCGGATCGCGGGCATATCTTCACCGATCGGCTGCTCAATGCGCGCGGCATGGTGGAAACCATGTTCCTGGGCGCCGAGACCATCGCACCCCTGCTGCGCCGGCTGATTCCGCGTGCGGAAATTGAAGCCCGTGCGCGCTTGTCGCAGCTGACTTATGCCGGCCCCGCCAAGCTTTCACGCCTGCCGGCGCGTTCCGCCATTGTCGCCTTCAGCGCCCAGGAAGTCTACGCGATTGCCGAAGCCGTGCGCCGCCGACGCGGCGGTTGCGCGGTGGTGATGGGAAGGCTTTCGCCGCGCACGCGCAATGCGCAGGTGGCGCTGTATCAAAACCGTGAAGTGGATTTCCTGGTCGCGACAGATGCGATTGGCATGGGCCTCAATATGGATGTGGACCATGTGGCACTTGCCGCGCTGAACAAGTTTGATGGCCATCAGCCGCGTGCATTGACCGCACAGGAAATCGCGCAAATCGCGGGCCGCGCTGGGCGTGGCATGCGCGATGGCACCTTCGGCACCACGGCGGAAGCGCCGACACTGGATGATGACGTCATCACCCAGATTGAAACCCATGCTTTTGAGCCGCTGAAAACCCTCGCCTGGCGCAATTCCGATCTGGATTTCTCCTCGGTCGAAACGCTGCTCGATACCCTGGGTGCGGCGGCGCCGCTGCCGGGCCTTGCCAAGGGCCATGATGCGGTGGACCACATCACGCTTTCCATGCTGGTGCGGGAAGAAGAAATTCGCGGCCTGGCGGATACAGCATCACGCGTGCGCCTGCTTTGGGAAGCCTGCCAGGTGCCGGATTTCCGCAAGCTTGCGGATGATAGCCACACCAGGCTTTGCGCGCGCATCTTCACGCATCTGGCGCGTGAAGGCCGCCTGCCGCGTGATTGGGTCGCTTCATCGCTCGCGCAGCTCGGCATGGCGGAAGGTGATCTTGATACGCTGATGGCGCGGCTTTCGGCCATTCGCGTCTGGTCCTATGTCGCGGCGCGGGCTGATTGGCTGGATGATGCCGCGGGCTTGCAGGCGGATGCGCGGCGCGTGGAAGACATGGTCTCAGACGCGCTTCATGAAAGCCTGACCGCGCGCTTTGTTGACCGCCGCGCGGCGCATCTGATCCGTGCGCTTGATGAAAGCGATGAGGAATTGCTCTCGGCCGTCACGCGCCGTGGTGAAGTGGTGGTGGAAGGCCATCCGGTAGGCCATGTGAAGGGCTTCCTGTTTGAACCCGATGGCGCAGCAGTGAAGGAAGAAGAACGCCGCGTGGTGCTGCGTGCCGCGCGCCGTGCCTTGGGGGCGGAAATCCCGCGCCGCGTTACCATGCTGGAATCCGCGAAGGATGAGGCTTTTGCGTTGACGCCGCAGCATGGCGTGACCTGGGCCTATTCCCACGCGCCCAATATGCCGGCGGGGCTTGGCGATATCGCCGAAGTGGCGAAGCTGAAGCACGGTTCCGAACCGGGCAAGCCGCAAATTGAAGTGCTACCCTCAGAATTTCTGGATGGCGCGCAACGCGAACGCATTCGCGCGCGGTTGGCGACCTGGATTGAAGCGCTGGTGAAGCGCGATCTGGGGGCGATTTTCACGGCGGAAGAAAAGGCCGCCGAGGATAACACCTTGCGCGGCCCGGCCTTCCGGTTGCGGGAAGAATTGGGCCTGGCCATGGGGGCGACGGATGCGGATATCCGCCCCGATCTGCGCCAAAAGCTGAAGGGCATTGGTATCCGCGCCGGGCGCTATGCGCTTTACGTGCCGGAAGCGCTGAAGCCGCGCGCCATGGCGCTGCGCGCGCAGCTTTGGTCCCTGCTGCGTGGCATTGAAACGCCAAAACTGCCCTCGGGCGGTTTGATTGCCGTGGCGCCGCCCGCCGATTGGCCGCGCGGCTTTGCGGAGACCATGGGCTGGCTGCCCGCCGGCCCCGTGCTGCTGCGGCTTGATGTGGCAGAACGTATTGCCGGCGAATTGGGGCATCTGACGCGCAAGGCGCCTGCCCTGTTGCCGGGGGATTTGGCAAGCCGATTGGGGATCAAGGGCGAAAACTTGGGCCCGGTGCTGGATGCCATGGGCTTCCGCCTGATTCCGGCAGAAACTCTGGACGAGAAAAACTTCGGCCCGCCCGCGCCCGCGCGCATCGGCCAGCAGCGCGCACCGCGCTTCGAGGCGCGCCAGCACCAAGGCCCACGCCGCGATGACCGGCGCCCTGATCGGCGCGGTCCGCGCCCGGATCAGCGCCAGCGTGAGGACAAGCCCGCCGAGGCCAATGTGGCTGAAGGCGCCACACCAGAACAGGCGCGGCCCGAACAGCAGCGCCCGGAACGCCGGCCGGATCAACGCCCGGATCGCCGCCCCAAGCCCGACGGCGGCGGGCAGCAGCAACAGCGCCAGCAATACGGCCATAAGGGCGGTAATGACCGCCCGCGCGGCCAGCGCCCCCCGCGGGAAGATCGCGTGGCGCTGCCCCCCATGCCGCGCCCCGATAGCCCCTTTGCGGTGCTGGCCGCGTTGAAGCTCAAGAAGGATTGAGCAGGTCGCGGTGGCGGCAGAGGCGGAAGGGCGGGATTATCAGCGGCTGGATGCCTGGCTTTGGTGCGCGCGTTTCCGCAAGACCAGGGCAGAATGCGCGCGGCAGGTGGAAAAGGGCGTGGTGCGGATCAATCGCCTGCCGACCGATAAGCCCCATGCCAAGCTGCGGCCGGGTGATGTGCTGACCCTAGCGCAGGGACAGGGCGCTTCCGGGCAGATCATCCTCTGGCGGGTGCTGGCTTTGGCCGAACGGCGCGGCCCGGCCAGTGAGGCGCAAACGCTTTATGAGGTGCTTGCCTGAATCTTGACAGCCATGCGTCAAGCCACCTTGTCTAAAACGTCTGACGCGGTCATTTTGGGCGCGATTTTGGATAGGCTCAGCCCCAAGGAATACCGCCAGTGACCTATGTCGTCACCGAAAATTGCATCAACTGCAAATACATGGATTGCGTGGAAGTCTGTCCGGTGGACTGCTTCTATGTTGGCGAAAACATGCTGGTGATCCACCCGGATGAATGCATTGATTGCGGCGTCTGCGAACCGGAATGCCCGGCTGAGGCGATCCTGCCCGATAGCGACGACAAGGCGACCCCTTGGGTAGAACTTAACCGCGATTACGCCCAGCAATGGCCGAATATCACCCGCAAGGGCGAAGCCCCCGCAGATGCGGATGATTGGAAAGACAAGCCAGGCAAGCAGGCGCTGCTCAGCCCCAATCCCGGCAAGCCCTGAGGCTTCCGGCACCATATCGGCGCG
>JBPCSO010000033.1:0-3343 GCA_051007055.1 Roseomonas sp.
CCCGCATCAAATCTCACCGAACTTAACATATCAACACCTAAGCCATTCAGCTCAGGGACCATTTCGCTCCACACCACACATCAGGCGCAGCATCAGCAATAACTCACCAAGCAAATCAACCCGTGGTTTGCCGCCAGGCTCAGCAGGGGGGCACCCCCACGGGAACAGCTTGCAAAGGCAATGCCCCTTTCCTTTATGAGCCTCATGGCCGGACCCAAGAGACATCTTCTAAAATGCTGCCGTTTGCGGCCATCAATAGCCGTAACACACCGCATTAGTCAGTCGGCTGGACAATGAAGCTATTCGAACCGCTAGGCTACAGCCGCGCCTTTATTGCGCTTCTTCTCCCTGCACCACCAGTAATGCATCAACGTTCCCACCATTGAGGACGATTGATGCAGATCGTTTGGTTTAAGAAAGACCTGCGGGTGGCTGACCATAGGCCCCTTCATATGGCGGCTTTGCATGGCCCGGTCCTTCCGCTCTACATCGCCGAACCTAATCTTTGGGCAGTGCCGGATGCCTCCGCGCGCCAATGGGCTTTTGCTACGGAATGCCTGAAGGAATTACATGCCGATCTGGCAGCGCTTGGGCAACCCTTATGCGTGATGATCGGTGATGCTGTCTCAATCTTCAGGCAGCTTCATCAGACCCACGGTGTCGTCAGTCTTTGGAGCCATGAAGAAACCGGCAATGACTGGACCTATGCGCGGGATAGAGCCGTGGCCGCATGGGCCAGGGAAGCTGGTGTACCGTGGCACGAAGTGCCGCAATTCGGCGTCGTTCGCAGGCTCAGGACGCGCGATGGCTGGGCGCGCGCGTGGGATCGCAGAATGGCAGAACCCATCACGCAGCCCCCTGTCTTGCAACCGCTTCAAGGCGCGTGGCCATCTTCCGTGCCCAGCGCATCCGCGCTTGGCCTTGTGCCAGACCCTTGCCCGCGTCGTCAGCCGGGCGGCAGAACAGCCGCGATTGCAAGCTTGCGTGGCTTTCTGTTCGAGCGCGGTCGAGATTACCGCTTTCAGATGTCGAGCCCCTTGACCGCCTTCGATGCTTGTTCGCGGCTTTCGCCGCATCTTACATGGGGCAGCCTTTCCATGCGCGAAGTGGCGCAAGCGAGCGCCACCAGGATGGAGGCGCTACGGCATTCTTCGGATGCCGATGCCCGCGCGTGGCGCGCTTCCCTCATCTCCTTCATGGGACGGCAGCATTGGCATTGCCACTTCATGCAAAAGCTTGAAGATGAACCAAAGCTAGAATTTGAAAATCTGCATCGTGCCTATGATGGGGTGCGTCCGAACGTTGCGGATCCAGTAAGGCTTTCAGCCTGGACCAATGGGGAAACTGGTTTTCCTTTTCTGGATGCTTGTATGCGCGCACTCAATCAGCATGGCTGGATCAATTTTCGTATGCGCGCCATGCTGATTTCCTTCGCAAGCCACCACCTTTGGCTGCCCTGGCGGGAAAGCGGGCTTCATCTCGCGCGTAAATTCGTGGATTACGAAGCGGGCATTCATTGGCCACAAGTGCAGATGCAATCCGGTACCACCGGCATCAATACGATCCGCATCTATAATCCAGTGAAGCAGGGGATGGACCAGGATCCGTCTGGTGCCTTCATTCGAGCCCAAGTTCCCGAATTGCGAGCTGTGCCGGACGCCTTCATTCATGAACCCTGGCGTTGGCCTGGCGCCGAAGGGCTGCGCTACCTGAAGCCGATCGTAGATAACGCCGGTGCGGCGAAGGCAGCCCGAGACATTCTTTATGGGCTTCGAAAGGCCGCGGAACATCACCTTGAAGCCGGAAAGATTGCCAACAAGCATGGTAGCCGAAGGGCCGGCCTACCCATGACAGGAAGCAAAACCACGCCACACATACAGCTCCAAACCCAGGCGCAACTCAAATTGGATTTATGATTCTAATTCGCCGACGTGCTCCTCTGAGGATATCCGTCGTCAGATCATTTGAGAGCACTTTCTGTGCTCACTAACGTAGCATCTATGTAACCGCTGTCTGCGCCCCATTGTTTTTTTAGTTTGACGTTGGTGGTTGGGCTAATTTGTGTGGCGTGCTCCCCTGAATGTATCCACTCAGACGGAGAGCCCTTTGCTTTGATGGCTGATGGTTGAGGTTATGGCAACGGGGATGGGGGCATGCCCCCATCCCCGTTGACCGGCGATCTCGGCGGGGGTGAGCCCGCCCAGTTTCGAGTGTGGCCGGACGGTATTGTAATCCTGCCGCCAGGCCGCGAGCACGGCCCGTGCCTGCGCCATGGAGGTGAACAGCGTCTCATTCAGGCACTCGTCGCGCAGCCGTCCGTTGAAGCTTTCGACGAACGCATTCTGGGTCGGCTTGCCCGGCGCGATGTAATGCCATTCCACCCGCCGCTCTTGCGACCAGCGTAGGATCGAGGCCGATGTCAGCTCCGTGCCGTTGTCACTAACCACCGCCAGCGGCTTGCCGCGGATTGCCACGATCTTGTCGAGTTCACGCGCCACCCTGGCGCCCGACAGCGATGTATCGGGCACCAGTGCCATGCATTCGCGCGTGAAATCATCCACCACGCACAGAATGCGGAAACTTCGACCACAGCCAAAGGCGTCAGAGACAAAATCCAACGACCAGCGCTGGTTCGGGCCCTGTGGCAGCGCCATTGGCGCCCTGGTGCCCAGCGCCCGTTTCCGGCCGCCCCGCCGACGCACCTTCAGCCCCTCCTCGCGATAGAGCCTCAGCAGCTTCTTATGGTTCGGCTTTAGCCCCTCGCGGGCCAGGAGATAGCCAAGCCGCCGATAGCCAAACCGCCGCCGCGCGGCCGCCAGCTCACGCAACCGCTGCCGCAGGTGAGTATCGTCCGGACGGCTCGGCTTATACCGCACAACCCGCCTGGGAATTCCGATCAGGTGACACGCCCGGCGCTCGCTCAGCCCGTAACAGCCACGGGCATGAGCGACCGCGTCCCGCTTCGCGCCGGGCGTCACCATTTTTTTGAGGAGATGTCTTTCAAGACCGCAATGTCCAGCATTGCCTCGGCCAAAAGCTTCTTGAGCTTGGCGTTCTCCTCCTCCAGCGCGCGAAGCCGCTTGGCCTCCGTCACTTCCAGGCCGCCAAACTTGGCCTTCCACTTGTAGAATGTCGCTTCGCTGATCCCGTGACGGCGGCAAACATCCGCCGTCACCGCACCCGCTTCCTGTTCCTTCAAAATCCCGATGATCTGCTCATCGTTGAACCTGCTGCGTTTCATTCGTCCGTCCCCTTGAGAAACAGACTCTACCGAAATTTGGAGACATTTCAGGGGGGCACGTCACCGCGACAAGCAACCCGATGTCCATGTAGGGCGCCGCGC
>JBPCSO010000034.1:0-36268 GCA_051007055.1 Roseomonas sp.
AGAATGGACCAGGGCCACCTGGGATCACCGGGGCCAGTGCGGTTCAGATCATGCGCATCAGCGTGCCATCGCGCCTGATGGCGTGGTGAAACACCGCGCCGCCCACATGCAGCGCAATCAGCACCACCAAAGACCAACCGCCTATTGTGTGCAGCAGCTTCAAGATTTTGGCGAGGCTTTCCCAAGCCTCCATGAATTTCGGAAACTCGATAAAGCCCAAATAGGCCGTGGCACCCTGCATCGGGAAACCCCAGGCATTGGTGGCCATAAAGCCAAGCAAGGGCTGGATGATCAGCAGCGCATAAAGCGCATGATGCACGGCGCTGGATGCGGTGCGGAGCAGCTTCGGCATGTCATTGGGCAGGCTGGGCGGCGGGCTCAGCCAGCGCCAGATCAGCCGGGCAATGGCAACGAATAGGATGGTCAGCCCCGCGCTTTCATGCACGGCGTAAAACGCCATCTTGCTGTCATCCTTGACATGTTGGATGACAAAGCCAAGCGGCAGCGCCACCAGCATCAGGCCCAGCGTCACCCAATGAAACAGCTTTGCAATCGCGCCATATTGCACCGCCGGATGCGACGCATCAGCACCCTTGGGCGCCAGGACCGCCATCCCATCCATCACGCTCTCCCTTCTTGTTGCGTTCAGCATGACATGAAGCCCAGGCCCTGCGCGAGGGATTTAACAACGTGATCGCCGCCCATGCGGATTGGAGCATGGATGCCCGCAAACGCTGGGTCACGCTGGCACGGCGCCAAGGGGGCTTGTGGCAAGCAAGCGCGCCACGCCTGGTGGGGGACCCCGCCGCGCTGGCCGCAGCCCTGATCGCGGAAGGCGGCCCCGCCGCACTTGGCCTTGACCTGCCGCTTGGCGTACCGCGCGGCTTCGCGGAACACCGCCCGGAACAGGATTTTCCGACTTTTTTGGCCGGGCTCACGGACAATCCTGATTTCTTTGCGGTCTCACCGGGGCTCGAAACTGTCTCCCCCGCGCGCCCCTTCTATCCGGCACGTGGGATCAAGGGCATGACGCGCGCGGCCCATGCTGCGGCACTTGGGCTTGCCGATGCTGCTGGCCTGTCGCGCTTATGTGATCGCGCCACGGCTGAACGCCCCGCCGGGGCACCGGTATTCTGGACACTTGGCGCCAATCAATCTGGCAAGGCGGCGATCAGCGCCTGGCGCGATTGGCTCGCCCGCGCTTTGGCCGCTGGCGCGCCCTTCAGGCTTTGGCCCTTCGCGGGTGCGCTGCATGATCTGCTCCGCCCCGGCGCGCTTGCCATTGCTGAGGTCTATCCAGCGGAAGCCTTGCGGCACTTGGGACTGAAACTGGCAGGGTCAAAACGCGCTGAGGCACCACGCCGCGTGCTGGCGCCGGCATTGCGTGACGCCATGGCGGCCCTTCAGGTCACCCCTGATGCGGC
Source organism: Roseomonas sp. (assembly GCA_051007055.1). Classification (GTDB taxonomy): domain Bacteria; phylum Pseudomonadota; class Alphaproteobacteria; order Acetobacterales; family Acetobacteraceae; genus Neoroseomonas. The sequence goes on from JBPCSO010000034.1 coordinate 1,425, forward strand.
CTTGGCCGAGATGATCGAAGCCGGCTTCGGTCCCGATGCCGCCGGTGAGGATCGCTTCGATTCGCTGATTGGCTTGCTTGGACTGATTGGCGTGATTGACGGCAAGCGCCCGGATTTCATCCCCGCAGACCCTATGATCCGCAGGTGGGAGGGTTGGGTGCTGGGCCAAACCGCCCTGCCGCGTTAACCGAGCGGCACGCCGGCCGCATCCTTCGCCGTGCGGATCGTCTGTAAGGTCTGCACGCGCAGCACAGAAGCAGCGCCCGTCAGCCGCGCGGTCAATTCATTTTCATGCGCGGTATTGCGCGCGACGAGTCGCAGAAGGAAATCCCCGCCGCCCCTGATCATGTGGCATTCGCGCACCTCCGGCCAGGAAGTTGCCAGCGCTTCAAAGGCATCGAGCACGCTTTGCTTTTGCGATTCCAAGCCAACAAGCGCGAAGAACATCACCTCCCACCCCAGCGCGGCGGGGTCTATATCAGCGTGGTAGCCGCGAATCACCGCTTCTTCTTCCAGCCGCCTCACGCGTCGGAGGCAAGGCGGCGCGGAAAGATTGACGCGGCGCGCGAGTTCAACATTCGTGATGCGGCCATCAGCCTGGAGTTCCGCCAGAATCTGGCGGTCCAGGGCATCCAGCGCCGGATCGGGGGCAGGGTTCTTGGGATTGGGCACGGGTCTTCATTGCTCAAAACCGGGCTGCCGCGCAATATCATTTCAAGATGCGGCATCGGTTAGGTATCGGCTTGCCCGAAAGGATAGGCTGGCCGATATCAACCGGTAGATTTCAGGGGTGCGGATCGTGGCCGAGACATTTCAAAGCAAGCTGCTCATTCTGGGTGCCGGGCCGGCAGGCTATACGGCGGCGATCTATGCCGCGCGCGCGGGGCTCTCACCGCTGTTGGTCGCAGGGATGCAACCAGGCGGGCAGCTGACCATCACCACCGATGTGGAAAACTACCCAGGCTTTGCAGAGGCCGTGCAAGGCCCGTGGCTGATGGACCAAATGGCCGCACAGGCTGTGCATTGCGGCACCAAGGTGGTGCAGGATGTGATTACCTCCATTGATCTCTCGCGCCGGCCCTTCCGCGCGGTGAGTGATTCTGGCGATGTTTATGTGGCTGAGGCGCTGGTGATCGCGACTGGCGCGCAGGCGCGCTGGCTTGGGATTCCGGGTGAGAAGGAATTGGGTGGTTTTGGCGTTTCTGCCTGCGCAACCTGCGATGGTTTCTTTTATCGCGGCAAGGATGTGGCCGTGATTGGCGGCGGCAATTCCGCGACCGAGGAAGCGCTGTATCTTTCCAACCTCGCGCGCCATGTCACGCTGATCCATCGGCGCGATTCCTTGCGTTCAGAGAAAATCCTCCAACAGCGGCTTTTCGCGAAACCCAATGTTTCGATCATGTGGAACACGCTGACGGAAGAAGTGCTGGCCGATACATCAGGCCGCATGCCAGTCGCGCGGGGGCTCGCGCTGCGTGATCGCATCACCGGTGAGGTACGCGAATTGAAGGTGGATGGCGTTTTTGTTGCCATCGGCCATTCGCCCGCAACCGCCCTGTTCCAAGGCCAAATCGCCATGGATGCGGATGGCTATATCGAAACCACGCCCGGCAGCACGCGCACTTCTATCCCTGGTGTCTTCGCTGCCGGCGATGTGCAGGACAAGATCTATCGGCAAGCGGTCACCGCCGCAGGCACCGGCTGTATGGCCGCGCTTGAGGCCGAAAAATATCTTGCTGCGCTTGAAGCGGGCCACGCGGCAGCGGCCTGATGCCGACCGATTGGGACAAGCTTCGTATCTTTCACGCGGTGGCGGAGGCAGGGTCTTTTACCCATGCGGGTGATACGCTGAACCTGAGCCAATCCGCGGTATCGCGGCAAATTCAAGCTTTGGAAGAAGCACTGAATGTGCCGCTGTTTCACCGGCATGCGCGCGGCCTGATCCTGACCGAACAGGGCGAAACCCTGAACCGCACGGTGCGCGAAGTTTTCGCGAAACTCGCGATGACTGAAACCATGTTGACCGAAAGCCGAGAGCGCCCAGCAGGGCGGCTCAAGGTCACTTCCACCATTGGCTTTGGTAGTACCTGGTTGGCGCCACGCTTGAAGAAGCTGCTGGATATCCATCCCGAAATCAGTGTGACCTTGCTATTGGATGATTCCGATCTGGATATCGCGATGCGCGAAGCGGATGTCGCGATCCGCATGCATGCGCCGCGGCAGCCGGAATTGATCCAGCGCCATATCGCCAGTTTCGGCTGGCGGATTTGCGGTGCGGCTTCTTATCTGAAGACCATCGGCATCCCGCAAAGGCCCGAGGATTTGGACGCGCATCGGCTGATCATCTATGGCGATTATCAGCCGCCGATTGAGAACATCAATTGGCTGGCGGAGGTCGGCCGACGCCCCGGCACGGCTAGGCGCGCGGCGGTGGAACTCAATTCCATGCCCGGCATGGTGCAGGCGGTCCGTAGTGGTTTGGGCCTGGCGGCGCTGCCGGATTACATCGGGGCGGAGTTGGATGAATTCGTCCAGGTGCTGCCGGGGGTGAAGGGGCCGAAGATTGAGGCTTACTTCGTCTATCCCGAAGAAATGAGGCATTCCAAGCGTGTAGCGGTTTTCCGGGACTTTTTGGTGGCGGAGCTGACCGGCGCGCTGTGACTGAATGTTACAGCAAAGTCACAAGCCATGCGTTTTTTGCATGGCCGTGTGGTGAAGAACGGGAACCACAACCAGGGCGAGAGCGGCTATAAGATGGGTATCCGAGATTTTCGGAAGGGGTCCGTTGATCCCTCGTCTCCCAGACGTGAAGCCTCCCTGTTGACTTGGCCCGGAAACCTTATGGTTTTCGGGCCATTCTTTTTTGTGCCGCCAGTGCGGGGCTTTGGTGTTTCCACCCGCCCGAATCAGGCGCTAGGCTTGCCCGAAGCGAACAGGCCGCGCCCCAAGGCGCGGGGCTTACGGGAGGATCAATATGAAAAACACCATCACACGCCGCACCACTTTGGCCCTTGGCGCAGGCTCGCTTGCCGCACCCGCCATTGTCAGCGCGCAGGGCAATTGGCCAACGGGCCCCATTCGCTTCATCGGGCTTTTCCCGCCGGGTGGGGGTACGGATATCCTGTCCCGCATCTGGTGCATTAAAATGAGCGAGATTACCGGCCAGCAATTCGTTGTCGAAAATCGCTCCGGTTCTGGCGGCAATGTGGGGACGGAAGCGATTGCGCGCTCCACGCCGGATGGCAATACCATCGGTCTTGCATCGGTAGCACCGCTTGCGATTTCGCCCACACTTTATTCGCGGCTGAATTACAGCCCCGCGCGCGACATCGCGCTGATCTCTGGCCTATGGCAATTGCCGAATATGCTTGTGGTGAACAATGATGTTCCGGCGCGGAGCGTCCCTGAACTGATCGCGCTGCTGAAGGCCAATCCAGGCAAATACGCTTTCGCATCATCCGGGTCCGGGACCACGGTGCATCTCTCAGGCGAGATGTTCAAATTCCTGGCCGGCGTGGATATGCTGCATGTGCCCTATCGCGGCGCGGCGCCGGCGCATATTGATCTGGCTGGCGGGCGCGTTCACATGATTTTCGATAATATCCCGCAAGCACTAGCGCTGGCACGTGACGGCAAGGTGCGCGCTTTGGCCGTGACAGGCGCGCAGCGCAGCCCGCAAGCACCCGAAATTCCCGCCCTGGCGGAATTCCTGCCAGGCTTTGACATTTCTTCCTGGGGTGGCGTTTGCGCACCTGCAGGGATTTCCCCCGCACTCATCCGGCGCATCAATGAACTCACCAAGCAATCGCTGGAAAGTGAGGATATCAAGAAGCGCTTCTACGATAATGGCGCAACCACCTGGTACACGACGCCTGAGGAATTCGTGAAATTCCGCGCAGATAATGAAGCCGCTTTCGCGCCGCTGATCCGCGCCTCCGGTGCGAAGGTGGATTGATCCAGGCTGGCTAAGCCGCGCGCCGGTTCCACGGCATCAGCGCGAGCAAATTCGCCATGGGGCACAGCCCCATGATGCCGGCAAAAACCAGACCCGCGCCGACAAAGGCGGAAAGCGCGTGAAAGCGCGGGTCCACCAGCGCGCCCAACACCGCGCCAAGCAGCACCAAGCTACCCGCGGTGATCTGCACCTGCCGCATGATGGGCAATGGTGCCTGCTTATCTTCCTTGACCTTCACGCCAGCCGCATTCAGCGCGCCTATCCCACCTTCCACCAGCAAAACACGGCAGCCCGGCACGGCTTCGGCCAGGGCCGGGGCATTCAGCGCCGTGCGACTGCCCGATTGGCAATGAAAAATCACGGTGGAACCGGGCGCAATCCCAAGCGGGCCACTCCCCAGCCGAGAGGCCGGCGCATGGCTGGACCCCGGCACATGGCTGCGGGCGCGTTCATCCGCTTCGCGAATATCCACTAACACGGCTTCCCCGGTAGCGATCAGGCCAGCGGCCTCACGGGCGGAAATGGTTTCGGTGCTCATGGCGGGGTTCCTTGAAACTCTCACCCACCAATTAAATTAGCATTATCTTATATTCAAGAGAAAAGCGTCAAAAATCCAAATCCGCGTAATGTTCGGGCGGGATCAGGCCGCTGATCCGGTCCTGCAAAAGCGGCCGGAAGGATGGGCGGGATTTCACCCGCGCATACCAATCCTTGGCGGCATCATTCAGCGCCCAATCCACATCGCCCAGGTAATCCAGCGCGGAAAGATGCGCCGCCGCCGCCAAATCCGCGAGTGAAAGGGCATTTCCACCCAGCCAAGGCCGCGTTTCCGCAAGCCAGCCCAGATAATCCAGATGCGGGCGCAAATTAGCATAGCCCGCGCGAATGGCCCCGGCATCTGGGTTACCCCGGCCCATCAACTGCTTCATCTGTTTTTCAAACAGCAGGTTTCGCCCAACTTCCAGGTGGAACTTGCCGTCAAACCAAGCCACCAGGCGCCGGATTTCCGCCCTTTCGCCGAGTGAGCGCCCCATCAGCGGCATATCCGGATAGGCTTCATCGAGATATTCGCAAATGGCATAGGAATCGATGATGCAGAAGCCATTCTCCTCCTGCAGCACTGGCACAGTGCAGGCGGGGTTGATGGCCAGAAACTCCTCACGCCTTTCCCAGACCCTTTCGACCCTTAGGTCAAAGGGAATGCGCTTTTCCGCCAAGGCAAGGCGCACCTTGCGCGCATAGGGGGATAGGGGGAGGTGATAGAGAATCCGCACCGCGCGCTTATGCCACCCAGGCGCTGCCGGTGCAAAATGCGGCCCCTGATAAAGGGGGTGCAGGACAGCATGAAACATGTTGAAGTGACGCCTCAGGGCGGGTGGTCCATGCTGCATAAGAAGCCATCGCCCAGGCCAAGGATAAGGAGGAAAGCGTATGACACCGCCGCTTGATGCATCCGCCGCGCCGCGCAATTCAGATCTGGAAGCGGCCCTTGCCGAAGCGCGGGAGAATTATTCCCGCGCGCGCCCCAATAGCGCCACGGCGCACGAGGCAGCCCGCCAAGTCATGCCGGGGGGCAATACGCGCAGCACACTTTTCTACACACCCTTCCCAACCGCGATGAAAAGCGGCCAGGGCTGCTATTTGGAAGATATTGACGGCAACAAGTACCTCGACCTCTGCGGTGAATATACAGCGGGGCTATTTGGCCATTCCGATCCGCGCATTCAGGTGCTGCTGCATCAGGTGATCCAGAATGGCATCAGCCTGGCCGCAGTCGGGGAGAATGAGGCGAAGCTTGCCGCCATTCTTTGCGCGCGCTTTCCCGCGCTGGAATTGGTGCGCTTCACCAATAGCGGGACCGAGGCGAATTTGATGGCCATGGCGGCGGCGCGCGCGCATACTGGGCGTAATAGGATCATCGCCTTCCGTGGCGGTTATCATGGCGGGGTGATGAGCTTCGTCACCGGCGGCAGCGTGGTGAATGCGCCGTTTTCAGTGACGCTTGCTGAATATAACGACCTGCCCGGGACATTGGCGCTGATCCGCGAACAGGCCGCTGATCTGGCCGCCGTGCTGCTGGAACCCATGATGGGTAGCGGCGGCTGCATTCCCGCCACGCGCGAGTTTCTGGCCGGTTTACGAGAAGCGACGCGCGAAATGGGTGCGCTGCTGATTTTTGATGAGGTGATGACCAGCCGACATACGGCGGGCGGCTTGCAGAAGCTGCATGGCATCACGCCTGATCTTGTCTCCCTCGGCAAGTATATCGCGGGCGGCATGTCCTTCGGCGCCTTTGGTGGGCGGGCGGATGTGATGTCGGTGTTTGACTCACACAAGCCGGGCGCCTTGGTCCATGCCGGCACCTTCAACAATAACGTGCTGTCCATGTCCGCGGGGATGCTGGCCATGGGCGAGATTTTTGACGACAGCGCGGCGGAGGCGCTGCGCAAGCGCGGCGATGGGCTGCGCGATGCGCTGAATGCGATTTGCACCAAGCATGGCGTTGCCATGCAATTCACCGGCATTGGCAGCATGCTGCAGCCGCATTTCCGCCTGGGGACAATCCTTCGCCCCTACACGGCAAGCGCCACAGAAGAAGGCCTTAGGGAGCTATTCTTTCTGGATATGATGAAGGCGGGGATTTATATCGCACGGCGCGGCATGGTGGCGCTCAGCCTGCCGGTCGGCGAGGCTGAACTGCTTCGCTACATCGCGGCGGTGGAGGAATTCTGCGCTTCCCGCAAGCCACTAATGGCAGGGTGATGAGATAAGGCGGGGCTGGCTATTGGCCCCGCCCTTTGCCCAACTACTCCGCCGCAATCACCGCGACTTCGCTCATTGGCACGGGCAAGTATCTCGCATATTCCTCCGGCACCACATGCCAGAAGCGCCCGCGTTCCGTCGCCCATTCATTCAACAAGCGCGCGGCAAAACGGCTGCCGGTCTCAGTGACATGGCGGGCTATCAGATCGCGCAGCGCATCTTCCCAATGCGGGTGCGCAAGCCGCGACCAGAGAAGCGTTTCTGGATTGATGCGTTTTTCAAACGTGCCATCCGCATCATAAATGAAGGCTTGGCCGCCGGTGAAACCCGCGCCGAAATTATCGCCAACCGCGCCCAGGATCACCACCGTCCCGCCGGTCATATACTCACACCCATTGGCGCCGCAGCCTTCCACCACGGCAATGGCACCGGAATTGCGCACGGCAAAACGCTCACCGGCCTGGCCGGCGGCAAACAACTCCCCAGCTGTTGCACCATACAGCACCGTATTGCCGATGATGGTATTCTCCTGCGAGATCAGGCTGGATGAAGGCGCGGGGCGCACTACAATGGAAGCGCCCGACAGGCCCTTGCCGACATAATCATTGGCATCACCGAAAACTTCCAGCTTCAAGCCGCGCACGCCAAAGGCGCCGAGTGATTGGCCGGCACTGCCGCGCAGCCGCACGGTCAAATGCCCGGCTTGCAGCCCCGTCATGCCGAATTGCCGCACGATACGCGATGATACTTTCGTGCCAATGGCGCGATGCGTGTTGCGGATATTGTATTGCAGCTGCATCTTCTCGCCATGGCGGAATAGCGCATCCGCATCGCGGATCATTTCCGCGTCCAAAGTCTCCGGCACCTCATTACGCCCTTCCAAGGTGCAGTAGGATGCGTGAGGACCGGCATCGGCCTGCACCAGCAGCGGGTTGAGGTCGAGGTCATCCAAATCCTCAGACCCGCGGCTGACCTGCTGCAGCAGATCGGTGCGCCCGATCACATCAGTCAGCTTGCGCATGCCAAGGCTTGCCAGAATCTCACGCACTTCTTCGGCGACGAAGGAGAAGAGATTGATCACCTTTTCCGGGCTGCCAGCGAATTTCGCGCGTAGCGCCTCATCCTGCGTGCAGACGCCAACGGGGCAGGTATTGGAATGGCATTGCCGCACCATGATGCAGCCCATGGCCACCAAGGATGCCGTGCCGATACCGAATTCCTCGGCACCCAGCATGGCGGCAATCACCACATCGCGCCCGGTCTTGATACCACCATCGGTGCGGAGCTTTACGCGATGCCGCAAGCGATTGAGCAGCAATACCTGATGCGTCTCCGACAGCCCCATCTCCCAGGGCAGGCCAGCATATTTGATGGAGGATTGCGGCGAAGCACCGGTACCACCCGAATGGCCGGAAACCAGAATCGCATCCGCTTTCGCCTTCGCCACACCCGCCGCAATGGTGCCAATACCCGAACGGCTGACCAGCTTCACACACACCGTCGCATCCGGATTGATCTGCTTCAGATCATAGATCAACTGCGCTAAATCTTCGATTGAATAGATATCATGATGCGGCGGCGGGCTGATCAGCATCACGCCTGGTGTGGAATGACGCAGCTTGGCAATCAGCCCCGTGACTTTGAAGCCAGGCAATTGCCCACCCTCACCAGGCTTCGCCCCTTGCGCGACCTTGATTTCAATCTCTCGGCAATTGTTGAGGTATTCCGCAGTGACGCCAAATCGGCCCGAGGCAATCTGCTTGATCGCGGAATTGGCGTTATCGCCATTGGCGCGGGGCTTCGCGCGTGCGGGATCTTCACCGCCTTCGCCAGAATCGCTGCGCGCGCCAATGCGGTTCATGGCGATGGAAAGTGTTTCATGCGCTTCGGGGCTCAGCGCACCAAGCGAAATACCGGGTGCGACCAGACGCTTGCGTATTTCCGTAATGCTTTCCACTTCTTCCAGTGCAATCGGCGTACGGCCTTCGGTACGGAAATCGAGCAAATCGCGCAGCGCGACGGGTGGCAGGCGCCGCACCGCATCGGAATAACGCTTGAAGGTCTGATAGCTTTCGGTTTCCACCGCGCTTTGCAGTGTGTGGATCAGCGTGCCGTCGAAGGCGTGCGCTTCGCCGCGCCGGCGCAGCTTGTACAGCCCGCCAATCGGCAGGGTCACCGCGCCTTCCGCCCAGGCTTTGCTGTGCAAGGCAAGCACGCGCCGCGCAATACCGGAAAGCCCAATGCCTGAGATGCGTGATGGCGTGCCCGGGAAAAACTCCGCCACCAACGCGCGGGAAAGCCCGATGGCTTCGAAATTCATGCCGCCACGATAGGAGGACAAAACGCCAATCCCCATTTTCGACATGACCTTGAGCAGGCCCTTATCAACGGCCTTCTTGTAGCGCCCCACCGCTTCACGCAAAGACATGGTGCCGAACAGGCCACGCCGATGCCGATCCGCGATGCTTTCCTGCGCCAGATAGGCATTAACCGTGGTCGCACCCGCGCCAATCAGCACCGCGACATAATGCACATCAAGGCATTCCGCGACACGGACATTGAGCGATGTGAAGGTGCGCAGCCCATTCTTCACCAAATGCGTCTGCACCGCGCCCACCGAAAGAATCATGGGGATCACGGCGCGTTCGGCGCATTGCGCCTCATCCGTCAGGATCACATGGGCGCAGCCGGAACGCACGCCTTCCTCAGCCTCACGCCGGATGCGTTCAATGTGGCGGCGCAGTCCCGCTTCGCCTTCAGCGACAGGAAAGGTGCAATCCACCAAACAAGCCGTTGTGCCCATATAGGCGCGCATGGCATCGAATTCGGCATTGGACAGCACGGGGCTATCCAGCATCAGCATGTCACATTGGGTTGGATCCTCATCCAGGATATTCCCAAGATTGCCGAGCCTGGTCTTCAGCGTCATCACCCGCGTCTCACGCAGGCTGTCAATCGGTGGATTGGTCACCTGGCTGAAAGCCTGCCGGAAATAATGATGCAGACCGCGATATTGTTCAGACAGCACGGCAATGGGTGTGTCATCACCCATGGACCCCACAGCCTCATTGGCGTCTTCCACCATGGGGTGCAGGATGGATTCTAATTCTTCCAGGGTATAGCCAACAGAAAGCTGACGGCGGCGCAAATCCTCACCGGTCAGATTGGCACGTTCATCGGCTTCGGCCTTCACAATCTCATCAATGCGCGTGGTGCGTTCGGTCCATTGGCCGAAGGGCTTGCGGCTTGAAATCAAATCCTTCAGCGCCTTGTCTTCGAAAAATCTTCCTTCATCCAGATCAACGCCGATGGATTGACCTGGACCAACGCGGCCCTTTTGAATGATGCGGTCTTCGGCAAGCTTCACCATGCCGGTCTCAGATCCCACAATCAGCATGCCATCGGAAGTGACGCTATAGCGCAAAGGCCGCAGGCCATTACGATCCAGCCCTGCCACCACCCAGCGCCCATCGGTCGCGCAAATCGCCGCAGGGCCATCCCAGGGTTCCATCACAGCGTTGCAATACAGAAACAGGTCACGATGTGCTGTGGGCATGGTGGCGTTATTGCCAAGGCTTTCGGGTATTAGCAGCGCCTTGGCCATGGGTGCATCGCGCCCGGCGCGCACCAGCAATTCAAAAACATTATCAAGTGTCGCGGTATCAGAACCACCTGCCTGCACCACAGGCTTCAGATCATCCATGAAAGGATCGAGCAAAGGATGCGAAAGCCGCGTCTCGTGCGACTTCATCCAATTCACATTGCCATGCAGCGTATTGATTTCGCCATTATGCGCCAGCGTGCGGAAGGGCTGAGCGAGCCTCCAGGTCGGGAAGGTATTGGTGGAATAGCGCTGATGATAAATCGCGAAGCGGCTGACGAAACGTTCATCCAATAGATCGGGGTAGAATTCCGTCAGCGCTTCCGCGAGGAACATACCCTTATAGATGATGGATCGGGCGGAAAGGGAACAAAGATAAAGCTCCGCAATCTGCGCCGCGATGGCCTGTTTTTCGATCCGGCGGCGGATGACATACATATCGCGTTCAATGGTTGCGATATCGCGCTGTTCCGGATCATGGATCAGGATTTGTTCGATTTCGGGCCGGGTCGCATTGGCCTTTTCGCCGATGCAGGCGACATTGATAGGCACTTGCCGCCAGCCATAAATCGCGTAGCCGGCATTGAGGATTTCGGTTTCCACAATCTGCCGGCAGCGTTCCTGCGCGCCCAGATCGGATTTCGGCAGAAACACCTGGCCGACCGCGATGCGCCCGGGGCGGAGCCTATCGCCACCGCGTTCCACCACCGCAGCAAAGAAATCCTGCGGGATTTCAATATGAATGCCGGCACCATCACCGGTCTTGCCATCGGCATCCACGGCACCGCGATGCCAAACCGCGCGCAGCGCATCAATGCCAGCCTGCACGACTTCCCGCCGCGGCTTGCCATCAAGCGCTGCCACCAGGCCAACACCGCAGGCGTCATGTTCCGTCAGGTCTAGATGCGCTTCGGCGGCAAGGCGTGCAGCTTCGGCGCGCATGACGGCGATGTCTTGTTCAATGTCGTTCATTTTGGTTACTCCGCCGCCACTGCAATGCTTGACTTGGCGGCTTCAATGAATGCCACAATCTGTTCCGCCACATCGCGCCCATCGCGAATGCCCCACACAACAAGGGACGCACCGCGGACAATGTCGCCAGCGGCGAAAACGCCAGGCAGCGCGGTCATCATGCTGCGATGGTCCACCTTCAGTGTGCCCCAGCGCGTGACGGCAAGCGCGGGTTCTTCGAACATCACCGGCAAGTCTTCCGGATCAAAGCCCAGCGCCTTGATCACCAGATCAGCCTTCAGGGTGAAATCACTGCCCGTAATGGCTTCCACCTGCTGCCGTCCCGTGGCGTCCGGCAGGCCAAGATGCATGCGCACGGAGCGCACGCCTTCAACTTTCGCCTTGCCTTCAAAGGCGTCCGGCGCGGCCAGCCATTCAAAGCGCACGCCTTCTTCTTCGGCATTATACACTTCGCGCATGGAACCAGGCATATTCGCTTTGTCACGCCGATAAAGACAGGTGACAGAAGCCGCCCCCTGGCGCGTTGCGGTGCGCACGCAATCCATCGCGGTATCGCCGCCACCAATCACCACCACATGCCGGCCTTCGGCATTCAGCGCGCCGGAATCAAATTCCGGCACGGCATCACCCAGGCCCTTACGGTTGGACGCAATCAAATAATCCAGCGCCGCCACCACGCCGGGCAGATCAGCGCCCGGTGCGGCAATATCGCGTGCCTTATAGACGCCAGTCGCAATCAGCACCGCAGCATGGTTGCGGCGCAATTCAGCAAGCGAGAGATCGCGCCCCACAGCGCAATTCAGCCGAAATTCAATGCCGCCTTCGGCATATTGCTGCCAGCGCCGCACCACCACATCCTTTTCCAGCTTGAAATTCGGGATGCCGTAAATCATCAGCCCACCGGCGCGGTCATGCCGATCATAAATCACCACCTGAAAGCCCAGCACACGCAGCCGTTCAGCGGCCGCCATCCCCGCTGGGCCGGCGCCGATGATGGCAATGCTCTCCGGCCTTTCGCGCACGGGCTTGGGTGGCTTCACCCAGCCATTCTCCCACGCCGTATCAGTGATGTATTTTTCGACCGCGCCAATCGTGACCGCCTCAAAGCCTTTTTCGATCACGCAATTGCCTTCGCAGAGCCGATCCTGCGGGCAGACGCGGCCGCAAATCTCCGGGAAATTGTTGGTGGCCGAGGCGACCTCATAGGCTTCCTCAAGCCGGCCTTCGGCGGTCAGCTTCAGCCAATCGGGGATATTGTTATTGAGCGGGCAATGCACCTGGCAGAAGGGCACCCCGCATTGCGAACAGCGGGACGCCTGTTCGGTCGCCGCTTCCGCCACGAAGGGGCGATAGACCTCATTCCAATCCGCGCGGCGGTCAGTCGCTTCCCGCTTATCTGGCTGGTGCTGCGCCAGGCGAACGAATTGCAGCATTTTCTCGGCCATCGGGGGTGTCCTTGGTCGCGGTTGAGCCCAGAACGGCCCCATAACCAAAACCAATTCCCAAAGCGAGTCTTTTTTCACGACAAGGACAGAATTTATGACCTAAATCAGATTAGGAATTGCCCCATACCGCTTCTTCGACCCAATGCACCCCTAAATTATGACCGTTTCGGGCATTATGGTATCGCTATGCGCTCTCCGCCCACGCGGAACCGCGCCAGATAGGCCGGCACAATTGCCTCCACCGCCTTGGGCTCGATACCAAGCACCTGAAATCCCAGGGCATTGGGGGAAACCAGATTATCCTTCCCCAGCAGAATCAGCTGATCCCGCGTAAGCGGCGGGGTGGGCAGCAACTCCCCAAGGCGCGCTTGCAGTCGCACGAACCCCTCCGGCAGGGCGATCATCGGGCGGCGCCGGCCCGTGACATCCAGGATGTAGCGCAGCACTTGGCGCATGCTCATCACGCGCGGGCCGCCGAGTTCATAGACCTTGCCGGCAGCGGATGGGTCCGCGAGTGCCGCCATCGCGGCATCCGCCACATCGCCCACATAAACCGGCTGAAAGCGCGTCTCGCCTGCCACCACCGGCATGAAGGGCAGCGTGGCGGCAAGTCCGGCGAAGCGGTTGAAGAACTGATCATCCGGTCCAAAAACCACGGAAGGGCGCAGGATAATGGCGCTGGGAAAGGCAGTCAGCACCGCGGCTTCGCCCGCAGCTTTGGTTTGTGCGTAAAGGCTGGGGCTTCCGGCATCCGCACCAATCGCGGAAAGATGCAGGAATTGCTTGGCCCCGGCAGCGGCGGCTAGCCGCGCGACTCGCCCCGCGCCCTCGGCCTGGATGCGCTGGAAATCCCCCGCGCGGCTTTCGAACAGAATGCCGACCAGGTTGATGACGATATCCGCCCCGGCCACCGCACGGGCTGACGAAGCCTCATCGGTGATGGAGGCCGCGACGGGCGTGATCTGCCCGACGCCGCCCATGGTGCAAAGCCGCGCGGCGCGTTCCGTATCCCGCCCTGCAATCCGGATGCTATGGCCCGCTGCCGCCAGACGCTGCACGATATGGCGCCCGATAAAGCCGCCGCCGCCAAAAACTGTCACAAGCATTGCCCAAATCCCTACCTCGTCCTGCCCGATATGGGGCAGCGTCAGCTTGGCGGGAAGGGCGGGCGGTCAGGCGATCAGCATGCCCACAGCCAAGCCGATCAGCATATTCAACAGGATCGAGGCCAAAACGGCGGAAAAGCCGAGCATCCGCGCCTTCACCGGTGCCACGGGAAACAGCCGCTGCGCGCCATCATAGAACAGGTATAGCGTGTACAGCGCCCCCACCAGCGCGAGCAGCCCGCCAATCGAAGGCACAATCAACGCCAATCCACCCACCCAGGCGCCGGTGGGTGCAAAGGCGGCCAGCTTGATCCCCGCATTGCTATCCGGCGTGGCACCAAAACGCTCGGCCAAGGGCGGCATGATCCTGCCCATGATCAGTACACTCATCACCGCAATGGCGTAGCTGATCAGCAATTCCGCGAAATTCGGCACGTTTCCGCCAACAAAGATACCGATGGCGCTGGCAATGGACGGAAGCGCGGCCAAGGGCAGCACATAACCGGCGAATACCCCGCCAAGCGTCATGGGCTCTGCCGCAATCCCATCCCAGGTCTTGCCGGGTTCCATCAAAAGGCCCTTCGCCTGGGCGATGGTATTCATGCCGCTGCCTCCCGCATTCGTTTGGGGGATATTGCGCTGGCCTTTGCCGCGCGGGCAAGCCATGGGTGGTGGCAGGCGGGCGCCGCTTCTGTCAGTTTCAGCCCATGGCCGATTCGCTTCCCCGCTGGCGCGACAAGCGCTTCCTTCTGATGCTGGCGCTTGGCTTTGCTGCGGGCGTGCCGCTGCCGCTCTCGGCCTTCACGCTTCGGCAATGGCTAGCGGAATCCAATCTTTCGCTGGCGGCCATCGGCTTTACGGCGCTGATTGGGCTTTCCTATTCGCTGAAATTCCTCTGGTCGCCGCTGATAGACCATAGCCCGCCGCCCTTCTTCCGCGCGCTGGGGCGCCGGCGCGGCTGGCTGCTCTCCATCCAGATCCCGCTGATTGGCGCCATCATCGCGCTCGGCCAGACCAACCCTGCGCAGGATGTGAGCCTGACGGTGGCGGTGGCTGTCGCGGTCGCTTTCCTATCCGCCAGCCAGGATATTGTGATTGACGCCTTTCGTATCGAAAGCCTGGAGGAAGCGGATCAGGGCTATGGCCTGGCCTGCTATGTCTGGGGCTATCGCGGCGCGCTGCTGGCTGCGACGGCGGGTGCGCTGACCATGGCGGAATTCGCTGGCTGGGCCTTTGCCTTTGCTGGCTGCGCGGCGATGGTCGGGCTTGGCGTTGCTGCTGTGCTGTTCGCCGCCGAACCCGCACGCCATGGGGGTACTGCGCCGCAGGGTTGGGTCGCGCGGCTACGCTATGCGGTGATTGATCCCTTCGCCGATTTTATGCGTCGGCGCTATTGGTTCGCGATCCTGGCCTTTGTTGCCCTGTTCAAACTGGGCGAGGCTCTGGCCGGCATTATGACCGCACCCTTCTATCGCCAGCTTGGCTTCACGCGCCTGGAAGTCGCGAGTGTTTCTTCTGTCTTTGGCCTTGTCGCGACACTGGCCGGCGCGCTGGCCGGCGGTTGGCTGGTGGCGAAGCTTGGCACAGGGCGCGCCTTGATCCTGACAGGGATCACGCAAATGCTCTCCAACCTTATGTATGTCGCGCTGGCCTTTGCGGGGCATGATATCCACATGCTGTTCGCGCAGGTGGGGGTAGAGAATTTCACCGATGGGCTCGCGGATGCGGCGTTTCTTTCCTACCTTGGTATGCTGACCAGCCGCAGTTTCACCGCCACGCAATATGCGCTGCTGTCATCGCTTGCGGCGGTGCCCTTGCGCACCTTGGGCGCGACATCCGGCATGCTGGCGGAAGGCCTGGGCTGGCCGTGGTTTTTTGTGCTGACCACGGCAGCGGCGCTGCCCGCCATGGCGATCATGGCCTGGCTGCTGCGTCGCCTGCCGCCCACATCCGAAAGAACCGCGACATGACCAGCCCCTTCCTGCTGACGCCCCTGCTGTTGCTGGGCAGCAATATCCTAATGACCTTCGCCTGGTATGGGCATTTGAAGCAGCCAAGCTGGCCGATCTGGCTTGCGGTGCTGGCTTCCTGGGGCATTGCGTTTTTCGAATATTGCCTGGCGGTGCCGGCAAACCGCATCGGCTATGGGGCTTTTACTGCCCAGCAGCTCAAGATCATGCAGGAAGTGATCACACTCGCGGTTTTTGCTGCATTTTCCGTGATGTGGCTGGGGGAGCCTTTGCGCTGGAATTTCGCCGCCGCCGCGCTTTGCCTGTTGGGGGCGGTGGTATTCATCTTCCTGCCTGTTGATTAGCCTTGCCAGGGTTGATCCCCCCTGCCGCCGGGCGTATGGCGCGGGGCATTGCTTGCACGGATACCCCCCATGACTGATATGATCGCGCCGCGCCGCGCGCTGCTTTCCGTTTCCGACAAAACCGGGCTGATTGAATTTGGCCGTTTCCTAGCTGCGCGCGGGGTCGAGATTCTCTCGACCGGCGGCACCGCCAAGGCTCTGCGCGATGCCGGTGTGCCGGTGAAAGATGTGTCCGACCATACTGGTTTTCCCGAGATTCTCGATGGCCGCGTGAAAACACTCGTGCCGCAAGTGCATGGCGGCATTTTGGGCCGGCGCGATCTGGCCGAGCATTTGGCGCAAATGCAAGCGCATGGCATTGCGCCGATTGATCTGGTGGCGGTCAATCTCTACCCGTTTGAAGCCACCGTCGCGAAGGGCGCGGATTTCGAAGACTGCATCGAAAACATAGATATTGGCGGCCCGGCGATGATCCGCAGCGCGGCCAAGAACCACGCCCATGTCGCGGTGCTGACAGAACCTGCGCATTTCGCCGAAGTGCAGGCGGAAATCGCGGAAGCAGGCGGTACACGCCTGGCCACACGCCGACGCCTGGCCGCTGCGGCCTATGCGCGCACGGCGGCTTATGATGCTGCGATTTCGGGATGGTTCGCAGGGCAGGAAGGGCAGGAATTTCCGGACCGCCTCAGCTTCACGGGTTCGCTGCGCCAGACTTTGCGCTACGGCGAAAACCCGCATCAATCAGCGGCCTTCTATCTGGATGGCAGCGCGCGTCCCGGCATTGCAACCGCTCGGCAAATCCAGGGGAAGGAGCTTTCCTACAACAACCTGAACGATACGGATGCAGCGTTTGAAGCACTCGCCGAATTTGCCGATCCAGCGATTGTGATTGTGAAGCACGCCAATCCTTGCGGTGTTGCGGTGGCGGCGGATTTGGCAAACGCGTGGGATCGCGCGCTGTTGTGCGACCCGGTTTCGGCTTTCGGCGGCATTGTCGCGGCCAATCGCAAGCTGGATGCGGCGGCAGCGGAACGCATTACGGCGATTTTTACCGAAGTGGTGATTGCGCCGGATGCGGATGAAGCGGCACTCGCGGTTTTTGCGAGAAAGAAGAATCTGCGCCTGCTGCTGACAGGCGGCCTGCCTGATCCCGCCGCGTCGGGGATGATGTTTCGTTCCGTGGCCGGCGGCTTTCTGGCGCAATCGCGCGATGCCGGGCGCGTGAGTGGCGCCACGCTGAAATGCGTGACCAAGCGCGCGCCGACAGCGGCTGAGATGGCCGATCTGCTGTTTGCCTTCCGCGTCTGCAAGCATGTGAAGTCCAACGCCATTGTCTATGCCAAAGGCCTGGCCACGGTTGGCATTGGCGCGGGGCAGATGAACCGCGCGGAAAGCAGCCGTATCGCCGCCTGGAAAAGTGAGGCTGCGGCCAAGGCAGCGGGGTTGTCTGAACCGCTCGCCAAGGGTTCCGTGGTGGCATCAGATGCGTTTTTCCCCTTTGCTGATGGGCTGGAAATCGCCGCTTCCGCCGGTGCTACCGCGATCATTCAGCCAGGTGGTTCGATCCGCGATCATGAGGTGATTGAGGCCGCCGATAAGGCGGGGCTTGCCATGGTGTTCACCGGCATGCGCCATTTCAGGCATTGAGCAATCCTGATGGCGCTTGAAACCATTCTTCTGCTGATTGGGCTTGGTGTGGTGGTGGCGCTGCTGCTGGCGCTATTGCTGCGCAAGCCCACCCCTGATCCTTCCATAGCGCTGCTGCAAGCAACGCAGGAACGCCAAGGCGAAAGACTGGCGGGCTTGGCGAGCGACGTGAAGGCCGCGCTCTCCGCAAGCGAAGTGACGCTGGGGCGGGAAATGTCGGCGCTGACCACAAAGCTGATGGAAGTGCAAGGCGCCACCGCACAGGCGCAGCAACAGGGCGTTCTGGAAGCGCGGGAGAATGCCGGCAAGCTGCGCCAGGAAAACGCCGATGCCGCTGCGCGCGTGCAGGTCATGATGGAACAAGTGCGCGGCGCGCTGGCCGAATCTCAGGCCATGATGAAGAATGCCATCGCCACAGAAATGGTGGCGGCCCGCGACATGATTGACCGAAAGGGCAATGAAAGCCGGGCGGAGCTTGAAGCCAAGCTCAAGGAAATGCGCGAAGCCAATGACAAGCGGCTTGCAGAAATTCAGGCAAGCGTGAATGAACAATTGGGCGCCGCGGTCGAAAAGCAAATGACCGAAAGCTTCACCCGCGTGATTGACCAGTTTAATGCCATCCAGGCCATGATGGGCAATGTGCAATCTGTCGCGAGCCAAGTCGGCGATCTGAAGCGGCTGTTTTCCAATGTGAAAACGCGCGGCGGCTGGGGCGAAGCGCAGGTCAAGGCGCTACTCGATGATTTCCTGCCGCAAGGTTCTTATGAGACGAATGTAAAGCTGCGCGAAGGCAGCAATGACACGGTGGAATTTGCGATACTCATGCCGGTTGGTCAGGAGGCGCCGGTACGCTTGCCGGTGGATGCGAAGTTTCCGGTGGAGGATTACGAACGGCTTCTGCAAGCCCATGACGCTGGTGAGACTGAGGCCGAAGCGCTGGCGCGCAAGGGATTGGAAACGCGCATCCGTGGTGAGGCGTTGAAGATTCGCGACAAATACATCAATCCCCCCACCACCACGGAATTCGCGGTGATGTATCTGCCAACCGAAGGGCTTTATGCCGAAGTCGCGCGCATCCCCGGGCTGATTGATGATGTCGGTCGCAATGCGCGAGTCTTCATCGCGGGGCCTTCATTACTGCCAGCCATGCTGCGTACCATCCAGCTTGGGCATGTGACGCTCGCGCTTTCGAAAAACGCCGAAAGCGTGCGCGAATTGCTCTCGGCCACCAAAGCGGAGATGGCGAAGATGGATGGCGTTTTGGAAAAGCTTGGCAAGCAGGTGAATACAGTTGGCAATTCCATCGGCGATGCCCGCACCCGCACCCGCGCCATTGCACGCAAGCTGAAAGACGTGGAGGCGATGCCGGGCGATCAAGCGGCCAGCGTGCTTGGTGTGGATGGCGTGCTTCCGGCCGATGAGGATGACCCGCAAGCATGACCGCGCTGCAAGCCCAATCAGGCTTTGGCTTGCTGGCGCTTTGCGTATTGGCCTGGGCTTTGGGTAGGTTCAAGCGTGGTGTCTCGGCGCGCGTGGTGCTGGTGGGGCTGGCGCTGCAAATCCTATTGGGTGCGGCGCTTTTGCACATCGCGCCGCTGCGGGCGGGTTTTGGCTATTTGGGTGATGCGGTGAATGCGCTGGCGGTTGCAACCCAAGCCGGCACATCCTTGGTCTTTGGCTATTTGGGCGGTGGCGTTTTGCCCTTTCAGGAATTGCGCCCAGGCGCTTCCTTCATTCTCTTTTTTCAGGCTTTGCCACTTGTGCTGGTGGTCGGCGCGCTATCCGCGCTGTTCTATCATTGGGGCATTCTGCCTGCGATTGTGCGCGTAATGGCAGCCGTGCTGCAGCGGCTTTTCGGCATTGGTGGTGCGGCGGGCTTTGGTGTGGCGGCGAATGTCTTTGTCGGCATGGTGGAAGCGCCACTCATGATCCGCGCCTGGTTGGCGCGCATGACGCGCGCCGAGCTTTTCGTGGTGATGACGGCGGGGCTTGCCACCATCAGCGGCAATACGCTGGTGGTTTATGCGCTGATGATTGCCCCCGTGGTGCCGGATGCGGCGGGGCAACTACTGACCGCGAGCTTGATTTCCGCCCCAGCCGCGATCCTTGCCGCGTTGCTGATGCTGCCAGCGCAGGCCAGTGACGCTGTAGCGGATCACGACACCGGCGCACCGCTGAAGCTTTACGATAGCAGCATGGATGCGTTGGTGCGCGGCACGCAGGATGGGCTTTCGCTGCTGCTTGGCATCATGGCGTCACTGATTGTTTTCGTGGCCTTGGTGGCGCTGGTGAATATGGTGCTGGAACCCGCAACCGGCTTTACCTTGCAACGTCTGCTTGGGCTTTTGCTTTGGCCCGTGGCTTGGGCCATGGGCGTGCCGGCTTCTGAAGCAGCCACCGTCGCGTCTTCGCTTGGCGTGAAGATCGTGGTGAATGAATTCGTCTCCTATCTGGAACTCGCGCAATCAGGCGGCGCGGAGCTTTCGGAACGCTCCCGCCTGATCCTGACCTATGCGCTCTGCGGCTTCACCAATTTCGGGTCTGTCGGGATCATGGTGGCGGGCATGGCGGGCATGTGCCCGGAACGGCGCGCGGATATTCTCAGGCTTGGCCTGCCATCATTGGTTTCGGCTTCCATCGCCTGCTGCATGACCGGCGCGGTGGTTGGGCTGCTGACGCCGTAAAAAACCTTCTAGCCCTGTGGGGCATAACGCGGCAGGATCAGCTTAAAGGAGCCCGCGCCATGTCCCATATCGTCCATCGCAACCTAATGAAGGACCCGCCCATTGCCGTTTCCGGCCAGGGGATATGGCTCCGCGATTCCACCGGGCATGATGTGATTGATGGCTCAGGCGGCGCGGCCGTTGCCTGCCTGGGCCATGGCCATCCGCATGTGGTCTCGGCCATGAAGGCGCAGATTGATCGCCTGTGTTACGCACATACCGCCCTGTTCAGCGCCGGCAGTGCGGAAAAGCTGGCGGAAGTACTGGTCGGGCATAAGCCAGGCGGGTTGACCCATGCCTATTTTGTTTCCTCCGGCAGTGAGGGGATGGAAGCTGCCCTCAAAATTGCGCGGCAATATTTTCTGGAAGCGGGTGAGCCGCAACGCACGCGCTTCATCGCACGGCGGCAATCCTATCATGGCAATACGCTCGGCGCGCTGGCGGCCAGCGGCAATATCGCGCGGCGCACGCCCTATGCGCCGATCCTGTCCGATGCCTTTAGCCATGTCTCGCCCTGCTACGCCTATCGCGATCGGCGTGATGATGAAAGCGATGCCGATTATGTCACGCGCCTGGCGGCGGAGCTGGAAGCGGAATTCCAGCGCCTTGGCCCGCGCAATGTGATTGCCTTTTGCGCGGAAACCGTGGTGGGCGCGACGCTCGGTTGCGCGACTGCCCTGCCTGGTTATTTCCAGGCTATGCGCGCGGTCTGTGATCGGCATGGTGCCTTGCTTATTCTGGATGAGGTGATGTCCGGCATGGGCCGCACCGGCACCTTGCATGCCTGGGAACAGGAAGCTGTTTCGCCAGATATTCAGGTGATCGCGAAGGGGCTTGGTGGTGGCTATCAGCCGATTGGCGGCATTCTGGTACATGGGCGCGTGGTGGAAACATTGAAGCGCGGCACTGGCACTTTCAAGCATGGCCATACCTATCAGGCGCATCCTGTCGCCTGCGCGGCGGCTTTGGCGGTGCAGGAAGTGATCGCGGAAGAAAACCTGCTCGCCAATGTCTGCGCCACCGGCGCACTTTTGGAACGTGGGTTGATGGAACGGCTCGGCAATCATCGCCATGTCGGCGATATCCGTGGCCGCGGCCTGTTCTGGGCGGTAGAATTCGTCCAGGACCGCGCAAGCAAAGCCAGTTTCGATCCGGCGCTTGGCGTGAATGACCGCATCAAGCAGGCGGCCTTCGCGCATGGCCTGGCCTGTTATCCCATGGGCGGCACGATTGATGGCAAGCATGGCGATCACGTGATCATCTCACCGCCCTATATCGTGACAGCGCGGGATGTGGAGATGATCGTGGAACGCTTTGGCGCGGCGGTGGATGAGGTTTTTGCGAACCTGCCTGGAGCATTTTAAAGCCAGGTGGAATCACTTGGCGACTCGGAAAATGCGACCAAACAAAGGTTTAGAGGGGTTCCCGTGAACGAAGGTGAACGGGAAGCACTAAAGGCTGAGGTGTTGCGCACGCAGCGCTGGGTCCGCTTCCAGCGCTGCCATGCTGCCATCATAGTGGATCTCGCCGCGTTCAATCACATAGGCGCGATCCGCCACCGCTGCGGCGAAATCGAAATTCTGTTCTGAGAGCAATACGGCAATGCCTTCGCGCTTCATGCGCAGCACGGCATCGGCCATTAATTCCAGAATGACGGGTGCCAAGCCTTCGGATGGTTCATCCAGCAGCACAGCTTCCGGATTGCCCATCAGCGTGCGCGCAATCGCCAGCATTTGCTGTTCCCCGCCGGACATGGCGGTGGCGCGTCGGTGGCGCATGGAAGCCAGGTTCGGGAAAACTTCAAACAAGCGCTCCGGAGTCCAAGGATCGCGGCCTTCTGCTGGGCGGCGGCCAACTTCCAGATTCTCGGCCACCGTCAGATCGGTGAAGATACGCCGATCTTCCGGCACATAACCAAGGCCAAGTCGCGCAATGCGAAAGGTGGCAAGCCCCGCAATATCACGCCCTGCAAAACGCACGCGCCCCGCTCGAGGTGTTATCAGCCCCATGATGGCTTTGAGCGTGGTGGATTTGCCCGCGCCATTGCGGCCCATCAGCGCGGCAACCTCACCGCGCGCAAGCTGCAGCGAAACGCCAAACAGAATCTCCGCCGGGCCATAGCCAGCGCGCAATCCTTCCACCTCAAGCACCGCTTCAGCCATGCGCTGCTGCCCGGGCACGCAAGGCAGCGCGCAGGCCGGAAGTGCCGAGGTATACACGCTGTACTTCGGGATTGGCGCGCACATCTTGCGGCGTACCGGCGGCAATGATCTCGCCCCGCACCAGCACCAGAATGCGATCCGCATGGGCGAAGACCGCATCCATGTCATGTTCGGTGAACAGCACACCAATAGCGGAACGCCGCGCAATGCCCGCCACCAGGCGCATCAGCGCGGCGCGTTCAGCCGACGCCATGCCGGCGGTGGGTTCATCCATCAACAATAGGCGCGGCGCGCCGGAAAGGGCGATGGCCAATTCTACGCGCTTCACATCGCCATAAGCCAGCGCGCCCATGGGCCGGTCGGCCGCTTCCGCCATGCCAACCTGTACAAGCAGGGCAAGCGCTTCATCACGGTACAGCGCGCTACTGCGTGCCAGCATATCGCGCGTGCGGCCCGCATGGGCAATCAGCGCTATTTGCATATTTTCCAGCACCGACATGGAAAGAAATGTTTGGGCCACCTGAAAGCTACGCCCCACACCCAACCGGCAAATGGCGCGCGGCGGCAGGCCGGTAATGTCCTGCCCCGCCAGCAGCACGCGCCCACTATCGGGGCGCAATTGTCCGCCAACCATATTGAAGCTGGTGGATTTGCCCGCACCATTCGGGCCGATCATGGCAAGGATCTCACCGGCCGCCAGCGAGAAACGGACATTCCGCGCCGCCACCACGCCGCCGAAACTCTTGTTAAGATTTTCCACCACTAGCAGTGTCATGGCGCGCCACTCGAAAGCCGCGCGCGCAGCGCTGCATAAGCCCCAACAAGTCCGCGCGGAAAGATCAGCACCAGCGCAATAATGGAGGCGCCCAGAAGAAAGCGCCAATAATCCGTGAGCGGCATGAAGACATCCTTGATACTGTGGAAAGCCGCCGCCCCCAGCACTGGCCCCATCACGGTTCGCATGCCACCCAGTAGAATCATGGCCAGAAAATCCACCGATAGCGGAATGCCAAGTAAAGTAGGATCAATCGACCCTTTGGAGAATGCGTATAACCCACCGGCCAGCCCTGCCGCTGCACCGGCAATGGTGAAGCCCAGCCAGCGGTGGCTCCGCACATCAATCCCAATCGCCTCAGCGCGCTGCGCGGAA
This sequence comes from Roseomonas sp., assembly GCA_051007055.1. Lineage (GTDB taxonomy): Bacteria > Pseudomonadota > Alphaproteobacteria > Acetobacterales > Acetobacteraceae > Neoroseomonas. Next base: position 25,263 of record JBPCSO010000034.1, read on the forward strand.
TCTCGCACGGCGCGCAGGCTCGCGCCAAAGGGCGCGTAGATCACGTGGCGGAGCGCCAAGATGCCTGCCATTGCCGCGACCAGCACAATGTAGTGATAGGTGCTGCGTGATGCGGCCCAGGCCGAAGGCCAAACGCCGACAATGCCGTTGTCACCACCCGTGACCTCCACCCATTGAAAGCAGACGGCATAGGCAATCTGCGCGAAGGCAAGCGTCAGCATCGCCAGATAAATGCCCTGCAAGCGCACAATGAAAAACCCGAACAAGGCCGCGAAAAACCCACCCGCCAAGGGGGCCGCGATCAGCGCCGGTTCCATCCGCATGCCGAGCTTCGTCACCAATAGCCCACTCGCATAGGCGCCAAGGCCGAAATAGGCAGCATGGCCGAAGCTCACGATGCCACCATTGCCGACCAGGAAATTCAGCGAAAAGGCAGCAAGCACGAAGATAAGCACCTCGGTCGCGACCTTGATCGCATAGGTATCGCCAAAAATCGGCACCGCAGCTGCCGCCAATACCGCCAGCAGCAAAAGCAATTTCTCGGCAACCGCAAAGCCGCGCGGTTGCATGATCCCTTCCGGCAAGGCGCTTTGACCCGCAGCGCTTTCTGGCCGGCCAAGCAAGCCCCAGGGCTTCACCACCAGCACCAGCGCCATCAGCAGGAACACCAGCACCAGGGTTATTTTCGGGAAAATCAGCACACCAAAAGCCTGCAATTGCCCAATCAGCAGCGCGGCAAGAAAAGCACCACCGATGGAGCCCATGCCGCCAATCACCGTCACCACAAAGGCCTCAGTGATGATGGAAAGATCCATCTGCGCGGAAGCAGAAACGCGGGGGATCTGCAAGGCACCACCAAGGCCCGCCAGAAAGGCACCCAGAAACAGCGTGCCGGTAAAGAGCAAAGCCTGATTGACGCCAAGCGCGCCCACCATGTCACGGTCTCGTGTTGCGGCACGCAGCAAAATGCCAAAGCGCGTCTTCTTCATCAGCAGCCACACCAGGCCGAGCACTACCGGCCCGGCAGCAATCAGGAAAAGCTCATAAGCCGGAAAGCGCTGATCCAGGATCATCACGCCATGGCGCAGCCCCGGCGCGCGCGGCCCGGCGATATCCATCGGCCCCCAGATATGCAGCACCGCATCCTGCACCATCAGCACCACACCGAAAGTCGCCAGCAATTGAAACAGCTCCGGCACCTTATAGATGCGTCGCAGCAGCAGGATTTCCATCAGCACGCCAAGCACGCCCACCACCAGGGCGGAAATCAGCACGCCGGCAAAGAACAGCGTCGGTGACCTTTCAATTTGCAACAGCCAGGGAACGATCGTCACCGCCATATAGGCGCCAAGCATGTAGAACGACCCATGCGCGAAATTCACAATCCGTGTCACACCAAACACAAGCGTGAGGCCGGAGGCGATGATGAAAAGCGAGGATGCGCTGGCCAGGCCCGAAAGGCACTGGACGAGCAGAAAGCCGAATTCCACGCTCAAGCCCGGCGCGCGGCTCGCACTTCTTCTTCAGGGAACATGAAATCAGCGCCATCGGCATAACGCGCATTGCGCATGGTGCCCTGGCCATTGCGCTGCGTGGTCTCCCCCACCCAGGTGCCCATTGTCCCCTGTTGGTCAATGCCGCGCATGGTCACATTGCCAACCACGGTTTCAGTGCGCAGATCACGCAGCGTATCCACCAAAACCTCATTATCCAGGCTATTGGAGCGGTTGAGCATATTGGCCAGCACTTGCACGGTCACATAGCCAAGCAGGCTGCCCTTTCGCGGCGTGTCATTGAAGCGCGCGCGATAGGCTTCAACAAAGGCGCGATGTGCAGCACCTTCCACTTGGTCCCAGGGATAGCCAGTCACCACCCAACCTTCCGGCGTTTCATCGCCAAGCGGGATCATATACTCCGGTTCACCGGTCAGCAGAGAAAGCACAAAGCGGCGTTCAAACAATCCGCGCGTATTACCTTCCCGCACAAAAGCCGTCAGGTCCGGGCCGAATAGCACATTGAAAATCGCATCGGGGCGCGCCTGCGCCAAAGCGCCCACCGTCGCCCCCGCATCCACGCGGCCAAGCGCTGGATATTGTTCGGCAATAATCTCAGCGCCCGGAATGGCACCGCCGATCAGCCGCTTGAAATTCGCCGCCGCCGATTGGCCGTATTCGTAATTCGGCGCCACAATTGCCCAGCGCTTTTGTGTTCTACCGCGCGCAGCTTCCACCAGCATGCGCGTCTGCATGAAGGTGGAAGGGCGCAGCCGCCACGTATAGCGATTGCCCTGCGCCATGGTGATCGCATCGCTCAGCGGTTCGGTTGCGAAGAACAGCCGTTTGCGCTGATTGGCGAAATCAGCCACCGCCAGCCCGACATTGGAAAGAAACGTGCCGGCGATGAAGGAAACATTCTCCCGCGTCAGCAATTCCTCTGCCACGCGCACCGCATCGCCTGGTGTGGCGCCATCATCGCGGAAGATGAATTCCAGCCGCCGCCCGCCCATGACCCCGCCCGCGGCATTGATCTGCTCTGCGGCCATTTGCATGGCGTTGCGATAGGGGATGCAGAAGGCCGCCATGCGGCTGTAGGAATTGAGCTCCCCTATGCGGATCGGCGCGCCCTGCGCCGCCGCGTCGCGCCCTGTCGCTGCTGCCGCCAGCCCGGCCCCACCGGCCAAAAGCGCGCGGCGTCCGACGAAGATGCTATCCATGACAAGCCTCTGCTGACTTTTCTCACCCCTCACAATGGCGATGGCAGGGGCGCTGGTCCAGGGTCTGGCGCCGACTTGTTTGTGACAGCCCAGATTCAGTCTAGCCGGGCGCGGCAGGCTCGGCTAAAAGCCCGCCACCATGATTACCGTCCTGCTTGTCCTGCATCTTTTCGTGACGCTCGCGCTGATTGGCGTGGTCCTCCTCCAGCGGAGTGAGGGCGGCGGGCTTGGCGTGGGTTCATCCCAGGGCATGGGGTCCTTCATGGGCGGGCGCGGCACAGCGAATTTGCTGACGCGTTCCACCGCCATCCTAGGTGCGGCCTTCTTTGCCCTGGCGCTGACCCTGGCCCTGCTGACCAAGGGCGCGTCGCAGCAGAACCGCTCCATCCTGGATGGCCCGGCGCCGATCACGGCCCCGACAGCGCCGGCACTGCCCAGCCTGCCGAGCGTGCCGACGAACTAATCTACCCGGCCAGAAGCCCGTCTATTGCCTGAGCGAGCCTGACATCGCGCGCGGAAAGCCCGCCCGCGTCATGGGTAGAAAGCGTAATCTCGACCCGGTTCCAGACATTGAACCATTCCGGGTGATGGTCCTGCGCTTCGGCCAGCAACGCCACGCGCGCCATGAAGCCCCAGGCCTTCGAAAAATCCTTAAAGCGGAAGCTGCGGGTGATGGCATCGCGCCCTTCCACAAGCTGCCATGCCGGCAGCGTGGCCAAAAGCCCGGCCCTTTCGGTGGCGTTGAGTTTCTCCACCATGGCGTCAGATCATCGCCATGCCGCCATTGACATGCAGGGTCTGGCCGGTGACCCAGCCAGCCTCATTGCTCGCCAGATAAACCACGGCGGCGGCGATATCCTCGGGCGATCCCATGCGCTGGGTAGGGATGCGCGTCAGCAATGCGGTTTTTTGCGCCTCATTCAGCGCATCCGTCATGGCGGTCTTCACGAAGCCGGGGGCCACCACATTCACCGTGACACCGCGCGTCGCCACTTCCTGAGCAAGTGACTTCGACATGCCAATCAGGCCCGCCTTGGCGGCAGCGTAATTCGCCTGGCCGGCATTGCCGGTGACACCAACGATGGAGGCGATGGAAATGATGCGCCCCTGGCGCTTTTTCATCATGCCGCGCAGGGCAGCCCGCGCCAGGCGAAACGGCGCGGTCAAATCCACTTCCAGCACCGCATTCCAATCGGCATCACCCATGCGCAACGCCAGCATATCGCGCGTGAAGCCGGCATTATTCACCAGAATATCCAGGCCCCCGGCCTCGGCTTCGATTTTCTCAACCAGCTTCGCTGGCGCTTCCGGGTCCGCCAAATCAGCCGGCGCCACGATCACGCGTGAACCAAGTTCAGCGGCGAGCGCTTCCAATTCCGCGGCGCGGCGGCCGGTGATGGCAACGGTCGCACCCTGGGCGTGCAGCGCGCGGGCAACACCCGCCCCAATGCCACCCGTGGCGCCGGTCACGAGGGCTGTTTTGCCGGTCAGATCAAACATCGGAAATCCCCTCAGAGCGTTTTCAGGAAGGCTTCAAGCTCGGCCGGATTGCCGATGGCAAGCGCGGTCGCTTCCGGCGCGTTGCGCTTCATGAGGCCGGTCAGCACCTTGCCCGCGCCGACTTCGACAAACTTGTCGCAGCCCATGGCGGCCATGGCGGCGACGCATTCGCGCCAGCGCACCGTGCCGGTGACCTGCCGCACCAGCAGATCGCGGATTTCGGCGGGGTCGGTCGCCTTGGCGGCGGTGACATTGGCCACTATTGGCACAGCGGGCGCCTGCATGGTGGCTTTGCTCAAGGCCTCAGCCATCGCATCCGCCGCAGGAGCCATCAAAGCGCAGTGGAAGGGGGCGGAGACCGGCAACAGCATGGCGCGCTTCACGCCCTTTTCCTTGGCGATTTCAATGGCGCGCTCGACAGCGGCCTTGGCGCCGGAAATCACCACCTGGCCGCCGCCATTGTCGTTGGCGGCTTCCACCACCTCGGCCTTGCCGGTTTCGGGGTTGGCTGCGGCGGCGGCGCAAATTTCCTGCGCCAGATCAATCTCCGCGCCCAGAAGTGCCGCCATGGCGCCGGTGCCGGGGGGCGTTGCCTTCTGCATGGCCTCGCCACGCAAGCGTAGAAGCTTCGCGGCGGTGGCGATATCAAAAGCGCCGGCGGCCGTCAGCGCGCTATATTCGCCAAGCGAATGCCCGGCCACCAGCGCCACGCGGTCGGCAAGCGCAAAGCCGCCTTCGGCCTCAAGCGCCCGCACCACGGCCAGGGAATGCGCCATCAGCGCCGGCTGGGCATTGGTCGTCAGCGTCAATTCTTCCTGCGGGCCTTCCCACATCAGCTTACTCAGCTTCTGGCCCAGCGCGTCATCCACTTCCTGAAAGACGTGGCGGGCAGAAGGAAAGGCATCGGCCAGGTCGCGGCCCATGCCGACAGCCTGGCTCCCCTGGCCGGGAAAGACGAAGGCGAAGGCCATGATCAGAATTCCGTGATGATTAAGGTCAGGCCGCGCGAATGGCCGCGCGGCCCCGGCTTGTCAACCGCATCAATTCATCTGGATATTGGCGTCCTTCACCACCTGCTTCCAGCGCGCGAGCTCCGCCGAAATCGTGGCGCCCAATTCCTGGGGCGTAGAAGCATCAATGGTGAAGCCGGCTGCCGTCAGGCGCTGCGTGGTCTCGGGCGCGCGCAGCGCCGCCACAATCACCTCATGCAGCCGGGCAATGACGGGGGCTGGCGTGCCGGCCGGGGCCAGAAAGGCGGACCAGGAAGCGGAAAGCACATCGGGCAGGCCGGCTTCCGGCATGGTCGGCACATCCGGCAGGCCAGAAAAGCGCTTGGTGCCGGTGATGGCGATGGCGCGGAGCGCGCCAGAGACCACATGCGGGCGCACGGTTGCCGCATTCAGGATGCTGGCCTGCACCTGACCCTGGATCATGGCGGTTACCGCCGGGGCGCCGCCCGGGAAGGGCACATGCGTCGCCTCGGCTCCCGTACGTTTCAGGAAAAGCTCCATCCCCAATTGCTCGGTGGAGCCCACACCGCCAGAGCAATAGGAAGCCCGACCCGCTTCGCGCTTCAGCCAGGCCACGACCTCCGGCACATTGGTGGCGGGCACATCCTTATGCACCACCAGCATATTGGGCACCGACATCGCCAGGCTGACCGGGGCGAAATCCTTCTCAGGGTCATAACCGGGGCGGGTCATAACCGCAGGGTTGATGGTCATGGTGCCGCTGGCGGCAACAATCAGTGTATGGCCATCGGGCGGTTGCGCCGCGACATGGCGGGCAGCGATGGCCCCGGTGGCGCCAGGGCGGTTTTCCACCACCACATTCTGCCCAAGGGCTGCCTGCATGGCCGGTGCGACCAGCCGCGCAACCAGGTCATTCGGCCCGCCGGGGGCGAAGGGCACCACCAGCACCACGGGGCGGCTTGGCGCCCAAGCGCCCTCCGCGCGGGCCTGGCTGGCAAGCAGCGCCAAGGGCAGACCCATCAACAAGCTGCGACGATTCATCTGGAAGCTCCCCGCGTTTTCTTGCTGTTACTAAGCATAAAGCTGCAAGGCGCGACAGTCAGGGCTTGATCACCACAACCCCTTCGTGCTTTACGCCCCTCTCCCCTGCCGGGTGCAAGGCAAGTGCCCGGCTATGCCCTTGTGCGCGCCCCATCCCGGGGCCAGGGCTGAGCCAGCCAAAGGGAGATCACATGCCGCTTTACGAATGCGTGTTCATCGCACGCAACGATATCACGCAACAGCAGGTTGAAGCCATTGCCGACCAGGTCGCCGCGACTCTGGGCGAAGGCGGTGGTGAAGTCCGCAAGCGGGAATATTGGGGCCTTCGCAGCCTTGCCTACCGGATCAAGAAGAATCGCAAGGGGCATTATATGCTCCTTGGCCTTGATACGCCGCCTGCCGCTCTCAAGGAAGCGGAGCGTCAGCTGGGTCTGAATGAAGACGTGCTGCGCCTGCTGACCGTGCGCGTGGAAGCGATTGACGAAGCGCCTTCTGCTGTCATGTCCAAGCGTGGCGGTGATGATCGTGACCGGGAAAAGAGCTTCCGTGGCCCGCGCCCTGCCGGCCGCTTTGGTTCTGGCCGTGGTGGCCGCGGCGATGACCGCGAGGAATTCCGTGCCCGCGGTCGCGACGAAATGGATATGTCCATGGGTGGTGAGGAATAAGCCATGTCTGACAATGCAGATCTGATCCCCGCCGCCCGCCGCCCTGCCGTTGGGGCCCGCCGGCCTTTCTATCGTCGTCGCAAATCCTGCCCCTTCAGCGGCCAGGGCGCGCCGAAGATTGACTTCAAGGATGTGCGCTTGCTGTCGCGCTTCCTGTCCGAACGCGGCAAGATTGTGCCTTCGCGCATCACCGCAGTTTCGGCCAAGAAGCAGCGCGAATTGGCCATTGCCATTAAGCGCGCGCGCTTCCTGGCGCTGCTGCCTTACGTGATCGCTGACTAGGCAAGACACTTCGGCGAAAGGGCATGGTTCCAGCCATGGAAATCAGGCGTGGCCTGTTGGATGACCCGCGTTGGCTCGCGGCGGCGATTGGTGGGATTGTTTCCGCCATAGCGGCGCTATGGGCCATGCGCGGGTTGCCGCTTGGCTTTGCGGCTTTCTGGCTGACATCCCTGCCCATTTTCGCCGCTGGGCTTGGCTTTGGCAGCGGTTCCGCCTTTGGCGCCTTGGGTATTGGCACCTTGATCCTGCTGGTGCTGGCCAGTGAATGGCCAACGCTGGTCTATCTGCTGGGCTTTGCATTGCCGGCGCTACTGATGGTGGCGACGGGGCTGCGGGCTGGCCGGCTGGATAGTGCCGGCCCATTGGCGCTGACCGGCATTTGGCCGGCGCTGGTGATCCTGCTGGTGGCGGTACTGCTGGCCGATAGCCCAGGCGGCTTCGACGGTGCGCTGACTGCTTCCGTCAAGCAGGGCCTGACCCGTATGGGCATTGCGGATGCCGGCATGCCGGTGGAGCAATTGGCCAGCATCATGGCCCCCGCCATGGCGGGGTGGATGGTGGCAGCGCTGATCATCTGCGGCATTGGGGCGCAAACTGCGCTCACGCGCCGCGGCATTGCCTTGGCCGCAACGCCTCGTTGGTCTGAGGCGCGCTTGCCGATCTGGTACGGGTTTCTCCCTGCCGGGGCAGCGGTGATCTGGTTGAGCGGCATAGGCGGCGAAAGCAGCCTGCCCTTCGCGCTTTTTGTGGTGCTGTTGCTACCCTTTTTCCTGCTGGGGCTTGCCGCGGTGCATCGGCGTTCTGCCGGACGCACCGCCCGGCCCTTCATGCTTGGCGTTTTCTACGCTGGGCTTGTGATATTGAGCGTGCCGGCCGCAATCGCGGTTACGGCCTTCGGCATTTTCGAACAATGGGGGCGGCGCAATCAGCCGCCCGGAGGCATGACATGATTGACCTGATCCTGATGCAGCGTGTGGATAAGCTCGGCCAAATGGGTGAGCGCGTGAAGGTGCGCCCAGGCTATGCGCGCAATTTCCTGCTGCCCACCGGCAAGGCGATTCGCGCCAGCAAAGCAAACCTGGAACGCTTCGAACGCGATCGCGTCCAGCTTGAAGCGGATAACATCAAGCGCCGTGGTGAGGCTGAGCGCGTAGCCGAACGTGTGGCCGGGCTTTCGGTGGTGCTAATCCGCCAAGCGGGCGAAAGCGGCAGCCTTTATGGTTCCGTTGTATCGCGCGACATTGCGGTGGCCTGCACCGAAGCGGGCCTGACCATCACGCGCGAGCAAGTACTGCTTGGCCAACCGATCAAGAGCACGGGTATTTCCACGGTGCAGGTAGAACTGCATCCGGAAGTGCATATCCCGGTGGTGGTGAATGTCGCCCGTAGCCGCGAAGAAGCTGAAAAGCAGACCCGAGGCGAAAGCGCGGTGGCCGCTGCCCAGGCCGAAAGCCTGGAAGCCGAATTGGCCGCTGAGCTGGCCGCGACGGAAGAAGCCGGCTGAAATTGAATGTAGCGGGGGCGCATAGCCCCCGCAGTCTGCCCAGTTTCTGACTAGCCCCTCGCAAAGGCTACATCGCGAGTTGCAGCGAGCCTTTCATAACCGAGACGCACCGCCGCTGCCCCGTGCACCCTTTCCAGCCGGCGCAACGTGAAATGCCCGCGCGCAACGGTGCGGAAATGTTCCAGGAAGGCTAGGTTGATGGCTGCACCCGCCGCAGCGCCAATCAAGGGCGCGGCCTGCGCTGAAAGCTTCAGCCCCACGGGTCCCACAAAGCGCGACGCGATGGCGGCGATGAAGCCAGGCAGCACGCTTGCGCCAATGCTGCCCTTCAACGCCTCAGCCAGCGCAATACGTAGGGCGAAGTAGCCGGATTCGGCGGCATCATCCCCGCTGCCGCGCCCGCCAAGCGCGAAAATCTTCAGGCATTCGGCGGCAATTTCTGGCCGCGCCAAATCTTCGCCTTCTTCCGCCGCAACGGCCGCAATCTGGCGTAGCAAAACTGTTGTGGAAACCGGCAATTCCACCAGTGTGCCCGCCAGGCCAAAGGCACCGCCCGCGGCACCGGTTGCCGCCGCCAAGCCGCGATGCAACCAGGATGATGATATACCCGGTGGCTTCGCCGCCGGCGATGATCGCAGCGCTGCCCCCATCGCCGTGGTCAGCGCCGTACGCACCGCACCTTGCAGCCCACCTTGCAGGGGGCTGGGCAAGCGGGCGGTCAGCGCTTCAATCGGGGTGCCCACCGTTGCCGAAAGCCGCGCGGCGAGGGACGGGTTTTCCAAAGCTTCAAAAGCTGCGCGCAGCTCAGCCGCTGCCCGGCCATCAAGCGGCGGCAGGGTGGCGCTGGCCGTAAGGCTCATGGCTGGAGCATTTTCAAGCCAAGTGTGTGCAGTTGGCGACCCGGAAAATGCGACCAAAACCTGCGCGGCATTTTCAAGCCAAGTGTGCGCACTTGGCGACTCGGAAAATGCGACCAAACATAGGTTAGGCCATGTCTGGTGAGCGGATGCGAAGCAGGCATGGACTATAAGATATACCGGGAAAGATCGGCGCTGGCGGCAAGCGGCGCCACACGGTCGCGCACCATGGCGGCGTCCACCGCAATCGCTTCCCCCGCACGATCGGTCGCGGTGAAGGAAATCTCCTCAAGCAGTCGCTCCAGCACCGTCGCCAGCCGCCGCGCGCCGATATTCTCGACACTCGCGTTGATTTCTGCGGCCAGATCAGCAATCACTTCAACAGCATCGGGCGTGAAATCCAGCACCACGGATTCCGTGCCAAGCAGCGCGGTGTATTGTTTCAGCAGGGAGTGTTCGGGCTCCGTCAAAATCCGGCTGAAATCATCGCGCGACAGCGCCTTCAATTCCACGCGGATCGGCAAGCGGCCCTGCAATTCCGGCAAAAGATCAGATGGCTTCGCCAAATGAAACGCGCCGGAGGCGATGAACAATACATGATCCGTCTTCACCGGCCCGTGCTTGGTGGTGACGGTGGTGCCTTCAATCAACGGCAGCAAATCACGCTGCACCCCCTCGCGGGAGACATCGCCGCCACGCATCCCGCTTTCGCTGGTGCGTGCACAAATCTTGTCAATCTCATCCAGAAACACGATGCCATTGGCTTCAACATTGGCAAGCGCATCACGCACCACTGCATCCTGATCCAATAGCTTGTCGGCTTCATCCTTCAGCAGCGCGGTGCGGGCTTCGGCCACGGTCAGTTTGCGGGATTTGCTGCGCCCGCCAAACATCTTGCCGAACATATCCTGCAAATTCTGCATTTGCGGCGGCTGACCGCCCGGCAAATCCATCATGCCAATTGGCATGGCTGGGCCGGAATCGGCCAATTGCACTTCAATCTCGCGGCTTTCTAACTGCCCTTCGCGCAGCATGCGGCGGAATTTCATGCGCGTTTCGCCTGATGCGCCTTCCCCCACCAAAGCGGTCAGCAGCGTTTCCTCGGCGGCCAATTCTGCCTTGGCCTGCACGCCCTTGCGCGCGGCGTCGCGGCCCATGGTGATGGCAACTTCCACCAGGTCACGCACAATGCTTTCCACATCGCGTCCGACATAACCCACTTCGGTGAATTTCGTCGCTTCCACTTTCAGAAAAGGTGCATGCGCCAAACGCGCCAGACGGCGCGCGATTTCCGTCTTGCCGCAGCCGGTCGGCCCGATCATCAGAATGTTTTTCGGCACCACTTCTTCGCGCAGACCCGGCGCCAATTGCTGGCGCCGCCAACGATTACGCAGCGCAATCGCCACCGCGCGCTTGGCTTCCTGCTGGCCGACAATATGCCGATCAAGTTCTGAGACAATCTCACGCGGGGAG
>JBPCSO010000035.1:0-27750 GCA_051007055.1 Roseomonas sp.
GATTTCTACAGCAAGGCGATAGGTCTCAATCGCCTCCGACACACGGCGCAAAGCCTTCAGCGCGACACCCTTGCCGATAAGCGCTTCCACATCGCGCGCATCAAGTGCGAGCGTCGCATCAAAGGCGTGGATTGCTTCTTCATGGCGGTTCTCGCCACTTAAGGCCAAACCCTTGCCGATCAGGGCCTTGGCGACTGGCGGTTTGACTGTTGCCAGCCGTTCAAACAGCCCAAGCGCGCGTGGGTAATCACGCAGGCCAAGAAAGCCGCTACCAAGTGAAAGCAAGGTCTCAAGACTGGCGCGCTGCTTGTCCAAAAAGCCAGTCAGGAAGATCACCGCATCGCGATGAGAACCGAGCTTTTGCAGCGTATCGGAAAGCGCGGCGGCAGCGCGGGAATGGCCGGGTTCCAGCGCCAAAGCGGCGCGGAAGGCTTCCAGTGCCCGGGGCGCTTCATCCAAATGCAACAGGCAAAGCCCACGATTGACATGAAAATCACCATCAATGCCGGCGAAGCCGCGCGTCACGATATCTTCATAAGCGCCGCTTGCGCGGATCACATCGCCTGCTTCAAGCAAGGCATCAGCCAGGTTGAAATGGGCGAAAGCGAAGCCCGGATCGGCCTTGATCGCGGCGTTGAATGCCTCAAGGGCCGCCGCCTTGTCGCCGGCTGCGCGACGCGCATTGCCAAGATCATTCAGCACTTCCGCATTGGAAGGCGCGAAGCCGGCGGCACGTTCCAAGGCCTCACGCGCTGGCGCCACCTGACCACGCGCAAAAAGCGCCAAGCCAAGCAGCCGGTTGGCTTGCACATGCTTTGGTTCGTGGTTCAGAAAGGCGCGATAGCCCGCAATGGCCGCGTCCAGATTGCCGGACTGATGCTGGCGGAGAGAGGCTTGCAGATCGGGCGAGGCCAAGGCGATTCCTTCCGGGCTGAAACAGCGCGGCTTTCCTTGCCCGGAAAAACCCCTACCCGTCCAGCAGGGCGGGGCAAGATATGCTTAGAACAACGACATCTGCGCCCCCGGCACCGCAAAGTGGCCGCAATCCAGCGCGCCTGTGGCGCCGCCGCGCTTTTCCAACCCAAGCCGGCGCATCGCGACCGCGAAGCGCCGGGCCAGTAATTCAGCATAAGGCCCGCTACCGGTCTGGCGCTGGCCGAAGCGGCTATCATAAAGCGCGCCGCCACGGGTCTGGCGGATTAGCGACAATACCCGCGCGGCGCGATCCGGCATGTGGCGCGCCAGCCATTCCTCAAAAAGCTGTTTGATCTCCAAAGGCAGGCGCAGCAGCACATAGCCCGCGCTGGTCGCCCCTGCCGCCGCACCCTGTTCCAGCAGGCGTTCCAATTCCATGTCATTCACCGCTGGGATCATAGGCGCGGCCAGGATGGCCGTTGGCACCCCCGCAGCGGTCAATTCCCGGATCGCCTGCAGCCGCCGCGCTGGCGTTGCGGCGCGCGGTTCCAAGATGCGCGCCAAGCCAGCGTCTAGCGTCGTGATGGAAAGGCACACCCGCACCAGATTGCGCCCAGCCAGGCGTTGCAGGATATCTGCATCGCGCAGAACGCCCGCGGATTTGGTGACAATGGTAACGGGGTGGCTGAACCGGTCCAGCACTTCCAGAACAGCACGCGTCAGCCCCAATTGGCGTTCCACCGGTTGATAGGGGTCCGTATTGGCGCCAAGGGCAATCGGGCGGGGCTGATAACCTGGCTTGCGGAGCTCCTTTTCCAGCAGCGCCGCAATATCGGGCTTGAACATCAGCCGCGTTTCGAAATCGAGCCCTGGCGAGAAGCCCAGATAGGCATGGGATGGCCGCGCATAGCAGTAGACGCAGCCATGTTCGCAGCCGCGATAGGGGTTGATGGACCGGTCAAACCCCAGATCGGGGCTTTCATTGTAGCTGAGCGCGGATTTCGCCCGGTCTTCGGTCAGGCTGGTCGGCAAAGGCGGCAATTCGGCGAAGCTTTGTTCCAGCGTCGCCCAACCATCATCAAAGGCTTCGCGCCGCGCAGTTTCAAAGCGCACCGGCGGGTTGGAGACCGCACCGCGCCCCTTGCGCGCTAGGCTTGGCATGGCGAAGCACTGAGCAGCGCTATCGCCAGCGGTCAGGTTGGGGATACCATCGGGCATGGAACGCGTCCCTTTCCAATTCCCAACACCCTGGCAGGAAGCTCGCCGCGAGTAAAGAACAAAATAGGAACATATGAAACTCCTCCCCGTCTCTGCGCTGATCCCGACCCTGAATGCAGCCACCTCCCTGCCGGCGACGCTTGCGGATTTGCGCGGTCAGGTGGCGGAAATCATCATCGCTGATGGCGGCAGCACGGATGGCACGCCCGAGATTGCGCGGGCCTGCGGCGCGCATTTGATCACGGCCCCGCCTGGCCGGGGTCGCCAATTGCGCGCGGCGGCAGCAGGAGCGACCCAGCCCTGGCTATTGGCGCTGCACGCCGATACGCGGCCCGGCCCAGGCTGGCAGGATGCCGTGGCGGCTTTCATCACGCGCCCTGAAGCCGGGACGAAAGCAGGCTATTTCCGCTTCGCCCTGGATGATGCGGCGCCTGAAGCGCGGCGCCTGGAAGCCATGGTGGCTTGGCGCTGCCGCTGGCTTGGCCTGCCCTATGGCGATCAAGGGCTTCTGATCCGCCAGGATCTTTACCAAACGCTTGGCGGTTATGAGCCGATCCCACTGATGGAAGATGTTGCGCTCATCCGTCGCATTGGCCGTAAACGGCTGGTGGCGCTTCAGGCGGCGTTCGTCACCTCCTCGGAGAAATGGCGCCAGCAGGGCTGGTATGCCCGTTCGGCACGCAACCTGTTTTGCCTTTCGCTCTGGTTCGCGGGGATTTCGCCTGAGCGTATTGCGCGTCTCTATGCGCGCCGGCGCTGATCGGCTTTGCTGAAGGGATGCGCCGCCCTGTTGTGATCATCTTCGCCCGTGCGCCACAGCTTGGCGCGGTGAAGCGTCGCCTGGCCGCGGGCATCGGCGCACGCGGCGCCTTGCGCTTTTATCGCGCCATGCTGGCCGCGACCGCCTGGCCCATTGCGCGCGATCGCCGCTGGCACACGATTCTGGCCATCACGCCCGCAGGGGCGCGGGCGGATTGGGGGCGCCTGGCACCGCCCGGCACGCCGCGCATGCCGCAGGCCTCCGGCGATTTGGGGCGGCGCATGGAAAAGGCCTTGGCACCCTTGCCGCGCGCCATCCTGATTGGCAGCGATATTCCAGGGCTTGGCCCCGCCGATATCGCCGCTGGGTTTTGCGCGCTGGGGCGGGCAGATGCAGTCTTCGGCCCGGCATTGGATGGCGGCTATTGGCTTGTGGGCTTTGGGCCACGCCGACCACAGCGCCCATTCGCGAAGGTGCGTTGGTCCGGCCCGCATGCACTTGCTGATACAATGGCCAATTTCCGCAATCATCGCGTGGCGCTGCTACCACCCAAGCGGGATGTGGATAGCGCTGCGGATTTGGCGGCGCTTGGCATCAGCCACCAGCTGCACCCCTGATGTTTCCGAGTTAAGCTTTAGTTTGGCGCTACCGCCCAGAACAATCTAAACCCCGCATTCAATGCACCCAACACGCGCCGCAGGCCTTGCACGGCTTGCCGATTTCACCCCCCGCATTGGCCGCGCCTATGCGGAAGGACGTAATTTCGACCCTGGCCCTGGAAAGCCTGGCCATGTCTCGGCCCTGTCGCCCTATATCCGGCATAGGCTGATCACCGAACAGGAAGTCGTGGCCGCAGCCATCGCCGCCCATGGCGCGGAGATGGCAGAGAAATTCATCCAGGAAGTTTTCTGGCGCAGCTATTGGAAGGGTTGGCTCGCGCAGCGCCCCGCAGTTTGGCTGGAGTATCGCGCCCGCGTCGCGACCGCGCTGAAAGCGCCGCCTGAAGGCTATGCCGCGGCCATTGCGGGAAGGACCGGGATCGCCTGTTTCGATGCCTGGGGGCAGGAGCTGATTGAAACTGGCTATCTGCATAATCACGCGCGCATGTGGTTCGCGAGTATTTGGATTTTCACGCTGCGCCTGCCATGGGTTTTAGGCGCCGATTTCTTCTTGCGGCATTTGCTGGATGGGGATGCAGCGTCCAATACGCTGTCCTGGCGTTGGGTGGCCGGGCTGCATACCAAGGGTAAGCATTACGTGGCGCGGGCCGATAATATCGCGCGCCACACGGGCGGGCGTTTCACCCCGCATGGTGCCCTGAACGAAGTCCCGGCACCCTTGCAGGAGCCTGATCCCCCCGCGCCGCACCCCATTCCTGCCTTGCCCGCGCCGCCGCATGGCCCGGCGGTGCTGCTGCTGCATGAGGATGATCTGCACCCCGAAAGCCTGCCGCTTGCAGGGTTGCAGGTGACCCGCGTGGTTGGGCTTTGCTGGCCGGCGGCGCGTTCACCGCATGGCAGCGCGCCGCTGGTGCAGCGCTTTGTTGATGGCGCCTTGGAAGATGGCTTAGCGCGCGCCGCGCAACATTTCAGTGTGCCGGCTGAGCGGGTGGCGCTTGATGATTTGCCTGATTTTCTGGCGCAGGGCGCTGTGGTTATGCCGGAAGCGCCCATTGGTTGGCTTGCGGATATCTTGCGCCCCTATCCGGTAGTGTCGCTCCGCCGACCTTGGGATGAAGCCTCCTGGCCGCTCGCGGGTCGTGGGTTTTTCCCCTTCGCCCAGCATATCCCGCGCCTATGCGCTGAACTGATCAAGGTTTGACCGAAGGTGAACCGCCCGGGTAGTGGCGATCCCGGAAAAAGCCTTGGCCGAAGGCGCTGGCAATCCAAGAACGGAGAGGGTGGGATTCGAACCCACGGTACAGTTGCCCGTACTTCGGTTTTCGAGACCGACCCGTTCGACCACTCCGGCACCTCTCCAGCGTGTAGGGGAAGCGGTACTCCCCTCGAACGAAGACGCTCCTATAAATGCCCCCGCTCCCGGGCGCAATCGCTGCCGTTGACGCTAGGCGCATGCCCGTCTATATCCGCGCCTCTTCCGGCCCGGCGCTCTGCGCCCGGGGCGGGCGGTTGTTGCCTTTGGCAAAAGCCGGCCAGACACGCTTTTGAAAGAGTTTCGGGGCATCCCCATGACCTATGCAGTAATCCGCACCGGCGGGAAACAATATCGCGTCACGCCAGACGCCGTGCTTACCGTTGAACGGCTTGATGCCGAACCGGGCGCCACGGTGACGCTGCATGATGTGCTTGCCATCGCGACCGAGGCGGGGCTTTCCATTGGCGCGCCGACCGTGCCTGGCGCCAGCGTGACGGCGACCGTGGTGGAACAGAATCGCGGCGACCGTATTTTGATCTTCAAGAAACGCCGCCGGCAGAATAGCCGCCGCAAGAATGGCCATCGCCAGCATCAGACCGTGCTGCGTATCGCCTCCATCAACGCAGCCTGATCGGGAAGGAACCAAGCCATGGCACATAAGAAAGCAGGCGGTTCATCGCGCAATGGTCGCGATTCCGCGGGTAAGCGCCTCGGCGTCAAGCTGTTTGGCGGGCAGACCGTGAATGCCGGTTCCATCATCGTGACGCAGCGCGGCACCAAGATGATCCCAGGCGCGAATGTCTATGCCGGCCGTCAGCACAGCCTGCATGCTTCCGTGGATGGCCGCGTGGTGTTCGAACGGAAGTCCGAAGGCCGCGTGCACGTGACCGTGCAGCCGGTGGCGCAGGCCGCGGAATAACGCAAGCTTCAAGGTATCCTTTGGAACGAGGGTCCCTTGGGGGCCCTCGTTTTGTTTTGGGGCCATGCTGCCCAGCGGATCGGTCATGAAATTCCTTGATGAGGCGAAAATCTGGGTGAAGGCCGGGGATGGCGGCGATGGCGTGATCGCGTTTCGGCGTGAGAAATTCATCGAATTTGGCGGCCCGGATGGCGGCAATGGCGGCAAGGGCGGCAATGTCATCGCCGAAGCCGTGGCTGGCCTCAATACATTGATTGATTTCCGCTACGCGCAGCATTTCAAGGCGCGCAAGGGTGGCAATGGCGCGGGGTCTGACCGTACCGGCGCGGCCAGTGAAGATGTTGTGTTGAAATTGCCTGTCGGCACACAGATCTTTGCCGAAGATCGGGAAACGATGATCGCCGACCTTGATCAGCTCAGCAAACGCGTGGTGCTGGCCCGCGGCGGCGATGGCGGTTTCGGCAATGCGAATTACAAAACCTCGACCAATCGCGCGCCGCGCCGTGCCGATAAGGGCTGGCCGGGGGAAGAACGCTGGCTGTGGCTGCGCCTGAAGCTGATTGCCGATGCCGGGCTGGTTGGCCTACCCAATGCCGGCAAATCCACCTTCCTAGCTGCGGTTTCCGCCGCGCGCCCCAAGATTGCTGATTACCCCTTCACCACGCTGCACCCGCAACTTGGCGTGGTGCGCCTGAACGCGACTGAGGAATTTGTGTTGGCCGATCTGCCCGGCCTGATAGAAGGCGCGGCAGAGGGCGCGGGGCTTGGCACGCGTTTCCTCGGCCATGTCGAACGCTGCAAGGTGCTGCTGCATTTGGTGGATGGCTCGGCGGCTGATCCTGCGCAGGCCTATCGCACCATTCGCCATGAATTGGCCGAATATGGCCATGGGCTGGAAGATCGCCCGGAATTGGTGGCACTCAACAAGGCCGATGCCATGACGCCACAAGCTCGCACGGCACGCGTCAAGGCGCTCTCCCGCGCGGCGGGCAAGCCTGTGATGCTGATCAGCGGCGCGAGTGGTGAGGGCGTGTCCGAATTGCTCCGCGCCCTTGCTGACATGATTGCGGCGGCGCGCTGACAGGCTGGGCTTTCGCGTGGTAAGCGCCATTTCATGATCAATCCGGCCCAGCCCTGCTTCAAGGATGCCAAGCGCATTGTGGTGAAGATCGGCTCCGCGCTGGTGGTGGATAATGCCACCGCCACGCCGCGGGCTGCGTGGCTTGCTTCGGTTGCTGCGGATATCGCGGCGTTACGCGCGCGTGGGGCAGAGGTAGTAGTTGTGTCATCCGGCGCCATTGCATTGGCGCGGAAGGCGCTTGGCCTGACCAGGCGGCGGCTTCGGTTGGAAGAAAAGCAGGCGGCAGCGGCGGTGGGGCAGATTCGCCTGGCGGGCGCTTGGCAGGAAGCACTCGCCGCGCATGGGCTGAATGCGGCGCAATTGCTGCTGACGCTCGAAGATTCGGAAGATCGCCGACGCTATCTGAATGCGCGCGCCACGCTTGCCACGTTGCTGAACCTTGGCTGTGTGCCGGTGATCAATGAGAACGACACGGTGGCAACAGCGGAAATCCGCTTCGGCGATAATGATCGGCTGGCCGCGCGCGTGGCCGAGATGATCCAGGCTGATGCGTTGCTACTGCTTTCTGACATTGATGGGCTCTACACCGCCGATCCGCGCAAGGACCCGGGCGCGCAGCATTTGCCTGTGGTGGAACGCCTGACGGATGAGATCATGGCGATGGGTGGCGAACCGCCGCCCGGCTATTCCTCGGGCGGCATGCGCACCAAACTGATCGCGGCGCGGATCGCAACAGGCGCCGGCACGGCCATGGCGATTGCGCTTGGCCAGCGCGACCATCCGCTGCGTGCGCTGGAAGAAGGGGCGCGCTGCACCTGGTTTTTGCCGCTGCCGGAAGGCCGCAGCGCGCGCAAACGCTGGATCGCGGGCAGCCTTGCGCCGCTTGGTGTGCTGGTGGTGGATGCAGGCGCGGCGCGTGCGCTGAAGCGTGGATCATCGCTGCTGCCCGCCGGTGTGCGCGCCGTGGAAGGTGAGTTTTCGCGTGGCGATCCTGTCAGTGTGCGCGATGCCGAGGGTGCTGAAGTGGCACGCGGGCTTAGCGCTTATGATGCCGAAGCGGCGCGGCTAATTGCTGGGCATCGCAGCGAAGCGCTGGAAGAAATCCTTGGCTGGCGCGGGCGGGATGAGATCATCCACCGCGATGATATGGTGCTGCTGTAACAGGCGCCCTGGGCGCTATACGTGCCGCATGCTTCATGGCAGCCTTAGCCTTAAGCGTAGCGTAAACCGCGCAGATAAAGGGCAAGGAACGGCATGAAGGAAATACGCCTTCTCTCCACCAGTGCGATTCTAGGCTACGGCTTCCCGGAAGCGAGCCTTCAAGCCGGCATGGCGCGCGCGCCGCATGTGATTGGCGTTGATGGCGGCAGTGTTGACCCTGGCCCCTATTACCTTGGCGCCGGCGTGCCGTTTTGTTCTGTTATGGCGATCCGGCGTGATTTGCGCTTGATGCTGCGTGCGGCAATCGCGGCGCGGACTCCATTGATGATCGGTACCTCGGGCGGTGCGGGTGGCGCGCCGCATTTGGAACTGACGGCGCGGCTGGTGCGCGAGATTGCTGCGGAGGAAGGCTTGCATTTCCGCCTGGCGCTGATTGAAGCCGAACCACCGCGCGCGGAATTGCAACGCCGCCTGGCAGCAGGGCGCATTCATCCGCTTGGCAAGCAGCCCCCTTTGACCGCCGAGGCTTTGGGCCGCGCCAGCCGCGTGGTGGGCATGATGGGCCCCGAACCCTTCATGGAAGCGCTGGACAATGGCGCGCAGGTGATCCTGGCCGGTCGCGCGAGTGACCCCGCGCCCTGGGCCGCCGCTGCCATCCGCGCGCAATTGCCGCCCGCCCCCGCCTGGTATGCTGGCAAAATGCTGGAATGCGGTGCGACACCTTCGATCCCGAAGGGCCATGATTGCCTGCTGGTGACGGTGCGCGAAGAAAGTGTGGAATGCGAACCGATGAACCCCATCAGGCGTTGCACGCCGCTTTCGATTGCCAATCACTCTCTGCACGAAAACAGCAGCCCGATTCATCACATTGAACCAGGCGGCATGCTGGATACATCCAACTGCCGCTTTGATGCGCTGAGCGATCGTGCCGTGCGCATCAGCGGCATGCGCTGGACGCCGGCTTTGCAATACACGGTCAAGCTGGAAGGTGTGGAATTTGCAGGCCATCGCTGCATTTCCATCTGCGGTACGCACGACCCGCTGCTGATAGCGCGCCTGCCCTTATTCCTGGAAGAAGTGCGCGGCATTGTGCGCGAAAAGGCGGCGGCTTTTGGTGTAACGCCCGAAAGCTATACGCTGATCATTCGCACTTATGGTCTGGATGGGGTGATGGGCGCGCGCGAACCCGTGCAGCAAGTGGCGGGCCATGAGGTTGGCTTCGTGATCGAGGTCATCGCTGAAACACCGGAAATCGCCGCCGCTGTGCTTGGCATTGCGCGCACCAATATGCTGCATACGGATTTCCCAGGCCGGCTCTGCCGCGAAGGCAATATGGCCTTCCCCTTCTCGCCATCCGATATACCGGTTGGCCCGGTCTATCGCTTCAGTATCCATCACGTGTTGGAACTGGATGACCCGCGCGAGATTTTCCCCATCACCTATGAAAATATCTGAAGGCGATCATGCCAAGCATCCGTGAATTGGCGCGCGTCTGCAAAAGCAAGAATGCCGGGCCGTTTGATCTGACGATTGATATCGTGTTTGACGATCCCGCGCTCTATCAAAAGGTACGAGCCTCTGGAGTGATTACCGAAGCCTTATTTGCCCGGCTGTATGGTGTTGCGGCGGAAGATGTATTGCTGACGCCCTATGATGCCGCCATGGCGATCAAGGCCACATTCCCGCGCCTAGTGCCGGCGGGCAGCATTGGCGATACTGATGTTTATGGCTGCCAGCAGCATGCGCCTTTGCTCGATGTTGAAATTCCTGTCTGATCTCAAGGGGCCTTTCTGATGCCAAACGCCAATCGCCAAATGACCATGGTCGCCTTCCTGCAGGCACAGAATTGTTCAAACCTGCCAGGTTCCTGGCGGCATCCTTCTTCCATGAGTGATTTTCTGACGCCCGATTACTACCAGCGCATCGCGCGTATTCTGGAAGATGGCAAATTCCACATGGCATTTTTTGATGATCGGCTCGCGATGCCGGACATCTATGCCGATGATTTCCGCAATACAGTGGCGCATGGCGTGCGCGCGGTGAAGCTTGATCCGCTGACAATTGTGATGATGATGGCCGCTGCCACCAAGCGCATTGGCCTGGGTGCGACCTATTCCACTACCTATTATGAACCCTATCATGTCGCGCGGCTTTTCGCGACGGCCGATCTGATGACGCGCGGGCGCATTGCCTGGAATATCGTGACGTCACTGAATAATAGTGAGGCACTGAATTTCGGCCACAGCGAACATCTGGAACATGATCTGCGTTACGATCGCGCCGATGAATTCATGGAAGTGGTGATGGGCCATTGGGGCGCCTGGGATGATGATGCGCTGATCGTGGATAAGGAATCAGGCGCCTTCGCCAAGCCGGATGGCGTGCGGCGGCTGGATCATCAGGGGAAGTATTTCAAATCGCGTGGGCCGTTCACCGTGCCGCGTTCACCCCAAGGCCACCCCGTTTTGTTGCAGGCCGGCCAAAGCGGTCGCGGACGCAGCTTTGCCGCGCGTTGGGGTGAGGCGGTTTTCGTGATCTATCCCAATCTGGAAAATGGCAAGAAGCAGTATCGTGAATTTCGCGCCGCCGTTGCCGCCGAAGGGCGCGATCCAGATAGCGTGAAAATCCTGCCCGCCTGCTACGCCATCCCCGCCGAAAGCGCCGATATGGCCGCCGAAAAACAGGCGGTGATTGAAGCAACCGCGCGGCCCATTGATGGGCTGACGCTACTGTCCGAAGTGCTGAATTGGGATTTGGGCAGCAAACCCTATGATGAACCGCTGACGGATGATGAATTGGCGGGTCTTTCCTGGCATGGTTTTCGTGATCGCGTGATCATGCTGTCCGGCAAAAAAAATCCAAGCGTACGCGATTTTGTGGAGGTGTCAGGCCGCGGCACTGTGCATGAACATCATGCCTTTGTCGGCACGCCAAAGCAGGTCGCGGATCAGATGGAAGAATGGTTCCATGGCGGCGCCTGTGATGGCTTTGTCATGGCCGCCACACATATCCCCGGCGCCTATGAGGATTTCGTGCGTCTGGTTGTGCCGGAATTGCAGCGCCGTGGCGTATTCCAGAAGGAATATATCGGCAGTACTTTGCGCGACATTATGGGCCTGAAGCGCCCGAGTGCCGCCGAATGTCGCGCTGCGGGCCAACCGAAAGGGGCATAAACGGCCCTTGTGTGTCAGCTAGGCTGTAGCTGTTCGATCATCGCCAGGGCTTCAGCCGGAAGCGGCCCTTGATTGATCGCAGCCACAGCGTGGTCGAGTTCCGCGATACTCGCCGTACCCACCAATACGGTGCTGACCTCGTCCGGCATGGCAGAAAAGCGCAGCGCCAATTCAACCAGATCCTTGGCGTAGCCAGCCTGTATCAGCGGTAATAGGCGCCGCGCCGCCTGCACATCTGCGGCATAACTGGCGCCGGAGGCGATGGGTTCGACTTTCGGGACACCAAGGGGGCTGCGCTCTTCCGAACCACTCAGGGCGCCACCGGCAAGGATGCGAATGGCCATCACGCCGATACCCGCCATTCCAGCGTGGTGAATGACGCCACCCAGATCCGGCATGGACGACCCCGCAGGCAAGGGCGTCACACCGCTGGGATTGAGGATGTTGTAGGGCATTTGCGCAGTAGCAAAACCGCCTTCATCCAAAACACGGCGCAGCATGGGCGCATCGCCAAGCCCGGTAATGCCATAGAAACGGATCTTGCCTTGATCACGCAATTTGCGGAGAGCCGGCACAGCTTCCTGTAATATCTGATCCGCCGTGAAGCTTGATGCCTCACCTGATTGGGTAATGGGTTCATGGAGGTGAAAGATATCCACGCTATCGCGCCCAAGCCGGGCCAGGCTGGCATCAATGGATTGCGCGATGGTGCCGGCAATATCCGCGCGTTGCGGCCCACGGATGCGAACCTTAGTGCCGACAATCACCTTCGCACCAAGCGCTTTCAGCGCGCGGCCAAGATTGCTTTCGGATACGCCATCACCGTAAGCAGATGCAGTATCAAAATACGTAATGCCCTGGTCAATGGCACGGCCAATGGCGCGGTCCTGTTCGGCTGCGCTGCCTTTCACCATCAAGCCGCCGATGGCGCCGCACCCATAACCCAAAACGGAA
This sequence comes from Roseomonas sp., assembly GCA_051007055.1. Lineage (GTDB taxonomy): Bacteria > Pseudomonadota > Alphaproteobacteria > Acetobacterales > Acetobacteraceae > Neoroseomonas. Next base: position 12,057 of record JBPCSO010000035.1, read on the forward strand.
ACAGTGAGGCCGGTTTTGCCTAGGGGGCGCTGTTCCATCGGTAACTCTCCTATCACTTTGGCGCGAACTCTGCGGCAGGGATGCCATCACCGCAAGCCATGCTTGCCCTTCCTGCGCGACAATGCGAGCGTGACGTCCAACGCGCATAGACGCGATATTGGAGGATACGCACATGATTTCACGTCGTCTGCTCTTGGGCGCGGCGGCGCCGCTGGCCGCAGCTTCCATCATGCGCAACGCCATGGCCTTTCCAGACCGACCCATCCGCATGATCGTGCCCTTCGCTGCCGGTGGAAATACGGATATCCTGGCGCGCCTGGTTGCAGGCCCCATGGCGGAACGGCTGGGTAGGCCAATCGTTATTGAAAACCGCGCCGGCGCCGGTGGTAGCCTTGGGGCGGAATTGGTCGCGCGTGCGCCAGCCGATGGATACACGCTTTTGTTTGGCGCAGGCGGGCCGCTCACGGCCAATCCTGTTTTGCAAGCCAATATTCCCTATGACGTAGAACGTGATTTCCGCCCCATTGGCTTGGTCGGTATTCTGCCGATGATCTGCCAGGTCACGGCGCGCTTGCCCGCGCGCAGCTTGACGGAATTGATTGCGCTGATGCGCCAACGTGATGGCGCCTTGACCGTTGCAACACCTGGCAGTGGCAGCGCCGCGCATCTTGCCTTGGAATTATTGATGGCGGGGGCCAATGTGCGGGCGACCCATGTGCCCTATCGCGGCGGCAGCGCCATGGTTGCGGATTTGATCAGCGGCACGGTTGATACCGGGATGGTGGAATTGCCGTCCGCCCTTCCGCTGCATCAGGATGGCAAGGCACCCATTATCGCCATCGCAACACAGGCAAGATCCCCACGTCTGCCGGGTGTGCAGACTTTCATCGAAGCGGGTCTGCCCAATTTTACCGCCGGCAGTTATGGCGGCGTATTGGCGCCAGCCGCGACGCCGGCTGAGATTATTGGCAAGCTCCATGCCGCATTGGCGGCGGTGCTGGATGAGGCCGCGACACAATCACGCATCAACGAAGTGGGCGCTATTTTGTCGAGCCCCGAGCAACGCACACCAGATGGCTTTGCGCGTTTTCTGAGTGATGAATTGGCCAATGCACGACGCGCAGCACGGCTTGCAGGGCTTTCGCCATCATGAAGCGCTATGGCCACTCCGTGCTTGCTGTCTGCGGCGAAGGGTGAATATCCTTGGTCATAAAAACGCATGGGCAGCAGGCCTGTGACGTTGTTTTTGGGGAGTAAACAACCATGCGCATCACACGCCGCGCCGCGCTCGGCCTTTTGGCAGCGCCACCCGTTATGGCCCAAAGCCGTGATTGGCCGAACCGCCCACTTCGCCTGATCGTGCCCAGCGCCGCCGGCGGGTATGAGGTTTATGCGCGCATCCTCGCACCTCGGCTGGGCGAATTGCTCGGCCAGCCGGTGGTGGTGGAAAACAAGCCGGGGGCGAATGGCATTATCGGCATGCAGGATCTGCAGCGCAGCCGGCCTGAGGGCAATACCTTCATGTTCGCCCATATCGGCGCGATTTCCATCGGCAGCAGCATCTATCCCAATATGCCTTTCGATCCGGTGGAGGAATTCGCCTCCATCTCGGTCGCCGTCACCTCGCCGCTTGTTTGGTTGGTTAACCCGTCGCAGCCTTTCCGGAGCATGCCGGAATTCATCGCGCGCGCCCGCGCAGAGCCGGGCGTTTGGCGCTATGGCAATCCTTCATCGGGCAGTATCCCGCATCTGGTCGCGGAAGAAGCCAAGCTGCGCCACCAGATTGATATGCCAGGCGTGCCCTATCGCAGCACCGTGCAATCCCTGACTGCGGTGATCGCCAATGAGGTGCCGATCACGGTGGATAGCCTTGGCGCCAGTGGCGGGCATATCGCGGGCGGTCGGTTGCGCGCGTTGGCGATGACGGGCCGCGAAAGATCGGATCGCCTGCCCGGCGTGCCGACCATGATGGAACTCGGGCTTGATCAGCGCGAATGGGTCGCCTGGTATGCCTTCATGGCGCCAAAGGGAACGCCGGACGACATCATCCAAAAGCTGAATGGCGTGATCAATCAGGCCCTGCGGGACGAGGCGATTGCAACCCGCATTCGTGACCTTGGTGCCGCGCCGCGCTTCACAACGCCCGCCGAAATGCTGGCTTTCATCCGGGCAGAGCGTGAGGAATTCGGTGCCATCGCGCGCGCCGGCAAGATCAGGGTGGAATAAGGCGCGCTTTGTTCACGTAACACGCATCAAAGCTGTTTCTAGCTCCGCAGGCCAGGGGCTTCCTGACCGGTGCGCGCCACATATTCCGTGTAACCACCAGCGAAGTCATGGATACCTTCTGGCGTCAATTCCAATACGCGGTTGGAAAGTGCCGCCAGGAAATGCCGGTCGTGCGATACGAAAAGCATGGTGCCTTCATAAGCGGCCAAGGCGCTGATCAGCATTTCCTTGGTCGCCATATCAAGGTGATTGGTGGGTTCATCAAGCACCAGGAAATTAGGCGGTTCATACAGCATCAGCGCCATGACCAGCCTGGCTTTTTCCCCGCCGGATAAAACGCGGCATTTCTTTTCCACTTCATCGCCGGAAAAGCCAAAACACCCGGCCAGGGCACGCAAGGAACCTTGGCCTGCGCGCGGAAAGGTATCTTCCATGGTCTCAAAAATGCTGCGCTCACCATCCAGTAACTCCATGGCGTGCTGCGCGAAATAGCCGAGCTTTACACTACCGCCCACCGTGACTGTGCCATCATCGGGCTGCGTGAAGCCGGTCACCAGCTTCAGCAAGGTTGATTTGCCTGCGCCATTAATGCCCATGACACAGCAGCGTTCCTTGCGCCGGATCAGGAAATCCAGACCGCGATAAATCACGCGATCGCCATATTTCTTGTGAATGTTTTTGAGATTGACGACATCATCGCCGGAACGTGGCGCGGGTGGAAATTCGAACAGGATGGTTTGGCGGCGCTTGGGTGGTTCCACACGGTCAATTTTTTCCAGTTTCTTGACCCGGCTTTGCACCTGCGCCGCGTGAGAGGCGCGGGCTTTGAACCGTTCAATGAATTTGATTTCCTTGGCCAGCATGGCTTGCTGTCGTTCGAATTGCGCCTGCTGCTGCTTTTCATTGAGCGCGCGCTGCTGTTCGTAAAACTCGTAATTGCCCGCATAGGTGGTGAGTGAACCGGCATCAATTTCGATAATCTTATTGACGATACGGTTCATGAATTCCCGGTCATGGGATGTCATCAGCAGCGCGCCATCATAGGCCAGCAGGAAATTTTCCAGCCAAATAAGGCTTTCCAGATCAAGATGGTTGCTGGGTTCGTCCAACAGCATGACATCTGGGGCCATCAATAAAATACGCGCCAAGGCCACACGCATTTTCCAACCGCCAGACAAGGCACCAACATCGCCTTCCATCATGTCCTGGCTGAAACTTAGGCCCGCCAGAACTTCACGCGCGCGGCCTTCCAGCGCATAGCCGCCCAATTCTTCAAAGCGCGCCTGCACTTCCCCAAAGCGTTCAATCAATTGATCCATCTGATCGGCCTGATCCGGATCACCCAGCGCGATTTCCAGCGCCTTCAGTTCGGCAGCCACTTCGCTGATGGCACCCGCGCCATCCATCACCTCGGCCACCGCACTCCGGCCGGACATTTCCCCAACATCCTGGCTGAAGAAACCAATGCTGAGGCCCTTTTCGGCAATCACCAAACCTTCATCGGGTTGTTCCTGCTGCGTCATCATGCGGAAAAGCGTAGTCTTGCCGGCACCATTCGGGCCAACCAACCCAATTTTCTCGCCCTTTTGCAGCGCGGCAGATGCCTCAATGAAAAGGATCTGCCGACCGTTTTGCTTGCTGATGTTATCGAGGCGAATCATGAAGGCTCTGCGTTTCTGAAAGGGGCAGGCGCCTTATAGGGGGATTTTGGCCGAGGGCCAGACTGTCTTGCCCGCGGCAAAGCCTCAGCTTGGTTCAATCCCCGCACCGCGAATCAGCGGTTGCCACTTCGCGGCATCCGCAGCCAATTGCGCCGCAAAGGCCGCTTCCGTGCTGGGCCAGGCTTCCAGGCCACGGCGTTGGAAATCCGCAATCACCGTAGGATCGGAAAGTGCGGCGCGGATCACCTCACCAAGCCGCGCGCGAATGGGGGCGGGGGTGCCGGCGGGCAGGACAAAGCCATCCCAATTCAGCACCTCAAAATTCGGCAGCCCGGCTTCGATCATGCTTGGCACATCGGGCAATTCGCGCGCGCGGGTTTTGGTGGCAACGCCCAAGGCGCGAATGGTGCCGGCCTGCACATGGGTCAGCACCGTGCCCATGGGTGAAAAGCCGAAATCATGCTCGCCCGCGACCAGTGCCAGCATTTGCGGCCCACCGCCGCGATAGGGCACCGGCACCGTGCGCGTGCCAGCGATATGATCAAACAAAATGCCGCAGAGATGCCCGGGCGAACCAACACCGCCCGTGCCATAGCTAATCGTCTCGGGCCGTGCCTTGGCAGCGGCAATGATATCAGCGACCGATCTGAAGGGCCGATTGGCCGGGCAGACCAGCACATTCACCGCGTTGAAGATGGTGGAAAGGGGCATCAGATCCGTCATCGGATCAAAGCCCATACTGCGCACCAGGGCAGGATTGACCGCGAGTGTACCGATATTGGCCGAACCAATAGTATGCCCATCAGGTGCCGCGCGCGCCACCGCCTGCGCGCCGATATTCCCGCCGGCGCCGGCGCGGTTATCAATCACCACCGGCTGACCGAAAGCTGCCTGCAAAACAGGCTGCATGATGCGCATCGCGGCATCTGAGGCGCCACCTGGCGGGAAGCCCAGGATAATCGTCACGGGCCGGTTGGGCGCCCAAGCCTGAGCCGAAGCGGCGCCTGGTTGGGCGAGAAGGCCGGCACCAAAGCCAGCAAGGAGGCTGCGTCTGTTCATAAGTGGATTGTGCAGCAATTCCCGCGCCAGTTCACTATCAAAACGAAACGCCGCAGGAAAAGCTTATCGCCGCCCCGCCGCAGCCATGATTTCCGCACGGCGCTGAATGGCCCAGCCATAGTTATCGGGCCACATCTTTGCACCTGGATCGCAACCCAGGCTCTCGGCCGCCTTCAGCGTCCAATAAGGATCATACATCAATTCGCGCCCAACCGCGATCAGATCAGCGCGACCTTCCTGCAAGATCGCTTCCGCTTGGTCCCCGGCGATGATCACACCCACCGCCATGGTCGCGACACCCGCATCGCGGCGCACGCGTTCGGCATAGGGCACCTGGAAGCCCGGCGGGCGTTCGGCGCGGCTTCGCAAAGGCTGGCCCGAATCATTGGCGCGGAAGGCAGGGCCGCCGGAAATCCCGCCAGCCGAACAATCCACCGCATCCACGCCGCGCGCCTTCAATTCCTTGGCCAGCACCACGGAATCATCCAAGCTCCAGCCCTCAGCGGGGCCATCCACGGCGGAGATGCGGAAGAATAGGGGCAGGTCAGCCGGCCAGGCGGCGCGCACCGCTTCTGTCACTTCCAAGGCAAAACGCATGCGCCCGGCAAGATCACCGCCATAGCGGTCATTGCGCTTATTCGCGATGGGTGAAAGGAAAGCCTGGATCAAATACCCATGCGCGCCATGGATTTCGAGCACGCGGAACCCTGCCTTGGCCGCGCGCGCCGCAGCGGCGGCGAAGGCCTGCACGGTTTCCTGAATTTTCGCTCCCGTCATGGCGGTTGGCGCATGCCAGCCGGGCCCGACCGGTTCCGAGGTTGGCCCAAAACACTCCCAAGGGGGCGAACCCGTCGCTGCATCTTCGGCGCGGAGCGGCGTGCTGCCCTTCCAGGGCGGCTGCACGGAAGCCTTTCGCCCGGCATGGGCGATTTGAATGGCCGGCACCGACCCGAAGCCAATGATGGCATCCACGATGGGGCGATAGGCTTCGACCTGCGCATCATTCCAAAGCCCGCAGCAGCCATGGGTGATGCGCCCTTCCGGCGCCACCGCCGTCGCTTCCGTGAAGATCAGCCCCGCACGGCCGCGCGCCACCGCGGTTAGGTGCGAAAAATGAAAACCATTCGCCAGCCCATCCTTGGCCGAATACATACAAAGCGGCGAAAGTGCGACGCGATTGGGAAGTGTTACGGACCGCAGCGTGATGGGCGTGAACAGCAGAGGCATGGACATGCGTGGCTTCCTTTGAGGGGCGCTTTAGAACCAGTCTGGTGGACTGGCGTGGGGCGTCAAGCCTGAAGCCCAGAAAAGCTGGGCTCAGGGTGCCGGAAACAAGGCATCCGTGCGCCCCATAAGCCGGTACGCAAAAAGCCCCACCCATTCACGGAAGCCCCATTCGAATTGGCCGAGCCGTTCCGGAAAAGGCGCATCGTAAAGTGCTGCGAAGCTATGGCCGGTGCGGTAATTTACCGGCCAAGCGACAATATCTTTCCAACCCGCCTGGCGGAACACGCCCATACTGCGCGGCATATGGCTGGCTGAGGTCACCAGCAGCCAAACCTCACCGGCTTTGGGCTGCACCAAATCCCGCGTCAGCAATGCATTCTGATGCGTGTTGCGGGCTTCCGCCTCATAAATCACGCGCGGGCCTGAAAGGCCCAGGCTTTCGAAGAATTGGCGCGCCACATCGGCTTCAGTCAGCCCGCCATGCACCAAGGAACCTTGGCCACCGGTAAAGACGATGCGCGCATCGGGGAAACGCCGCGCGAGTGCCACGGCTTCTGTCATGCGTTCCGCCGCGCCATTGATGGCGGGAATGCCGCGCGCATCGGTGATGTTCTGATCCACCGCACCGCCCAGCACCACAATGCCATCCACCCGTGCGGGCGCTTCAGCCGGGCGCGGGAAACGGTCTTCCAAGGGCAGCAGGATGAATTGGCTGATGGGCGTTGCGATCAGCAAGAAGAAAAAACTCAGGCAGCACAAAATCAGCCAGCGGCCAAAACGGCGCCCGCGCCAGATCATGGCAAGCCCGATGGCGCCGATAATGAGCGCGAAATGGCCCGGCCGTGCCGGAAACCATAAAATTTTCGAGAGGAAATAGGCGACATCGGTCATGCCAGGGCCCAAGCACCGCGTTTCATGCCAAAGCAGCGCGGCACCCGCGTGTCAAGCGAAGCAGCAGCCGGGCAGCGCAAAGTGCTTTGCCCCAGCAACGAAGGCAACAAGGTGATCAGCCGAAGCGGACCACCCTGCAATGGCCTACTTACGGGCGCCTTCGGCTTTGGCTTCAGCAACCACGCGCTGTTCAGCGGCAAGAATGGTATTGCGCAATTCACGCAAGAACGCATTGCCCTTCGGTGTCCGCTGCACAAGGACGGAACGGCGATCAGAAGGGTCTGGCTTGCGCCGGGCAAGATCCAGATCAGCCAGGCGATCCAGCGCGCGGGTAATGGCCGGCTTTGAAACATTTAGCTTTGCCGCTAGGCCGCGCACCGTATGCGGCCCATCGGTCAGGTAACTGATGAGCATCACACCAAGCTGGCGCGATGAAAGATCAGCGCCATCGCGGCGCACCAGGGTGACGATCGTTTCCTGCAATACGCGGATCAGATGCTCCGAACCGTTATTGTTGGCCATGATATTCTTCCTTTCCGTGTGACAGTCAGGTTCTATGTCCTGACCTGTCTAGCTTATTGTGAACAAAAAGAGTTTCCGCTTTTCCCGAAACGTCAACCCGCTATCAGTTCCGGTACATATCACATTCCCTTCGAGAAATCATGTAACATTGCGAAGATTGCACGCGCCGCCTGCGCTTCGCCGCCTTCAGGCCGGCCAGGGCGCGTTGCATCATTCCATGCATAGACATCCAAATGGGCCCAGCGCTGATCCGGCGGCACAAAACGGCGCAGGAATAACGCCGCCGTTACCGCACCGGCCATTGGCTTTTGTGAGACATTGGAAAGATCAGCAAAGGGGCTATCCAGCCAAGCATCATAACCATCATGCAACGGCAATCGCCAGAGCGGGTCTTGAACATTATTTCCAGCGCGCAGAAGGCTTTCCGCCAGCGCGTCATCATTACTGAACAGCGCCGGCAAATCGGGGCCAAGCGCCACACGTGCCGCGCCCGTCAGCGTGGCGGCATCCAGAATCATTGCCGGCGCTTGTTCGGCGGCAAACTGCAACAGGTCGCACAAGACCAGGCGGCCTTCAGCGTCGGTGTTTCCGATTTCAACACGCAAGCCCTTGCGTGTCTGCAAAACATCCATGGGCCGCATCGCCTGGCCTGAGACGGAATTTTCCACCGCGCCAATCAGGACCAGCAGGCGGATGGGCAGCTTGGCGCGCATGACCATTTCCGCCACCGCCATTATCACCGCGGCGCCGCCCATATCCTTCTTCATGCGCAGCATGGCGGATGAAGGTTTCAGGTCCAGCCCGCCAGTATCAAAGCAAACACCCTTGCCGCATAGCGCAACCAATGGGCCATCGGCCGCCCCTGCCCAATGCAAAACGGCAAGATGCGGCGCGCGCGGACTGCCAGCGCCCACCGCAGCCATGCAGGGAAAGCCTTCTGACAGGGCCTGCCCGGTAATGATTTCAGCGCGCCCGCCATGGCGGTCCGCCAGCGCTGCCGCCGCTTCCGCCAATTGTTGTGGGCCCAATTCCGCTGCTGGCGCATTGATCAGATCGCGTGCTGCACAAATGGCTTCCGCCATCATCAACGGCATTTCGGCACCATCGGGCACAATCAATTCAGCCGGCGCGCGCCCAGGCTGCTTGTGGCGCAACCAACGATAGGCGCCCAAATGCCATCCCAGCACAGCATCCGTGGAATCAGCCATATCGCCGGCTAAATGCCAGCGGCTTCCGGCGGGTAGCGCCCATGGCGCTGCGCCATAATGCCAAGGCGATGCTTGCGCACCCACACCAAGCACAGCGCCAGATAGGCCATCAGCGCCTGGGATCAAGGCAATGTCACCCGGCTTGGCCGTAAAGCCCGAAGCGCGCAGAAAGGCAGCCGAAGCGACCGGTAAAGTCGCTAGAAAGGTCAGCAATTCAGACGCGCTGACGCGGTGCAGCGGTAAGGAAACTGGCTCAGGGGCTGGCTTTGGTTCAGCCATAGGATTCTCCGATTGCCGCTTCACGAAGAAGTGATACGGCGGCGTTGTGGTCTCATTTGCGCTTTTAGCGAACTAATATCAATTCACGACCCAATGAACAAAGTGCGACGCCCGTATTGTTTTGCTAAAAAAACAATTATTCGACCTCCATATGGTCCTCCATATGGTAACGCAATCTGCGTTATTCCGCGCCGCACTGAATTGATAAATGATTGTTCACTTTTCAACGTCACACTAGTCGGGCTTAATGAGAATAGCGAAGTAGCATTCCCAAAATGAGGAGGCCGAGCAATGCGGCACAGCAAACCGGGCAGTAAGTCAGCCGAATCGCAGCAAGGCCCCTTGGGGCGCAGGCTGCTCGTGTTGCATCTGGCGGCCGCGCCGGCAGTTCTGAGTGTGGCGCGGAGCGCTGCGGCAGAACCACCGCAGCAAGCCCCCGTGATCCCCGTTGTAACCGATGCCGATCCGGGCGATGGACCAGGGCGTGGACGTGGCCGTTCGCGCGGCACGGGCCTGACCGATTCCGATCCTGGCGATGGCCCCGGCAATGGCCGCGGCACACGGCGCGGCACGGGCCTGACGGATGCTGACCCCGGCGATGGTCCCGGCAATGGCCGCGGCGCGCGGCGCGGGACGGGCCTGACCGACTCCGACCCTGGTGATGGTCCTGGCAATGGGCGCGGTGCGCGGCGCGGCACGGGCCTTACGGATGCTGACCCCGGCGATGGCCCAGGCAATGGTCGCGGCGCGCGCCAAAAGGCCATGACGGATTCAGACCCGCGCGATGAGGCAGGTCGCGGCCGGCGCGGCACCTGAACCACTACCCGCGTTATGACTGAAACCTTGAGTGAAGCCGCCTGGCGTCTGGCCTTTGGCAGCCTGACGCCGGAGCAAGTCTTCGCCCTGCGTGAAGGCTCGGCCTGGCGGCTTTTGCCCGGGGGCGGGACGGATCGTTACGCGGGCTTGCTTTCTATCACTGATCTGGATGCGTTTCTGCGCACTGATGCCGCGCGTCATCCGCGCGTGACCATGGCGGATGGTGGGCGGCAGGGCAGTGCCGCCATCCCGGCCGATGAGTATTTGCAGGCCGATAGCAGCCGCGTTGATCTGCCGCGTCTGTTTGCCCGGCATGATGCGGGCGGTAGCCTGGTGGTCTCTCAATTTCACGAATTACACGGGCCGCTCGCACAGTTTTGTCGGGGCTTGGAAAAGGTTTTTCTGCATCCCGTGCAGGCGAATATCTATCTGACGCCGCCCGGCGCGCAGGGCTTTCGTGTGCATTTTGATACGCATGATGTGCTGGTGATGCAGGTATCGGGTGCGAAATCCTGGCGCGTTTGGGATGACATCCCCTTCCCTTTGCCAAGCCGCGCGACACCTTGGGCGAATAAGCAAAACCCTGCCGGCACGCCGCATGCCCTCACGCTCAATCCCGGTGATGCGCTTTATCTGCCGCGCGGTGTCATGCATGAAGCGGCGGCGCAATCGGGCGATGCGCCATCGCTTCATATCACTATCGGTTTCCTGGAAGCCGCCATGGCCGATATGCTGCGGGAGCTTTTGGAAACTCTGGAAGCGGAAAATCCAGCCTTGCGCGCCAGCGTCCCTTCCTGGCGATTGGCCGAAGCGGAAGGCACTGCCGCCATCGCCGCGCGGCTTGCGCCTGCGCTTGCCGCGCTATCCTCAGAAGCGGCACTGGAGCGGCTTGCGCTGGCTGCCATGGATCGCATCACGCGGGATCGGCTGCCACTTTCCCAACGCAGCTTGGCGCATCGCCCACCTGGTGCGGATGACAGGCTGCGGCTTTCGGACGCCATGCATCACCACCTGGTGCCACTGCCCGAAGGGGGTGGCGCGCTCCGCTGGTATGGCGGCACGGAAAATCTGAACGCCACGGAATGCGCCTGGTTGGCGCAATTGGCCGAAGGCGCCACGCCGGCCAGCCTGGGCGATGGCGCCTTGGCCTTTTGTCAGCGCTTGGCGGCGCTTGGGCTATTGGAACGCTGCTAAACGGCGTGGGTTACCCGCCGCCTTCCTCACGCAGGATTTCCAATTCCAGCCAGCGCGTCTCCGCCTGCTGCAACGCGGCCTGCGCCGTGCCAAGTGCGCTGGTCGCCTTGGCAAAGCCAGCGGCATCGCGCGTATAAAACGCCGGATCGGCGATGCGCTTTTCAAGTGCGGCGATTTCCGCCGAGAGCTTTTCCATCCGCGCCGGCAGGGTCTTCAATTCATGCTGCTCCACCGCGCCCAGGCCCTTTTTGCGCGGGGTTGGTTTGGCTGAAACTGTCGCCTCTCGCTTCGCAGCTGGTGCCTGCTTTTCGGCAGCACGCGCCCGCACGCCATGGCCGCGCTGCGCCACCATATCGCTATAGCCGCCGGCATATTCCTGCCAGCGCCCGGCTTCCTCAAACGCAATCACGCTGGTCACGCAGCGGTCGAGGAAATCGCGGTCATGGCTCACCAGCAGCACCGTGCCGGCGTAATCCGCGATCAATTCCTGCAATAGGTCGAGTGTTTCCAAGTCCAGATCATTGGTCGGTTCATCCAGCACCAGCAGATTGGACGGTTTGGCGAAGGCGCGCGCCAGCATTAGCCGGCCACGTTCGCCACCGGAAAGCGCACCAAGCGGCGTGCGCGCCTGTTCCGGCGTGAAGAGAAAATCCTTCATATAGCCCAGCACATGCCGCGGCGCGCCGCCAACATGCACCATATCGCCACGCCCTTCGGTCAGCGCTTCCGCCAGCGTCACTGCGGGATCAAGCGCCGCGCGGCGTTGATCCAGCCCCACCATTTCAATCCCAGCGCCAAGCAAGACCTGCCCCGCATCCGGCGCCAACGCGCCGATCAGCATGTTCAACAGCGTCGTCTTGCCCGCACCATTGGGGCCCAGAATGCCCACACGATCACCACGCATGATGCGTGTTGAAAACCCCGTGACGATTGGGCGGTCACCAAAGGATTTGCTGATAGTGTCAGCGACGATCACCAGATTGCCGGACCCGCCGGCCTCGGTCGCGGCCATGCTCACGCGCCCGGGCGCACTGCTGCGTTCTCGCCGACGGGTACGCAAAGTTTGCAGGTTTTCGAGCCGCCTTACATTGCGCTTGCGCCGCGCGGTTACGCCATAGCGCAGCCAATGTTCCTCGCGCACGATCTTGCGGGCAAGCTTATGCGCATCGCGTTCTTCTTCCTCCAGCACCTGATCGCGCCAGGCTTCAAAAGCGCCAAAACCCTGTTCCAGGCGCCGCGTGGTGCCACGATCCAGCCAGACCATGGCGCGGGAAAGCCCTTCCAGAAAGCGCCGATCATGGCTGATCAGCACCAGCGCCGATGTACTCGCGGCCAGTTCCGCTTCCAGCCATTCAATCGCCGGCAGATCAAGGTGATTGGTCGGTTCATCCAACAGCAGAATATCGGGCGAAGATGCCAAAGCGCGCGCCAGCGCCGCACGCCGCGCCTCTCCACCCGAAAGCGCGGCGGGCGCTTCCGCGCCGCTCATGCCCAGGCTTTCAAGCAAATAACGCGCACGATGCGCATCATCCGCCGGGCCAAGCCCTGCTTCGACGTAGGACATCACATCCGCAAAACCGGAAAGATCAGGTTCCTGATCCAACACACGCAACGTCGCCCCTGGTTGCAGAAAGCGCGAGCCGCCTTCCGCTTCAATCAGCCCGGCGGCAATCTTCAAAAGCGTAGACTTGCCAGAGCCATTGCGTCCGACCAGCGCCAGCCTTTCGCCAGGCGCCACGGATAGCGAGGCGCCATCCAGCAACCGCGTGGTGCCAAAGCCCAGGCGGATATCCTGCAGGATCAGAAGCGGGGGTGCGGCCATCAGCTACCCCGCAAAGGGGTCGCGCATCATGATGGTGTCGTCACGTTCCGGGCTGGTGGAAAGCAGTACCACGGGGGCTTCGACCAATTCCTCGATCCGGCGGATGTATTTCACCGCCTCGGCCGGCAATTCGGCATAGGAACGCGCACCGCGGGTGGAACCAGGCCAGCCGGGCATGACCTCGAAAATAGGTTCTGCTGCCGCTTGCGCGCGTTGCCCCGTGGGCAGGCGCTTCATCACCTGGCCATTCACAGTGTAGCCAGTGCAGATCTTCAATTCGGCCAAGCCATCCAGCACATCAAGCTTGGTCAGCACCAGGCCCTGCACGCCGCCCACCTTCACCGCTTGCCGCACCATGCAGGCATCAAACCAACCACAGCGGCGCGGGCGCCCCGTGACGGTGCCGAATTCATGGCCGCGTTCACCCAAGCGCTTGCCGATGTCATCATGCAATTCGCTCGGGAAAGGGCCAGAGCCAACGCGCGTTGAGTAAGCCTTGGCAATGCCCAGCACGAAGCCAATCGCATCCGGCCCGATGCCCGCGCCGGCGGCGGCATTGCCGGCAACCGTATTGCTGCTGGTGACATAAGGATAAGTGCCGTGATCCACATCCAGCATCACCGCCTGCGCGCCTTCGAACAGCACGCGCTTGCCGCTGATGCGCGCCTCATCCAGGCGTTCCCAGATCGCTTCCGAAAAGGGCAGCAGCTTTGGCGCGAGCGCGAGCAGGCTATCCAGCAGCGCCTGTTTTTCGAATTCCGGCGCCCCAAGCCCGCGCAGCAGCGTATTGTGATGGCGGAGCAATTCATCAAGCTTGTCGGAAAGCGTCTCAGGCTCCGCCAGATCACAGAGGCGAATCGCGCGTCGCGCCACCTTGTCTTCATAAGCGGGGCCAATGCCGCGCCCGGTGGTACCGATTTTCGCATCGCCGCGCGCCGCTTCGCGCGCCTTATCCAAGGCAGGGTGCAGCGGCAGGATCAGCGGCACATTATCGGCAATGCGCAGATTCTCAGGCGTCACGGAAAGCCCCTGCGCGGTGACTTTGGCGATTTCGGAAAGCAGCGCTTCCGGGTCCAGCACCACGCCATTGCCGATAACGCCAAGCTTGCCGCGCACTACGCCTGAAGGCAGCAGCGAAAGCTTATAGGTCTGATCGCCCACCACCAGCGTATGGCCGGCATTATGTCCGCCCTGGAAGCGCACCACGATATCCGCGCGGGACGCAAGCCAATCAACAACCTTGCCCTTGCCTTCATCGCCCCATTGGGCACCGATCACGGCGACATTGGCCATGGTTCTAACCTTTCCGAGGCAGCGCCACAGCGCGCCCGTCCTGAAGTGAATGAGTGCAGCGGAGAGATTCCGGCGTATCTGCCGCCGAAAGTGCCGCCACCGTAATGAAGCCTTGCGCGCGCAAGGCAGCGCCATCCGCACCAAGTGGGATGAAAAGCCGCGCCGGTCCCACGCTGCGCGGTGCCGCGCGCAATACCGCATCCGGGTAAAGCGTCATTCCCGTGGCCGGTTCGCTATTGTGGGAAACATAACGCCCACCACGCGCCAATTCCCCGCCAAGCCCAGGGCCATACAACGTGAAGGCCACGCCCGTGTGGTAGCGAAAGCCACGAAACTCCACGGGGTCGAGCGTAATGCGAAGCCCCGGCGCGCGGCGCGCAACGGCGGCAATCACGGCGGCCGCATCCTGCGCCAAGGCGCGCGCGGCAGCGGGCAGTTCCGCCTGTTGCAGCGCGGCCAGCGCAGCAGGCGCCGGGCCAGAAGCCGCCATCAACGCAGGCAGGGATTGCAATAGCGCAGCACCCGAATCGCGCACCGCCGCTTCGACCGCGGCACTATCCTTACGGTCCAGCGCGCGCGATAGGCTGGCGCGCAGCGCCGGCGCAACATTAGCGGCATCAAGCAGCGCGGGTGTCAGGCTTGGCAGCGTCACATCCAGGCTGACTGGCGCCACGCCAATTGCGGCCAAGGCTTCCACCGCCACAATCGCCACTTCGGCATCGGCTTCAATCGCATCGCTGCCGATCACTTCAATGCCGGCCTGGGGAAGCTGGCGTTCGGGCGCCAATTGCGTCCCGCGCACGCGCAGCACCTGCCCTGCATAACAAAGCCGCAAGGGGCGCGGTTCGGCGGCAAGCCGTGTTGCGGCAATGCGCGCTACTTGCGGCGTAGTATCAGCGCGCAGCCCCATCATGCGCTGGCTGACAGGGTCCATCAGCCGGAAAGTCTGATCCGCCACCGCAGCGCCAGATCCTGTCAGCAGGCTATCTTCAAATTCCAGAAGGGGCGGCTTCACGCGTTCATAGCCATGCTGGGCGAAGGCCGCCATCATGGCTTCCACCAAACCAGCCTCCCGCGCCGCATCGGGCGGCAGCAGATCGGCGAAGCCGGCAGGCAGCAGGGCGGGATTGGGCAAATCTTCGTTCATGAGCGGGGTCAGGGTTTGGCAGGGGTGGCGCGGCTCGGCAAGCCCTGCGTTTGGGTTAGGCCCTCCCCCACAAGTTTTAGCCTGAGCGGCTGAAGGCTCCGCCGCGACTCGGGCTGATGATTTCCGAATGGGCGTGGCCCGTGCCGGTCAGGTAGCCGTAAAGCTGGTGCGCGCCTTCATAGGTCATTTCAATGCCGATCCAGGCGATCAACGCCACGCCGGCATAGGCAATCCAGCGAAACCGCGCGAGTAGCCGCGCGATGATGGAAGCCGCCACCCCCATCAGGATGATGGAAACCCCAAGCCCCAGGATCAGCATGGGCATATTGCCGCGTGCAATGCCAGCAAT
>JBPCSO010000036.1:0-69445 GCA_051007055.1 Roseomonas sp.
GAAAAATACGGCTGCGAATTGATTGGTGCGAAGGCCGAGGTGATTGACAAGGCCGAAGACCGCCAAAAATTCCGCAATGCCATGACCAAAATCGGCATTGAAAGCCCGAAAAGCGAAATCGCCCATACCATGGCCGAAGCCTGGGACGCGCTGAAAATCGTGGGGCTGCCTTGCGTCATTCGCCCTTCCTTCACGCTGGGCGGCACGGGCGGCGGCATTGCCTATAATCGGGAAGAATTCGAACAAATCGTCTCGGCGGGTCTCGCTGCTTCCATGACCAGTGAAGTGCTGGTGGAAGAAAGCGTGCTGGGCTGGAAAGAGTTCGAGATGGAAGTCGTTCGCGACAGCGCGGATAATTGCATCATCATCTGTTCCATCGAAAATCTGGATGCGATGGGCGTGCATACGGGTGATTCGGTTACCATCGCCCCGGCGCTGACGCTGACCGATAAGGAATATCAGCGCATGCGCGATGCCTCTATCGCGTGCTTGCGTGAAATCGGCGTGGATACTGGCGGGTCCAATGTGCAATTCGGCATCAACCCGGCCGATGGGCGCATGGTGATTATTGAAATGAACCCGCGCGTTTCGCGGTCTTCCGCGCTGGCGTCCAAGGCCACCGGCTTTCCCATCGCCAAGGTCGCGGCGAAGCTCGCCGTTGGCTATACGCTGGATGAATTGGCCAATTACATCACCAAGGTAACCCCCGCGAGCTTTGAGCCCACCATTGACTATGTGGTGGTGAAAATCCCTCGCTTCACCTTCGAAAAATTCCCAGGCACGCCGGCAA
This sequence comes from Roseomonas sp., assembly GCA_051007055.1. Lineage (GTDB taxonomy): Bacteria > Pseudomonadota > Alphaproteobacteria > Acetobacterales > Acetobacteraceae > Neoroseomonas. Next base: position 791 of record JBPCSO010000036.1, read on the forward strand.
CCCTCACCACCTCCATGAAATCAGTGGGGGAGACGATGGCGATTGGCCGTTCTTTTGCGGAAGCCATGCAAAAGGGTCTGCGTGGTCTCGAAATCGGCCTGTCAGGTTTGGATGAGGTGGAAGTGCCGGGCGATGGCAGCGCGCAGGCCTTCCATGCCGCACTCGCTACCCCGCAGCCCAACCGTATCCTGATCGCCGCGCAAGCCATGCGCGCGGGCATGAGCGTGGAAGCAATCCACGAGGCCTGTAAATTCGATCCCTGGTTCCTGCGGGAAATTGAAAAGCTCGTGCGCGCGGAAACCGATATCCGCGCCAATGGTCTGCCGAAGGATGCCACAGCGCTGCGGCGCATCAAGGCCATGGGCTTTGCGGATAAGCGGCTTGCGGAACTCACCGGCAGCGTTGAGACCGATGTGGCGGCACTCCGCACCAAGCTTGGTGTCCTGCCTGTCTATAAGCGCATTGATACTTGCGCTGCCGAATTCGCGTCTGAGACGCCCTATATGTATTCCACCTATGAAGGTGGCTTTGGCGTGCCGGTTTGCGAAAGCCGCCCGACCGCGCGGCAGAAAATCATCATCCTAGGTGGCGGGCCCAACCGCATCGGCCAGGGCATTGAATTCGATTATTGCTGCGTCCATGCCGCTTACGCGCTGAAGGAAGCGGGTTTTGAGACCATCATGGTCAATTGCAACCCCGAGACCGTGAGCACGGATTACGACACGTCGGATAGGCTCTATTTCGAACCGTTGACGGCAGAGGACGTGATTTCGCTGATCCGTAAGGAACAGGAATCCGGCGAATTGCTTGGCTGCATTGTGCAATATGGTGGGCAGACGCCGCTCAAGCTCAGCCAGGCTTTGCACAAGGCCGGCATCCCGATCCTGGGTACTTCTGCCGAAGCCATTGATATTGCCGAAGACCGTGAACGCTTCCAGCAATTGCTGAAGGGCCTTGGGCTGAAGCAGCCGCGCAATGGCACGGTCCGCACGCTGGAAGAAGCCGCGGATGAGGCGGAGCGTATCGGCTACCCCGTTGTGGTGCGCCCTTCCTATGTGCTGGGCGGGCGCGCGATGGAAATTGCCTATAACCGCGAACAGCTTATGCGCTTTGGTGCGGAAGCGGTGAAAGTGTCCGGCGAAAACCCGATCCTGATTGACCAATATTTGGTGGATGCGATTGAGGTGGATGTGGATTGCATCGCGGATTCCGATGGCAATGTGCATGTCGCCGGCGTGATGGAACATATCGAAGAAGCCGGCATTCATTCCGGCGATTCCGCCTGTTCGCTGCCGCCCTATTCCCTGCCCCCCGCCATCGTGACCGAATTGAAGGCGGAAACTGTGGCCATGGCCCGTGCGCTAAAGGTGCAGGGGCTGATGAATGTGCAATATGCCGTCAAGAATAATGAAATCTACGTGTTGGAAGTGAACCCGCGCGCATCCCGCACCGTGCCTTTCGTCGCCAAGGCCACTGGTGTCGCGGTTGCGAAGATTGGTGCGCGCGTCATGGCTGGCGCGAAGCTTGCCGAATTCAATCTGGATGATGATGCCATCTATCGCCATGTCGCGGTGAAGGAAGCGGTCTTCCCCTTCAATCGCTTCCCGAATGTGGATGTGATCCTGGGCCCTGAGATGAAATCCACCGGCGAAGTGATGGGCCTTGATGTTTCTTTTGAGCGCGCCTTCCTGAAATCCCAGCTTGGCGCCGGGGTAAAGCTGCCGGAGTCCGGCACTGCCTTCATTTCGGTCAAGGAATCAGACAAGGGCGCAGCCGTCACCCTCGCGCGGCGCTTGTCTGAAATGGGCTTCCGCGTGGTTGCCACGCGCGGCACCGCGGCGCGCATTCGCGATGCCGGCTTTGCTTGCGATATTGTGAACAAGGTGTTGGAAGGCCGCCCCCATTGCGTGGACGCGATTAAGTCTGGCGATATTCAACTGGTGATCAATACCACAGGGGGCGGGCAATCGGTTTCTGATAGCTTCGATATCCGCCGCAGCGCGCTGACCCAGGGCGTACCGCATTACACCACCCTGGCAGGCGCCCGGGCCGCCGTTCACGCCATTGCGGCTTTACGCGCGGGAACCCTTGATGTTGCGCCCCTTCAGGCATATTTTGAGAAATCGTTCTGATGAGTGGGGCCGTTGAACGCGGCCCCTTAATCATTTCCGCCCGGCGCCAGCCGGACGGAACGAAGCCAAGGAAGTATTGCCGTGCAAAAGTTCCCAATGACCGCCGAGGGCCTCGCGCGCTTGGAGGAGGAACTCAAGCAGTTGAAATCGGAAGAACGCCCCGCGATCATTCGGGCGATCGCCGAAGCGCGCGCGCATGGCGACCTTTCCGAAAACGCCGAATACCACGCGGCACGCGAGCGCCAATCCTTCATTGAAGGCCGCATCGCTGAATTGGAATCGGTGATCCCGTCCGTCGAAGTTATTGATTCGAAAAGACTTACCGGAAACCAAGTGCGCTTCGGCGCCTATGTTACCATCGTTGACGAGGAATCCGAGGACGAGAAGAAGTACCGCATCGTCGGCCAATACGAAGCCGATATGAAGAATGGTTCCATCTCGGTCTCCTCACCGCTCGCCAAGGCGCTCATGGGGCGCAAGGTGGGGGATTCAGTAGAAGTGCCCGCTCCTGGCGGTTCCCGCTCGGTCGAAATCACCGCGGTTCGCTTTAGCTGAACAAGGCCAGCCCCATGCCGATGCGCGCGGCGCAGGCCGAAGGCCGCGCCATTACCTTGGCCGATATCCGCGCCGCCGCCGGGCGCATCGCCGGCACCGTGCTCCGCACCCCAACCTTGGAAAGCCAGGCGGTTTCCCGCGCGACCGGCGCTAAGGTCTTCCTGAAGCTTGATAACCTGCAGGCCACCGGGGCCTTCAAGGAAAGGGGCGCGGCCAATCGGCTTGCGCTGCTCTCCGCCCGCGAAAAGGCCGCTGGGGTTATTGCCATGTCAGCCGGCAATCACGCCCAGGCCGTGGCGCGCCATGCCTCACTCGCCGGCATCGCCGCCACTATCGTCATGCCGAAATTCACCCCGGCCACGAAGGTAACCCGCACGGAAGCCTGGGGCGCGCGGGTGGTGCTGCACGGCACGACCCTGGCTGAAGCCGCTGCCCATGCCCATGCGCTGGCAGCTGCCGAGGGTCTGGTCTTCATCCACCCCTATGATGATGCTGGCGTGATCGCCGGCCAAGGCACCGCCACACTCGAAATGCTGGAAGATGCGCCGGCCATCGAAGCGTTGGTGATCCCGGTTGGTGGCGGCGGGCTTTGCGCCGGTGCGGCCATTGCCGCCGCGGAACTCCGTCCCGGCATGCCGGTTTTTGGCGTGGAGGTGGAATTCTACCCCGCCATGGCGCAACGCCTGGCCGGCAAGCCGGTACAGGTTGGCGGCCCGACCATCGCGGAGGGCATCGCCGTGCGCGATGTGGGGGAGGCCCCACTCGCTATCCTGAAGCGCCTTGGGGTCGAGGTGCTGGTCGTGCCGGAACGCGCGGTGGAACAGGCGATTGTCTTGCTTGCCGAGGGTGCGAAGGTGCTGGCCGAAGGTGCGGGCGCGGCGGGGCTCGCCGCCATCCTGGCTTTCCCGGAACGCTTTGCGGGCAAGACCGTCGGCACCATTGTTTGCGGCGGGAATATAGACCCGCGCATTCTGGCGAATGTACTGCTGCGCGAATTGCTGCGTGACGGGCGCATCCTGCGCCTGCATCTGGACATTCCAGACCGCCCGGGCGTGCTGGCCGATATCGCAACCCGCGTCGCCGCCGCCGGCGGCAATGTGATCGAAGTCAGCCACCAACGGTTGTTCGCTGCCCCCAGCGTGCAAAGCGCGGAATTGGAACTGATGATCGAAGTGCGCGACACCGCCCAAGGGGACGCGATTATCGCGGCGCTTGAGGCGGGGGATTATGTCGTGCGGCGGGGCTGAAAGCCCGGTCGCCGCACGCAAAATCAATGTCTCGTGGCGGGGCTGAAAGCCCGGATCCCGCCTGGACTTGGCACTGCGCAGCGCGCAAGCTTGCCCCGCAAACCAGGGGAAACGCGCAATGGAACTCAGGGGAAAGGTGGCACTGGTCACGGGCGGGAATGGCGGGCTCGGGCAACGCATCTGTCACGCGCTTGCACGTGAAGGCGTGCACATCGCTGTCATGTACGCGCAAAGCAAGGACCAAGCGGAGGGCGTGGCACGCGACCTTGCTGGCCAATATCAGGTGAATGCGGCCGCCTTTGGCTGCGACATCACCGATGGCGCGGCTGTCGAAAGCCTGGTTGCGGCGGTCACGGCACGCTTCGGGCGGCTCGATATCCTGATCAATGACGCGGCCTTCAATAAATCCGTCCCCTTCCAGGATTTGGACAGCCTGACTGTTGAGCTTTGGGAGAAAATCATGGCCGTGAACCTGACTGGCCCCATGCGGCTGATCAAGGCGGCGGCACCGGCGCTGAAGGCGAGCGACGCGGGGCGGATCGTCAATATCTCCTCAGTCGCGGGGCTGGGGCCGACCGGGTCCTCTATCGCCTACGCCGTTTCAAAAGCCGGGCTGATCCACCTGACGCGCTGCATGGCCGTGGCATTGGCGCCGGAAACCCTTGTCAATTGCGTCGCCCCCGGGCTGCTGGAAGGCACCCGCGCCACCGCCAACCTGCGGCCCGAACAGATCGAACGCTCCGCCGCCTCATCCCTGCTGCAAAAGGCAGCCGATAAAGATGATTGCGCCGATATGGTGGTCACCATGTGCCGGACGGATACCATGACCGGCCAGACCATCGTGATTGATGCGGGGCGGATTTTTCATTGACGCTGCATCAGGCAAGGCGGAAATAACCTATAGTTGCTTTCGATTGGTGTTTCGCTATTCTGGGTTGCATATCAACTAGCCTGGGAGAAACCCCATGCCCCGCCTTGCCCCCCTGCTTGCCTTGCCGATCTTGCTCGGCTGCGCTTCCGCCACCCAAACCTACGCGCCGGATGGCCGCGCCGCCCATGCGGTGGATTGCGGCGGGCTTTGGCGCGATTGGGGCGCCTGCATGGAACGGGCAGGGGAGATTTGCGGCGCCCGCGGCTATGACATTCTAGCCCGCGATACGGATCGCAACCGTTCCGGCGGCTATCTGCGGTCTGGCTCCAGCGCCGGCGGGAATTACATCAGCACCCATACGCGCAACATGCTGATCGCCTGCCGCAACACGCAGCAGGCGCAAGCAAGCTAGAGCATTTTCAAGCCAAGTGGACACACTTGGCGGCTCGGAAAATGCGACCAAACAAAGCATTTTCAAGCCAAGCGGAATCGCTTGGCGGTTCGGAAAATGCGATCAAATAATGGTTCAGACGTTGAACCTGAACAGCATCACATCGCCATCGCGCACAACATATTCCTTACCTTCCACGCGCATCTTGCCGGCTTCCTTGGCGCCCTGTTCGCCGCCCAAAGCTACGTAGTCATCATAGCCAATGGTCTCAGCCGCGATGAAGCCGCGTTCAAAATCGCCATGAATCACGCCGGCGGCTTGCGGTCCCTTCATCCCCTTCAGGATGGTCCAGGCGCGCGCTTCCTTTGGCCCCACAGTGAAATAGGTAATCAGCCCAAGCAGCGCGTAGCCAGCGCGGATCACGCGATCCAGCCCGCTATCCTCAAGCCCAAGGGAAGACAGAAACTCCGCGCGATCCGCCTGTGCCATTTGGCTGATTTCCGCTTCAATCGCAGCCGAGACTACCACCGCCTGCGCGCCTTCCGCCTTGGCACGTTCAAACACGCGCGCGGATTGGGAATTGCCCGTGGCGGCTGAGGCCTCTTCCACATTGCAGACATAAAGCACGGGCTTTGTCGTCAGCAATTGCAGCCGCTTCGCCGCTTCTTGTTCACCCGCCGGCACGGCAGTGCGCGCCGGGCGGCCGGCTTCCAAAGCAGCCTTGATCGGTTCGATCAGGGCCATTTGCGCCAGCGCTTCCTTGTCGCCACCACGTGCGCGCTTCACCAGGCCCTGGGCGCGTTTTTCGAGGCTATCCAAATCCGCCAGCATCAATTCGGTTTCAACCGTCTCGGCATCGCGGATGGGATCAATACTGCCTTCCACATGCGTCACATCGCCATCTTCAAAGCAGCGCAGCACATGCACAATCGCATCCACTTCGCGGATATTGGCAAGGAATTGATTACCCAGCCCTTCACCCTTGGAAGCACCGCGCACCAGCCCCGCGATATCCACGAACTCCAAACTGGTCGGTACGGTTTTTTGCGATTTGCCAATCCGCGTCAGCGTATCCAGCCGCGCATCAGGGACTGCAACGCGCCCGACATTGGGTTCAATGGTGCAGAAGGGGTAATTCGCTGCCTGCGCCACTGCGGTTTGCGTCAGCGCATTGAACAGCGTGGATTTGCCGACATTCGGCAGGCCCACAATACCGCAATTGAAACCCATCTTTATGCTCCCGGCGCGGCGGGCCAGGCGGCACGCAGCGCATTCCAGAATGTCTCAGCCACCACGCCGGCGGCAATGCGCGCGGCGCCATCATCGCTAATCGGCATCAAGGCTGCCGCGCGCAGCGCCGCAGAAATTTCCGGCAGCGCGATGGTGATCGGCGCCAGCCCCGCAATGCTCGCTTGTGCGGCAAGCGCGGCATCCTCCGCATGGCAACGCAATTGGCGCGCAATCAACAGCAACGCAGCAGCCATGGCAGCAGCGCGGCGCGCTTCATCACGCGGCAAATCATCATCAGCCAAATCAAGCGTGGCGCGCAGCCCAGCCGCCGCCTGCGCCAGCGCGCCTGCTTCGCGCACCAACGCGGCAGATAGCAACGCGGCACCATTCGCGCGATCTTCCGCACTTGGGCCCATCATATCCATCGTGAAGGCGTCTTCGGCTTCCATCACTTCTCCTGCGTCAGCAGCGCAATGCGCGTCATGAAGTCTTCAGTCTTCAGGCCAGCGAGCATGGGCGCGGCATCGGCCACAGCCTCCAAAAGCTTTTCCAGCCACGCCTGATCCACCTTGGCGAAATTACCCAGCACATGGCCGGTCACCGCGTCCTTATGGCCCGGGTGGCCAATCCCCATGCGCACACGCCAGAAATCGGGCGATCCAAAAGCGCGGCGCATATCACGAAGTCCATTATGCCCGGCCACACCGCCGCCGAGTTTCACCCGCAGCTTGCCAGGCGCCAGGTCCAGCTCATCATGAAAGGCGATAACATTCGCAGGTGGGATTTTCAGGAAGGCGGCGGCTTGCTGCACGGAATCACCACTCGCGTTCATGTAGGTTTGCGGCTTCAGCGCCAGGATGCGCTGCCCGCCGATGGCACCTTCCGCGACTTCGCCCTTAAAGCGCTTGCGCCACGGGCCGAAGCCATGGCGCCGTGTAATCTCATCCAACGCCATGAAGCCGATATTGTGCCGCTGGCGCGCATATTCAGACCCTGGATTGCCAAGGCCGACCCAAAGCATCGGGGCGCTGTCACGGGAAGTCATGGCATCATCAACCCAAAAAGGGTCCGGGGGAGCCTTCCCCCGAACCCTTGATGTTCAGAAACAGGGGTGGAACCCCTGTCCAGCTTACTTCTTCTTCGCAGGCCCCTTGGCCGACGCGGCAGCACCAGCGGCGGGCGCCTTCTGCTTCGTTGCTTCCACCGGACCAGCGGCGGCGGCCGGCGCGGAGTCATCAACCACGGTCGGCGCGGCGATGGACGCCACCATGAAGTCGCGACCCGCGATCACTGGCTTGGTGCCGAATTGATCCTTCACCGCGGACCAACGCAAGCCCGCACCGATCTGCGCTTCGGCCAGGTCAAGTTCGAACTTCTCGGGCACCGCATCAGGGTCTGCCAGCACTTCGATTTCGCGGCGGACCACGTTCAGCACACCGCCGGCCTTCAGGCCAGGGCAGGTATCTTCATGCAGGAAGGCCACCGGCACCTTCACGCGAATGCGTGAACCAGGCGCCAGGCGCTGAAAATCCACATGCAACGGACGATCCGTCACAGGATGGAACTGCACATCGCGCATCAGGCAGCGTTCCGTATCGCCGCCCTTCACCGCAACTTCATAAAGATGCGATTGCCAGCCGGCCTTGTGCAATTCCTTCATCACATCGCGCGGGTCGAGGGCGATCAAGGTCGCCTCACGCTTCGCGCCATAGATGACAGCGGGGACATGCCCCTCACGCCGAGTCGCGCGTGCCGCCCCCTTACCGGCCCGCCCGCGCGCTTCGGCTTCGATCCGTACAGTTTGGACCATTGTCCGTGCTCCTTCGGGTTGAATTCTGATGCCGCTGCAAAATTCTTGCAGGGCAGGCTTGGCCTCCAGGGGTGCCAAAGCCAGTCGCGGCTTCTAGGGGATGAAGCGAAAGGGCGCAAGCGATGGATTGATACGGCGCAAGACAAACCAACGCGCCATCAGCAATGACTGCAGCAGCATAAGGAGCGCTGGTATGATTTCGCCCAACATGAACAACATTGATCGCGGCCTGCGGCTTATGGCGGGGCTGGCGCTGCTCGCGCTTGGCGCCTTTGGGCCGCTGGGATGGTGGGGGGCGATAGGGCTTATTCCCATCGCCACCGCGCTGATCGGCTGGTGTCCAGCCTATCGGCTATTGGGGGTGGATACCTGCGCCCGCCCAAAAAGCTGACGCAGCGTCAGCCGAGCGACGGCAAATGGCTCGGCGTAATGGACCAAACGGGGCCTGAGGCCGGCGGTTCGCACCAAAGCGGCAAGGCATTGGGCGTGCGGACATTCGGCACATGCCCAAGAGCCAAGCGCAGCGCGCGGAACAACGCACCATGCGCCACCACCAAAACCGGGCCTGGCTTGGCGGTGGCGCGGTTCACCGCCGCCACGGCGCGGTCATGCAGCGCCTGGAAGCTTTCAGCACCTTCCGGCGTGAAGCTGCCTTCTATCCAGCTATCATACCAATCGCCCATGGGCCGGCCTTCTTCCACGCCGAAGCCCACTTCCATCAACCCAGCATCGGTCGCGACCGGCAGCGAAAGCGCTTCCGCCACAATTTCCGCCGTACGCAGTGCGCGGCTGAGCGGGGAGGCGATGATGGTCGTGATCCCGCGATCCACCAGGGCCAAGGCCGCGCGCTTTGCCTGGGAAATCCCGACCGCATTCAGCGGAATATCCGTATGCCCCTGGCTCAGCCCCTCAGCGTTCCAATCGGTCTCCCCATGGCGGAGGAACCAGAAGGCGGTCGGGTTCAGGTTCACGAAAGGCCTTCCGCCTTCAGCGTGCGCTGCACGGCGGGGCGCGCGTTCATGCGCGCATAATGCGCCGCGACATTCGCGGGCAGAGACTTATTCAAGCGCGCCGCCCACCAGAAGCTGACATAGAACAGCGCTGTATCCGCGAAGGAATAGGTGCCCGCGAGCCATTCGCGGCCTTCAAGCGCCTTATCCATCACGCCAAGGCCCTTTTGGAAAATCTCCTCACCCCGTGCCTTCACCGCTTCATGATCAGCTTCCGTCGGCGCGAAATTCGCCGGGCGGAACATGCGCGAAAACCCCTGCATATGCATGGTGGCCACGCAGTAATCGGTCGCTTCCAAAGCCCGCGCCTGCGCATCCGTGCCGGACGGCATCAAGCCTGCGGAGGGAAAGCGCGACGCCAGCCAAAAGGCAATTGCCGGATATTCGGTCAGCACGGACCCATCATCGCGCTGCAAGGTCGGCACCTTGGATTTTGGGTTGACCGCAGTGAAGCCTGGCTGGAATTGCGCGCCTTCGCGCAGATTGACCGCCACCGCTTCATAAGGCGCGCCAATTTCTTCCAGCATCACATGGATGCCGATGGAACACGCCCCTGGCGCATAAAACAGCTTCATGATCGCAACCCCTTTGATGATTATTCTAGTTGAAAAGAGACGAAACCGAGCTTTCCTCACTGATCCGCTTCATCGCTTCCGCGATCAGCGGCGCAATCGTGAGCTGGCGTATATTGCGCGAAACGCGCACGGCTTCCGTCGCTTGAATGCTATCCGTGACCGTCATCATCTCAACCGGTGCCGCGCCAATCCGCGCCACCGCACCGCCCGAGAACACGCCATGCGTCACATAAACGCCAACGGACCGCGCGCCATTCTTCAACAGCGCCTCAGCCGCGTTGCAGAGCGTACCGCCGGAATCGACAATATCATCCACCAGCAGGCAATCGCGGCCTTCCACTTCACCGATCACATTCATCACTTCGGAAACGCCGGCGCGCGGGCGGCGCTTGTCAATGATCGCCAAATCCACGCCCAAGCGCGCCGCAATGGCACGCGCGCGCACAACCCCGCCTACATCGGGGGAGACGATCATCAATTCCCGGCCCGCATAGCGTTCCTGAATGTCGCGCGAATAAAGCGGTGCCACGAAAAGATTATCCACCGGAATGTCGAAAAACCCCTGAATCTGTGCTGCGTGCAAATCCATGGTCAGTACGCGGTTCGCACCCGCTGCCGTGATTAGGTTCGCCACCAGCTTCGCGCTGATTGGTGTGCGCGGGCCTGATTTCCGGTCCTGCCTTGCATAGCCAAAATAGGGGATCACGGCGGTTATGCGTCGTGCACTGCCGCGCTTCAGCGCATCCAGCGTGATCAGCAATTCCATCAGATTGTCATTGGCGGGGTAGGAAGTAGATTGGATGACGAAGACATCCTCACCACGCACATTCTCATGAATTTCGACAAAAACTTCCAAATCCGCGAAGCGCCGGATTGACGCATTAGTCAGCGCAATACCGCAAGCGGCGGCCACAGCTTCGGCCAGGGGGCGGTTGCTGTTGCAGGCAACAATCTTCATGCCGGGGGAACTCCGCGCGGGGGCAATGACTTGAGAGGGACCGATACCTAGCAACGTGACGCTTTTGTGTAAATCGCGCCCACCACTTCAGGCCTCCTCCAGCTTCTCCGAAAGCTCTAACCATTCCTCCTCCAGCCCCGCCACTTCCTTGGCAATGGCGGCGCGGCGGGTATTGGCCCAGGCGATATCCTCGGCCTTGAAGCGGGCATAGGTGTCGGGGTCGGCGAGCCGTTTTTCGATCAAGGCACCCTCCTTCCCCAGTTTTTCCAAAGCGGCTTCCACGGCCTTCAGCCGCGCACGCAGGGGTTGCAAGGCGGCGCGGTTTTCAGCCCTTTCGCGCCGCGCTTCTGCCCGCATCCCACCAGCTTCCCCGCGCGGCGCGGTGCCGCGCGCACGTTCGGCCAATAGCGCGCGATATTCATCCAGATCGCCGTCAAAATTCGTCACCGTGCCATCGGCCACGAGCCATAGCCGATCCGCCACGAGTTCTACCAAATGCGGATCATGCGTGATCAGCACCACCGCACCTTCAAAATCCGCCAGCGCCTTCACCAGCGCATCACGCGCATCAATATCCAGATGGTTCGTCGGTTCATCCAGGATCAGCATTTGCGGCGCATCACGCGTGGTCAGCGACAATAACAACCGCGCCTTTTCCCCGCCCGAGAGCTGCGCCACCCTTGTGTCTGCCCTATCCGCATCCAGCCCAAAACGCGCCAATTGCGCGCGGCACGCGGTTTCAGTCGCCTTGGGCAGCGCGGCTTGCATATGGGAAAGCGGCGTACCGTTGAGGTCCAATTCTTCGGCTTGGTGCTGCGCGAAATAACCAACCCGCAGGCGGTTATTGCGAAACACATCCCCGTCCGAAACATCAAGTCGCCCAGCCAGTAGCTTCGCCAGCGTGGATTTGCCGTTGCCATTGGCACCCAGCAGCGCCACGCGATCTTCCTGATCCAGCCTGAGCGAGACATTCCGCAATACCGGCGGCCCGCCATAACCGACCGAAGCGCGATTGACCGACAAAATCGGCGGCGCCAAAGCCTCCGGCGCCGGAAAGGCAAAACGCACGGGCGTGTCTTCGACCAGCGCTTCCACCGCCGGCATACGCTCCAGAGCTTTAAGCCGAGATTGCGCCTGGCGCGCCTTGGTCGCCTTGGCGCGAAAGCGATCCACAAATGCCTGAATGCGCGCGCGTTCGGATATCAGCTTCGCATTCTGCGCCGCCTGCTGCGCCTGGCGTTCCGCCCGGATGCGCAGGAAATCCGCGAAATTCCCCGAATAGAGCGTGATGCCCCCGCGATCGAGATGCGCGATTGCATCCACACAGCGTTCCAGCAGCCCACGATCATGGCTGACGACAATCGCCGCCCCCGGAAACCGCGCGAGCCAACCTTCCAGCCACAGCGTTGCTTCCAAATCCAGATGGTTTGTCGGTTCATCCAACAACAGCAAATCCGGTTCCAGAAACAAGGCGCGCGCGAGCGCCACACGCATGCGCCACCCACCGGAAAATTCCGCCAAGGACCGCGCCTGCGCCGCGGCATCAAAACCAAGGCCGGAGAGCACCGCCGCCGCGCGCGCCGGCGCACTATCGGCACGGATCGCAATCAGCCTTTCATGAATCTCCGCCACCCGCGCCGGATCAACGGCATGATCGGCTTCGGCCAATAACGCCGCACGTTCGGTATCCGCCGCCAGCACTGCTTCCAGCAAGGAAGCCGCACCCGCCGGCGCCTCCTGCGCCACATGACCCATGCGCGCCCGGGCGGAGAGCCTGATCTCACCCCCATCCGGCTGCAATTCACCGATAATGGCCCGCAGCAAGGTGGATTTGCCGGCGCCATTGCGGCCAATCAGACCAATCTTGCGCCCATCATCCACCTGCAGGGCAGCACCCTCCAATAAGGCGCGCCCGCCAAGACGAATGGTGAGATCACGGATGGCCAGAACTGTCATGCGCGCGGTTTGTGGAGGAGCAGAAGGGATGCGTCAAAGGGGCGACCGGGCGCGCTGCCCCCGTACCCCCGCCGGGGTAGCCGCTGGCGTCAGCCTGCGGCGCTCGCAGGGTTTGTGTGGCGGCTGCGCGCCAAACAAACGGCCTATTACCCCGGACCCCGCCTGGACTTGTCTGCCCGGACCACAGGTTGCATTAATTTAATTCAATTCTCCTTGCGGTAGAAAACGACCCTGTCTTAACCTTTTAGCATCAAAAGCATTCGGGGGAATGTCCAATGCGTTCTGAGTCCTTGATGGTGCGGGTTGCAGCGCTGGTCTTTTGCGCAGTTCTGGCGTCCGCGTGCGAAGGGCCGAATTGGCAGAAGGACAATGCCGGCGGAACGATACGGCTGGATGACTGGACACCCATTGAAACCTCGCAACTCGGCGGCAACCTTGCCCAGGTGTTTTCCGGCCTACCGCTCAAGGATGCCAAGCGGACAATGCGCAACAATGCAGTCGTACATGATGTGGTCACCATCACAGACCGTGGCTGGGCCAATTCACAAAGGATGATCGCGCCCTACTCCTATTTTGGTGAGCAAACCTTCAGTCAATTACGCTCGCGCGAGGCTTTTGAAACCTGGGTACGCGGACGCTTCCCCCAGGCCAAGGAAGTTGAGTTTATTGATATCATTCCCGTGACCCATCCGACCATCGCGACACGCGGCTTCGCTGGAACGGTGATGGTAACCAATCAACAGGACCGAAAATTTCGCTGCGCCCTGGCATATGCCGGCTATGGCGGCCCGAGGCTTTCTGAAACTTCGACCGATATATTCCGCATAGAGGAATTCAAATCCACGCTGCAAATCCGGTTCTGCACGGTGGGCGGCACGGCCACATCACTTAATCAACGCATGCAGCGGGTATTGTTTTAACTGATGGGGGGGCTGCCCCCAGAAACCGCCCTGACTTAAGCGGCGGTTTCGACTGCGAGTTTCAGGCGCAAGCCAACGGCGCGCGCGGCGCGCGCCATGGTATCAAGCTGGACCGAGGCATTTTCCGGGTCCAGCAAACGACCAAGCTGAGTTCGGCTGGTACCCAAACGCGCGGCAAGCGCGGTCTTTGTCATCCGCTTTGCCTGCATTTGCTGTTCCAAATGCCAGATCAGCACGCGCTTCAATGCCACGGCCTCCACCTCATCGCGCAAGCCTTCCTCTTCCAGAAAAGCGTCAAAGCTGGAACCCGTGTGCTTGTTTTTCGTGACCATGCTGATCATCCCCTTTCGTGTTCCGCCTTGCGCGCCAAAGCCAGGTCCAAATCCCGCGCCGAAGTCGCCTCGGTTTTCTTCATGAAGCCGTGCAGCAAAACCATCTGCTGCTGCCGATCCACACAGAACAAAAAGCGCGCAATGCGGTTTGCCAGCCTGGTTCGAACCTCATGCAGGCCCTGACCCATGGGCCGACATAACGGCATCCCCAAAGGCCAACCCCATTCCACGGTTTTTACATCCTCCCCAATCGCGCGGCGCTCTGCCGGCGGTAGGGATTTCAGCCATTCCCGCACCGGTTCTGCCCCGCTGGCCGTGCGGAAGAAAAAGGCCGGTATGCGGCGCGCAGGATGGGGCGACGCGGTGGGCATTATGTACCTTTTAAGGTACGAAAATGCAAACCCAAAATACGGAGCTGAGCCTTAGTGTTTAGGGACATTGGGACGCTAAACCCGCAAGGATAACGACATAGTGTCAGGGTGCCGCCTTTAGTCGCGCAGGTAAATGCCAAGTCCCGGTGGGGTCCGGGGTAACACTGTTACCCCGGCGGGGGCTTCGGGGGCAGCGCCCCCCAATGCTCACCCGCAATACTCCTCCTTGACGCCCCACCCCCCAGCGCGTAAATGCGCGCGTCTCGCCGCAAGGCGCCGGCCCCCTTTGCCCAGGTGGCGGAATTGGTAGACGCGCAGGTTTCAGGTACCTGTGGCCGCAAGGCTGTGAAGGTTCGAGTCCTTTCCTGGGCACCAGTTTTTCTCTTTGTAAGGCGGCGCGACCAATGGGTTCCACCTTATTCTCCCATGCCGGCGTGACCATCCGGCTCTATAAAAACGACCTGCCGGATGGCCTGGATTTGGGCCGTGTGGTCGCGATTGATACTGAAACCATGGGTCTGAACCCGCATCGGGATAGGCTTTGCCTGGTCCAGTTATCCTTGGGCGATGGGTCGGCGCATCTGGTGCAAATCAGCCCAACTTCGCTTGGTGGGCGGGGTGCGGATGCGCCCAACTTGAAGAAGTTGTTGGCTGATCCGGCGGTCACGAAGCTATTTCATTTCGCGCGGTTTGATGTCGCGGTGCTGTATCATGCGCTGGGTGTCATCACGGCGCCGGTGGTTTGCACCAAAATCGCTGCCAAGCTGGTGCGGACTTTCACTGATAGGCATGGTCTCAAGGATTTGTGCCGCGAATTGCTGGGCGTGGATTTGTCCAAGCAGCAGCAGACGTCAGATTGGGGTGCGGCGGAACTCAGCCCCGAACAACTGGTCTATGCCGCTTCTGATGTGCTGCATTTGCATGCGCTTTGGGCGAAGCTTGAGGGGTTGTTGAAGCGCGAAGGCCGGTTGGATTTGGCAGAGGCCTGTTTCCGCTTTCTGCCGGCGCGCGGGCGGCTTGATCTGCTGGGGTATGAGGACCCGGATATTTTCCACCACTGATCCTCGCTGGCATTTTTTTTGCAGGGCGACGCCCGGAATTTATTGACCCTTTAGGGCCGTCGCCTCATACAAGGTGGCGTGAATACTCTCAGCCCCCATCCTGACCTTGCCGAAGGCCGCCGCGTGCTGGCGCTGGAAGCGGACGCGCTGCGCGCGCTTTCTGATGTTTTGGATGATGGCTTTGTCCGTGCGGTGGGCTTGCTCGCGGGTGTCACGGGCCGTGTTGTGGTTTCCGGCATGGGGAAATCGGGCCATGTGGCGCGGAAGATCGCCGCGACCATGGCTTCCACCGGCACGCCTGCGTTGTTTGTGCATCCGGCGGAAGCGTCCCATGGCGATTTGGGGATGATCCTGGCCGGGGATGCGGTGCTGGCGCTTTCCAATTCCGGGGAAACACCGGAATTGGCGGATTTGATCGCGCATTCCAGGCGCTTCAGCCTGCCGCTGATTGGCATTATTGGCCGCGCGGAAAGCACTCTGGCGCGGGCTGCTGATGTCGCACTGGTTTTGCCGGCGGCGCCTGAGGCCTGCCCGATGGGCCTTGCCCCCACAACCTCCACCACCATGCAAATGGCGCTCGGCGATGCTTTGGCCGTGGCGTTGCTGACACGGCGGGGTTTTACCGCATCTGATTTTCGGGTGTTCCATCCGGGGGGCAAGTTGGGGGCGCGCTTGTCGCGCGTGCGGGATCTGATGCATGGCGCGACGGAATTGCCCTTGGCGCCACCCGACATGCCGATGGAAGCCGCGATTTTGGCGATGACCGCGCGGCGCTTTGGCTGCCTTGGCGTGGTAGGCGCAGATGGCGTGTTGGCCGGCGTGATCACGGATGGCGATTTGCGTCGGTCGCTGGAAGTCTCGGGCGGGGCGGGTTTGCTGGCACGCCCAGCGGGTGAGGTCATGACCCGTAACCCCCGCGCCATCACGGGCGATGCGCTTGCGGCGGAAGCGCTTGGGCTGATGAACAAGCACGCCATCACGGCGCTTTTCGTGGTGGATGAAGCGCGCCGGCCCATCGGCATTTTGCATATCCATGATTTGTTGCGGGCGGGTGTGGCGTGAAGAACCGCGCGCCTGAGGCACCGGTCATCGCAGCCCCCCGCGCGCCGCGGCGCATCACGCCACCATCGCGCGAACGCTGGTCCCCTTCCGCCGCGCAAATGGCGCGCCGGCGCGCGATGGTTTTGGCGCTGAAATGGTTGGTGCCAAGTGCGGGTATCGCGCTGCTGCTGGCGATTGCGATCTGGCCGGAATTGGAAGGCGCTGAAGAACGCGCGCGGGTTTCCTTCCGCCGTGTGGCGCAAACCGCGCCCGATGCGGTGCGGATCGTGGCACCCCGCTATCAGGGCGTGGATGAACAGAACCGCCCTTTCACCGTGACAGCTACAGTCGCAACACAAGGCCAGAATCAGGACATTGTTGACCTTGAAGCGCCGCGCGCAGATTTGCTGATGACCGATGGCTGGGTGCTGTTGGAATCGCGCGACGGGCGGCTGGACAAAGCGCGCAACCATCTTGACCTGCGCGGCGAAGTCACGCTGTGGCATGATGGCGGCAATCTGCTGGTAACCGAAGAAGCCGCGATTGAATTAAAGGAAGGTGCTGCATCCGGTGACAAGCCCGTGGCCGCGCAAGGGTCTTTCGGTACATTGGTGAGTGAGGGTTTCCGCCTTTACGACAAGGGGGCAGTTATTGTGTTCACTGGCCGGTCGCGCGCCATGCTGGAAGGGGCGCAATGATGCGGCTTTGGGTGCTGGCGCTTTCCCTGCTTGCAGGTGCGGCCTTCGCGCAAGGGGTGGACCCTAATCACGGCGGCCCCATTGAAGTCACGGCGCGCGATGGGATTGAATGGCGCCAGAATGATCAGTTGGTGATCGCACGCGGCGCGGCGCGGGCGGTGCGTGGCGGGGTCACGATTGATGCTGATACGCTGCTGGCCCGCTATCGCCCACGTGGCGGCGCACCGGCAGAAGCGCGCCCACCCAGCGAAGGCCCGGGCGGTGCCAGCGAAATCTGGCGTCTGGAAGCTGAAGGCAATGTTGTGATCACCACCGCGACAGATCGCGCCGACGGTGATCACGCGATTTATGATATGGATCAGGCGGTCATGGTGCTCACAGGGCAAAATCTGCGCCTGACCTCGCCCGATAATGTACTCACCGCGCGTGATAGCGTAGAATATTGGCCGCAAAAGCGCATGGCCGTGGCGCGTGGCGATGCAGTGGTGGTCACCAAGGATGATAAGCGCGTGCGGGCTGACGTGCTGGTGGCCTATTTCCGCGAAGCGCCCACGGAAGCGGGCGGCACGCCGCGCCCGCAGGCGGCGCGCCCAGCGACGGAAGCTACACCTGGCGCGGGCAGCAATCTGGACAAGGTTGAAGCCTATGGCCGGGTTGAAATCCGCACACCAACCGAAGTGGTGCGTGGGGATAGCGGCATTTATACCCCGCCCAATGGGCTGGCGCGGTTGCTTGGTAATGTGCGCATTGTGCGCGGCGATAATACGCTCACAGGATGCGAAGCCATTGTGAATATGGATACCGGCATATCGCGCCTTGTGGCATGCCCGAACGAACGCGTGCGCGGCATTATCGTACCCGGCGAGGGGCAGACTCTTCCCGCACCAGGGGCGACGCCGCGATGAATGACACATCACCCATCAAGCTGGTGCCAGGTAGTGGCGGGCTTCAAGCAACCGGGCTTGGCAAGCGTTACAAGAAGCGGCCTGTGGTGCGCAATGTGTCCTTGTCACTTCAGCGCGGGGAAGCGGTTGGGCTGCTTGGCCCGAATGGCGCCGGCAAGACAACAACCTTTTACATGATCACCGGCCTGGTGCAGCCCGATGAAGGGCGCGTGATGATGGATGGGCATGATGTCACCATGCTGCCCATGTATCGCCGCGCCCGGCTTGGGCTCGGCTATCTGCCGCAGGAAGCGAGCATTTTTCGCGGCCTGACGGTGGAACAGAATATCCGCGCGGCGCTTGAGATGGTGGAACCGGAAAGTGATCGCCGCGCCGCTATGCTGGATGAATTGCTGGCAGAATTCGGCATTGCACATTTGCGCCGCGCGCCCGCGCTTGCGCTTTCCGGTGGGGAACGCCGGCGCTGCGAAATCGCGCGCGCCTTGGCCACACATCCTTCCTATATCCTGCTGGATGAACCGCTGGCCGGTATTGACCCCATTGCGGTCGGTGAAATCCGTGATCTGGTTAAGCATTTGAAGGATCGCGGCATTGGTGTGCTGATCACTGACCATAATGTGCGCGAAACGCTGGAAATCATTGACCGCGCCTATATCCTGCATGATGGCAAGGTCTTGATGGAAGGCAGCCCGCAGGAAATCGTGGCGAATGAAGATGTGCGCCGCGTCTATCTTGGCGAAAAATTCAGCCTGTAATTGGATAATGGCGCCGTATGTTCCCCGCCTCCCTTCCCGCCCGGCCTCGTGAGCAGCGCTGATGGCGATCGGCCCGCGTCTCGATCTGCGGCAATCACAGCAGCTGGTGATGACACCACAGCTGCGCCAGGCGATCAAGCTGCTGCAATCTTCCAATATGGAAGTATCCGCCTTTGTCGAGGAAGAGCTTGAGCGTAACCCGCTGCTGGAACGCGATGACCGGCTACTCGCCGGCCCGGATGCTGGCCGCAGCACGGACCCGCTACCGGCTGCAAGCGAGCCAGCTGATGCCGCCAGCGCCGCCGCTTCTGATGCGCTACCATCAGAGAACGCCGCGCCGCTCGATGCCGAATGGGATAATGTTTATGACAATGGCCTGCCGCCGATTGGCCGTGGCGGGCGCAGTGATTTTGAGGATGATCTTTCCGGCATTGAAGCCATGGAAGCGCCGGAACGCTCGCTCCGCGATCATCTGGCAGAACAGATCAGGCTGAATTTCACCTCCCTGCAGGAACGGCTGATCGCGGGAAATCTGCTGGCACTGGTGGATGCTGCTGGGCGGCTGCATGTGCGCGCGCAAGTGATTGCGGATGCGCTCGGATGCGAAGTCGCGCTGGTGGAACGCGTGCGGCTTGCCATGGCGCGCTTCGACCCGGTTGGCATGTTCTGCCATGATTTGGCGGAATGCCTGGCGGTGCAGTTGCAGGATCGCAACCGTTATGACCCCGCCATGGCTGCCCTGCTCGCTAATCTGGAATTGCTCGCCAAGCGAGACCTGAAGGGCTTGCAGGAAGTCTGCGGCGTGGACGGCGAAGACATGGCGGAAATGGTCGCGGAATTGCGGCGGCTAGACCCGAAACCAGGCGCTTCCTTTGATGCGCCACCAGCGCCCACTTTGGTGCCGGATGTGCTGATGCGGCGTGGGCCGGATGATGATTGGATTGTGGAGCTTAATCTGGAAACCCTACCGCGCGTGCTGGTGAATAAGGGTTTCTTCGCTTCCGCCAATGTCAGCGCGCGGGGCAAGGAAGACAAGAATTGGATCGCGGAGCGTTTCCAGACCGCATCATGGTTGGTGAAGTCGCTGGAACAGCGGGCCAATACCATCCTCAAAGTAGCCGCCGAAATTGTGCGCCGCCAGGATGGGTTTTTCCGCCATGGAGTTGGGCATTTGCGCCCACTGATCCTGCGCGATGTGGCGGATGAGGTTTCGCTACATGAAAGCACCGTATCGCGCGTCACATCCAATAAGGCGATTGCGACCCCGCGCGGTACTTTTGAGCTGAAGTATTTCTTCACCACCGCCATTTCCGGCACAAGCGGCGGGGCGGCACATAGCGCTGAGGCCGTGCGTTACCGCATCAAGGCCATGGTGGATGCCGAAAGCCCGGAGGATGTCCTGTCCGACGATACGATTGTGGCCCGGCTGCGTGAAGAAGGCGTGGACATTGCCCGGCGAACTGTGGCCAAATACCGGGACGCGCTGCGCATTCCATCATCCGTGCAACGCAAACGGGAGAAGGCCGCCTCGGCCTGATCCGGACACAACGGCGACCCTGGAGGAAGGGAAGGGTCGCAGGCCCGGTCGCCACGGGGCGGCCCCTCCGCTTTTGGAAAGGGAGGGCATAGCCCCATGCTTATCACAGTTGCCGGCAAGCAAGTTGAAACCGGCGAAGCGCTGAAGACCCATGTGAGCGACGGATTGGCCGCAATTACCGCCAAGTATTTTGACCATGCGCTTGAAGCCAATGTGACCTTCCACAAGCATCGAAGCCAATTCAGTTGTGACATCAACCTGAAGGCCGGGCGCGGGCTGATGATGCGCGCCGAAGGTGAGGGTGCAGATGCCCATCGCGCCTTTGAGGTTGCGGCCGAGCATCTGGGGAAGCGCCTGCGCCGCTATCGCCGGCGGGTGAATGAACATGCACGATCCTTCGCCGGTGAACGGGAAGCGGCGGCGGAGGAAGCGCCGCGTGGCCGCCGCTATGTGATTGAAGCCCCGGCCGATGAGGAAGCGCCCGAGCATGGCGACCATGGCGCCATCATCGCCGAACATCCTGCGCATATTGAAAAGCTAAGTGTGGGTGAGGCCGTGATGCGGCTTGATTTGGCCCAAGCCCAAGTGGTGATGTTTCGCAACAAGAAGGGCGGCGGGCTTAATGTTGTCTACCGCCGCGCCGATGGAAATATCGGATGGATTGATCCGGGCGAGGGTTGAGACTTTAGCCCTCGGCAACATGGCTGGCATGGCGTAGGAAAGCGCCATGCCAGATATCAACCAATTCGTCCTTTATCTCGCAGCCGCCTTCCTGCTTGCGGTGACGCCCGGCCCAGGGATTTTCTATGTCGCAGCGCGCAGCTTGGCAGGTGGGCGCGCCGAGGGTATCGCCTCAAGCTTCGGAACCGCCCTCGGTGGCCTGGTGCATGTGCTGGCCGGCGCGCTTGGTGTTTCCGCCATTGTGCTGGCAAGCGCGGAGCTTTTTACCGCGCTGAAATGGCTCGGCGCGGCTTATCTGGTGTGGCTTGGGCTGCGTACCATCATCGCCGCGCGGCGTGATGAGGTGCAGGTTTTGACTGGTGCCGATCCTGCCCCTGCCATGGGAGCGGCGCGAGCCTTTCGGGAAGGCGTGGTGGTGGAGGCGCTGAACCCGAAAACCGCCGCCTTTTTCCTGGCTTTCATTCCGCAGTTTCTGGACCCCAGCGCGGGCGCGGTGGCGCTGCCCTTCATTCTGTTGGGCTCGATTTCTGTGGTGCTGAATACGCTGGCGGATATTGTGGTGGCGATTGGCGCCAGCCGTATCCGCGAAGGTGCGGCGACACTACCCGCCTTCATCCGTCGGCTGCGCGAAATCTCCGGCGCATCAATGATTGGCTTGGGGGCCGGTTTGGCGCTGGCCAAGGGGCAATAGGTTTTTGTGTGGCGCGCCATTTCCCGGCGCGCCACACATTTCGCTCACGCGCTTTCGTAAAGCCGCGTCAGGCTGAATTCGCGGTGGCCGAGCAATTCGGCCGCGGTCAATTCGCCATCAGCGGTGCGGATGATGCAATCAAGCAAAGCCTCGCCAGCATCATCCATATTCATCTGCCGCTGCAACAGGCCGGTGACATCCACATCAATATGTTCGGACATGGTGCGCTGCGTGCGCGGATTGGCGGTGAGTTTGATCACCGGCAGGATCGGGTTGCCGATGACATTGCCTTGCCCGGTCGGGAAGGTATGCACGGCAAAGCCTGATGCGGCGCAAAGGGTCACCATCTCTGCGGCGGCGGAGCTTGAATCCATGAACCAAAGCCCCGAATGGGTGGGTGCTTCCGCCTTGTCCAGCACGCCATCCACCAGGCACTTCTTGCCGATCTTTTGGATATTGCCGAGTGCCTTTTCCTCGATGGTGGTGAGGCCGCCTTCGATATTGCCCTTGGTGGGCTGGCTTTCGGAAAGATCGTTGGTCTTGTTCGCTTCCACCACACGCTGGTAGCGGTCAAACATAGCCTGGAATTGCGCGCGGATTTCTGGCGTGCGGCAACGCTCTGCCACCAGATGCTCACCACCCGTGAGTTCGGTGGTTTCACCGAAAACCAGCGTATTGCCGTTTTCCCAGAGCTTGTCGAAGGAGTTGCCTACCGTGGGGCAGGAAGCAAGGCCAGATGTGGTATCGCTTTCACCGCATTTGGTGGAAACCCAAAGCTCCTGGATGGAAGCGCGGGTCTTCTTCAAGCGTGATGCGTGCTTGACCATGCGATAGGCCGCGCGGGAAGCGTTAGCGATGGTGTTGATGTCGCCATTCTGTTCAATGGCGAAGCCTTCCACGGGTTTGCCGGATTTGGCGATGCCTTCAACAATGCGCCCGGTCCAGCCCGGTTCAATGCCAATCACCACCACGCCGGCCACATTCGGGTTGGTGCCCGTGCCGATCAGCGTGCGGAAATGCAAATCCAAATCGGCGCCAAATTGCAGGCGGCCATAGGCATGCGGAATGGCCAGCGCGCCCTTGATGTTATTCGCCACCGCTTCGCAGGCAGCGTTGGAAAGATCGTCAACCGGCAGGATGATGACGTGGTTGCGCACACCCATGCGGCCATTTTCGCGGCGCCAGCCTTCAAAGGCAGCGTTCTTCAGATTGATGCCCATGGCGCTTACCACCGCTTCGTTTTGACGTTGTGGACATGGAGATGCTCGCCAGCAGAGATGTCTTTCACAGCCTTGCCGATATCAATGCCGTATTTGATGATGGTATCACCAGCAGTTATGGCGCGAATGGCAAGCTTATGGCCGATCGGGATATCCGACTTGGCGTTGAAGGTGATCATCTTATCCTGATCCATGATCCAGCCATTCAGCGCCTGGCCAGATTTGATCCCTTCAACAACCACGACGCCGACGGAATCGCCTTCGTCATGCACACAGAAATGCACGGTCATGCCGGCATATCCTCCCTTTTTCATGATGTATGGGAAAGCTAGGGCGCTGCCCCTTTTCGGTCAATCCGCAGGCAAAAGTCAGATGGGTAACGCGGTCGTGGATTTTACGCATTCCATGGCAAACCGCGATGTCACCTTACGCAGGCTTGAAACCCGCGCCGTCAGCTTACGGTAAAAGCCATCATAGGCGGTCATGTCTGAAACAACGACCCGCAGCAGATAATCCACATCCCCGCCGAGCCGCCAGCATTCAACAATTTCCGGCATATCGGCCACGGTTTTCGCAAAGCTTTCGATCCAATCGGCAGAATGATCGCCAGTTTCAATCGCGACAAAAACCGAAATGCCAAGGCCCAATTTTTCTGCATTCACCAAGGTCACACGCCCGGTGATGATGCCGGTTTCCTCCATGCGGCGGATGCGTTTCCAGCATGGGGTTTGCGTCAGCCCGACCTCCTTCGCGATATCGCCAAGCGATACCGAAGCATCGGCCTGGATCAGGCGAAGGATGGCAAGGTCGGTGGCATCCAGTTCATTGGTCTTGGACAAGCTAGGCTCCCGGGTCGGAAGGGGGCGTCAGTCTTCAGGTATCAAGAGGCGGATCAGGCCATCAAGTTGATCAAGATCGGCATAGGAGATGGTGACTTGCCCACCCTTGCCAAAATGCTTGATGGCCACTTGTAGGCCAAGCCGTTCCAGAAGCCGGCGTTCAAGCGCCAGCGTATCAGCATCCCTGGCGTTTGTGCGGCGTGTCTCTGGGTTTTTCGGTTGCGCCGCGGCCATAGCTTCCGCTTGACGGACCGAGAGGCCGCGCGTCAGGATCTGTGCGGCGAGTTTTTCTGGCTCTTCCGCCCCCAGCAGGGCGCGGGCGTGGCCTGCGCTGAGGCGCCCGGCGCGGAGATGCTCGCGGATGGCGGCGGGCAGGTTGAGTAGGCGGAGCGTATTGGCGACATGGCTGCGCGATTTGCCGACAGCGCGCGCGAGGCTTTCCTGATTGAGGCCGAATTGTTCAATCAGGCGCGAAAAACCTTCGGCTTCTTCAATCGCGTTCAGATCTTCGCGTTGGAGGTTTTCAACCAAGCCTGCCGCCATCGCCATGCGATCGTCGAATTCGCGAATGACGACAGGAACATCGTGCAGCTTGGCAAGCTGCGCCGCCCGCCAGCGGCGCTCACCACCGATGATCTGGTAGCGCCCGGCTGCCCCCGGCTTGGGGCGCACCAGCAAGGGCTGCAGAATGCCATGTTCGGTGATGGAGCCAGCAAGTTCTTGTAGCGCCTGACGGTCCGGTTCCATCCGGGGCTGAAAGGGCCCGGGTTCAATCATCGCAATGGGCAGGCTGCGCGGCGGGCCGGCAGTTGGGGTGTTAGGGGCCGGCGCATCCCCCATAAGGGCCGAGAGACCCATGCCGAGCCGGGCGGGCTTTTTCATTCGGCCGTTTCCTTTGGTTGCTTCTGGCGGCGGATCCATTCCTGCGCGAGCGCAACATAAGCTTCCGCGCCGGCGGAGCGATGGTCATAAACCAATACGGGCAGCCCGTGTGAGGGCGCTTCAGTGATACGAATGTTTCGAGGAATTACTATTTCATAAACCTTGTCACCGAAGAAAGCGCGTACATCAGCCGCCACGAGTTCAGATAAGTTGTTGCGCTTATCAAACATCGTGAGGATTATGCCACCTAAGATAAGCTTGGGGTTCAGACTTTTGCTGACCCGTTCGATAGTCCGCGTGATTTGGGAGACACCTTCAAGGGCAAAGAATTCGCATTGCAGGGGCACTAATACCTCATCCGCCGCGACAAGTGCATTCAGCGTGATCAGACCAAGCGATGGTGGGCAATCAATGATGATGAGATCTGTGCCGGCCAACGTATCACCCGCGGCTTCCAAGGCGTTCAGCAAGCGCCTTTCACGAGCCTCGACATCAATCAGCTCAATCTCAGCACCAGCCAAATCAGCATCGGCGGGCAGCAGATCAAGCTGCGGAATGCGCGAAGGCTTGATCAATTCCGCCAAGGGCGCGGCGCCCACCAGCAAGGCATAGCTGCCCTGGCCCCGTTCCTGCCGCGGCAGGCCAAGGCCAGTGGAGGCATTGCCCTGCGGGTCAAGGTCAATCAGCAGAACCTTACGTGTGGTGGCCAGGGCCGTCGCAAGGTTGATCGCGGTCGTGGTCTTGCCCACCCCGCCCTTTTGGTTAGCGATGGCGATGATTTTGGGCCTGGCAGGCTTAGGGTCTGTCACGATGGATGTTGCTCAGGCGCAGAATGGTTGCTTCGGGATTGGTTGTGCTTGGAAAGCGCTCACAGGTGAAGTGCCAGCCAAGGGCAGCTTCCGTCAACTCTTTCTCGGCAGTCTTACCTTTTGGGAATATCGCCACGCCACCAGGGGCCAGGAAATCCGCCGTATAGGGCAGCAAGGCCACCAGGGGGGCAAAGGCGCGGGCCGTGATGGCCGAAAGCGGCGGGAGCTTGGCGTTCTCCACGCGGCAAGCATGCACGCGTACCACAAGCAGCTTCAAATGGGCGCTCGCTTCCACCAGAAAGGCGGCCTTGCGTTTGTCTGACTCTACCAAATGGATTTCGCGTTCCGGCTGCATGATAGCGAGCACCAAGCCCGGCAAGCCGGCACCCGAGCCGATATCAGCGATTGGCCCTTCAGAGGGCAGAAGCGGCAGCAATTGCGCGCAATCCGCGATATGCCGCTGGTCTATTTCAGTCGCAGTTTGTCCTGAAATCAAGTTGATGCGGGTATTCCAGCGCAGCAGCAAATCTCGATAGGCGGCAAACCGCGCTTCGTTCTCTGGGGACTGTTTCACGTGAAACGCTGAGTGTCGCGCCGTAGGTGGACGGCAAGCGCCGCCAGCGCTGCCGGGGTGACGCCCGGAACGCGGCTGGCGGCACCAAGCGTAGCAGGGCGCGCGGACTTCAGGCGCTGGCGCATTTCAGCAGAAAGCCCATCCACCGCGTCGAAATCCAAAGTCGCTGAAATAGTGGCCTTCTCCTGCCGCTCAAGCAGGCGCCGCTCTGCCTCCTGCCGGCGCAAATAGGGGGCGTAGAGGGCTTCGGCTTCCAACTGGGTACGGATAGCCGGCGCCAAGCCACGTAGCCAGGGAAAGGCCGCCTCGACCCGATCTGTCGCCAAGTCTGGCAGCGCCAGCACTTCAAGTACCGACCGACGTCGCCCATCTTGGTTCACCATTACCCCAAACCCAGCTAGCGCCGCAGGGGAGGCACCATCAGCAACGGCGCGCGCTAAGGCCCCCGAAACCGCTCCGGCGAAGGCACGATGACGCGCTGCGCGCTCCGGCCCGACACAGCCCCAGGCAATACCGCGCTCAGTAAGGCGCAGCCCCGCATTATCGGCCCGAAGCGACAGCCGATGTTCGGCGCGCGCGGTCAGCATGCGGTAGGGTTCTGAGACGCCCTGGAGTGTCAGGTCATCCACTAAAACGCCGATATAGGCGTCACTACGCGTAAAAATGGCATCGGGTGCGGCGCCAGAGGCGCGACGGGCAGCATTGATCCCGGCCATCAATCCCTGGGCACCGGCTTCCTCATAGCCCGTGGTGCCATTGATCTGACCGGCAAGGAAAAGGCGGGGCACCTGCCTGAGTTCCAGCGCGGGGGTCAGGGCACGAGGGTCTATGTGGTCATATTCGATTGCGTAGCCTGGCCGCAGAATGCGGGCGTTGGTTAACCCTGGAATTGAGGCAACAACCTGCTCCTGCACGGCCTCCGAAAGACTGGTTGAAATCCCATTGGGATAGACCGTAGGGTCATCAAGCCCTTCAGGTTCCAGGAAAATCTGATGCCGCTCGCGTTCGGCAAAACGCACCACCTTGTCTTCGATGGAAGGGCAATAGCGCGGTCCAACCCCCTGGATCCGCCCGCCATAGACCGCGCTTGATTGAAGGTTTGCGCGGATGATCGCGTGTGTCTCGGGCGTTGTTGCCGTAATGCCGCAAGACACCTGCGGATTGGTGATACGCTCGGTCAGCCAGGAAAGCGGCTCGGGCTCGTCATCCCCTGGCTGCGCTTCCAGTGCGGCCCAATCAATGGTTCGCCCATCAAGTCGGGGTGGCGTTCCGGTCTTGAGACGCGCGAGTGGCAGGCCGAGACGCTCAAACGCAAAGGCCAAACCAATAGCTGGCGCATCGCCCACGCGGCCCGCTGGGAAGCGCTTCTCGCCAATATGAATCTCGCCGCGTAGAAAGGTGCCTGTCGTTATGATCGCTGCCCCACAGGGAATACGCTGACCATTGCCGGTGATGATGGCGGCCAACGCACCTGCCTGGTCAAGTTCCAGCCCCTCAGCCCCGCCCGCCATGATGGTAAGGCCGGGCAGGGCGCGCAGCAGTGCCTGCACCGCTTCGCGATAAAGCCGCCGATCTGCCTGCGCGCGCGGCCCGCGAACCGCTGGCCCCTTGGACAGGTTCAGCATTTTGACGTGAATGGCCGCCGCATCCGCCGCACGCGCCATGATACCATCAAGCGCATCGATTTCGCGGACCAGATGCCCCTTCCCCACCCCGCCAATGGCTGGGTTGCAGGACATTTCGCCAATGGTTTCAATCTTATGGGTCAGCAGCAGCGTGCGCGCACCACAGCGCGCAGCAGCAGCAGCAGCCTCACAGCCGGCATGGCCCCCACCCACTACCACAACATCAAAGGTCAAATCCGCATACGTCATGCGCCGCCTATATCAGCATTACTTGCCGATACAGAAGTCCCGGAAGACGATATTGAGAATTTCCTCGACACCAACACGTCCCGTGAGACGGCCAAGGGCGAAAAGCGCGGCGCGCAGGGCCTCAGCCGTCAGTTCCGGAAGGGTGGCCTGCTCCGCCTCGGCCAATAGGGTCGCCGCTTCGGTAAGTGCCGCCCGATGGCGTGGCCGGGTTAGCTGATTGCCCTGCCCGGCACCCGTGAGGCGCAGTGCGGCTTCAGCAAGTTGGTCTCGCAGCTCAACCAAGCCCGTACCCTCACGCGCGGATACGGCGATGGCTGCAACACCGGCGATCGTCGGAGGCGCTGGCGCCAGATCGCATTTATTGAGCAGCACAAGGGTTTCCGGTCCCACCCAGCGGAGCGTCTCGGCATCTTGGGGCTGGTCGGCGGCGAAGACTGTGATGACCAGCTGCGCCTCCTGCGCGCGGCGCTCAGCACGCTTGATCCCCTCTGCCTCGATCTCATCGCCGGCCTCTCTCAGGCCTGCGGTATCGGAAAGCGTCACTGGCACGCCAGCCAGATCGAGCCGCGCTTCTACGATATCACGCGTGGTGCCCGCCCGCGCTGAGACAATCGCTGCTTCCCGTCCAGCCAAAGCATTGAGAAGGGAAGATTTTCCAGCATTCGGCGCGCCAATAATGGCGAAGACTAAACCCTCGCGCAGTAATTCGCCGCGCCGCGCATCGGCCAAATGCGCCTCAATTTCCGCGCGCAACTCCCCTGCCCCAGCACGTGCTTTGGCATCCAAATCGGTGGGCAGGTCGTCCTCAGCGAACTCAATCGCGGCTTCCTGATGTGCCAAAAGCCGCGCCAGACGCTCGGCCCAACCGCCGTAAAGCCGGGCCAAGGCGCCACCAGCTTGGTGCAACGCCTGGCGTCGCTGTGCAGCGGTTTCGGCGGAGATCAGATCCGCAATGCCCTCGGCGGCAGTCAAATCCATTTTGCCATGAAGGAAGGCGCGACGAGTGAATTCTCCTGGCTCTGCCTGACGCAGCCCGGCTGAAGTCAGCGCTTCCATCACCCCGGCAATGACACTACGCCCACCATGCAAATGCAGCTCCGCCGCATCTTCGCCGGTATAGGAAGCAGGGCCTGGAAACCAAAGCACCAGCGCGTGGTCCAAGGTTTCGTTATCAGGCGCGCGAAGCCTCCGTAAGCTAGCGTGGCGTGGTGGCGGCAAACCGCCAGCCAGGCGCTTCAGCGCCTCTGCGCTGGCGGGGCCGGACAAGCGCAGCACCGCAACTGCCCCGGCGGCTGCCCCACTTGCCAAAGCATAGATAGTGTCGGCGGCGCTCACCTATGGCCTCGTTTCACGTGAAACACTCAATCCGCCTCACCCCTTCCCGGGTGGGATATCGTTTTCCGTCAGCATCAGGCGCGTGACACGCCCCTTTTTGTGAAGATGTGTGTCCAGTACTTCATCAACATCTGATTTTGTTTCGACTTTATACCAAATTCCTTCGGGGTAGATTACCATGGCCGGCCCAAATTCGCAGCGATCCAGGCAGCCGGCCATATTCACCCGCACGCTGTCCAGACCCAATTCCTTGGCGCGTGCCTTCATATAGTCACGCAGCGCCTCACTGCCGCGTGCCGCGCAAGACCCACGCTTATGCCCTTCGGGGCGCCGATTACAGCAAACAAAGACATGCGCCTGAAAATAAAGCGGCGGATCTGAGGCGCTTTTGCCGTTAGCTTCCAATTCGCCCATCTTCTACCCCTATCGCTTCGTCCTGGTTCCTTGCCGCTTAACAGCCATTTCGTCAAAATCGCCCTGCTTGACGCTACCGGCCCATGGTGCCACTTGGCTTCCGCGTCATGCCACAATTATCTCTCCATACCCCCCTTGGTGAGGTCACCATCTCTGAAGAAGGCGGTACTATTGTTGCGCTTGATTGGGGCCGCGGCCGGGATCAGGAAGCGACCCCCCTGCTTTGTCAGGCGCGCGACCAGTTGCAAGACTATTTTGATGGTAAGCGCATGAGGTTCGACTTGCCCCTGGCGCCTGCAGGGTCAGCCTTTCAGAAGCGCGTCTGGACGGCACTTTGCGCCATCCCACCCGGTGAAACGCGGAGCTACGCCGATATTGCGCGCGCCATCGGGTCCGCGCCCCGCGCCGTGGGCCAGGCGAATGGCGCCAACCCTATTCCGCTTTTTATCCCTTGCCATCGGGTGGTTGCCGCTGACGGGTCGCTCGGCGGCTATTCCGGCGGCGATGGACCGGCTACAAAGCGTCATCTTCTAGACCTTGAAAGCCGAGCGCTTCTTCTCCCCCTCAACCCCCCAGCGCCCCCAAAGCGCCCCTGACGGATACCCCCATGAATCACGCCATCCGCATCCATGAAACCGGCGGCCCGGAGAAAATGGTTTGGGAAGAAGTACCCCTTCCCGCCCCCAAGCCGGGCGAAGCGCTGGTGCGGCATAAGGCCGTTGGCCTCAATTACATTGACGTCTATTTCCGCACGGGCCTCTACAAGGCCCCAAGCATGCCAGCGATTATCGGCATGGAAGCCTCAGGCGTTGTGGAAGCCATCGGTGAGGGCGTCACGGAAGTGAAGGTTGGCGACCGTGTTGCTTACGCCACCGGACCGATCGGCGCCTATGCCGAAGCACGCACCATCAAAGCTGACCGCTTAGTGAAAATGCCGGATGCGATCACCTTCGAACAAGGTGCCGCGATGATGTTGCAGGGTATGACGGCGGCTTTCCTCATCAAGAAATGTTACGCCGCCAAGGCTGGTCAGACCGTACTGATCCATGCAGCGGCTGGCGGTGTTGGGCTTATTCTTAGCCAATGGGCCAAGCATCTTGGTTGCACGGTCATTGGCGTGGTCAGCACGCCTGATAAGGCAGCGCTCGTGAAAGCGCATGGCGTAGATCACGCCTTACTCACCACCGATGATATCCCTGGCTGTGTGAAGGACATCACCAAAGGTGCCATGCTGCCGGTCGTTTATGACAGTGTTGGCAAGGATAGCTTCCTGACCTCGCTCGATTGCCTTGCGCCCTACGGCCTCATGATTTCCTACGGCAATGCTTCGGGCCCTGTTGCTATCCCCGATCTTGGCATTCTTGCCGCGAAGGGATCGCTTTATGTCACACGGCCAACGCTTGCGACCTATACCGCCCAGCGTGAAGATCTTGTTGCGCGCGCCAATGATTTGTTTGAGGTCGTTGCCTCAGGCGCGGTCAAGATCCGCGTCAATCAAACTTATGCGCTGAAGGATGCGGCTTCTGCCCATATCGCGCTTGAAGCGCGCAAGACGACGGGTAGCACTATTCTGGTGCCTTGATCACATCGCGCCCGGGCTTCGCTTTTCGCCAGCCAAGCCCGGGCCGCAGCGCTGCTCAGCCAAAGCGTAGGGCTGGCAACTTATCTTGCGGCCGGACGAAATAAACGTACCGATAGGCTTCCTGCATACCGAGGCTTTGCTGCGCAGCGGAGGAAGCCCGATTGGCTGAGGACACTTGCGCCCATAGCCATTCCGCGCCCTGCGCCGCGGCCCATTGCGCTGCCGCCCGGGTAATGCGGGACCCGATGCCCTGGCGCCGCGCTTCAGGCACCACAGCCAGATCGAAAAACCCGGCCAGCGGCCCATCGGCCACCACTGAAATACAAGCCAGGGGCTTCGCCTTTTCGTACAACACCAGCCAGGCCGCTGGCGGCATCATCATGCTGACGGCGCGTTCCTTCTCGGCGCGCCGCGCTGGTACCTGATGCTCGGCTGTGGCGGTAACTGCCATCCAATCCTCATCAGGGGCGGCTAGTACGCGCACAGCATCGTCAGTGCGAGCGACACCCTGAACCTTTGCGAGAAAAATGATCGTCTCATCCTTCGATAGATAGCCGTGCGCCGTAAGCGCCTCTGCCATGCCTGGCGGATCAAGAGGCGTGGAGCGAAACCGCACCGGTAGCTGCAATGCCTCGTATCGGCTCTCAATACGCGCAATGCGCGCCAATAATTCCGGGTCAGCCGCTGGGCTCAAACTGCTTGCTGCATTCGCGCGGCCTGTACCTCCCAGAAATGCGCGCACGACAAAATTACCGTCAAAAGCGACGCGCTGCGCCGGTACCGCCGTTAGGCAAGCTTGCTCCAGCGCGACAATACTCGGTTGAGCTTCTGTCACCAATGTCAGGCCTTCCCGATCACACTTGCAGCAGGATCCTCTGGTGGGGCAGCAGCTTTGGTCTCGCGCCGCCGCGCATGCCAGGCTTCCATCAATTGCAAGACCGTTGCTGCCGTTTCCTCAATGCTGCGTCGTGTGACATCAATCACTGGCCAACCTTGGGTCGTGCAAAGCCTCCGCGCTGCCACGATTTCTGCCTTCACGGATTCAGGGTCAATGTAATCCGTTGTATCTTGACGCACGCCTTGGCCGCCAATGATCTTCAAGCGATGGCGGCGAATATCTATCAACGCATTTGCTTCAATATACAGTCCAACCACCGGACAAGGTGGGTCATTTAGAATTTCAGGTAGGCTAGCACCGGGGACAATCGGCACATTCGCTGCCTTGATCCCCCGATTGGCCAGATAAAAACAAGTTGGTGTCTTGCTGCTGCGAGACACCCCAACCAATACAACATCCGCATTGCGAATGCCGACTGTCCCTTGCCCATCATCATGGGACAGTACGTAATGCATGGCATCTATGCGACGGAAATAGTCCGCATCCATCACATGCTGGGCCGCACGTTTTTCGCGGGCCCGCACACCGGTTGCTTCCTGCAAAAGCTCCATCACCGGATCAAGCGGCGAGAGACAGGTCACGCCCATGCGCTGGCAGGCTTCTTCCAAGACATGCCGCAAGCTTGAATCAACCAAAGTATAAAGCACTGGGCCTGGTTCGTGTTGGATGCCTTCCAGCACCCGGTCCAATTGCAGGCGCGAACGGATCAAGCTCCAGCGGTGATCCACAACATGATGGTCATCGAACCGCGCCAAGGTTGCTCGTGCGATGGATTGCAAGGTTTCGCCGGTAGAATCCGACACCAGATGCAAGTTGATTTGCCTGTTAGACATGGCGGGAGAATTCCGTGAATCAATGTGGATAACGGGGGTGGATTCCAGCACCGATCCCGCCCGATCTCATAATGGGGATGAAACCCCCCTATCGCGCAAGCCTGGATGCTTTTGGACTGGCTAACCCGATAACACAGGCAAGTGATCATTCTGCCGATGGCAACTGCGTTACCGCTGATCACATCTTCCGGAGAAGCCTGTGGATAGGTTTGGCATCACTTGCCTCCCCATGATCCACAGGCCCTACAAGCTACCACATCTTTCAGAATCTTAGATTCAATGCTTAGGTCTGAATCATGGAAACGGAAAACGAGCCCAGCCGGGCCAAACCATTTTTGCGCGCCTTGGCCGGAGAGGCCGTCTGGCCGCCCCCCGTATGGTTGATGCGCCAAGCCGGGCGGTATTTGCCCGAATACCGTGCCACGCGCGCCAAGGCGGGCGATTTCATCACGCTTTGTACCACACCTGATCTGGCCGCTGAGGTCACGCTGCAGCCCATCCGCCGCTACGGTATGGATGCGGCCATTTTGTTTTCCGATATTCTGATTGTGCCCTGGGCCCTTGGTCAGGGTCTGCGCTTCGCCGAAGGCGAAGGCCCATTGCTTGACCCCATCCGCTCAGCCGAGGGCATTGCCGCGCTCAATCTGGATGGGCTGCTGGCCAAGGCAGCACCGATTTTCGAAACAGTGCGGCTGACGCGGGCTGGGCTGGACCGGGACCACCCGAAAACCGCGCTGATCGGCTTTGCAGGCTCCCCCTTCACCGTCGCCTGCTATATGGTCGAAGGCCGCGGCAGCAAGGATTTCGCTGCCACCCGCGGCATGGCCTATAGTGACCCAGCCAGCTTCGGACGCTTGATGCGCATTTTACAGGACGCGACGGTCGAATATCTGGTCGCCCAGGTGGAAGCTGGTGCCGAGGCGCTGATGCTATTCGATACCTGGGCGGGCCTGCTGCCGCCCAGCCAATTCCGCCGCTGGGTGATTGAGCCCTCAGCCGCCATCGCCCGCGCGGTGCGCAAGCGCTGCCCGACAACACCCATTATCGGCTTTCCGCGCCTGGCCGGGCCCATGCTGCCCGATTACGCCAGTCGGGCGGCAGTGGATGGCGTGGCTATGGATACCAGCATGGACCCGCGCTGGGCGGCCCAGGCAGTGCCAGCCACCATGCCGCTGCAAGGTAATCTAGACCCGCTGGCGCTGGTTGCCGGTGGCGCAGCCTTGGAAGCTGAGGCGCGCAGCATCCTGGCCGCAATGCGCGGGCGCCCCTTCATCTTCAATTTGGGACACGGCATCATCCCGCCAACGCCGCCCGAACATGTCGCGCAGCTCATGCGCATTATCCGCGGCGGGTGAGAGATTTCAGGAGTTAGCCTCCGGCATCAAGGGTGGTTTCAGCCAGATGGCTTCCTTGATCTTGGCTTTGACGAACGCCTCATGCGCGGCAAGTGCCTCCGCGGATGGGGTAATGAGCAACCCCTCATGCTCCACAGCCTCCACTTCAAGGGAGACCAAGCGGGGCGCGCGCTTGGCGGCTAATTCCAGCCCTGGCTGCTTACCGCCCATCATTTCCAGATAGACCTGCGCCAATAGCTGGCAGTCCAGGATGGCATTGTGGTTGCCGCGCATGGAATTATCCACGCCAAGCCGCCTGCACAGCGCATCCAGATTATTCGGCATGCCAGGGTAGCGCGCTTTCGCCATCGCCAGGCTGTCAATCATGCGGCTGCGATCCAAAGCTGGGCGCTGGCAGCGGAACAACTCAGCATCCAGAAAGCCGAAATCAAACGGCGCATTATGCGCAATGATGTCGGCATCACCCAGGAAGGCCAGCAAACCGTCGGCAATTTCAGCGAATTTCGGCTTGCCGGCGACATCGCCATTGGTGAAGCCGTGAATGCGTGATGCCTCAGCCGGGATATCGCGTTCCGGATCAATTACCCTGTGAAACACCTCACCGGTTGGTAGCAGGTTGAATAGCTCCACCGCTGCCACTTCAATCACGCGGTCGCCCGTCAGCGGATCAAGCCCAGTGGTTTCCGTATCCAGTAAAATCTGACGCATTAGGGGGTGCCCCTCAGCCGGTGCAGCAGGCGGCGAAGTGCGCTAACAGCGAAATGGCGCGACAAGCCACTATGAATCACCACATCCGCGCGCCGACGCTTGGCGGCATCAAGCATTTGCCGCGCGCGAATGGCAGCGAGTCTCTCCCGCGTCATTCCTGGGCGTCGCATCACGCGCGCCGCTTGCACGGAGGCTGGCGCGGAGACGACCACGAGCAGATCAACACGTTTCTCGCCGCCGGTCTCCAGCAATAGGGGAATATCCAGTACCACCAAGGATCTCCCAGCACGGCGCGCCATCGCCAAAAAACGTCTTTCCGCATCCCGCACCAACGGATGCACAATGCGCTCCAACTGCTTCAAGGCAGCGGGATTACCAAGCACTGCGCCGCGCAAGGCTTCCCGGTCCACCGCGCCCCCCCGGGTCGTACCCGGAAAGGCGGCCTCAATCGGCCGCACCGCCCGCCCGCCCTGCGCTTGCAATTCATGCACGGCCAGATCGGCATCGAATATCGGCACGCGATGGCGGCGAAAGCATGCCGAGGCCGTGGATTTCCCCATGCCGATTCCACCAGTCAGGCCGATGATCTTCATGCGCCATCACGCTTTGGGATATCGGCCGCCACCACATCGCGCAAAGCCTGATCCACTTGCGGCGCCATGCCAAACCAGGCCTCAAAACCCGGCCGCGCCTGATGCAGCAACATGCCAAGCCCATCCACTGCAATCAGGCCGCGCGCCCGCGCCGCCGCCAGAAGGCGGGTTTCGAGCGGGACATAGACAATATCCGCCACGACCGCGTTTTGTGGGAGCGGCGCCAAATCCACCTCCAGTCCCGGCTGGCCCTGCATGCCGAGTGAGGTGGTATTCACGAGCAACGCCGCGTCCTTCAAAGGCGGCTGATCCGCTACCTGAATTGGACCGCCAAGATCACGCGCCAAAGCCTCGGCCTTCGCGAGCGTGCGGTTCACCAAGGTCACGCGCGGCGCGCCAGCATCCAGCAAAGCGGCGGCAATGGCGCGCGCCGCACCGCCCGCCCCCAAAAGCACGGCGGGGCCTGCATCGGCTCGCCAACCAGGCGCGGCTTCACGGATGCTCTCCAGAAAACCGAAGCCATCGGTATTGGAACCTTCAATCCGCCCGTCTCGGAAAATCAGGGTGTTTACTGCCCCGGCGCGGCGGGCGAAGGGCGCAACCTGATCACAAATCTCAAACGCCGTGAGCTTATGGGGAATGGTGACATTGGCGCCGCGAAAGCCGAGATCCACCAGCGCCCGCACCGCCGCGCCAAAACGCTCGGGCGGCACGCCAAGCGGGATATAGGCCCCATCAATGCCATAGCGTTGCAGCCAGAACCCGTGGAGCCTGGGAGAACGTGAATGGGTCACGGGGTGGCCGAAAACCCCAGCTAGACGGGCATGACCGGAAAGCAGCTTCATCCTGCCAGAAAGCACTGCGCGCGGGGGGAAAGCAAGCGTTCAGGCGGCCACTTGGCGGAGCCATTCCTGCAAATTGTAGTACATGGTGACCCGCGTGATCCGACGATCCTTCAGCGCGAAAAACGCGCCAGCCGGCAGGGCATAGCGCTGCCCGCGCGCCGGCGGCAGGCCGGCATCCTGCGCCCGATATTCGCCGTGCACCTGGAATTCCGCCGCAGCGCGGGCACCATCCTGCGCTGCTATGATGACAATATCGCGCAATTCTTCCCGGTAGCAGCGCGCCATCCGGTCCAGAAAGGCGGCAAAGGCCAGTTTGCCGTGCTCTGCCCCACCCTGGTTGATGTCATGCACCACATCATCGGCCAGCAGCGCCAGCATGGCCGGCCAATCGCCACGATTGAACGCGGCCAGATAGGCGCCGATGATGTCTTGTGCTGTCTTCATGATGGCTTTCCTTGCCCGGTCTCGGTCCCCTGCCTATAGAGCACCCCGCACGAGCCTTACGCCAGAGCACAGAACCGCCATGACCGCCAAGCCCCCCAGTTTTCAGGACATCATCCTGCGCTTGCATCGCTTTTGGGCGGATCAGGGCTGCGTGATTTTGCAGCCCTATGACATGGAAGTGGGCGCGGGCACGTTTCACCCGGCCACCACCTTGCGCGCGCTGGGACCCAAGCCCTGGAAGGCCGCCTATGTGCAGCCATCGCGACGCCCCGCCGATGGCCGCTATGGCGAAAACCCCAATCGGCTACAGCATTATTATCAATACCAGGTGATCCTGAAGCCATCCCCGGCAGACCCGCAGGCGCTGTTGATTGAAAGCTACCGCGCGCTTGGCATTGACCCCGCTTTGCATGACATCCGCTTTGTTGAGGATGATTGGGAAAGCCCGACCCTCGGCGCCTGGGGCCTGGGCTGGGAGGTTTGGTGCGACGGGATGGAGGTGACGCAATTCACCTATTTCCAACAGGTTGGCGGCATCGCCTGCGACAAGCCAAGCGCTGAACTCACCTACGGCCTGGAACGCCTGGCCATGTATATCCAGGGGGTCGAGAATGTTTATGACCTCGATTTCAACAATGACGGCGTGAAATACGGCGAAGTGTTTCTGCGCGCCGAGCGTGAATACAGCGCGCATAATTTCGAAGCCGCCGACACTAACATGCTGTTCCGTCATTTTGAGGATGCGGAAGCCGAATGCGCCGCGCTTTTGGAACGCAAACTTGCCCTGCCCGCCTATGACCAATGCATCAAGGCATCGCATCGCTTCAATCTGCTGGATGCGCGAGGTGCGATCAGCGTGACCGAACGCGCTGCCTATATTGGCCGGGTGCGGGCTTTGGCGAAGGGATGCTGTGAGGCCTGGTTGGCGGGCGAGGCGGGCTGATCTTGCGCTTTCGGGGGTTTTCTACCATATCCGGTGGGGCTTCTACCAAAGGTGCGCCATGGGCCAACTGAACATCAAAGACGCCGCCCTGATTGCTGAGGCGAAGGAGCTTGCGGCGATGCTCGGCACCACAGCGACCGGCGCGGTGCGAGAGGCAGTGGCCGAAAAACTGGCGCGGGAGAAAGCAGCGCGGCAGCGCAAATTCGACGCCATCATGGCGATTGCGGAGGAAGCCTCCAAACTCGTCCCGCCGGGTGTGACCAGTGATCACCGCGACCTTTATGATGAAAATGGCCTGCCGCGATGATCCTTGATTCCTCAGCACTCGTCG
Source organism: Roseomonas sp. (assembly GCA_051007055.1). GTDB lineage: Bacteria > Pseudomonadota > Alphaproteobacteria > Acetobacterales > Acetobacteraceae > Neoroseomonas. Next base: position 38,997 of record JBPCSO010000036.1, read on the forward strand.
CGATCCTGTTCAAGGAGCCTGAGGCCGAACGGCTGGCCGGCATGATCCGGGATGCGGATGTGACCGCGATTGCTGCGCCAACCTTGCTTGAAACCGCGATTGTCGCCGAAGGTCGGACTCGGCCCGGCATGGCTGAAAAGCTCGACGCGCTGATTGCGGCGGCGGGCGCAGAGATCGTGCCATTTACGGCGCAGCACGCGGCGATTGCCCGCGATGCCTGGCGCCGCTACGGCAAGGGGCGCCATAAGGCAGGGCTTAATCTGGGCGATTGTTTTGCTTACGCGCTGGCTAAGGAACGCGGCCAGACACTGCTGTTCAAGGGCGATGATTTCGCCGCAACCGATATAGAGCCGGCGATCAAAACCCATGGCTGAATTACTGCTTGAATTATTCTGCGAAGAAATCCCGGCGCGCATGCAGGCCCGCGCGGCGGAGGATCTGACGCGCTTATTTGCCGGTGCCTGCGCCGCACTTTTGGAAGCGCCGCCGCGTGGATTTTATGGCGCGCGCCGGATCGGCCTGACCGCACAGTTGAAGGCAAGCGTGACCACCGAAGGGAAGGAAGAGCGCGGCCCGCGCATTGGTGCGCCGGATCAGGCGATTGATGGCTTCCTGAAAAAACACGGCGCGCCGCGCGATGCGCTGAAGGAAGAAGGCCAGTTCTGGGTCCTATCCAAGCCAGGGCGCACACTGGAAGCGCGCACGCTGGTGGCAGAAGCCATGCCCGCGCTGATCCGCGCCTTCCCCTGGCCGAAATCCATGCGCTGGGGCGGGACATCTTCCATGGTTTGGGTGCGGCCCTTGAAGCGCATCCTGTGCGTGCTGGATGGTGCAGTGGTGCCCTTCACCCTGGCGCAAGGCGGCGATGATGGTCATGGGCTGGCGAGTGGTGATTTGACCGAAGGCCATCGCATCATGTCCCCCGGTGCCTTCAACGTGCGGGACTTTCCCGAGTACAAAGCCGAACTTGCTGAGCGCCAGGTTGTGCTGGAAGCAGAAGACCGCGCGCGCATGATCCGGGATGGCATCACCTGGCTCGCTGCCGCCGAAGGTTTGGAAGTGGTGCCGGATGAGGCTTTGATCGCCGAAGTGGCGGGGCTGGTGGAATGGCCCGTGCCGTTGCTTGGACGAATTGATGACGCCTTCATGGATCTACCGCCGGAGGTGATGCGCACCACCATGCGCGTCAACCAACGCTATTTCGCCTTGCGCAAGCCGGATGGCACAGCAGCGCCGCGCTTTGCGCTGGTGGCCAACATCGCCGCCCCTGATGGTGGTGCTGCGATCATCGCCGGCAATGAACGTGTGCTGCGCGCGCGGCTGGCGGATGCACGCTTCTTTTGGGATTTGGATCGCAAGCACAAGCTGGAAGATTTCCTGCCCAAGCTGGATAGCGTGGTGTTCCACGCCAAGCTTGGCACGCAGGGTCAGCGGGTGCAGCGATTGGAAAACCTCGCGGGCTTGATTGCGGAACGGCTTGGCGCGGATGCGGCGCAGGCGCGGCGCGCGGCACGGCTGGCCAAGGCTGACCTCGCTTCCGGCATGGTTGGTGAATTTCCCGAATTGCAGGGCGTGATGGGGCGCTATTACGCGCTGGGTCAGGGTGAAGATCCGCGTGTGGCGGAGGCCATCGCCGCGCATTATCGCCCTGCTGGCGCGGGTGATGCGGTGCCGTGGGAACCCGTCTCCATTGCGGTGGCGCTCGCCGATAAGATTGACCAATTGGTTGGTTTCTTCGCCGTGGGCGAAAAGCCAACTGGCAGCGGCGATCCCTTCGCGCTACGCCGTGCGGCGCTTGGTGTCATTCGCATCATTCGCGAAAATGGGCTGCGCCTGCCGCTGGCTGATCTGATGGGCGAGGCTTTCTTTCTCTACCCGCAGGCGACCAACGCCACCGCGTCACCAGATTTCGGCTTGGAGATCGCCGAGGCGAAACGCGCAACGGGCTGGCAAGCACCCAGCAGTGCCACGCACCCCCCGATGGTCGCAGCCTTTGCCGCCGGTTTGCTCGATTTCCTCGCCGAACGCCTACGCGTGCAGCTCCGTGGCGAAGGCGCACGCCATGATGTGGTGGCCGCAGTCTTTGGCGCCACACCGGATGATGACCTCAACCGCCTGCTCGCCCGCGCTGATGCGGTGCGCGGCTTTGTGGAATCAGAAGCCGGCGCCAATCTGTTGGCCGCGCATCGCCGTGCGGTGAATATCCTGCGTATCGAGGAAAAGCGCGACGGCCACGCCTTCGACACCGGCTATGAAGCGCATTTGCTGAAACTGCCGGAAGAAGCCGCTTTGGCCGCCGCGCTTGAAGAAGCCGGCACCCGCATCCGCCTGGATATCGAGGCCGAGGATTTTGAGCGTGCCATGGAAGCCATGGCGGGGCTCCGCGCCCCGGTAGATGCTTTTTTCGAAAAAGTGATCGTGAACGATCCCGCGCCGGAACTTCGCCGCAATCGTCTGCGACTGCTCGCCCGACTTCGTGCCGCCATGGATGCCGTGGCGGATTTCTCCAAGATTGAAGCCTGAGGAACCCCCCCATGACACAATGGGTCTATAGCTTCGGTGCCGGCCATAATGAGGGCCGCGCCGATATGCGGAATCTTCTGGGTGGCAAGGGCGCCAATTTGGCCGAAATGGCCTCGATTGGTTTGCCGGTGCCGCCTGGCTTCACCATCACAACGGAAGTCTGCACTGCCTATTACGAAGGTGGGCAGAAATACCCCGCCGATCTGGCCGCGCAGGTGCGCGCGGCGCTGACACGCATTGAAGAAGCAGTGGGCAACCGCTTTGGTGATCATCACCGGCCCTTGCTGGTTTCCGTGCGCTCCGGCGCGCGGGTTTCCATGCCCGGCATGATGGATACGGTGCTCAATCTTGGCCTGAATGACCAAACCGTCGAAGGGCTGGTCACGGCTTCAGGTGATGCGCGCTTCGCCTGGGATTCCTATCGCCGCTTCATCCAGATGTATGGGTCCGTCGTTCTCGACGTTGATCATCATCGCTTTGAGGAAATTATCGAGCATGTGAAGCTCGACACCGGGAAGAACGAAGATACGGAACTCACTGCCGCAGAATGGCATCGCGTGGTGGATGGCTATAAGGAAATGGTCGCGGAAGTCACCGGCAAGCCCTTCCCGCAGGACCCGGAAACGCAGCTTTGGGGCGCGATTGGCGCGGTGTTTGGCAGTTGGATGAACCAGCGCGCGGTGACCTATCGCCGCTTGCATGACATCCCCGCCGAATGGGGCACCGCGGTCAATGTGCAAGCCATGGTCTTCGGCAATATGGGTGAGGATTGCGCGACAGGCGTGTGTTTCACGCGTGATCCTTCCACTGGCGAAAATGTGTTTTACGGCGAATACCTGATCAATGCGCAGGGTGAGGATGTGGTGGCGGGCATTCGCACACCGCAGCCCATGGCGAAGGAACGCTCAAAGCCCAATGAACGCAGCATGGAAGAAGCCATGCCAGGCGCCTATGCCGAATTGGTGCAGGTGCGCGCGACGCTGGAACGCCATTACCGTGACATGCAGGACATTGAATTCACGGTGCAGAGCAACAAGCTCTATATGTTGCAAACGCGCAATGGTAAGCGCACAGCCGCTGCATCGCTTAAAATCGCGGTGGATATGGCGCAGGAAGGACTGATTGACCACACCGAGGCCGTGCGGCGCGTGAACCCTGCCGCACTTGATCAATTGCTGCACCCAACGCTTGACCCCAAAGCGCCACGCAAGCTGCTGGCCAAGGGCCTGCCGGCTTCGCCCGGTGCGGCCTGCGGCATTGTTGTCTTCAGCGCAGATGAAGCGGAAGCGCGCGCGCAAAAGGGCGAAAGCGTCATTCTGGTGCGGATCGAAACCTCGCCCGAGGATATTCACGGCATGCATGCGGCGCGCGGCGTGCTGACCACGCGCGGCGGCATGACCAGCCATGCGGCGGTGGTGGCGCGCGGCATGGGCCGGCCCTGCGTGGCGGGCTGCGGCGGCATCACGGTGGATTACAACAACCAATGCCTGAGTGCGGGCGGCGTGCGCATTGAAGCCGGCCAGACCATCACGTTGGACGGCGCAACCGGTGAGGTTTTCATCGGTTCTGTCGCCATGGTGGAACCTCAGCTTTCGGGCGATTTCGCCACGCTGATGGGCTGGGCCGATCAGGTGCGGCGCCTCCGCGTGCGCGCCAATGCGGAAACGCCCTTGGATGCGGAAACCGCCAGGCGCTTCGGCGCGGAAGGCATCGGCCTTTGCCGTACCGAACATATGTTCTTCGACCCTGAACGCATCGGCGCCGTGCGCCAGATGATCATGGCGGAAACAGAACAAGGCCGGCGCGCTGCACTGGCGCGCTTGCTGCCTTTCCAGCGCAAGGATTTCCTTGATCTGTTTGAAATCATGGCCGGGCTGCCAGTAACTATCCGCCTGCTTGATCCGCCCTTGCATGAATTCCTGCCGCATAGCGAATATGAAATCGCGGAAGTGGCGGCATCCCTCGGCACTGAAGTTGAGGCGATGCAGCGCCGCATGCAGGAATTGTCGGAAGCGAACCCGATGCTCGGGCATCGCGGCTGCCGTTTGGGGATTTCCTTCCCGGAAATCTATGAAATGCAGGCGCGCGCGATTTTCGAAGCGGCGGCCGAGATTGGCCGCAAGACACACAAGGCCCCGGTGCCGGAGATCATGATCCCGCTGGTCGCTACCAAGCGCGAATTGGAAATCACCCGCGCCATGGTGGATCGCGTCGCGCAGGAAGTATTCGCCGAAGGTGGCTATCACGTGGTCTATAGCGTCGGCACCATGATCGAGCTGCCGCGCGCGGCGCTGACGGCTGATTCAATTGCCAGCGTCGCGGATTTCTTTTCCTTCGGCACGAATGACCTGACGCAAACCACCTTCGGCCTTTCGCGCGATGATGCCGGCAAGTTCCTGCCGCTTTACATCGAAAAGGGTATTTTCCCGAAGGACCCGTTTGTCTCCATTGACCCGGATGGTGTGGGCGCTTTGGTGCGCATTGCCGCCGAGAAAGGCCGCAGCGTGAAGCCGGATATCAAGCTTGGCATTTGCGGCGAACACGGTGGCGATCCGTCTTCCATCCATTTTTGTGAAAGCGTCGGTTTGGATTACGTTTCCTGTTCGCCCTATCGCGTGCCGGTGGCGCGCTTGGCGGCGGCGCAGGCGGCGCTGCAATCGGGCGGGGCTGACCGCACCGCGTAATGGCAGCGGCGCCAAAATCTGCGGGGCGGGAGAAGCGTTGCGGGGTATGCGGCCATGAAAGCCGGCAACCCAGCTTTCGCCCGCCTGTGCCGGAACAAGCGCCCGATCTGGATTTAAGGCCGGGTGAACCTGTGCGGTCCACCATGGCGCGCTGGCTGCAAGCCTGCCCGCATTGCGGCTATGCCGCACCCGATATCACGAAAGCGCATCCCGCTGGCGCGCAGGCCGTGGCGGCAGCGCCCTACCGGGCCTTGATCGCGGATACGGCGCACCCCGTTCTGGCGCGGCGCTTTCTGGCCTGGGCGCATGTGCTGGAAGAAACCGGCGCCTTGCATGCGGCCGCCGAGGCAACGCTGCATGCCGCCTGGGTCGCGGATGATCTGAACCGCGAAGATCTGGCGCGGCAATGGCGCCGCGAAGCGGTGGCGCTGTGGCGGAGCGGCCCGGCGCTTGATGCCGAACAATCCGTGCGCGTGATTGATGCGCTGCGCCGTGCGGGGGATTTCGCGGAAGCGGAAGCGGCGGCGGAAGCGCTGGCGGCGCTCAACCCGCCCGAGGCCGTGGCGCAAGTGACAGCTTTGGAGGCGCGGCTGATCGCGGCACAAGATACGGGGCGCCATAGCATCGCCTCGGCCATTGCCCCCCCGGCGCGGCGACCGCATGTGACGCATCAAAGCTCCCCAGGGGCAAAAAAAAGGCCGCCCGAGGGGGGCGGCCTAAAATCCTGGCTGCGCAGGATATTTCGGGGTTAGGCAGCACGCCCCGTGGGCAGCACGCCATCATTGGCGGCGAAGCCCGGCTCAAAAACGCGGCTGATTTCACCGCGCGCCAGACCGATATCGGCAAGCTGCTGGTCTGAAAGCTGGTCCAGCGCCTTATAGGCATCGCGGCGGGTCGGCCAGGTGGCGATGGCGGTGAGTACGGCGCCGATGCCGGCCCCAATCATCTTGAAGGCGTGGCCAAAGGCGCGGCTGCGCGCGGCTGCGCGGGCGGCGGCGACTTCCCGATGAATAGCCTCAATCGTCGCGGTGCGGGCCGAGAGGCTGGTTTCGAGATTGGCGAAATGCGGGTTCATGTTTAGCTTTCCTTTGCGGAGGCGCCAGCCGATAGGGCAGGATCGCTGTCCAATAGGCGATGATATAGAGGCTTCTGGGGCACAGGTGATGCGCGAAGACAACAGTATAGCCATGCGTCTGACGCATGATTCCACAGAAAGCCATGCAACCATTGAGAAACAATTGGTCAGGTGGTGCTCATGAACAGGGCTGAACGCTTGGGCGCCTTGCGCGCTGAACTCGCGCGGATGGGGGTGCAGGGCTTCCTGATCCCCCGGGGCGATGAGCATTTGGGCGAATATGTGCCGCGTTCCGCCGAAAGGCTGGCCTGGCTGACGGGCTTCACTGGCAGCGCGGGGTTGGCAATTGTGCTGCCCCGGCAGGCAGCAGTGTTCTCCGATGGGCGTTACACGCTGCAAATTCGCAATCAGATTGATGTCGCAGTTTGGGAACCGCGCCACATCACGGAAGAACCGCCGGCCGAATGGTTGGCCGCCCATGCGGATGGCGTGGTGATTGGCTATGACCCCTGGCTGCATAGCGAACCGGCGCTGGAACGGCTGAAGCGCCCGGGCGTGACCTTTCGCGCGTTACATGCCAACCCGATTGACACGATTTGGGCTGATCGGCCCCGCGCGCCAGAAGCGCCGGCGCGGGCGCATCCCCTGGCCTATGCCGGCAAGCCATCTGCGGAGAAGCGCAGCGATGCGGCGGCGGCATTGCGTGCGGCGTGGGAAGATGCGGTGGTGCTGGCCGATGCGCACTCGATCGCCTGGTTGTTGAATATTCGCGGTGGTGATTTGGACCACACGCCCTTGGCGCTTGGCTTTGCGCTGCTATTCGCGGATGGCGCGGTTTCGCTCTTCATGGAACCGGCGAAGCTGGACCACGAAACGCGCGCGGCCTTGGGCAATGCGGTGGCCATTGCCCCGCGCGATGCCATGCCGGCGGCGCTAAATGCCTTGAAGGGCAAGCGCGTTCGCATTGACCCCGAAGCAACACCTTCCTGGTTCACCGATTGGCTACGCGAAGCTGGCGCCGAAATTCGCGCAGGCGAGGACCCCTGCCGCATGCCGCGCGCTTGCAAGAATGCGGTGGAACAACAGGGCGCACGCGCGGCACATCAACGCGATGCGGTGGCGATGGCGCGGTTTCTGCGCTGGTTTGCCGAAGAAGCACCGAAGGGCGGGCTGAATGAAATCTCTGCCGCCGCGCGTCTATTGGCCTTTCGGCGCGAAGTGCCGCTGTTTCAGGCGGAAAGCTTCCCAGCGATCAGCGGCGCGGGCGAAAACGGCGCAATTGTGCATTACCGCGCGACGGAGGCGAGCCATCGCGCCATCAACCCCAATGAATGCTATTTGATTGATTCAGGCGGACAATATCTGGATGGCACCACGGATATCACGCGCACGCTATGGACCGGGCCAGGGACGCCACCGCAGCGCTTACGAGAATGCGTCACGCGCGTGCTGAAGGGGCATATTGCGCTCGCCACCTTGCGCTTTCCGGCCGGTGTCGCGGGGCCGCATCTGGATGCGCTGGCGCGGCGCCCGCTATGGGATGCGGGCTTGGATTATGATCACGGCACGGGCCATGGCGTTGGTTCCTATCTTTCCGTGCATGAAGGCCCGGCTGCCTTCAGCCGCGCGGCGCGCGTGGTGGCTTTGGCCGAGGGTATGATCCTATCCAATGAGCCTGGCTATTACGCTACGGGCGAATTCGGCATTCGCCTGGAAAACCTGCTGCTGGTGCAAAAGGCGGAGATTGCTGCCGCCGCCAAGCCATTCCTGGAATTCGAAACCCTGACACTGGCGCCCTTTGATCGCGCCCTGATCGAACCCGCTTTGCTGACTGTGGCGGAGCGTGATTGGTTGAATACCTATCACGCGCGCGTCGCGGCAGAGGTGGCGCCGCACTTGGATACGGAAACCGCTGCCTGGCTGCGAGTGGCCTGCGTGCCGATTTAGGCGTGAATTTATTTTGGGCGACTGATTCACCGCTTCGGTCATGCGACCGAGAGCAGATCACGTTCAGATGGAATCATCTGAACGTGTGAAGATACTCGAAAAACAACAAGGTAGAGCGGGTGGCGTGAACACATGTGAACGCAACACGCTCTACACGGATCAGGCGCTCGCCAACTCCAGCCATTCGGCTTCGGTCAGCATCTTCACGCCAAGCTCTGCCGCCTTGGCGGCCTTCGATCCGGCATCAGCGCCGACCACGACGAAATCGGTTTTTTTCGAGACCGATTTCGTGACCTTGGCGCCGAGGCGTTCAGCCAACGCTTCCGCCTCATCGCGCGTCATTTTCTCAAGCGTACCAGTGAAGACCATGGTCTTGCTGGCGAAGAGGCTATCGGCGGCGCTGGTTTCTTCAACGGGCAAGGGCGAGACCTCGGCGGCGAGGTCATCAAGCGCGGACAGGTTGCGGGGTTCGGCGAAGAATTCGACCAGCTCTTCCGCAATGGCGGGGCCGATGCCTTGGATGGAACCCAATTCCTCCCGCGCTTCTGAGCCGATGATATGCGCGGCGATCATCGCCGCGCGCCAGGCTTCCAGGCTGTGATAATGCCGCGCCAAGAGTTTGGCGTTCTGTTCACCGATGCGGCGAATGCCAAGCGCGAAGATGAAGCGCTCCAGTGCCACACTGCGGCGGGCTTCAATCGCCTCCAGCAATTTGCTGATCTTGCGTTCGCCCCAGCCTTCGAAGCCTGCGAGTGTCTCGCCCTTTTGGTGCAGGCGGAAAATATCGGCGGGGCTTTTGATCAGACCAGCATCGAATAGGGTCTGGATATTCTCCTCGCCCAAGCCTTCAATATCCAGGGCGCGGCGGGAGACGAAGTGCCTCAAACGTTCGGTGGTTTGCGCGGGGCAAGTCAGGCCGCCCGTGCAGCGGCGCACCACATCTTCGCCATCACGGATCGCATGGCTGCCGCAGGCGGGGCAGTTCAGCGGGAAGGCATAGGGCTGCGCATCGGCGGGGCGCCTTTCCAGCACTGCGCCCAGGATTTGCGGAATGACATCGCCGGCGCGTTGCAGCATGACGGTATCGCCGATGCGTACATCCTTGCGCGTGATTTCATCCTCATTATGCAGCGTCGCATGGCGCACCACGACGCCACCGACATTGACGGGTTCCATCACCGCGCGTGGTGTCAGCGCGCCCGTGCGGCCGACTTGGATTTCGATATCCAGCAGCTTCGTCACGGCCTGTTCGGCAGGGAATTTCCACGCCACGGCCCAACGCGGCGCACGCCCCACAAAACCAAGCCGGCGCTGCCAATCAATCCGGTCAAGCTTATAGACCACACCATCAATATCGTAACCAAGTGCGGCACGGCCTGCGCCGATCTCTGCCTGGAAGTTTTCGGCGGCGTCTTCGCTTTCCAAACGTCGAGACAGCGGGTTCACCGCAAAGCCCCAGCGGCGCAGCGCATCCAGGAAATCATGATGCGTTTCTGCCGGCGCTTCACTCGCCGCACCCAGGGCGTAGGCCAGTAATTTCAGCGGCCGTTTGGCGGTAATGCGCGCATCAAGCTGGCGCACGGAACCGGCGGCGGCGTTGCGCGGATTGGCGGGGATCACTACCGCGTCGCCCAGTTTTTCGCCGGCGGCGCGGCGCGCTTCGCGGGCTTCGGCGGCGGCTTCCTGCGCTGTGCGGAAGCTAAGAAAATCCGCCTTTTCCATGAAAACCTCGCCGCGGATTTCGATGCTGGCCGGGAAGGGTGGTTTCAGGTGCCGCGGCAGGGACGGGATCGTCAGCAAATTGGCGGTGACATCTTCGCCTTCCGCGCCATCGCCGCGCGTCGCCCCTTTGATGAAGACGCCGTTTTCATAAAGCAGGTTGATGGAAAGCCCATCAATCTTGGGTTCGCCCACAAAGGCCAGCGCTTCGGTTTCTGAGAGTCCCAGAAAGCGGCGGATGCGCTTGCAGAAATCGCTGAATTCCTCAGGTGAAAACACGTTATCCAGGCTGAGCATCGGCTCGCCATGGCGGCTTTTGGCGAAGCCTTCCGCGACTGGTGCGCCGACGCGTCGCGATGGGCTGTCACTTCGGATCAATTGCGGGAAGCGTGCCTCGATGGCGCGGTTGCGTGCGACAAGCGCGTCATACTCGGCGTCCGTGATCTCAGGCTGGTCTTTGCTGTGATAGAGGCGGTCATGCCGCGCGATGTCGCGCGCGAGCGCGGCCAATTCAATCGCCGCATCAAGCTCGGTCAAGGAAGCAACGGGGATCGGCTTCACGCCTTATCCCCCAAAAGGCTTCGCGCCGCCGCCCGCGCCGCTTCAGTCACTTTCTCCCCCGCCAGCATGCGCGCGAGTTCTTCGTATCTTTCGGCCTGATCGAGTATTTCGACGCGCGTTTCTGCGCGCTGCCCTTTCACTTGTTTCGCCACGCGGAAATGCCGTGTGCCGCGTGCTGCGACTTGCGGGCTATGCGTCACGACCAGCACTTGCACGCGGTCAGCCACGCGCGCCAGGCGCTCACCGACGGCAGCGGCAGTCGCGCCACCAATGCCGCTATCCACCTCATCAAAGATCAGCGTCGGCACAGGCGAACCGCGCGCCAGCACGACTTTGAGCGCCAGCATCAACCGTGACAACTCCCCGCCCGAGGCGATTTTCGCGAGTGGCCCTGGTGTTTGTCCTGGGTTGGTGGCGACCAGAAAGGTGACGCGATCCTGCCCATCCGCGCCCCAGGCGCCTTCGTCGCGGGCGGTGATATCTATCACCAACCGCGCGCGGTCCAGCTTCAGTGGCGGCAGTTCTTCGGCTAGTGCTTTCTCCAGCGCGGTGGCGTGTTTGCGGCGCGCTGTGGTCAGTTTTGCCGCGGCGGCAAGATAGGCGTTGCGTGCCGTGGCTTCGGCGGCTTCAAGCGTGGCGACTTCGCCCGCGCCGGCATCAAGCGCTTCCAGCCGGGCGCGCAAATTGGCAAGCAGTGTGGCAAGTTCCGAAACCGGGACAGTATGTTTGCGCCCTGCGGCGCGCAGCGCGAAGAGCCGTTCTTCCACCTGTTCCAGCCGGCGTGGATCGGGGCCGGTTTCGTTCATCAAGCGCGTGAGCAGGGTCTCGGCCTCGCTCAGCGCATCCTGCGCAGCGGCAAGGGCTTGGATCGCGGGCTGCGCTTCCTCATTGGGCGGCGGCAAGCGTTCCAGTGCACGCGCAGCTTCGCGCAAAGCGCGCGCGGGAGAGGCTCCGCGCCGGTCACGCGGCGTCAGTTCCCCAAGGGCGGCAGCAATCGCCTCTGCCCGGCGTTCGCCCTGTTGCAGCTTTTGGCGTTCTGTGGCGAGTGCATCTTCCTCCCCTTCTTCCGGGGCAAGATCGGTCAATTCGCCAACCGCGTGGCGCAACCATTCTTCTTCGCGCTGCGCGCTCGCAATGGCTTCGCGCGCGGCGGCCAGGCGGCGTGTCGCATCCCGCCAAGCGGCCCAGGCGCTGGCGGTGGCGCTGCGTTCGCCATCCAAACCGCCGAAAGCATCCAGCAGCCCAGCATGGGTGGCGGGATCGGCAAGGCCCACTTGTTCATGCTGGCCTTGCACTTCAACCAATGTGGCACCCAAGCGTTTCAGTAACGCAACACTGACGGGTTGGTCATTGATAAAGGCGCGGGATTTGCCATCGGCTTGCAGCACGCGGCGCAGCACCAATTCATCTTCGGTGCTGATGCCTTGGTCGCGCAGAATATCGAAACACGGGTGATCGGGCGCTGGCAGGAAGCCGGCGGCGACACTGGCCTGTGTTTGGCCCGCGCGTACCAGCCCGGCTTCGGCCCGGTGGCCGAGCGCGAGGCCCAAGCTATCCAGCAGAATGGATTTGCCGGCGCCGGTTTCGCCGGTCAGCACTGCAAGCCCGGCATCAAAACTCAGGTCGAGCTTTTCGATCAGCACCACATCGCGAATGGCCAGAGAGGCGAGCATTGGCGCGCCGCCCCCGGCTCAGAAGATTTTGTTCAGCATCCGGCTGACAAAGCCAGGACGCTCACCACGACGTTCGGCGCCGGCTTCCACCAGCAGCGCGTAGCTATCAGCATACCAATCGCTGCCTGGGTAGTTATAGCCAAGCACGGCCGCATTGCGGCGGGCTTCTTCCGTCAGGCCAAGGCTCAGGTAGATTTCCACCAGCCGGTGCAGTGCTTCCGGCACGTGATTGGTGGTTTGGAATTCATCCACCACACGACGATAGCGGCCAATCGCGGCTTGGTGCAGGCCCTGCCGCTGATAGAAGCGCCCGACGGTCATTTCCTTGCCGGCCAGATGGTCTCGGCCCAGGTCAATCTTCAGCCGGGCGTCGCGGGCATAGGCGCTATCGGGGAAGCGGTTGATGACTTCCTGTAGTGATGCGATGGCGATGGTGGTTTGGCGCTGGTCGCGCTGCGCATCGGTGATCTGTTCATATTGCGACAGCGCGCGCAGGTAGTACGCATAAGCGATGTCGCGATGCGCTGGGTGAAGCTGGATGAAGCGATCCAAAGCGCCGATCGCTTCAGTATAACGGTTACGCAGATATTCGCCGTAAGCCGCCATCAGCTTGGCGCTGGTGGACCAGGTGGAATAAGGGTGTTCGCGTTCGATGGAATCGAAATATTCTACTGCCCGGGCATAGTTGCGGGCGCGCAGGTTCTGCATGCCCAGCGCGTAAAGCGCTTGCGGTTCTTCCTCCGCCGCATTGGCTGTCACGCGTCGCGTCAGTGAAGGGTCCGCGCCGGTGCTGGGCGTTGGGGCGGAACCGCCACAGGCTGAAAGGGCAAGAATGAAGGCTATCGGGAGGAAGCGGCGCATGATTCCTGGATCAACAGAAAGACACCACTGATATAGGCCAGATTGCCCGCAGGTGAAATCGTCCTTTGCCGCGGACCGGATTTCAGGCGTAGGCTGGGGTCTTCTGCTTGCTCCGCAATGCGGGGGCATTGCCGGGAGCGGCGGCATTGCCCACCAGGCGCCAAGCGGCGGTATCGGCAAAAAGTGCACGGAGAAGCTGGTTGTTCAGCGCATGGCCCGAACGGCTGCCGGCGAAGCGGGCGCGCAGCGGCGCGCCGGCCAGGGCCAGATCGCCCACCATGTCCAGCATCTTGTGGCGGACAAATTCATCGGCATGGCGCAGCCCGCCGGGGTTCAGAATGGCTGGCCCATCCACCACCACCGCATTGGCCAGGCTGCCGCCAAGGGCAAGGCCGGCTTCGCGGAGCCGCGCCACATCCGCGGCCATGGTGAAGGTACGCGCTTCCGCCAGAACGCCCCGGAAGGACTCAGGGGTGATGCGCAGCGCAAGAGATTGATGGCCAATGGCGGTATTGGGGAATTCAATGTCCAAAACCGCATCAAGCGCCGCTTCGCTATTGGGGCGCAATTCGGCGAAGGCGCCGCGCCCATCTTCCACCCGCACGGGGCGCAGCACTTCGATCATGTGGCGGGGCGCCGCGCTGGCGACCACGCCGGCGCAATCAATCAGAAACAGAAAGGGCGCGGCGGAACCATCCAAAATGGGGATTTCCGGCCCATCCACTTCAATGATTGCATCATCAATGCCGGCGCCAGCCAGGGCGGCCATGACATGTTCAATGGTGCCAATGCGGGCTTCCGGCGCATCCGGCAGGGCAATGGCAGTACAAAGCCGCGTATCGGTCACAAAATCAAAGCGGGCAGGGATATCCAGGCCAAGATCGGTGCGGCGGAACAAAATACCCGTGCCGGCAGCAGCGGGGCGGAGCGTGAGGGACATCCGGCGGCCCGTGTGCAGACCATCGCCCCTGCACCCGATCGGTGCCTTGAGCGTTCTGCGCCGACCATGTTCCGCGGGAAGAAAACCGTCCATCACACCCTTCATTTCTGGGCCGAAAGCTGCGCGAGAGGCGTAACCCTCATCAACCCAGCGTGACTTTCTCATGACGGGTTGGCAAAAGCGATTCAAGCCTTGTTTCTGTGTGTTTCACTATAAACCATTGATCTAATTATATTGGTGCGATGCAAAAAAGGGCAAAATCAAGGCTGCTTTGCCCTAATTGGTTCTGGGCCCTGTTCAAACAAAGCTACAGGATCATTCCCGCCGCAGCACCTGATCCACCAGACGATCTGCCCAGGGGTTGCTGGAAAAGCTCTCCCGCAGGGTTGCTTCGGCATAAGTATCGCGCACCCAATCCAGAAAGGGGGTTTCGGGATTGTCGCGCTGGAAGGCGGCGAAGCTTTTGAAAAAGGCATCCAGAATGCCGGTACGCGACGCCGCGACATGGCCATGGCGGAGCGAAAGCTGGGCGAGCGCTTCCTGCACCGGGCGTCCTTGCTGCATCAGCCAAAGCCCAGCCGCGAGCCCGGTGCGATCAGCGCCGGATTTGCAATGAATCAGCGCTGGTTCCTGCATCTCCTGGAAAATCGCGGCCAGGCGCAGAATGCGGTCCTTATGGGGCGCGCCGCGGCTTTCAAAGGGCGCGTCTATATGCGCCAGGCCAAGGCGTGCTGCTTCTGCCCGGCTGAGCGCATCAGCGCCGCAATCGGCGCGATTGCCGCGCAGATTAATGATGGTGCGAATGCCATGGCGCCGCGCCGCCAGCCGAATTTGCCAGGGGAGCGGATGGTTGGACCGGTAAAGCCGCCCCGGCGCCACCACACCCCAATTCCGCCAGCCCAGCCGCAGAATGGCATGGTCAATGAAAAGCGCATTACCCCAGGCGGTGGCAGGCGTCACGCGCCGCTATTCCAGCCGTGCGCCGGAAATCCGAACCGCTTCCTGCCACATGGGGCGTTCACGCTGGGCGCGGGCGATCATGTCTTCCGGGGTGGACCACACAGCCTCGGCCCCCACGCGCAGGAAGCGTTCCTTGGTGGCCGGATCAGCGACAATGCGCCGCAGTGCGGCATTCACACGTTCAATCGCGATGCGCGGCGTGCCGGCGGGGAAGACAAAGCCCTGCCAGGACGAAACGACGAAATCCGGCACGCCAGCTTCGGCCATGGTGGGCACATCCGGCATGGACGGCCATCGGGAAGCAGAGGTGACCGCAAGCGCCCGCATCCGCCCCTCCTGAATGACCGGCACATAGGAAGCAAGGTTATCAAGGGCAGAATCAAGATCACCCGAAAGCATGGCAGGGATAATCTGCGCCGCGCCGCGGAAAGGCACGTGGATGCCTTCGACCTGAACGCGGCCAGCGAAAAGCGCGCCGGTCAAATGGCCCGTGGTGCCAACGCCGGGCGAGCCATAGGTGAAGCCACCCCGCTTGGCGCGCACCCAAGCCTTAAAGTCAGCCAAGCTGCGCGAGGGGTTATGCTGCGCGGAAACCACGACAACATTGGGCAAATCCCAGGCGATGCCGACCGGCACCAAATCCCGCGCCGGATCATAAGGCAGCCGGGAATAGAGGAAGTTATTGATCACCAGATGCCCGACGGACGCGATGCCCATGGTGTAGCCATCCGGGGTCGCCTTGGCCGTGGCATCAATCCCGATATTGCCACCAGCGCCGGCGCGATTTTCGATGATGAAATTCTGCCCCAGGATCGGCTGCATCAATTCGGCATAGATGCGCACCAAGACATCGGTGGACCCGCCGGGGGGCCAGGGCACAATGATGCGCACCGGACGCTGCGGCCATTCACCCTGGGCACGGGCGATTGAGGGGGTGGCGAGCAGGGCAGCGGCCAGCAAGGGGCGGCGCGTGATCATGGGGTTCTCTCCGGCGCGAATGATGGGGGGCATATAGAGAGCCTGTCCGTGCCTTGCCAAGCGCGGCGCCGTTGCTTGCGGCGGGTTGGACAGGCGCTGCGAATGCGTCAATAATCCTGTCCAAACGGGGATGCGGGCAATGCCGACAACGGGCAGCACACATATTGCGGAGATGGCAGAGGCCCGTGCCCTACCAGCAGGGCGCAATCTGCTGTTCCTGCGCGAAGAAGAACTCCGCCTTGCCCAGGATTTGCTGTTCTTCGGCTATCGCGACTTCACCGCCGGGGCTGATGAGATCCTGGCCACGTTGGATATGGGCCGCGCACATCATCGCGTTCTGCATTTTGTGGGCCGCCGCCCTGGTATCACGGTGGGCGACTTGCTCGGCATTCTTGGCATTACCAAGCAAAGCCTGGGGCGCGTGCTGCAACCGCTGATGAGCGATGGCTATGTGGTGCAGGCCCCGGGGGAGAGCGACCGGCGGCAAAGGCGCCTGACGCTGACCGAAAAGGGCATGGCGCTGGAACGCCGCCTTTTCGAACGTCAGCGAGAGACAGTGATGCGCGCCTATCGCGAGGCAGGGCCCGCCGCGGTGGAAGGCTTTCGCCGTGTCATGCGCGGGCTGATGGGCGAGGATGCGCAAGCGAGCCTGGCACGGCTGGAAGGGCCAGAGGCTGAAGGCAGCCGGCGATGAACGGCCAGGAAGACCCCGCGCATATTCTGGTGGTCGATGATGATGCGCGGCTGCGCGCCTTGTTGCAGCGCTTTCTGACCGAACAAGGTTTTCGCGTCAGCACTGCGGAGAATGCCGCCAGCGCGCGCGCGGCCTTGGCCGATATGGCGTTCGATCTTCTGGTGCTGGATGTGATGATGCCGGGGGAGACGGGGCTGGAACTTACCGCTGCCTTGCGCGCGGAACGGCAGGAGGTACCGATCCTGATGTTGACCGCGCGCGGGGCGCCGGATGATCGGATTGCGGGGCTTGAACAGGGCGTGGATGATTATCTGGCTAAGCCTTTTGATCCGCGTGAATTGGCGCTCCGCATCCGTACCATTTTGCGCCGTGCCGCGCCCGCGCCCGCCGTGTCGCAAAACTTGGCGCCGCTGCAAATTGGCAATCGCTGGTTTGATCTGGAACGCGCGGAATTGCGCGGGCCGGATGGCATTATTCGCCTAACGGGTGGGGAGGCTTCCTTGCTGCAAGCCCTGGCGCGCCGTGCTGGGGAAATCTTGAGCCGCGAGGATATTGGCGAAGCGCTTGGCACGCCCGATGCCGGCGAACGCGCTATTGACGTGCAGGTGACCAGGCTGCGCCGCAAGGTGGAACCTGACCCGCGTGAGCCGCGCTTTATCCAGACCATTCGCCATCGCGGCTATGTCTTGAGGCCGGGGCCGTGACACCGCTGGACAGGGGCTTGCGCCGGCTGGTGCCGCGCGGGCTTTTGGGCCGTTCGCTGCTGATCATTCTGGTGCCACTTCTGATCCTGCAAGCGGTTGCCTTGCAGCTTTTCTATGGTAGCCATCTGGATGTGATTTCCCGCCGCTTGGCCGCAGGTGTTGCGGGTGATATCGCGATGGTGGTCGGCCTGCTGGAGCGCGAAACGCAGGAGGAAGATCGCAGTTGGATCTTTCGCGAAGCTGCCTGGCGGCTTGATTTATCACTCGCTTACGAAGCGGGGGCTCGGCTTGCCAGTATAGGCGCGCGCCCTGCCTCTATGCCGCTTCTGCCGCTGGAAGAGGATTTGGCCGCCGCTATGCAGGAACGCGTGCGCCTGCCTTTTGATGCTGATTGGCAAAGCGACCCGCGCAGCGTGATCATTCGTGTGCAATTGCCTGATGGCGTTTTGCATGTGGAGGTTGCGCGCAAGCGCTTGTTCAGTGGGACGATCTATCTTTTCGTCCTCTGGCTTGTTGGGTCTTCGCTTCTGCTGTTCATGGTGGCAGCGATTTTCATGCGCAATCAGGTGCGCGCACTGCGCAAAATCTCTGCGGCGGCTGAGGCTTTCGGCATGGGGCGCATAGTGGGGCCGATGAAGCCGGAAGGCGCTGCTGAAGTGCGGCAGACGGCTACCGCCTTCAATCGTATGGAAGAACGCATCCGCCGATTTGTGGATAGCCGGACCGAAATGCTGGCCGGCATCAGCCATGATCTTCGCACCCCACTCACACGGCTCAGGCTAGGGCTCGCCATGTTGCCGGAGGCAGCGCGCGATGACGCCACCGCTATGACCGAGGATGTGGAGGAAATGGATCGCCTGATTGGCGATTATCTGGCCTTCGCCCGTGGTGAGGGTGTGGAGCAGTCTGAGGAAGCCGATCTGGCTGCCTTGCTGCGTGATGTTGTGGCGCGCCAATCGCGCGGCGGCATCGCCATTCCCTTTGAAGGCCCTGATGCGCTGCCAATGGAATTGCGCGCAGGGGCGATGCGGCGCTGCTTTGGTAATCTGTTGGACAATGCACGCAAACACGCCAAGCGTGTGGCGGTGACACTGACACAGCAGCCGCGCGGCCAGCATGGCATTTGGGCCGAAATCACGATTGACGATGACGGACCAGGCATTCCGGAAGCGGCGCGCGAAGATGCCTTCAAGCCATTTACCAGCCTTGCCGGTGGCGGTACCGGGCTTGGCCTTGCCATTGCGCGTGATATTGCCCGCGCGCATGGCGGTGATGTTTTCCTGGAAGACAGCCCGCTGGGCGGCTTACGGGCGCGTATTCGCGTACCCGGCTGATCACCCCAAAACGCGCTTCGCCACTACATCCAGCTTCGCGAGCAGATCAGGGTCGCGCTTTTCGGGCGCGGTGATCAGCGCATGTTCAAGTGCGCGGTCGCAGCCGGCGGGGCAGGGGCCGCGCTTGGCGCCCAGGGCGGGCACCACCTGCTGCACCAAAGCGCGCGCCTTATCGGCGTTGGAGAATAACACCTTCACCACCTGATCCACCGTCACCGCGTCATGGTCGGGGTGCCAGCAATCAAAATCCGTCACCATCGCGACTGTGGCGTAGCAAAGCTCAGCTTCTCGGGCGAGTTTTGCTTCGGGCATATTGGTCATGCCGATCACGCTGCAGCCCCAGGCGCGGTAAAGTTCACTTTCTGCCTTGGTGCTGAATTGCGGGCCTTCCATGACAAGATAAGTGCCGCCGCGTGTGACGGGCAGCGCCAGCTTGCGGGCTGCGGCTTCCAGCGCATCACCAAGCCGGGGGCAGACCGGATGCGCGACTGAGACATGCGCCACACAGCCCGTGCCGAAGAAGGATTTTTCGCGCGCGAAGCTGCGGTCAATGAATTGGTCCACAATCACGAAATGGCCAGGCGGCAAATTTTCCCTGAGCGATCCCACAGCGGAAAGCGAGATGATTTCCGTGCAGCCTATGCGCTTCAGCGCATCAATATTGGCGCGGTAATTGAGCGCCGAAGGTGGCGTTGGATGGCCGCGCCCATGGCGGGGCAGAAAGGCGCACGCCACGCCATGCAGCCGCCCGGTCAGGATTTCATCCGAAGGATCACCCCAGGGGGTGCGAACCTTGACCCAGCGGCGATCTTCCAGCCCTTCCATATCATAAAGCCCAGAACCGCCGATCAGGCCGATCATGGGTTGGATGCTGGTTTCGGTCGGGGTCATGGCGCGCCTTCCATCCAAGGCTGGGGTCAGCGGGGCTTTAGCGCAGACAGGGTTTTCATGCTAACCCCGCATTCGCAACGAAGGAGAACGCGACATGGCCCTGCGCTTTGTGATCTTCCTGGCCCTGGCGCTGACCGCTTGCGAGAAAAGCGACAACAAAAGCGCCTTCGGCCCACGCGGCACGGCGCTGCCGCCGCCGGGCCTTACGCCGCCATAATCACGTCTCCGCGCCGCCATTCACCTGGATCATCTGGCCATTGACGAAGGCGCCGCCATCGGAAACCAGCATGGAGACAACCGCCGCGATTTCATGCGGTTGACCAAGCCTACCCACTGGCACGCGCGATACCATGCTGGCGATGTGGTGATGCGCGGCTTCATCATCCCGCTCACCAGCAATGGGGCCAGGAGAGACAGCATTGGTGGTGATGCCCTTGGCGCCGAATTCCTTCGCCAAAGCCTTGGTCAGGCCCCAAAGCCCGTGCTTGGAAACCGAAACCGCCGCGCGGCCGTTGTAGCCATGAATGGCATTCATGCCGAGCAGGTTTACAATCCGCCCCCAACCGCGATCCAGCATCCCCGGCAGGCAGGCGCGCGCCAACCACACGCTGGAATCAAGATCAACGGAAATGACGCGGCGCCAATCCGCATCACTCATTTCCAGGAAGCGGCCATCAGGGCGAAGGGCGGCGTTGTTCACCAGCACATCCACCGCGCCGAAGCTCGCAATCGCGTCACGCGCGATTCGGGCACATTCCTCGGCGACGCCAACATCGGCCATGGCGACCAAAGCCTCCACGCCCAGCACGCGGGCTTCGGCGGCGACGTTCTCGCAGGCATCGCGATTGCGCGAGCCATTGATGACGACATTGAACCCCATGCGCGCCAGATCAAGCGCGATGGCGCGGCCAATATTGCGGCCAGCGCCGGTGATCAAAGCGGTTCTGCGTTGCGTGGTCATTTCGGCTTCTTTCGTCTGTAGTTTTGACTGGTTCTATAGGGGCAGTACGGGTTCGGGCAAGGCGCCTACCAGGCGATGGCGACGCCGCCGCCACCGCGCGGATCGGCGCCACCTGCGGGTTTGCCATCACGCAGCAGGATGGCATGCGCGCGGCTCATGGTCGGGTCATAGGAAATAGGGGAATGGCGCACCTCATGCCCCAGGGCTTTGAGCGCCGCCACCACATCGCCCTGCACGCGTGCTTCGCAGAAAACTGGCCCGCCTTCACAATGAATGCGTGGGAAGGAAACCGCTTCCACCGCCGACATGGCAAAATCAATCGCATTGATGATGGTGGTGAGCACGGCGGAGATGATCACGCTGCCACCAGGCGCGCCGACGATCAGCCAGGGCTCCTCATCCTTATAGACAATGGTGGGCACCATGCCGGTGGTACGCGCCTTGCCGGGTGCCATACTATTGGCGCGGCCTGGACGCATATCAAAAAGCTTCATGGCGTTGTTCCAATTAAAGCCAAGGCCAGGTGTAACCACGCCGGCACCGGTGCAGAGTGTATGGGTGAAGGAAACGCAATTCCCCGCCGCATCCCAAACAGAAAGATGCGTGGTGCAGGATGGCGGTTCGCCAACCCGCCCACCAGGCAGCCAGCCATCCCTGATGCGCTTGGCCCACGCGGCGGCGCGGTCCTTGGACATGAGGGATTCGGTTGGCACTGAGACAAAATCTGGATCGCCCAGCGCTTCATCACGGTCGTGATGCGCGGCTGCCATGGCGCGCGCCACCAGATCATAATGCCCCGCACTGCCGGCGGGCAGCGCGCCCAGATCGAATTGCTCCAGAATATTCAGCATGGCGATCAGCACCGCGCCCGATCCCGGCGGCGGGTTGGAAGATATCTTGTAGCCACGATAAGTGCCGATCACCGGCGCGCTCTCCCGCACGCGGTAATTGTGCAAATCATCGGCGGTGATGAAGGCGCCATTTTGGGTGAAATCACTGATGATCTGCCCGGCAATCTCGCCCGTATAAAAATCCTGCGCGCCTTTGGTGGCAATGCGTTCCAGTGTGCGCGCCATTTCGGTGTGCATGAGCGTATCGCCCACTTCATGCAATTGCCCGGCCTGGTTCAAGTAAAGCGCAGCGCAGGCCTTGGTTTTTGTCACGCGCTGCATGCCATTGGGCAGGCCCGACTGCGGTTTGCGTTCCAGGAAATCTCGAAAAAACGGCGTCACCAGCACGCCATCCCGCGCCATGGCGATGGCCGGCGTCAGCAAATCTGCCCAATCCATGCTGCAAAACTGCGCGTGGAAATGCGCAAAGCCCGCCACCGTGCCGGGGGTCATGATGGCGGTATAGCCAAGTTCCGCGCGCTGATCTTCGAACAGCGCATAGCCAGAGATTTCGGATTTGCCCTTGCTATCGGCGGCCCACATATCGGCGCGCACCTTGGCGCCAGCGCGAGCATGGAAATCAATCATGCCCTGACGGCCGGTTTTCGCGTCGCGGAATTGCAGCGTGCCCATGCCGCCAATGCCGCACATGAAGGGGTCTTGCACCATTTGGCAAAACGCGGTGGCAACCGCCGCGTCAAAGGCATTGCCTCCGCGGCGCAGAATCTCGGCCCCCACATCCGCGGCGCGGGGCTGTGGGCAAACGATAATGCCTTTGATCTTGGCCATAGTGATCCCTCCGTTGTAGAATATCGCAGCACGAAGCCGCGGCGCGCGCCATGGTGCTTGACGCGAAGCGTCGCACGGGCAGCATGGTGCCATGACCGAAACCGCCGAGACCATTCTCCTTCGCCACCTGCTGGAAACGCCGGAGGTCGCCATTCCCGAAGCAGCGCGCGCGGCTGCGCGCATCTTTCTGCTGGATGGGCTCGCGGTTGGTGTGGCGGGCATGGCGCACTCCGCGCGCCCGGGTTTACTGGCGGCTGCGCGCGGCTGGGGCGCGGGGGAAGAAGCGAGCCTTTGGGGCGATGGAGCTTTGCTGCCGGCGCCTCAGGCTGCCTTCATGAACGCGTTTCAGGCCCATGCGCTGGAATTCGACGCCATCCATGAAGCCGCCGTGGTGCATGCGATGACGCCGACCGCCTCCGCCGCCTTGGCCGAGGCTGAGCGGCAAAGCCGCCAAGGCTGCCCCGTATCCGGCGTACGCTTTATGGCGGCGGTGATCCTGGGGCTTGATCTGGCGTGCACGATTGGTGCGGCGGCGCGCGGGCCGATGCGGTTTTTCCGCCCGGCAACGGCGGGGATGTTTGGTGCCTATGGCGCGGTAGCGCGGCTGCGCGGGTTTGATTTGGCCACCGCTTCAGCCGGCGCGGGGCTTCTGCTCGGGCAGATACCGGGGACCATGCAGGCGCATAGCGAAGGCTCCATGGCGCTGCCGGTGCAAATGGGCTTCGCCGCCATGGCGGGGCTGCGTGCAGCGGATTTGGCGGCGGCGGGTGCTGCAGGGCCAGCGCAATGGCTGACCGGGCCCTTCGGCTTTCTGCAACTGACCGAACCCGAGCATGATCTGGCGCCCGGCCTGTCGGCGCTGGGCCATGTTTGGCAGGTGACGCGGCTGGCGCACAAACCTTTCCCCTCTGGCCGGCTGACCCATCCCGCGATTGATGGGGTGCAGCGCCTGATGGCGGCGCATGGGCTACGCGGCAGCGATGTGGCGGCGGTGCGGCTTTATTTGCCGCCGCTCGCGATGCGTCTGGTCGGGCGGCCCATCAAGCCTGATCTCACCGGCAATTACGCGCGGCTCTGCCTGCCTTATGTGGTGGCGCGCACGCTGCTTTCTGGCAGCGTCGGGCTTGGCGATTTCAGCGAGGCTTTGCTGCGCGATCCCGCAACGTATGCCCTGGCGACGCGCGTCGAATTGCATGGCGATGGCAGCGCGGACGAAAACGCCGTGGTGCCGCAGCGCGTGGAAATCGAATTGTGCAACGGGACAATTCCTGATCAGCGCGTGGAAGCCGCCCTGGGCAGTCCGGAAAACCCGCTGCCGCGTGCGGCGCAAATCGCCAAGGTCAGCGCGTGTCTCGCGGGTATTCTGCCGGAAGACAGGGCCCAAGCGCTGATGAGCGCTTTGGACGCGCTGCATGAGGCGCCGGATGCCGCGCTGCTGGCCGCCTTGCTGCGGCCCGCATAACGAAGCCCCGCTTCAGACCGCGCTATTCACCCCAAGCCGCTTCGCGGTGCCGATGATATTCGCCCAGGTATCTTGCGGCAGCGGCACGCCATCAGAAAGGCGTTCCGCACGGCGCGTCGCTTCCGGTTCGCCCGGCAGCAATACCGGTGCGGTGGGATCAGCTGGGCGGGTTTGCGAAACCCAATCAGCATAAATCAGCCCCATGCGTTCAAATTCCGCCTGGGTGCCGAAATGCTTGGGTGAGATGAAAATGGAAAGCATGCCATTCGCGATGCGTGCGCGCTCAGAAACCGGGCCGCTGGTGCCGCCTGCCGTCAGGCAGCCGGCCAGCATTTCGCACATGAAGGCCAAGCCCGAGCCCTTATGTTCGCCAAAGGCACGAATGGCGCCGGTGCCCTTGGAAACATCGCGCGGGCCGACTGCCTCATAGGGCCCATAAAGCGTGTGCGGATCGGTCGAAAGCCTACCATCGGCTTCAATCAAAGCGCCTTCCGGCAGCGCCTTGCCGCCAGACGACGCCACCAGCACCTTGCCTTCTGCTACCAGCGATGTCGCGAAATCAAGCAGGATGGGGCGGCCCGGCAACGGCACGCCGATGGAAACCGGATTGGTCGAAAAGCGCCGCTCAACGCCGCCAAAAGGTGCGACGAGGATCGAACCCGCGACATTGACGAAATGGATCGAAATCAGCCCCTGTTCCATCGCCTGTTCGGCATAGGCGCCAACGCGGCCAATATGCCCGGCATTGCGCAGCGCGGTGATGCAAACGCCATTTTCGACCGCGCGCTTGATGCCAAAATCCACCGCTTGCGGCGCCACAGTCTGGCCAAAACCCCATTTGCCATCAATCACGGCGAAGGACCCGCCATCGGTCACCACATCGGCGGTCTGGCCCTTCAGCACATAGCCTGCTTCCAGCCATTCCACGTACCGCGGCACGCGCACCACGCCATGGCTGTCATGCCCGGCCAGATTCGCATCCACCAAATGGCGGCTGATACGCTGGCTTTCCGGGCCATCACAGCCGGCGGCCTGAAACACATTGGCAACCAGCGCATCAAGCGCATCGGCCTTGACCATCACGTAAGGTGTGCTGCCCATGAGGGGTACTCCGCGAAAGAAGGAAAGGCGCGCCGACAGCGAAGGCCGGCGCGGCGCGATTACATGGCGGCGATCTTCTTCGCCTGTGGCGCGAGCAGGCGCATATAGGTCGGCGTCACCAGCATTTCGGTGATATTGGCACGCGCCGGCATGGTCGCGACAAAAAGCGCCATCGCCGCCAAATCTTCCGGCTGCAATAGGCGTTCAATATCTTCCTGTGGCACGGGTTCGGGCCGGTTCTTCAGAATATCGGTCGCCACTTCGCCCGGGCAGATGCAGCAGGAACGGATGTTGTGGATGCCGTTTTCCTGATTGATGCTTTGCGATAGCGCCACAAACCCATGCTTCGCCGCCGTATAACCAGGCCCTGACAGGAAGGAGATATTCTTCCCCGCCATGGAGGCGATTTGGATGATATGGCCGCCGCCGCGCTTCCTCATGCCCGGCAGCACCGCGACCGAGGTGAAAAAGGGCGCGGTCAGATTGCCATCCACGAGGCTGCGAATGGCCTCAGGCGTCAATTGATGCAGATAGCGCTTGGGAAGATTCACGCCAGCATTATTCACCAGAATATCCGGCCCGCCGATGGTTGCTTCCACCTTGGCGAGTGCGGCGGCGACTTGTTTTTCATCGGTCAGATCAGCCGGCACAACTATGGCGCCGCCGCCGATCATCTTCGCAGTTTCTTCAAGCGGTTCAACGCGCCGGCCTGTCAGCGCGATCTTGGCGCCTTCTGCGGCGAATGAAATGGCAATCGCCCGGCCAATACCGCTGCCCGCGCCGGTGACCCAGGCGGTTTTTCCTTCAAGACGTTTCATCACAGAACCTTATCAGTGGTCGGATCAATCAGATGCATCTGATCCATATGCGCAATCAAGGACAGCGGCGCGCCAACGGCAGCCGGGGTCGCTGGATCAAGCCGGGCGGAGACTTCCGTGCCATCAAGCTTGAAATGCACCAGGGTTTCCATACCCATGGGCTCGATCACGTCAGGCTTCAGCGTGATCGGCGCGGTATTAGATTTGTCCGTAGGTTTGTCATCCGTCAGGTGTTCGGGGCGAATGCCAAATAGCACATCCTTGCCAGCATGCGGCTGATAGCGCGCCGTACGCGCCGCCGGCATGTCCAGTACAATGCCCTGAGGCAGGTGCAAGCGCAGTGCGCCAGAAGCCTGTTCCAGCTTGGCGGGAATGAAATTCATCGAAGGGCTGCCGATGAAGCCCGCCACGAATTTCGTCGCCGGATGGTGATACAATTCCTGCGGCGGCCCAACCTGTTCGATGATACCGTGATTCATCACCACAACACGGTCAGCCAAGGTCATGGCTTCCACCTGGTCATGAGTGACATAGACAGTGGTGGTATTCACCGTCTGATGCACCTTCTTGATTTCGGTGCGCATCTGAACGCGAAGCTTGGCGTCCAGGTTGGAAAGCGGCTCATCGAACAGAAACACCTTGGGGTCACGCACAATGGCGCGGCCCATGGCAACGCGCTGCCGCTGGCCACCGGAAAGCGCCTTGGGCTTGCGTTCCAAAAGTGGGGTGATGTCCAGAATGCGCGCGGCCTCCGTCACGCGGCGATCAATCTCCGCCTTGGGGAATTTCCTGAGCATCAGGCCGAAAGCCATATTATCATAGACGCTCATATGCGGATAAAGCGCGTAATTCTGGAACACCATGGCAATGTCACGGTCGCGCGGTGGAATGTCATTCACCACCGTGCCGCCAATGGCGATTTCGCCTGAGGTGATTTCCTCCAGCCCCGCAATCATGCGGAGTGTCGTGGATTTGCCACAGCCCGAAGGCCCAACCAGCACCACGAATTCATGATCGGCGATTTCAAGGTCAATGCCTTTTACCGCCTGGACGCCGCCTTCATAGGCTTTGACAATTTTGCGAAGCGATACCTGAGCCATTTTTGATCAACCCTTGGTCGCGCCGGCGGTCAGGCCAGCGATGTAATAATCCATGAGGAAGGCATAAATGATCACGGGCGGAAGTGCCGCCATCAGCGCACCCGCCATGATCTGGCCCCAAGCGAAAGTATCTGCACGCACCAGCTGGGATACGACCCCGATGGTGAGCGGCATCTGATCCGGCGTGGTGACGAAGGCGGTGGGATAGACAAAGGCCGCCCAGGAAACCGTAAAGGCAAAGATCGTCGCGGCAATAATGCCGGGCAGTGCCACCGGAATGAAGATCTTGATCAGCATTTGCGGCCAGGTGGCGCCATCAATCAGCGCTGCTTCATCCAATTCCTTGGGGATGGAGGCGAAATAGCCAATCATGATCCAAGTGCAGAAAGGCACCGTGAGTGTCGGATAAACCAGGATCAAGCCCCAAACGGAATTGAGCAGCCCAAGCCCACCGACGATTTGATAGAGTGGAATGAACAGCAGCGTATCCGGCACCAGGTAAGTCAGGAAGACGCCGGTAGCCAAAACCTGGCTGCCCCAGAAGCGCATCCGCGCCAGTGCAAATGCCGCCAGTACTGAAATCACCATGGTCAGCGCCACCACGCAGGTCGTGACGATGGCGCTATTGATGAAAAATTTCAGGAACAGCGGATTTTCTAGAATTGCCCAATAATTCTCCAGCGTCGGGTCCCGAACGATCCAGGGATTGCCAGACATATTGGCAATTTCACCGCTAGTCTTGAAGCTGGTGATCAGCATGTAAAAAGGCGGTGCAAGGAATATCAGCGCCGCCACGGACAGGGAGGCATAGGCTGACCAAAGTGCCCAGCGCCGCTCGGCGCGCAAGCTGCCCGCCTTGTGGTAGATATTTGGAAGGTCGCGGTTCGCAGAGGTCGCCGACATCACATCTGCTCCTTATTACGCCGGGTGACGCCGCGCAGAACGAAAAAGGCGCAAACAGCCAGAACGGGCATCATGAAAAGGGATACTGCCGCACCGCGTGGGATATTCCCCGCCAGAATCCCGACCTGGAAGGCGTAGGATGCGAAGACATGCGTCAGATCACGCGGCCCGCCATTGGTCAGCACGCGCACGATATCGTAATTGGCGAAAGTCACGATCAGGCTGAACAGCACGGTGATGGAAATGATATTCGCCATCATCGGGATGGTCACGTAGCGCAGCCTTTGCCAGCCCGTCGCGCCATCAATCGCCGCCGCTTCATAAAGCTGTTCCGGTACGGATTTCAGCGCCGCCAGATACATGATCATGAAAAAGGGGGCGCCGATCCAGACATTGACGATGATGATGGAAATACGCGCCCACCAGGGCTGGCCAAGCCAGGGAATTTCGGGCACCGAAATGATGGAAAGCAGCCAATTGATGGATGAATAGGAAGGATCAAACATCCACCACCAGCCCAGCGTGGAAAGGGCAGGCGGAATAACCCAAGGCACCAGCAGCATGCCGCGCCATTTGCGCTGCCCCTTATCGGGAATGCCATGCAGCATATGCGCCAGCCAAAAGCCGATCAGCGCCTTCAGCAGCACCGCGGTAATGGCAAAAAAGCATGATTGGAAAACGACATCCCAGAAAGTGTCGGATTCAAACAGAATCTCATAATTGGCGAAGCCGACAAAGGCGGTCATGCGCCGGTTCAGCATGGAGAGATAAATGCCGAAAGCGGCCGGATAGGCGATCAGCCCACCCACGACTATCAGAAGCGGCAAAGCCATCAGGAAGGCGATCGAAGATCGCCGGCGTGCAAAGCGTTGCAAAGACCCAACGCGCGCCTGATCCGCGCCTATGGTTGACGTGGCGGAAGCCATCCTTCCTCTGATCCCCCAATTTATTCGTTATAAAACGGGCGGCCCCTTATCCGGGGGCCGCCCGCCATAGGCACTTGTTCAGCCGCCGCGACGGATGACGTTCAATTCGCGTTCAAGCCAGCTCAGGGCCTGATCCACGCTTTCACCCGCTTGGGCGATGCGTGCGATGGTCTTCGTATTCAGCGCATTGGTATAGGCCTGCACCGCAAATTCCGCCGGTGCCGGCGCGAAGGCCACGCTGGTGCGCGCATTATGGTGCGCCTTTTGCGGGTAGTTGAACACGGTCCCCTTCGGCGGCCCTTCGTTCTCCCAAATCGGGAAGTCACTCATGCTCAGGAAGGGCGGGATGTCATAGCCGTTGGAAGTCGTGGTCTGACGCTCCGCGCTGGTGCGTTCGGAAAGGAATTCCAAAAGCCCCTTGGCCGCGGTCTTGTTGCGGCTGAAGGACCAGATGCCCCAGAAATACGGCAGGTAAGGCGTGAAGCGCCCTTCCGGCCCCGCCGGCATCGGCACGGTCCAGCAATTTTCCGAAACCTGAGGGTTGTCGCGCTTGGCAACGGCCCAGGCGGATGGCGGGTTGAAGATCAGCGCCGAACGGCCGGAAATCAGCGCGCGGTTGTTGGAAGCATCATCCCAAGCCCAGACATCGCTGGGCAGGAAACGCGACAGCCGGACAAGGTATTCAACGGCCGCCCGCAGCTTGGCATTGCCGCGCACGGTCACATTTCCCTTATCGTCCATCACGCTGGCGCCGAAGGAGGCAAAGATCGCGCCTGTTGCGTCAACGGCATCGGTAAAGGACCCCATGGGCAAGCCGAAGGGCACGCCGGCGGCGTGGCACTTTTCAGCCGCCATCAGGAATGTATCCCAATTCCAGGTTTCGGCGCCTGGGCCGGGCTTGTTCTCGGCAGGCCACATGGCACGAATGTCAATGCCTGCATGCTGCTGCAATAGGTCGAAGCGTACGCAAGCCGGCTTCATTTGGGTGCCGGAAACGGCCGGGATGGCGACCCATTTGCCCTTGATTTTGCCAAGGTATTCGGCAGCGGCATTCACTGCGCCATACTTCGCGCCCAGCCGCCCCATCACATCATCCACGGGTTCCAGCAATTCGGCCTTGGAAGCGGGTTCCCAAGTCGGGAAGGACAGAATGTCGTGGCCCGAACGGCTTTGCGCCTGGGCGGCGATGGTCAGCAGGTTCTGGTTACCGACAGAGGTGATGAAATCCACTTGGACATTCACGCGGTTTTGCTGGCCCCATTCGGCGCAGAGTTCGCGCAGAATGCCGTTGCCGGCGGGCACCCAATGGTCCCAGAAGCCGCAGCGCAGCGTACCGGCCGACCCTTGGGCATGCACCATGGGTGCGGCCAGTGTCCCTGCAGCCGCAACACCCGCGCCTGCAAGCAACAAATCGCGTCTTTTTAAGCCTGACATGAACCTAATCTCCTCCATTTTGACCGGGCCTTGAGTGGCATCCGTGAAATCCCAGGAGGAAGGTTAGGCAGGGCATCAAGGGAATGGCAATAAGCTTCTTGGTGTTTTTTGGCGGGAAGGGCCGTGGTGGCCCTGCCCCGGTGTGCCCCCGGGCTGGCGCAGCGCCGCTTTCTCGGCTTCAAGACCCCCTGAGAGCTAACCCATGGGGTGCATGGCATGACGAGCAATCTACGCGTCGCGGTCCAGATGGACCCGATTGAGACCATCAATATTGATGGGGATTCCACCTTCGCCCTGATGCTAGAAGCCCAGGGCCGCGGCCATAAGCTGTGGCATTATCATGTCCGGGACCTTGCCCTGCGTGGCGGTCGCGTGACGGCCTGGGCGCGGCCCATCACGCTGCGGCGCGAATACGGCAACCACTTCACCTTTGGGCCAGAGGTGGAACTGGACCTTGGCCGCGATGCCGATGTTGTGCTGATGCGCCAGGACCCGCCCTTTGACATGGGCTACATCACGGC
>JBPCSO010000037.1:0-3193 GCA_051007055.1 Roseomonas sp.
CGTCACTTCGGTGACTATGGCGATAAACACGGCTCGGAATAAGCGTTGCGGACCCGGGGGCGGTACCCGGCGCCTCCACCAATCACCCGCCTTATCAGCGGCAGATGGGGGCGAAACAGGCTCGACGCGCGTGGTAAAGGGGACGCTTTTGCTCGGCATTGTACCGCCGTTATCGGGCTAAACCTTAAGTGCGAACGATAACAGCCGTGAGGCTGCCGCACTCGCTGCCTAACAGGTAAGCGCGGCTCGGGGGGCGCCGGGCAACAGAAGCCCCCCACTCTTTCCTTTGTGTGCCGAGGGATATAGAGACACCCCGCGATGAGCGAGAAATCCCCCCCGCCCGAAAGCCTGCTTCCCTATGAAGCCTGGACCGAAGACGCCATGCGCGAAGTCGTCTGGCGCGCCCTGGAACACGCCGCCGAGCATGGCATGCCGGGGGAGCATCATTTCTACCTGAGCTACCGGACAGATCATCCGGGCGTTGCGATCCCAGGGCACCTCAAGGCGAAATACCCGCAGGAAATCACCATTGTCCTGCAGCATCAATTCGAAGGGCTGTTTGTGGACAGGGTTGCGGAACGCTTTGGCGTAACGCTGCATTTTGGCGGCGTGCCCGCAAAACTGGTGATCCCCTTCGGCGCGCTGACCATGTTCCACGACCCGCACGTACGCTTCGGCCTGCGCTTCAAGCCAAACGGCGTGGAAGAAGAAAGCGCTGGCCTGCCCCCGATACCACAAGCGCCCCCGGCGCCGGCACCAGCCCCTGCGCCAGCACCGCCCGGTGAGGTGGTCAGCCTGGATGCCTTCCGCCGCCGCCCGAATAAG
This sequence comes from Roseomonas sp., assembly GCA_051007055.1. Lineage (GTDB taxonomy): Bacteria > Pseudomonadota > Alphaproteobacteria > Acetobacterales > Acetobacteraceae > Neoroseomonas. The sequence continues at coordinate 826 of JBPCSO010000037.1, forward strand.
GATGGCGGGTAAGAAGCATCACGGCAGAACCGTGATCCGCCCGGTATTCTGACGGGCGAAGAAGGCTGGGCGATACATGTCCCGTACTTCAGCGCCCGGCAATTCGAAGCTGCCGGCAGTGACAGCCCGCAACCGTACCGCAATGCGCGCCAGGCGGCCTTCGCCTTCCAAGGTTACTGCGGCGGCAAAGCGGTCATCCAGGGCCGGCTGGCTATCAATGCCAGTAAGTTGGCCAAGCCACGGCAGGCCGGAAACTTCCCCCGCGCCAAAGCGCCCAGTGATTTCCCAGCCCGCCGGCAGGCCCTGTTGGACCAGCAATTGATGCCTGTCATCGGCATCCGCGCGGGCTTCCAGCAGTAAAATAAAGCCATCCCCGGCGCGCAGCGTATCCAGGTTCAGCGCGCTGCCATCCAGCGCATGGAAATGCCGTGTCACGCGAAGCCCCTGCCGCGCGGCGGGCAGAGCCTCACGCGGGATGCCGGTAGTGGCGGTCATTTGCCATATCGTTGTGCTGCCCAGATTACGTAGCCGGGCCGGGCCTGAAAGCGGTGCCACAATCACCGGGGCGGGAGGTAGCATCACCCCATCCAGGCTGGCTTCGATCGGGCGCATACCTTGCCCCAAACGCGCCGCCGCCAGCACGGCCCAGGCCTGTTCCTGCGTGCTGGTATTCTCCGGCGTGAAATTCTGCCCCGGCAGGGCGCCCATCAGCGCTGCCAGCCGATCCGCGAGTAAGCCACTTTCCTTGAGCAGGCTTGCCAACGCCAGCGCATCACGCTGCGCTGTGCCGTAGTCAAAGCTCCACCAGCGTCGGCTGATGTTAGAAAGCGCGGTGTTGAAAGCCTGTTCCGCCCGTGCGCGGTCCCCACCACGCGCAAACACCGCGCCCAATTGCGCGAGCGAAAGCGGCGTTGGCATATCGCCCACGCTTTCCATCAGCCGCCGCGCCGCGCCGAGCCGAACCCGCCCCGCCATGGCCAGCGCATGCAGCCGATAGGCTTGCGCCGCGCGTTCTTCGGGCGTCGCTTCCCCCGTATCGCCCACTGCATCATCCAAAAAGCGCAGCGCGTCATTCAGCGCTGCTTCCGGCAGCGTGGCACCGGCTGCGCGCGCGCGCAGCAGCGCTTCCACCGCAAAGGGTGTCAGCCACAATTCCGCTTCCGCATTGGCGGACCAAAGGCCGAAGGCGCCATCAAAACGCTGCCGATCCAATATGGCCTGCACCGCCGCCTGCAGCCGGGCCGCCTGATCGCCACCGGCGAGCGTAAACAGCCCTGCACTCAGCGCAATGGCGCGCGCTGCGCTTTGTTCCAGACACGCCAGAGGAAAGGCTTCCACAGCACGCAAGGCCGCCGCCGCGTCATACCGCACCACGGCACCAAGGCTGAGTTCCGCACGCGCCGAGCCAGGAACGAAACGATCAAAGGCGGGTGCCACTTCACGCTCCGCGCCGCCTGGCAATTCAGCCGATTGCACATCGGTCAGCAATGGCCGCGCAGGGCGAATGGTGATGCGGCTTTCGCGCGTGACGCTGAAACCCTGAGGTCCGCTGAGGCGCAAGCGCAACAGCCCCTCTCCACCCGCAAGCGCGCGTAACCCCGTTGCAGGTGCGGCGCGTGCGCCGGTGGCAAGCTGCGCGGCCAAGCGCGCTGGCCCATCAATCGCAATGGCACCTTCGGTGCTGAGTTCGGCGACAATCTCACCTGCCGGCAATTCTATGTTGTGCATCAGCACCGGCAGGCGCGCCGTATCTCCGGGTGCTAGGAAGCGCGGCAAGGCGGCTTCCACCACGGCCTGATCGCGCACGGTCATGGCGCGGCTGGCGGCACCAATGCGCGTGCCGTCCCAAGCGACCGCCATCAGGCGGAGTTCACCCGCGAAATCCGGAATATCAAGCGCGATCACCGCGCTGCCATCCGCGCCCACGCGCACGGGACCGGAGAACAGAGACACCAATCTTTGCGGCGGCTGAATACCCATCCCCGCCAGGCCGCCATCACCGCCTTGCCGCAACAAGGCAAGCGCACCTTCCGCCGGCGCCAATAGCCGCCCGTAATCATCGCGGATATCCACGCCAAGCGCGCGCTTGCCCAAGAAATGCGCCACCGGATCGGGCGAGGCAAAGCCGGTCAGGCGCAGAATCCCCTCATCCACCGCGGCGAGTGTCACCATCGCCTCACCGCGCGCGTCAGCAATGCGGATAGGGACTTCCACGCGCTGGCGCGGGCGGATGCGTTCGGGTGCGGTGATTGTCACTTCAAGCCGGCGCGGCGCGGGATCAAGCCCGATCCAGGCAAGGCCAAGCGCGCGCCCGGGGCGGCCTTCACGCGCTTCACCAGGGCGATAGGCGGTGACGGTGATATAGGCA
>JBPCSO010000038.1:0-156505 GCA_051007055.1 Roseomonas sp.
CTGGAACGTGCCAGCAGCATGGGCGGCACGGCACCAGAAAGCTGCGTTGCCCGTTCCGCAATATCCAGGCTGCGGGCCAGCATGGGCAGGCGCGGGTCACTGGGCGGTGGCGGCAGGGTTTGCGGCAGGCCATGGATAATACCCGTGGTGCCCAGGGCCGTAAGCCCAGCGACAAGGCCAAACCCGATCAGAAACCGCGCGGAACCGCCAGTGTGTTGCGAAAAAGCCATGGAATAGTCCTGCCTTGGTGCGGGCCTTCATGCCACGCAGGACTCAGTCTATCGCCAGAAGATGAAGGACCTATGAGTCCCGCAAGCCATTATTTGGTAAAGCCCCGCGCTAATCCCCGCGCAATTGCGGATTATCAAAATCCGGCCGCCGCGCGCGGGCCAGGGCAGCGCGCAGCGCTTCGGCAAGCTCAGCCTTTTCCGGCGCGGAAAGATGCCGGCCAATCTCCAAAACGCGGCCACGGCTTTTGATCCATAAGCGCCCGCCGCGTGGTGCGGCTTCATCCCATTCCACCTTGGCCCAATAGGCATCCAAGACGCTGCGCACCACGCGCCCGCGATGATCCACATGGCGGATGGAAAGCCCGGCATCAGTCAGCAGCACCATTTCGCTCATCCGGCGCGAGGCACGGGCGTGCCAGAGCAGCAGCGCCAGCGCGGCACCCACTTCCAGGCCGATGAAGGGCAGCACCGGCCAGGCACCAAGAGCAAAGAATACCACCGCCGGCACCAGCGCCGCCAGAATGAGCAGCCCGGCCAGTACGCGAAAGCCCCGCGCCGTAAAACTTTGCGGCGGTGTGGAAATCGCTTCGAAAAGAATGGTTTCTGGGGGGGGTGCCATCACGGACCAGTCTAGGTCAGAATAGCGCTATCACGCCATGCCCCAAGCCAAGCCCGATCACGGTTCCGCCCGCGCCCCGCGCCGCGCCCGCCTGATGTCGAAAGACCAGGCCGAAGCTTTTTTGCGCGCCCTGGCCCAGGGCAATCCCGAGCCAGAGACTGAGCTTTTCTACACCGATCACTTCTCGCTCCTTGTCGCGGTGGTGCTGTCTGCGCAAACCACCGATGCGGCCGTGAATAAATGCACGCCGGGGCTGTTCGAAGCGGCACCCACCCCCGCCGCCATGGCGGCGCTGGGCGCGGAGGGTATCGCGCCCTTCATTCGTCGTATTGGGTTATGGCAGGCCAAGGCACGCAATGTGGCGGCTTTGGCGGCGCAGCTGGTGGAACTCCACGCCGGGCAGGTGCCGTCAGACCGCGCTGCCCTGGAAGCCCTGCCCGGTGTTGGGCGCAAGACCGCCAATGTCGTGCTGAATGTCGCCTTTGGGCAGAATACCATGGCGGTGGACACCCACATCTTTCGCCTCGGCAATCGGACGGGGCTGGCGCCGGGCAAGACCACGCGCGCGGTGGAAGAAGGGCTGATAAAGCGCTGCCCGCCCGAATTGCTGCGCGATGCGCATCACTGGCTGATCCTGCATGGGCGCTACATATGCAAGGCGCGGGCGCCGGAATGCTGGCGCTGCCCGGCGCGGGCTTCGTGCAATTACCGGGATAAGGTGTTGGCGCCTGATCCGCGTAGGCGATAAGCCGAAGCGGTGAATCAGCCGCTCAAATAAAATCATGGGGTGATCCGTCATGGCGGATCATCCCCTGAGCCGCCGGCATGAATTCGATAGCGCGCTATCTATTTGCATCCTAGGCATTCCGGGTTTAGCCTTCCTTGCATGCCTGATGGGTCAGATATTTCCCAAGCGCGCTGGCGGCTTGGTGTTGCCATCGCCCAGATCGCGCGGCGGTGGCGCGTGCGGCTTGACCAGCGCATCCTGCCCTTTGGTCTGACGGAATCGCGTTGGCTGGTGCTGCTGAGCCTCGCCCGTCGTGGCGATGGGGTGACGCAAAGGGACCTTGCCGGGCGGCTTGCGGTGGAAGGCCCCACCATGGTGCGCACGCTGGATTGGCTGGAAGCGCAGGGCTTTGTGGAACGCCGCGCCGCCCCGGGTGATCGCCGCGCCAAGACCATCCATTTGACTGAAGCCGCCCGCCCCGTGCTGCAAAACATCGAAGCGGAAGCCGCTGCCGTGCGCGCCGAAATCCTGGAAGGCATCCCCGAGGAAGACCTTGCCATGTGCATGGCCGTGCTGGACCGCGTGGCGCAGGGCCTGGCGCGTACCGAAGGGGGCGCGTGATGGATATCGGCCCCACCAAGACATCACCTGTTTCCGCCCGCCCCAATATCGCCCTGAAACGGCTGCGCCTGGCTGCCGCGATCACTGCCGGCTTGGCGCTGATGGCCGGCGCGGGGCAGTGGGTTTATCGGCATTTCACGCATGTGATCGTAGATGATGCACGCATCGCCGCGGATATGATCGCGCTTGCCAGCCGCGTGCCGGGCTGGGTGATGGAATTGCCGGTGATTGCCGGCGATGAACCGCGCCAAGGCACTTTGCTGATCCGCATTGATAGTCGCGATTCAGCACTCACCTTGCAGGAATTGGATGCGCGGTTGGCCAATATCGCGACACGCCGCGCAGAGCTTGATGCGCGCATCACCATGGTAGATCGCCTGACCAGTAGCCAGGAAGATGCGACCCGCGCCAAGCTGGAAGCCGCGCAAGCTGCGCTGCCCGCCGCGGAAGCGGATCGTGTTTATGCTGAAACAGAATATGCGCGCGCTAATCAACTGATCGGTACCGGGAGCGGCACGCGCCAGCGCCATGACCAAACCCGCGCCCTGTTGGAATCCGCAACCCAACGTGTGCTAGCCGTGGCCGCCGACATCCGCACTGCCGAAGCGCAATTGACCAATGCCGGTGCCGCGCGGGAAGAAATGGGCGTGCTCCGCCATCAGCGCGCCGCGCTTGAACCGCAGGAGCGCGAAATCACCGCGCAGCGCCAGCGTATTGCGATTGATATTGAAGACCGCACCATCCGCATGCCCTTTGATGGTGTGGTGGATCGCGTTTTCGTAGACCCCGGCGAATATGTGACACCTGGTCAGCGCGTGATGCTGGTGCATGATCCGCGCCGCGTGCGTGTGGAAGCCAATGTGAAGGAAACCGAGATTCGCTATTTCCGCCCCGGGCGTGAAGTACGCGTGACGGTGGATGCCTATCCGGGCCGTGTCTTTACCGGCCGCGTGGAACGCGTGGGCGCTGCCGCCACCAGTGAATTCGCGCTGCTGCCAAGCCCCAACCCTTCCGGCAATTTCACCAAAATCACGCAGCGCCTGCCGGTACGCATCGCGCTTGAGAATTTGCCCGTAGATGGCGCGCTGCGCCCAGGCATGATGGTGGTGGTGGAAACCCCCGCGCGTGAGTGACGCAACTGCCGCCGCGCCCCTTTCGCCCCGCGCTTCTTGGGCGGGGCCGGAAATGGCGGTGTTGGCGGCACGCTTTGGCGATTCCTATCGTTGGCTGGTGACGATCCCGGCGATGATCGGCACAATTGCGACGATTCTGTCTTCCACCATTTCCAATGTCGCGCTGCCCGAAATCATGGGCGCTTATGGTATGGGGCAAGATCACGCGCAGTTGGTTTCCACCGCCTTTCTGGCTTCCGTCACCGGGACCATGTTGCTGAATGGCTGGCTGGTAGATCGCTTTGGCTTTCGCCTGACCTATTCAGCGGCAATGCTGATTTTCATCTTCGGTTCCCTGCTATCGGGTTTCGCACCAGAAGAAGGCATGTTGATCTTCGGGCGCGTCATGCAAGGCGCGGCAGCCGGCATGGTGCAGCCCTTGGGTATGCAAATCATTTTCATGGTTTATCCACCAGAAAAGCGCGGCTCCGCCATGGGGCTTTATGCGGTGGGCGTGGTGCTGGCCCCTGCTTTGGGCCCTGCCTTTGGTGGGTTGCTGGTGGATGGTTTTGGATGGCGATCGGTTTTCTTTCTGGCTATTCCTTTCGCCATGATCGGGCTGGTGCTTGGCCTGATCCTGATGCCGGGTCCCGCGCGGCAAGGCACCAAGCGGCGCTTCGATGCGCCAGGCTTCCTGTTGCTGATCACGGCGCTTTTCGCGCTGCTGACCGGGCTTTCCAGCGGACAACGCGAAGGCTGGCAATCCGATGCGGTGGTAACAGAACTTTCCATCGCAGCCGCCGCCGCCATCGCCTTTGTCTGGTGGGAATTGCGCAGCCCCAATGCCATGCTCAATCCGCGGCTTTTCACCGTGCGCGGCTTTGCCTGTTCTTCCATAGTGGCGCTGGTCTATGGCGCGACGCTGTTTGGTTCAGTCTATCTGCTGCCGCTTTTTGTGCAAACGGTGCAGGGCTATTCTGCGACACGCGCGGGGCTTGTGCTGATGCCAGCGGGCTTAGCGCTGCTGCTGGTATTCCCGATTGCCGGGCGCATCGCGGATAAGACCGAGCCCTGGTTGCCGATTGGCATTGGGCTGATCCTTTTTGCCTATTCCACTTGGCTGATGGTGGATGTCGGCACCGATACGCCCTTCTGGACCTTGGCGATTTGGATTCTGATTGGACGTATTGGCTTTGGTATCGCCATGCCCAGCATGAATGCCGGTGCGCTGCGATCTTTGCCGCCACAATGGGTCGGGCAGGGCTCGGGCGCGATCAATTTCGCGCGGCAATTTGGTGGCGCGATGGGCGTCAATCTGCTTTCCATCTATCTGGAACGCCACACGCAGCTTTATGCCCAGGCGCTGACAGCAACGCAGGAAGGGCGGGGCAATACCGCCGATTGGCTGCGGGATGCCGAAAGGCTGCTGGCGCAGGAAGGCTTCGCCGACGGTATTCGCCAGGCTCTGGCGCAGGATTATTTGGGCCGCGTGGTACTGACCCAGGCGAATATGCTCGCCTTCCGCGATACCTTCACCCTGCTGGTGGTGATTTGTGTGCTGGCCCTTGGCGTGGTGGCCGTGATGCGGGGCGCGAAGCGGCCAGGCTGAGCCTTCTCTTGCCGCTTCAGTCTGGGCGTTCCATCTTGCGGCCAATCACTGGAGAGGAACGCCCCATGGAAGCGCCCGTACTTGTTGAAATCACCGATGACATTGCGCTGGTCACGCTAAACCGGCCCGAATCGCGCAATCCGCTCGATCCTGAAACCCAGGATGCCTTGATTGCGACCTTCATGAAGCTGGATGCGGAAGCGAAAGCGCGCGTTGCGATCCTGACGGGTGCGGGCAGCGCTTTTTGCGCCGGCGGCAATGTGCGCCGCATGGGTGAGGCCGCGAGTGGTACCACGGAACGCACGCCGGCCCAGGCGCGCGGCTATTATCGCCATGGCATTCAGCGCCTGCCGCGCATGTTTGAACAATTGGAAATCCCTGTGATCGCGGCGGTGAATGGTCCGGCCATGGGTGCTGGGTGTGACCTGACTTGCATGTGTGATTTGCGTATTGCCGGCCAATCCGCCCGCTTCGCGGAAAGCTTTGTGAAGCTTGGCATTATCCCCGGTGATGGCGGCGCCTGGCTGCTGCCGCGCGTGGTGGGCTTCGCCAAGGCGGCTGAAATGTCGCTAACAGGTGATGCGCTTTCAGCCGATCAGGCGCTGGCTTATGGGCTGGTGTCTCAAGTGGTGCCGGATGCGGAATTGCTGGATGCAGCGCGCGCGCTGGCGCGGCGCATTGCTGCCAACCCGCCCCACGCCGTGCGCATGGCGCGGCGCCTGCTGCGGGAAGCTTGGAATAATCGGCTCGATTCCGTGCTTGAGATGTCTTCCGCCATGCAGGCGGTGGCGCATACCACGGAAGACCATAAGGAAGCGCTGGCGGCGATGCGCGAAAAGCGCAAGCCGACTTACAAGGGCGCCTGATCCTTGTTCACGCCGGGGCTGCTTGCAGGGCGGCGCGCGCTGATCACCGGTGGCGGCTCCGGCTTGGGGCGCGCCATTGCGCGGCGCTATCTGCAATTGGGCGCGCGCATCGCGATTTGCGGGCGGCGTCTGGCGGTGTTGCAGGAAACTGCCGCGGCGTTGCGTGCGGAAATTCGCGGTGCAGATATCACCGTGCACGCCTGCGATATTCGTGATGCTGCGGCGGTAGAAGTGATGCTTGATGCTGTCTTTGCCGAAGGCCCGCCCGATATCCTGGTGAATAACGCCGCCGCGAATTTCCTGGCGCAGACGCATAGGCTTTCCGCGCGCGCCCTGGATGCGGTGCTGGCCACCACGCTGCATGGCGCGGCTTATTGCACCATGGGGGTTGGGCGGCGCTGGATTGATACGGGGCAGCCCGGTGTGGTGCTGAGTATCCTCACACTTTCGGCCTTGCAGGGTGCGGCCTTCACCGTGCCTTCTGCCATGGCCAAGGCCGGCGTTTTGGCGATGACAAAAAGCCTGGCGGTGGAATGGGGCCGGCATGGCATTCGGCTGGTCGCGATTGCCCCCGGCACTTTCCCAACCGAAGCGGCGGTGGCGCGGCTCCGCCCCGGTGGGCTTGATCACGGCGATGTGCCACTGAACCGCGCCGGCCGGCATGAGGAACTGACCGATCTTGCTGCCTATCTGGTTTCAGAAAATGCTGGCTATATCACGGGCGAATGCGTGGTGATTGATGGCGGGCGGCGTTATCTCGGCGGCGCGCGCGCTGGCGTGCGAGACATGCTCGGCTGGGATGATGCCGCCTGGGAAAGACAACGCGAAAAGACACCGAAGAAATGACCGAAGCGTTCACAGAAATTCTCTATGGCGTGGCTGATCGGGTCGCGACCATCACGCTCAATCGGCCGGAACGCATGAATGCGTGGTCAAGCGTGATGGAAGCCGAAACCCGTGCTGCCTTCACGCTGGCGGTGGCGGATGATGCGGTGCGCGCCATTGTACTGACCGCGACCGGCAAGGGGTTTTGCGTTGGCGCAGATGTTTCCGCCATTGCGACTCGCGGCGCGGAACGCCCAACCTATGCCGGGGTGACACCACCGCCCGGTGATGCGCCACCAACCGAGAATTTCGCGCGGCGCTATTCCTATATGCTCAATATCGGCAAGCCAGTGATTGCGGGCATTAATGGTGCGGTGGCGGGGGTTGGGCTTTGCCTGACGCTGTTTTGCGATATGCGTTTCATGGTAGCGGGGGCGAAGCTTTCCACCGCTTTTGCGCGGCGTGGACTGGTGGCAGAGCATGGCAGCGCCTGGATGTTGCCGCGCCTGATTGGGCCTATGAATGCCGCTGATCTTTTGCTTTCAGGCCGCAGCCTCACTGCCGAAGAAGCCGCTGGCATGGGGCTGGTGCGCGTGCTGCCAGCAGATGGCTTCCACGCTGCCGTGCAGGCTTACGCGGCTGATCTGGCCAATAACTGCTCGCCACGTTCCATGCGCGTCATCAAGCGGCAAATGACGCTGGCGCTGTTTCAAAACCTGTCGGAGGCCGTAGAACTCGCTGAGGTGGAACAAGACGCGACACGCGGCACGGAAGACCGGCGCGAAGGCGTGGCGGCGTTCCTCGAAAAACGCAAACCGAATTTCACGGGACGCTGATCAATAAGCGATTGGTCTTTTCCATCGCGGCCACCAGCGCCTGGAATTCACGAGCGAAAACCTCTCGCGCTGTACCATTCTGCGCCAGATCGTCGCCAATCTCGCCAATGCTACGCTTGCCATCAATGCGCGACAGGATCGCACCAGCCAAGCGCGGTAAAGGCACGGGTACGGTCAAGCCATCAAAGGTAACGCGCAGCACGCCATCGCGCGGCAGGCTGGCCGCCAGCTTAGCGCCATCCAATTCACGCAAGCACGGAATGGCGGCGGGATCATCCCAGGGGGCGGTGATCACGGGCGCATCGGCACGCACGCAATAGGCGATATGCACGCCCATATTGCCGGTGATTGCCTCGGCCAAGGCCGCGCGCTGCACAACATCCATCGCTTCAATCCGCGGGCGCAGCTTGGGATCGGAAAGATAGGATAGCGGGTCATAGCGCAGCGGTTCCACCAGGCACACTATGCGCAAGCCCGCCGCTTCGATCAGCGCATTGAAGGCGGGTACGGTGAAGGCGACATCGCGCGGGTTCAAAAGCAAATCATAAAGCCCGGCATCACCGCCTTTTTCATGATCCGTGATCCAGGGATTGCGCCGGAGCCAAGCTGTTTCCGGCATTTGCCGCCAGAGCCGTTTGGCCACCTCCACCCGCGCTGCCGGCGCCTCATCAGCCGGTGCCAGAAGCCTCAGCGCATCCTGCGCCATGTAAACGCCCGTGCGCCCATGCGGCGCATAGACCATGAGGCCCAAGCCACCCCCCGGCGCCAGGGCTGAAGCCAGCGCGCGCAGCCCCGCCAGCGGATCAGGCAAGTGATGCAGCACGCCGCAGCAATCAATATAGTCGAAAGGCCCAAGCCCACTGCCCGGCAGGTCCAGTAGGGAGCCTTCCTGGAAAATTACATTCCCAAGCTTACGCGCCGCCACGCGCGCTTCCGCCACGCGCCGCGCTGCCGCTGAACGATCTAGCCAGGTGACATCGCCGGCCCGCCCGGCATGTAACATTTGTTGGGCAAGCATCACGGTGGCATCGCCGCTGCCCCCGCCCGCGACCAAGGCGCGCAAGGGCTGGCTGGCGGGGCGGCGGGCGCCGAAAATCCAGTGATCCACTTCCCGCAAATGGCTCGGGCTGCCGATGATCAGGCGCTTGGCCTCATCCCGAGGGTCCCGCTGGGGATAGGGGTAGGCATCATATTGCGCGGCAAGCGCGGCATCGGCGGCGTCTTTCATGTCCCCTATCTACCAAGCCTGGGAAAAGCCGAAACCCTGGGCGCAGCGGTTGCCCCACCCCCTCAGGCTGCGTATCTAAGGTGTCATGCTTTCCCTGATTCGCCTTTTGCCGCTTTGCTTGGCCCTGGCAGCCCTGCCCGCTGTGGCGCAGCAACGTCCGGCTGCGCCCGCCCAGCCATCTGCCCAGCCCGGGCCGCGCCAGCTTGGCACCTTCCGGGATTGGACGGCGGCAACCCATCAGGAAAACGGCCAAAAGATTTGCTACGCCTTCACCCGCGCCAGCAAGACAGAACCCAACCGCCAGGGCGTGGTGCTGACGGTGACGCATCGCCCGGGCGGGCGGGATGCGGTGGCGCTTTCGGCCGGCTATGCCTATCCGCGCAATGCGGAGGTGACACTCGTGATCGGGCAGACGAACCTGCCCTTCTATACCGGCGGCAATTCTGCCTTTGCGCGTGATGGTGCCGCAGCGGTGGCGGCGATGCGTGGCGGCAGTCGTGCCGTGGCGCGCGGCCCTGGCGCCGGCGGGCGCGGGACCGCCAATGACCAATTCAGCCTGGCCGGCTTCGCCGCGGCCCATGACGCGATTTCGCGTGAATGCCCGGCGCGGCGATGAATAGCGCTGTCCTGGAATTGAACGAAGCCGAACATGCGCGGATTTTGGCGAAGGCAGCGGCCTTTTCCCCGCCGCCTGCAACGCTGCCCGATGGCAGGCGCGACCTGGTTGGCCTTTCGCGTGAGGAATTGGCCGCGGAAATGCTGGCACTCGGCGAAAAGCCGTTTCGTGCCAAACAGCTTTGGCATTGGATCTATCATCAGGGTGAAACCGATTTCGCCCGCATGAACACCATCGCCAAGCCCATGCAGATGAAGCTTGTGGAACGCTTCGTGGTGGGCCGGCCGGAAGTGGCGACGCAGCAAGATAGCGCGGATGGCACGCGCAAATGGCTGTTTCGTTTTCGCGACCAGCAGCAGGTTGAAACGGTCTATATCCCCTCAGCCGATGAGGATCGCGGCGCGGTCTGCATTTCAACGCAAGTTGGCTGCACGCTTTCCTGCCGCTTTTGCCACACCGGTACGCAGGCTTTGGTGCGAAATCTGGGGGCGGCGGAAATCGTTGGCCAATTCATCGCCGCGCGCGATTCCTATGGTGAATGGCCGAGCCCCAAGGATGGCACGCCGCGCCATCTCTCCAATATCGTCGTCATGGGCATGGGCGAGCCACTGTATAATTATGAGAATGTCGCCAAGGCGCTGAAGATTGTGATGGACCACGAAGGCATTGGGCTTTCGCGCAGGCGCATCACGCTTTCCACTTCCGGCGTTGTGCCGATGATGGATCGTTGTGGGGCTGAGCTTGGCGTAGGTTTGGCGGTTTCCTTGCATGCGGTTACGGATGAATTGCGGGATGAGATTGTGCCGCTTAATCGCAAATACCCAATTGCGGAGCTTCTTGCCGCCTGCCGGCGCTATCCCGGTGCTTCCAATGCACGGCGCATCACCTTTGAATATGTCATGCTGCGCGGCGTGAATGATAGTGAGGCAGAAGCGCGTGAACTGGTTCGCCTTATTCGTGGCATGCCAGCCAAGGTGAATTTGATCCCCTTCAACCCCTGGCCTGGCAGCCCGTATAAAACCAGCACATCGGAAGCCATTCACCGCTTCGCCGATATTCTGAATGATGCGGGCTATGCGAGCCCCATTCGCCGCCCGCGCGGGCGCGATATTTTGGCGGCTTGTGGGCAATTGAAGACGGAAAGCGAAAGAAAGCGGAAGGCGGCGATTTAGTTTTCCAATTCGCTGTCCCAATACAAATAATCCCGCCAGCTTTCGTGCAGATAATTCGGCGGGAAGGACCGGCCATTTTCCTGCAATTCCCAACTTGTTGGCTGGCGTGGCGCCTGGCGCGGGATCATTTGGCATTCGCGCGGCAGGCGATTTCCTTTCCGCAAATTGCACGGCCCGCAGGCGGTGACCACATTATCCCAGGAAGTGCGCCCGCCGCGTGAACGCGGGATTACATGGTCAAACGTCAAATCCGGCGTGGGGTAGCCGCCGCCGCAATATTGGCAGGCGAAGTGGTCGCGCAGGAAAACATTGAAGCGGGTAAAGGCCGGGCGCCGTGCGGCGGGGATGAATTCCTTGAGCGCAATCACGCTGGGCAGGCGCAGCGCCAGTGATGGCGAATGCACTTTCACATCATATTCATTCAGCACGGAAACACGGTCCAGAAAGACGGCCTTGATCGCGTCCTGCCAGGACCAAATGGACAGCGGAAAATAAGAAAGCGGACGGAAATCCGCATTCAGAACCAGCGCGGGATAGGCATGCGCCCCCGCGAAGTGACCGCCATCTGGCAAGCCTCGCTCCTTCCAGCGAGGCGCCACATCATTCAGGGGCTCTGCCCGGCGGTAGGGCCCCAGATATAGTGGCGCCGCCGCGTAATAAGAAATTCATGGCACGCGCCACGCTGCGCCGCAAGCCATTCGGGGCAGGTTTCACCTGGCTGTCATAGTCCCCAGGCTGCGTGCCAGAAGCGCGGTGCCGGCGGCAAGCCCGGCATCATCCAGCCCATGGGACAGATCAGGCCGCAGCAGCAGCTCATGCGGTACGCCTTCGGCCTGCAAAGCCCGCGCGGCCTGGCGGCTGGCCATAGCGGGCACTACTTCATCCGCTTCGCCATGCACCAGCAGCACGGGCGGGCGGGCGGTGACTTCGGCGGCGAAGCTTTCCGGCCCCAAAAGCGCGCCGGAATAGGCCAAGATGCAGGCAGGTGCGGGCACCGCACCGCGCAGCCCGGCGAAAAGCGCCACCATGGCGCCCTGGCTGAAGCCCATCAGCGCCAGCCGGTCTCCGCCAAGGCCAAGTTCTGCCAGCTTCGCGCTTGTGAAGTCCCTAAGGATATCGGCGGCGTGGCGGAGCCCGACTTCCATACGGGCCGGAGTGCGGTCCATGATGTCGAACCATTGCCGGCCGAAGGGGGCGCCTTGAAAGGCAAAGGGCGCGTGGGGGGCGATGAACAGGGTGTGGGGCAGGGCTTCCGCCCAGATTGGTGCCAGGTCAATCAGGTCAAAGCCATCCGCGCCCACGCCATGCAGCAGCAGCACGAGGGACTCAGGCTTGCCGCCCGAAGCGGGGCCGTATTGCGGGCCTTCCAAGACTGCCATGCAGGATTCTCCCCTTGCTTGCGATGCGCTTCGCCCGCTACCCGGCAAGGGCCATGGATGCAACGCCTGAAATCACGCGCTTCGCGCCGAGCCCGACGGGATATTTGCATCTGGGCCATGCGCGCGCCGCGTTGTGTGCCTGGCGCCGTGCGCGCGCGACGGGCGGCCGCTTTCTTCTCCGGATCGAAGATATAGATACCACGCGCTGCCGCCCGGAATATGAGGCAGCGATTTTCGAGGATTTGCGCTGGCTGGGTCTGGATTGGGACGGCACCCCGCGCCGGCAATCGGCGCATTTTCCCGAATATCGCAAGGTTTTGGATGCGCTGGCGGCGCGCGGCCTGGTCTATCCCTGTTTTTGCACGCGCGCCGATATTACGCGCGAAGTGGCCGCCGCCGGTGCTGCGCCGCAAGGCCCGGATGGGCCGCTTTATCCCGGCATTTGCCGCGCTTTGCCGGAAGCTGAGGCCGCGCGCCGCATCGCCGCCGGGAAGCCCTATGCGCTGCGGCTTAAAATGACGCGCGCTTGTGAGGCCGTGCCCGCGTCCTTGCAGACGCATGAGGAACATGAAGGATGGCACACATGTCGGCCAGAGGTTTTCGGCGATGTTGTGCTGGGACGGAAGGATGTGCCGGCCTCCTATCATCTCTGCGTCACGCATGATGATGCGCTGCAAGGCGTGACGCTCGTGACGCGCGGTGATGATCTGAAGCCCGCTACTGATTTGCATCGGCTGCTGCAGGCGCTGATGGGCTGGCCCGCGCCGCGCTATGCGCACCACGCGCTGATGCGTGATGCGACAGGGCGAAGGCTTGCAAAACGCGACGGTGCGGAAAGCCTGCGGGCGTTGCGGGAGAAGGGTGTCAGCGCCGCTGAGGTGCGGGCGATGGCTTTGGCGATCTAGCGGCGCACTAACCAGCCCCCTATCGTCGGCCCGCCACCATAGTTTTACGTCAGAGAGAGAGCTTCCTGCACCGCGGCTTCAATTGCCGCCAGATCAGTGCCCTTCGCCACCACGGCCACTCTCAAGAGGCGCCTGTCGCGATTGTCTTGGCTTCGTTAGCACCGAAAATCATATTCGCTAAGGTACGGCCTAGCATCGTGTAACCGCGCTCGACCAGTAGATTCTCTATTGCTGATCCCTGTTGATAATCTGCACCGCTTACTGTCTCGACGCAAATGATTTTAGGCCCCTGCATGTAGTCAAAATGGGATGCTTGCAGGACCGCGTAATCGAGCCCTTCAATGTCGAGGCTGAGCAAATCAGGCCAACGGCCACCGCAATGAAGGGCGACGATCTGGTCCAAGGTAAGTACCGCAATCCGACGGATTTCTCGGATACGGAATTCGGGATGCGCCGTCACAAAGGCTTCAGCCGTTGTGCGGTCAAAGGTGTTTCGCCCAGAGGCATGATCGATCATGTAAAAATCAAGCGTACCCTCAGCAACACCGCAGCCGATATTGACGATCCTATCTTCAGGTCGCAGGTCTTGAAAAGCTTCAATCAGATTTGGATTTGCTTCCACGCAAACGCCACGCGCGCCACGCGCATAAAGCAGTGCGGTATTCGAACAATTGACCGGATGATGCGCCCCGATATCAAGAAAACTTGGCTTCTCGATGCCACGCAATGCGAAAACATTCGCCAGTATCATATCCTCACCGAATTGGGCGTAGGTGAGCGGACCAAAAGCCTGATCCGGATGCCCAGCGAAACCCCAGGGGCCAAGGCCTCTGCGTTGTTGCGATGGCGCTGATACCTTCAACCAAGACGCCACGCGTCGCCGAATTTTCCTCAGCATCATGCGAATGGGGTACATGCGGCGTCAGCCATGATGCACGGCGGTCTCTATCCTTGCCGCCAGGGGTGCATTTGTGATTGATCCGGCAAGCGCACTTATGGCCAAGGCCGCGACATGTTCCGGCGGTTGGGAGAACATACACTCGGGCTGGTCAAGACCGCGCGGGCAGCGGTCCATCCAAAGATCATTAAGCCACCAGCAATTCCCGCATTTCAGCGGATTGATATTGATGTTTCCAGCATAGCCGAAATAATCCGAAGGCGTTGGCCCAAAGACGACAAGCGAACGGCGCCCATAGCAAGCCGCAAGATGCACCAAGCCCCCTTCATTATCCAAATGCAGCATGGTGGCCCGCAGTAGCCCAGCGACTTCCTGTAAACTTGTCTGCTCAATCAGGTTTAGGTCCACATCCGGTATTGCTTCGCTTGTTGTTGTTCCAATCTGCACAATCAGCACGTCAGGCCGCGCCGCCTTGATCGCGGTCACGACACGATCAAAATACGGGTAGCATTTGGTTGCGCGTTTTCCACTGATGATGAAATTCGTGTCGAAGCCATTATGCACAGTAATGAAAGTCTTCCCTTGCAGGCCAAAGCGAGCCAAGGCGTTCTTATCCGCAGGAATGTTGATGATGTCGCCACCATAGACAATGCCGGCCATGCCGTGCAGGAAATCTGACCGAGTCCGCCCTGCCAAGACAGCTTTTCTGGCCAGACCATTATCCAAGCGTGGATGATTATTCAGATAAAGCGCAAACTGCCCATCTACAAGCGCTTGGTGTGCATGTGTGATTGCGGCATGCATGCGGGTTACCTGCCGGACCCGCGCCCAATTCGCTGTTTCCTTGCGAATAACCAGCCCTTGATGGATTTGCAATTCAAGATCATAGGCACGCCCCGCCAAAGGCAGAAGCGAATCCGGATAGGCACGGGCGAAGCCGGGCACAGCGCTAAAGACCCAATCAATCAAGGAAGGCCGAGCAGCAAAGACATCAAAAGTAAAAGCCCCAGCCTGGGCGGCCAGATCGCGCACGAAACGCGCCGCGACGATGACGTCACCGATTCCTCCTGAAATACCGATTGCCAGAACCAAGCTGCCGTCTTGCCGCAAGGATTCAAGACGTTTCACTTCCGCTGCTGCATGCCAAGGCGACAGCGTCCTGCGGAGGGCCTGCGCGTGTCTGCCAAGGAGCGAAGCCTTGGTGGCCAGCATTCTTCCAGCATAAACACAAGCAGCGCGGGCAGAACCGGTTTCACGATATATGGCACGGCTGTTTCGCTGAAGCCGCATGAGCCGCGCTAGCATGGCGGGGATATCTTCCCTACTGGCGCGCGCGCTGGGGCGCACTGAAGGTGCTGGCCTAGGCGATGGCACCTACCCGCCAGAACGGTAACCTCTTCGGCGCGCATCAAGGTTTCTACCGAAATCACAGAAATCTCCCACCAGGAAGTCAGACTTCTGTGGGACGATGTAAATCTTGCCAAATGAGAAAGTCGTGATTGGCGAATAGAGGCTATCACGTTTCGTTGGACAGGAAGCGGAGAACAAGTTCTTTTAAGGAAAGACGTGCCGTGATCCATCAATACGGGGCACAGCACCATGCGAGCCGCCTTTCATCCCGACCACACCCCGGTGGCGGGCCGGTAAGGGAATAATCCCTTGAACTATCCAGGCTCCCCCATAACCGGCGCACCGCCGCATTTCTGCATCAGCGCGAAAACTTCCTGCACGGCGGCTTCAATCGCGGCCAGATCAGTGCCCTTCGCCACCACCGCCACACCGCCACCGCCGCCCTGGCGGTAATAAGGGTAGGAACCAAGATCCAAATCAGCATAGCGCTGCTGAATGGCGGAAAGCCCTTCCGCAATCGCGCCTTCTACCACGCCATGGGCATGCACGCTGCGCGACAGAATGGGTGGGCCACCTTGCAGCCGGGGCGCAAGCGATTCGAACATGGCCTGCATGATGCGTGGCACACCCGCCATCACATGCACATTGCCGATGGTGTAACCCGGCGCGATGGAAACCGCGTTTTCGATCAAGATCGCGCCGCGCGGCATGGTCGCCATGCGTTGGCGCGCGGCGTTGAAATCACCGGGCGGGCTCTGTCGCGCGTAATAGGATTCCAGCGCATGCCAAGCATCCGGGTGCGGTTCCCAGGGCACGCCAAAGGCACGCGCCACACATTCACTGGTGATGTCATCATGGGTTGGGCCGATGCCGCCAGTGGTGAAGACATGGTCGAATTTTGCGCGCACTTCATTGACCGTATTGATGATCACTTCCGGCACATCGGGGATAACGCGCACTTCCTTCATGGGAATGCCGATTTCCCCGAGCCGCGTCGCCAGGAATTGCAGATTGGCATCGCGCGTGCGGCCGGAAAGCACCTCATTGCCGATGATCAGCAGGCAGGCGGTCGGGTTCGGCATGGGTCTCTCCTGGATTAGCAAACTAAGCTCAAAGGAAATCGCGCAACATGGCAACCAGGGGGATATCTGCGGGCGGCATGGCGTAATCGCCAAGCCGCGCAGGGCGCACCCAGGCCAGCGCCTGGCCTTCCATGGCCGTCACCTGGCCCTGCCAACGCCGGCACAGATAAAGCGGCATCAGCAGATGGAATTTTTCGTAGGTATGGGACGCAAAGGTGAAAGGGCCAAGGCAGGCGGCGCTGACAACTATCCCCAATTCTTCGTGCAATTCGCGGATCAGCGCTTCTTCCGGCGTCTCGCCTGGCGCTACCTTGCCGCCCGGGAATTCCCACAAGCCCGCCAGCGGTTTGCCTTCCGGCCGGCGCGCCAGCAGCACGCGGCTTTCGGGATCAATCAAGGCCACTGCCGCCACCAGCAGTGTCGGCTTGCCCGATGCGGGTGCAGCCATCACAGGTGCCGGTGCCTCAGCAGCGATATCCATGCGCGTGGCGGTAAAAAGCCTGACTGGCATGGCCCCGCCGCGCGAGATAAACTCCTGACTGCCCGCGCCGCTTTCCTTGAAGCCGATCCGCCGCAAAACCGCCGCTGAACGTTCATTATCCACGAGCGCAGATGCCACCAGCCGATCAATATCCAAATTGGCCAAGGCCCAATGCGCCAAGCGCCCTGCCGCTTCCGGCCCCAAGCCTTGGCCCCAATGGCGGCGCCCGATCCAATAGCCAAGCTCTGCCTCTCGCGGGTTTTTTGGATCAAGCGTCAGGCCAACACAGCCAAGCAGTGCCTCCACGCCATCTTCGTGACGCGTTACCGCTAAATGCCAGGCAGTGCCTGCGTCTATTTGCGCGCGGGTGGAAGCGATCCATTCATCGGCCAGATCGCGCGGATAGGGGAAGGGCACGCGGGCGAGGGTTTTCGCCACCTCCCAATCATTAACCAGCCGATGCAAGGCAGCCGCATCATCGGCGCGCAAGGGACGGAGCGTGAGACGCCCCGTTACCAGCGGTACGAAATCATTTTCCATGGCAGCGCTGCGGCGCGTCAGCTCCGGTAACTGCCATTGATGTCAATATAGCCATGTGTCAGATCGCAGGTCCAAACCGTGGATTTGCCCTTGCCAAGGCCGATATCCACGGTGATTTCCACTTCGCGCCCCTTCATATGCGCCACGACGGGCGCTTCATCATAGCCATCTACCACGCCGCCATTGCGCGCCATCCAGACGCCACCAACATTGACGGAAAGCTTGTCGCGATCCGCGGGCTCACCCGCCTTGCCGACTGCCATGACAATGCGGCCCCAATTCGCGTCTTCCCCGGCAATCGCGGTTTTCACCAAAGGTGAATTGGCGATGGACATGGCAATGCGATGCGCCGAACGCGCTGTGGTGGCGCCGGTCACGTTGATTTGAATAAGCTTCTGCGCGCCTTCACCATCGCGCGCCACCATCAGCGCCAGTTCCATCAGCACTTCATTCAAGGCGCGGGCGAAATCCTTCAGTACCGCGCCACCTTCCGCCGGCACGCGCGGATGCTTCGCCGTACCCGTCGCGAAAACCATCACGGTGTCGGAAGTAGAGGTATCAGAATCCACCGTCACGCAATTGAAGGAACGGTCAACGCCCTTCTTCAGCAGCGCTTGCAGGGCGGCGGCAGGAATTTTCGCGTCGGTGGCCAGGAAGGACAGCATCGTCGCCATATCTGGCGCGATCATGCCGCTGCCCTTGGCGATGCCGGCGATGGTGACCTCCGCATCGCCAATGCGCGCCTTGCGGATGGCGCCTTTCGGGAACGTATCTGTGGTCATGATGGCCTTCGCCGCACCCTGCCAATCACGCTCGGCCGCCGCATCAAAAATACGCGGCAGGGCGGCGATCAGCTTTTCGGTCGGCAGCTTTTCGCCAATCACGCCGGTGGAAGCCAGGAAGATTTCCTTGGGCTTGCAGCCCAGGATCGCGGCGGCGGCCTTGGCGGTTTCCTCACAGGTTTGGCGCCCGGCGCGGCCTGTGAACACATTGGAATTGCCGGCTGTCACCACTAGGCCACGCGCCTTGCCGCCGGGCAGGGCGCCGCGGCACCAATCCACCGGCGCGCCGGGGCAGCGATTGCGGGTAAAAACGCCGGCGACGGTGGTGCCGGCGGGAAAGGCCATCACGGTCACATCATCGCGATCCTTGTAGCGAATCGCGGCGCGGCCGGATGCCACGCGCACCCCCGTCACCGCCGGCATGTCCGGCAGTTTCAGGGCGAGTGGTGAGGTTGGGATATCATGTCCGGCCATGGCAATTCTCCATGTTTGGCGACGAGTGGTTTAGCGACGGGTCGGCGCGGCGGGGCGGCCCGCGGGGGCGGCTGGGGCTGGGGGTTCAGCCGCGTCAATAGCGCGTGGGGTGGACCCATCCAGATTGAAACGCTCAATCTTCGCAGCACTGCGGGCACGCTCCACCAGGGTATTGATTTCGCCTTCAAATAGGCGCTGGCGCAAAGCCTCACGCGCTTCTTCAAAGCCAGGCGGGGCGGAGGCGCGGCGTTCATCCACGCGGATAATGTGCCAGCCAAAGGGGCTGCGTACGGGCGCCGCACTCATCTGCCCCGCCTGCAGCGCAAAAGCCGCTTCGGCAAATTCCGGCACCATATCCCCACGCTTGAAGAAGCCCAGATCACCACCTTCCCGCGCGCCTGGGCCGGCAGACCGGCGCTGCGCCACGGCGTTGAAGTCAGCCCCGGCGCGGATTTCGGCCAGGGCTTCCCGCGCTTCGGTTTCCGTCGGCACCAGGATATGGCGGGCGCGGACCTCTTCCTCGGCGGGGCGAGCGCGGATTTCGGCATCATAAGCCGCGCGAATGCGTTCTTCCGTCACGCGCCCGGCCAATTCGCGGGAAAGATAGGCTTGCTGCAATTCCTGTTCTTCGGCGCGGCGAATGCGCGCGCGCACAGCCTCATCCTTATCAAGCCCCGCCCGGCGGGCAGCGGCGGCCACCGCACGCCCAGCGATCATTTGATCAAGCAGCAGGGGATAGAGCATTTGCGCCGGCGCACCGCGCAATTCCTCAGGCAATTCCTGGGCGGCATTGGCAAGGTCTGAGAAGCGAATCTCTTCTCCATCCACCTTAGCCACGATGGGGTCGCCGGGTGGGGTCGCCGGGGCGGGCTGGGCCAGGCTGGGCTCCGCAAGGGTAACTCCCAGCAATAGCGCCAGGGTGGCGCGAAGGGGGGTGGTTGCGGCAAGGCCGCCCAAATGGCGCATAGGGGGTGATCCCAATTCGGTGATTGGGCCGGAACATGGCCGATGCGCCCCTTCCCCACAAGGCGGCAGCGTTGACCCGCCCCCCGGGGGCGCCTATTTCTGAGGCCAATCCGAAACATACTTAAGGCGCTGCGGCGCCGCGACCGGGCGCCCGCCCGCCGGAGATTGACGCGCCAGATGTTTGCCCGCCTTGCAGCCGCTATTTTCGGCACCTCCAACGACCGCGCCCTGAAGCGCTATCAATCCCGCGTTCCTGCGATCAATGCGCTGGAACCCCGCCTGCAGGCGCTGTCGGATGAGGCGCTGGCGGGGCAGACCGCGCTGTTCCGCGAAAGGCTGGCCAAGGGCGAGACCTTGGACGCGCTGCTGCCGGAAGCCTTCGCGACCGTGCGGGAGGCGGCGCGCCGCGTGCTGGGCTTGCGCCATTTCGATGTGCAGATGATCGGCGGCATGGTGCTGCATGAAGGCAAGATCGCCGAGATGAAGACCGGCGAAGGCAAGACGCTGGTCGCGACCCTGCCGGTTTACCTGAATGCCCTGCCCGCCAAGGGCGTGCATGTGGTGACAGTGAATGATTACCTGGCGCAGCGCGATGCCGAATGGATGGGGCGCATCTATCGCTTCCTGGGGCTTTCCGTTGGCGTGATTATGCATGGGCTGACAGATGACCAGCGCCAAGCCGCTTATGCCTGCGATGTCACCTATGGCACCAATAATGAATACGGTTTCGATTATCTGCGCGACAATATGAAGTATCGGCTGGAAGATATGGTCCAGCGGGATTTCGCCTATGCCATCGTGGATGAGGTGGATAGCATCCTGGTAGATGAGGCACGCACGCCGCTGATTATCAGCGGGCCGACCGATGACACTTCCGACCTTTACCGCCGGACTGATGAAGTGATGAAGGAGCTGGTGAAGGACAAGGAAACTTACGAAAAGGACGAAAAGCAGCGCACCGTGAGCCTGACCGAATTGGGCGGCGAAAGGGTGGAAGAATTGCTGCGCCAATACGGCCTACTGACCGAAGGCAATATGTATGACACGGAAAACGTCTCCCTCGTGCATCATGTGAACCAGGCCTTGCGGGCGCACACACTTTTCACGCGCGATGTCGAATATATCGTCCGGCAGGACAAGATTGTGATCATTGATGAATTCACCGGCCGCATGATGGAAGGCCGGCGCTATTCCGATGGCCTGCATCAGGCACTGGAAGCCAAGGAACATGTGACGGTTCAGCCGGAGAATCAAACGCTGGCTTCCATCACCTTCCAGAATTACTTTCGGCTCTATCCGAAGCTTGCCGGCATGACTGGCACGGCGGCGACGGAAGCGGATGAATTCGCTGAAATCTACAAGCTGGATGTGGTGGAAATCCCGACCAATGTGCCCGTTGCGCGCCTTGATCAGGATGATGAGGTCTATCGCAATGCCGAGGAAAAATACGAAGCGGTGGCGAAGCTGATCGAAGAGGCCCGCGGGCGCGGCCAACCCTGCCTGGTGGGTACCACCAGCATTGAAAAATCCGAACTGATTTCATCGCTGCTCAAGAAAAAGAACATCCCGCACCAAGTGCTGAATGCGCGCTACCATGAACAGGAAGCGGAAATTGTGGCCCAAGCCGGGCGCGCCGGTGCGGTGACGATTGCGACGAACATGGCTGGCCGCGGCACGGATATTCAATTGGGCGGCAATCTGGAAATGCTGGCGCGCCAGGAAGCCAACGCTTCCGAAGGGCCGGAATATGAAACCGCTTTGGCCCGCCACAAGGCCGAAGTAGATGAGGCACGCCCGATTGTGCGCGCCGCCGGCGGGCTTTTCGTGATTGGTACGGAACGCCATGAGAGCCGGCGCATTGATAATCAGCTGCGCGGTCGTTCCGGCCGCCAGGGGGACCCGGGTGCTTCGCGGTTCTTCCTCTCCCTGGAAGATGATCTGATGCGTATCTTCGGGTCTGACCGTATGGGCGGGATGCTGCAAAAGCTTGGCCTGAAAGAAGGGGAGGCGATTGTCCACCCCTGGATCAACAAGGCCCTGGAACGCGCACAGAAGAAGGTCGAGGCGCGCAACTTCGACATTCGCAAGAATTTGCTGAAATATGATGACGTGATGAATGACCAGCGCCGGGAAGTTTATGCCCAGCGCCGCGCCTTCATGATGGCGAATGAAGTGGCTGAAACCATCACGGAAATGCGCGAGGAAACCATCGCGGATATCGTCGCGCGCGCCATTCCGGAAAACGCCTATCCCGAACAA
Organism: Roseomonas sp.; assembly: GCA_051007055.1. Taxonomy (GTDB): domain Bacteria; phylum Pseudomonadota; class Alphaproteobacteria; order Acetobacterales; family Acetobacteraceae; genus Neoroseomonas. The sequence continues at coordinate 21,578 of JBPCSO010000038.1, forward strand.
TGGGATCTGGAAAAGCTTGACCGCGATGTGCAGGAGATTCTGAACCTTGATTTGCCGGTCGCGGATTGGGCGCGGGAAGAGGGCATTGATGATGATGCGGTGCGCGAACGCCTGATGCAGGCTGCCGCGCAGGCTTATGCGTCTCGTGCGGCCAATGTGGGGCCCGAGATCATGCGCCAGATCGAAAAATCGCTGCTGCTGCAGATTTTCGATCAGTCCTGGAAGGAACACCTGCTTTCGCTGGATCATTTGCGCCAGGGCATTGGGCTGCGCGCCTATGGCCAGCGTGACCCGCTGAATGAATACAAAAGCGAAGCCTTCCGCCTGTTCAATTCCATGCTGGAAAACCTGCGTGAGCGTGTGACGAGCCTGCTGCTGCGCATTGAAATCCGCCCGGATGCGCCACCGCCCGCGCCGGAAGCCATTGGCGTGTTTGACATGCGCCATCCGGACCCGACTCTCGCGGGTGGGGAAATGATGGAAGTGGATGGACCGCCCATGACCGCGCCCATCGGCACCGCTTCAGCGCGTTCCTTGCCCGCAGCAGTGGATCCGAATGACCCAAGCACTTGGGCGGGTACACCGCGGAATGCGCCTTGCCCCTGCGGCAGTGGCAAGAAGTTCAAGGCCTGTCACGGGCGGGTCTGAACCCGCATGCGGCGCGCGGCGCTCGTTGGTCTGTTTGCGGTGCTGTCTATCACACCCGCTGACGCAACCTGGGAATACACGCGCTGGGGCATGAATGAAGCACAGGCGGTAACCGCTTCGCGTCGCGCGGTGCGCAGCCTGCCGGCCGCGGAACGGCGGATGATGGATGCGCGGGTGGAGTATCGCGCACGCGGCACCTTCAGCGTAGAGGGGCTGCGCATGAATATCGCTTTTGGCTTCGATACAAAAACCGGCGGTCTGGCGTGCGTTTCAGGCCGTGGCGCTGCGGCGCAGGGTGATGTGCTGCGCCAAAGGCTGATTGCGCGCTTCGGGCCGCCAGAATTCGATGATCAGAACCCGCGTAGCGGTGAGCAGGATATCGGCTGGACCACGCCGGACAAGATTGACCTGGTGATCACCTCGGCCGGCTTTACCCTGCTGCATTGCGCGCCGGGCTATTGAAGACAGCTATACTGCGCGCAGCAAGGCCATGAGGGGGGCGATGGACGCTACCCGGTCCAGCGCCCAGAGCCCGGCGATTTGCGCTTCCACATCCGCGGTCGTGCCACCCAAGGCGGCATTGGCGTGATATTTGGCAGCAAGTTCGCCATCACTTAGCGGGCATTCAGCACTGCCGCGTGGATGTTCGACAATGGCCTGATGCGCGCTGCAATCAGTAAGCGTGACGGTCACACGCGCCGCGCCGCGCGGCAGGCTGGCATCGCATTCCGCCACCACTTTTGTGCGAAGCGCCGCGAGTGCAGGGTCCTGCACTGCTGCCAATTCAAAATCCGTGACATCGGCGCGGCCAAGCAGCAGCGCAATCGCGGCGCAGTGATGGATACTGACGCGCGTGTCACGTTCATTGCGTACCACACGATCACCGCGCGCCAGTAGAAGCGCATCGCCGGCCACCGTCACGCTTTTGATGTGCGCGACCGCATTGCCAAGCTGTTCGCGTAGCACCAGGCAGGCATCAATCACGGCATGAAAGACAATGCCTGCTGCATAGGGCTTGTAGGTATTGCGCGCGATTTCCCAGCGCTGGCCAAGCCCTTGGGTGATCTCCGCCATAACCGGCTCATCGCCCATGGCACGCGCCCAACCAAGCGGCCCTTCAATGGCGAGCGGTGCGGCGCGATAACCCCGGGCAGCGAAACGCGCGGCCAATATGCCATTGCGTGCGGCATTGCCCACGCCGATGTTTTTCGCCGCAGTCGCCAAATTCTCGACGGTGCTACCCGATTGGCTGGCGGCGATGCCAAGTGCATCCGCAGTCTGTTCCGCCGATAGTCGCATGAGCCGCGCCGCCACCACCGCCGCGCCAAAAACGCCGCAACTTGCGGTGATGTGCCAGCCCCGCGCGTAATGGCCGGGGGAGACGGCATTGCCGAGGCGACAGGTGATTTCCGCGCCCAAAAGGAAGGCGTGCAAAACCTCAGCACCGCTGGCACCAATTTCTTCGCCAAGCGCAAAGGCAACGGGGGCGACCGGCGCGCTCGGGTGAATGACAGTGTTCAAGTGTGTGTCATCATAATCCAGCAGATTGGACGCAATGGCATTGACGAAAGCCGCTTCCATGATGCCAAGCCTGTCGCGCTGGCCAAGCACGGTGGCACTTTGCTTGCCTGAGGCATCACGCATGATCTCAAGCGCCGTGACTACCGCTGGGTCACGCGCCACACCTAGCGCGCAGCCAACGTGATTGAGGATGGAGCGCCGGCCTTCATGGCGGAGCGATTCCGGCAGGGTTTCGAACCGCGATTCGGTGACGAAACGCCCCAGGATTTGCGTGGCGGAAGCTGTTTCGCTCATGGGGCGCATCCTTTGATTTAGTCTGCGATTTCCCGCGCTATCACGCGCGCCGGCGCGCCATCCGAACCGGTGATGGAAAGCGCCCCGAAGATGAATTCCACGCGCTTACCGACAAGCGGGCGGGGTCCGCGCAAATGCTCACAAATCAGCACGCCATCACGCAGCAAGCGCTGATGCACGGGCCAGGTGAAGCCCTCAGCCGGGCGGCGATGTACAGGTAGATCAGGTGTTGGAAAATCACAGGCCAGCAGCTTCACCTGCTTCGCCACAATCCAATCGGCTGCCGCGACACTCAGACAAGGATGCGCATCATAGGCGGGTGTGTTGATGTGCGGAGAGGAACCCGTATCCAGCGCGAGGATATCGCCCGGGCGCAGCAAAGGGCGCGCGGCTTCCAGATGTTCCGGTTCGATCAGGCTATTGGGCGGCAGATCGAAGCGCCAGACAACGCCAGGGCCATTCCAGCGTTCCAGCGGCACTTGTTCCATGCTGGGGCCATCGCTGTAAAAATGGCAGGGCGCATCAACATGCGTGCCGGTATGCACCACCATCTCAAAGCTCGTCACCGTCAGCGGATCAGCCGGCAGGCAGAACAGCTTTTTGACCTTGGGCGGGCCGAAGGTCGGCACACGCGGCATCGCCTCATCTATGGGGTGCGTCAGGTCCAACCAGGGGCCGAGTGGCGTGGTTTCCTGCCGGGGTGGCAGGGGCATCCAGCCGCGCCAGCCAAGCCCGCGTTCCTTTGCCTTGTCGCACATAACGCTCTCCTTCCCTTACACTGCCCGCAGCCAGCCGCCATCGACATCCATCAGCGTGCCTTGCACATAGCTGGCACGGTCGCTCACCAGGAAGCTGACGACCTCGGCAATTTCCTCAGGCGCAGCGAAGCGTTTGATGCCGGCCTCCCGCGCCAGATCAGCCGCTGCCGCCGCCTCATCCGCGCCCAATTCCTTGGCGCGTGTTTGGATGCGATGCGTCAGACGATCCGTATGGATATTGCCGGGATTAATGAGGTTGACGCGCACGCCATCCGCCACGCCACGATCCGCCAGCGCCTTGGTGAAATTCATCAGCGCCGCATTGACCGAACCGCCAATGGTGAAATCCGCACTCGCCAAGCGCCCGCCAATGCCACCGATATTCACAACCGCGCCCTTCGCCTTGCACAAATACGGCCAGGCAGCGCGCGCGAGCCGCACAGCGCCAAATAATTTCAACGCATAGCCATCCGCCCAATCATCATCGGAAAGCGTGAGGAAATCCCCGCGCTTGGTGGCACCTGCGCTATGGACCAAGATATCCAAGGCACCGAAACGCTGAATAGCGGCTTCAACGGCCGCTTTGGCGGCAGCATCCTCACGCAGATCACCAGGCACCACTACGCAATCCGCGCCGCAATCTGCGGCGACCTGCTGCATATCAGCCTCACTGCGTGCCAGCAGCACCAATCTGGCACCATCACGCGCGAGCATGCGGGCAATCGCCGCACCAATGCCGCGGCTGGCACCACTCACCAGGGCAATCTTGCCAGAAAGCGGCGCAGTCATTCCGGGGTGATCCCAGCGTCGCGGATCACTTGGCCGTAACGCGCGACATCATTGGCGATCAGCGTACCAAAACTCTCTGCCGTACCGCCGACAACTTCCGCCCCGGAATCGAGCAGTTTTTGGCGCATCTCTGGCGCGGTGATGATGGTGTTGATGATGGTATTCAACCGTTGCGCGGCAGCCGGCGACATACCGCGCGGCCCGACAATGCCGTACCATTCGGCAATCTGGTAACCAGGGATGGCGGCTTCCGCGATGGTGGGCGCCTCCGGCAGGAAGGGCAGGCGCTGCGCTGCCGTGACACCCAGCGCGCGTATCCGCCCGCCGCGCACATGCGGCAACGCGGATGTGGCATTGGCGAACATGATCGGCACATTACCGGCCATGAGATCCGTCAGCGCCGGCCCGCCACCACGATAAGGCACATGGGTCATCGTAAGCCCTGTGGCAAGGCGGAACATCTCACCACTGATATGCGTGGAAGTTCCAGTGCCGGAGGATGCGAAGGCGAGTGGATTGGTCCGCCCCCAGGTGATCAGTTCCGGTACTGTACGCGGTGGCAGGTTGTTGTTGATGCATAGGATATTATGGACATTCGCCACATGAATAAGCGGCGTGATGTCACGTACCGCATCAAAGGGGTGGTTCTTTACTAGATGCGCATTGGCGGCATGGGTGCTGATGATGAAGCCAAAGGCATGGCCATCCGCATCGGCGCGCACAATGGCTTCCGTGCCGATCAGGCCCGCCGCGCCAGCACGGTTTTCGATAATGACGTTTTGGCCGAGCGCTTCCTGCAAGGCCGGCGCGATCATGCGCGCGACGATATCAGTGGTGCCGGCGGGCGGCCAGGGCACGATGAAGCGAATGGGGCGTGTGGCTATCCAGGCTGCGCCCTGCGCGCGCAGGATGCCCGGCGCAGCAAGCGCCACAGTTGCAGCCGCCACAAATGACCGTCTTTTCATAATGGCTTTCCTCCCCTCATTCTTCCGGGGATCGTGGCCGGGCGCGCGCTATCTGTCCAGTACGGCGCCGCTTTCCCTTCCGCGCAACAGGAGCAATACTCCGCGCGAGGACCTTAAGGGACGGAACGGCATGGCCAAGGATGGCGGTTTGCTTTGCGTGATGAATGACATCGCGCCCGCATGTGATCGGCGCGATTATGAAGCCTGGTATCAGCAGGATCACGTGCCGGATCGGCTGAGCATTCCAGGTTTTCTGTACGCCCGGCGCTACCGCCGCCTGAATGGACCAGGTGCGGAGTTTTTCACCTTCTACGAATCCGCGACACCGCAGGTTCTGTGCTCCGCACCCTATCTCAAGCGGTTGGCGGAACCCACGGATTGGACCGCGCGCATCATGGCTTATTTCCGCACGATGTCGCGCAGCATCTGCCGCGTGGCCTTGGATGAGGGGCAGGCAGGTGCCGGTGGCGTGCTGGCGCTGATCGCGCATCAGGCGGCGCCAACGGTAACGTTTGACGCACAATTGGCCACAGCACTTGTACAGCCCGGCGTCACACGCGTGCGGCTTTGGCGCGCCGATCCCTCGGTCACCGTGCCAAGCCCAGAAGAAAAGCTACGCCCTGGGGGGGATGGGTCCTTCGGCATGATTATCGTGGTTGAGGGCACAAATGCAGAAATGATCCAGGCGGCGCTACAGGCAGCGAATATCACCGATCCCGCCAGTTTCTATAGTCTGATCTACGCCTCACCGGAAAAGTCTCATAAGGAATCACCAGCATGACCACGCGCGCCCTTGCGGAATTCACTGCCTCCATCACGCCGGATGCCTTGCCGGCAGAGGTGCGGCGCCAGGCGGCGCGGCTGGTTTTGGATGCGCTGGGCTGCGCCATGGCGGCCTGGACGGAGGATGCGGAAAAATCTCGTATCGCGCGCGATATCGCGGCACTCTATCCTGGTGCGCCTGGCGCGCATGTGATGGGCACCAAGGGTGCTGCAGTGCAGCCCGCCTTCGCTGCGCTGGCCAATGGTATCTTGATCAATGCTGCCGATAATGACGACACGCACAAGCGTGCCTTGTTGCATGTGGGTTCGGTGATGGTGCCAACCGCGCTTGCTTTGGCCGAAGCGCGCGGGCTTTCTGGCCGCGCCATGCTGGCCGCGCTGGTGGCGGGGTATGAAGTGGCGGTGCGTGTCGGCATGGCTGTGATGCCAACCCATTACCGTTTCTGGCATTCCACCGCCACCAATGGAACTTTTGGTGCCGCAGCCGGCGCTGCCCATGCCATGGGGCTAGATGCGGATGGCGTACAGCGCGCGCTTGGCCTTGCGGGCACGCAGGCGGCAGGGCTGAATACGTTTTTCGAATCCGGCGACATGACTAAATCCATCCATCCGGGCAAGGCCGCGTTGAATGGCATTCTCTCTGCCCAATTGGCCGCCCTTGGCGCGACTAGCCCGCCCGGCATTCTGGAACACCCGAAGGGCTATCTGGCTGCGTTTTCACTGGAACCGAAGCCAGCAGCGCTGACGACGGGCTTGGGGACGGAATGGGAAATTCTACAAAATGGCTTCAAATACTTCCCCTCAATCCTGGCGAGCCATTCACCGATTCAGGCGACCCTTGCCATTGTTGCCAAGCACAAACCGGACCCAAAGCGGATCGTGTCCATCACCAATGAAACCTATGACACGGTGAAATCACATTTCTCCAATAAGGATGTCACCTCGTTGATGGGCGCTCGGGTCTCCGTGCCCTATTGCATCGCGGCTGCTGCGGTGGATGGGGAATTGACTCAGCGCCAATTCGCCGCCGGGCGTGTACATGACCCGCTGATCCGGCAAGTGCTGGCGTGCACGGAGGTGGTGCCGGATGCGGAGTTGAATAAGCTCTATCCGGCGAAATTCCCAGCACGCGTGACCATCACCTTGGATGACGGCACGAAGCTCACAGAAACCGTGTTGCTGCCGAAGGGCGACCCTGGCGCGCCGCTTTCGGATGATGAATTGGAAGCAAAATACTGCGACAATGCCGAACCGCTTTTGGGCAAGGCAGGCGCGGCGGCGCTACGGGACGCGATCTGGCGCTTGGATGATGCGCCAGATGTGGCAGAGCTGGTGCGCTGTATGCGCCCCAGCTAAGTCTCAAGCATAGCGCTTCAAAATGTCGCGCATGGCCGGCGCCAAATCGGACCTGGCCAGCGCGAAAGCGACCTGCGCTTCCAGGAAGCCCGCCTTGTCGCCGCAATCAAAGCGGCGGCCTTCATAGCGCAGCCCGTGGAAGGGTTGCGTGCCGATCAGCTTCGCCATGCCATCGGTCAATTGTACTTCGCCGCCCGCGCCTTTTTCCATGCGCGCCAAATGGCCGATCACTTCGGGCATCAGCACATAGCGGCCAATGATCGTCAGGTTGGATGGCGCCTTTTCAATCGGCGGCTTTTCCACGAGCCCCTTCACCGAAACCAGGCGCCCGTGATCTTCCGCCACATCCAAAACACCGTAGCGGTTCACGCGGTCACGCGGCACTTCTTCAATCGCCACCACATTGCTGCCGGTTTCGCGATAGGCATCGGCAAGCTGCGCGGTACAAGACACTTCGCATTGCATCAGATCATCGGGCAGCAGGATGGCGAAGGGATCATCAGCAATGAAAGCGCGCGCGCACCAAATGGCATGGCCGAGCCCCATGGGCACTTGCTGGCGGACAGACATGATGGAACCAGGCGGCGGCGCATCGGCGCGCAAAGCCGCTAACTCTTTTTCCTTGCCGCGTTCTGCCAAGGTGCGTTCCAGCTCATAGGCAATGTCGAAATGATCCACCAGCATGGTCTTGCCGCGACCGGTGATCAGGCAGATTTGTTCAATGCCCGCGGCGCGCGCTTCTTCCACCGCGTATTGGATCAGTGGCTTATCGACGATGGGCAGCATTTCCTTCGCCATGGTCTTGGTGGCGGGCAGGAAACGCGTGCCAAGCCCGGCAACGGGCAGCACGGCTTTCTTGAGCGGCTTCAACGGCACAGGACGATTCCCCTGGATTGGTCTGTTACCTTCTTATGCCGCGAAAGCCGGGCATGATTAAGGCGGGGGCTGGCGGTCAAAACACCGAAAAGCGCTCTTCCAGAATGCACCGCCGGGGTACGCCAAGCGCGCGCAACCCCTGATGCGCGGCGCGGATCATGTGGCCGGGGCCACATAGCATGAAAACCCAACCTTCCTGCGCGGCCTTTGTCGCTTCGGCCTGGATCAATGCGGGCGTCATCATGCCGGCAAAGCCTACCCAGCCTAGTGGCGGTTCCTGCAACACATGGTGCAGATCAAGCCGCAAGCGCCCCGCCAGCGCGGCCAATTCCGCCGCCGCCATGATCTGCCCCTGGTGGCGATTGCCATAAAGCAGGGTGATCGGGCGGGTTTCGCCGCGCGCCGCGGCGTCCCGCAACAGGGAAAGCATGGGCGCCAGCCCTGCGCCGCCGGCGATCATGAAAATGCCGGGTTCCTGCCGCCCTTCCAGACAAAGCGCGCCATATGCGCCATCCACATAGGTGCGCGCGCCCAGCGGCAGCGTGCCGATCCGGCGCGTGAAATCCCCCACTTCCTTGATCAGAAAGCGCAAAGCCTTCCCATCCGTGGGTGCTGAGGCGATGGAGAAAGGATGCTCGCGCACCGAAAACGCCGAGCAATTCAGCCGCAGCCAGGCGAATTGCCCGGCGCGATAGGCAAGCCCCGCATGGCCATCGGGTTCAAGCGTCAGCAACCAAAGCCGATCACCGACTCGTTCCAGGCCGGCAATGCGCCAAGGGCGCCGCACCAACTGCCAGGGCCGCAGCAAATAAACCGCAACCAGGCTGCCCAAAGCCAAGGCCAGCATGAACGCCCAATAGGCCATCACCGCCGGTGCGGCGGAATAGCGCCCGGCAGAGAGAGCATGATGGAGCGCCAACCCCGCCAGCAGCGCCGCGCCAAGCCCATGGCTTACCCGCCAGACTTCATAGCGATAGGGCAAATCATCGCGCCTGATGGCTGTAATTGTCAGCAAGGCCAGCAGCAACCAGGCCAAAGCGCCAGAAATCAGCGAGGCCGCATCCAAGCCCAGCACCAGCGCGAAGCTGAGATCATCCGGGCGCCGAAAGGCGGCACCGCTAGGGCTCAGATAAAACAACGGATGCAGCAGCGCCGCGACTGTTAGGATTTGCGCGAAAATCTGATGCCAGCGCAGGCTGCGATCCATGCCGATGCCCGCGCTGATCACGCGAAACCTGCCAGAGAGCAAAAACTCCAACAACAGCGCCGCAGTGGCCATCATGGCGATGGCACTGGAGGCTTCATCCAACCATGGCCGCGCGGGGCCGATCAGCCACCAGCCAAGTGCGACCGGCAGCACGACCAGCAGGGCATAGGCGGTAAGGATCACAAGGGCAGGCAGGGCGGATCACCTTCCAATATGCACGCAGCCTATCATCGCCCGCGCGGCACGTCTTGGTTTTGACGCTTGCGCGGTTCGGGCCTTGAATGCGGGGTAACGTGAAGGACGCCCTGCATGACATTCGCCCTGCTTGGCCCCTACGCAGTTCACTTAAGGTCGCGCCATGAAGATTACTCCGCTTTTTGATCCTGCGGATTTCCGTATCGCCCCCGGCATCACGCATCTTTGCGCGGCGGGGGAAACACCCTTTCTCCGCCAGCATGATGCGGCCTTTAGCGCCTATGCAGTAGACAAATCGGATGGTCCCGCCGGGCGCCACCGTCAGGAAGCCATGATGGAAGCGGCTCGCGCCCGCGCGGCGAGGCTGTTTCATGTCGCCCCCGCCGATATCGGCTTTGTGTCATCGGTGGCGGAGGGCGTTTCCATGGTGGTGGAAAGCCTGGCTTGGCGCGCAGGCGATACGGTGCTGGTGGACCCGGATGAATACCCGTCCGTCGTCGCGCCCCTCGCGCTGCAGCGCCAGCCCAAGGTAACTTTGCGCTTTGCCAAGGCTGCCGATCCCGCCAGCTTTGCTGCCGCGATTGATGGTTCAACGCGTATGATTGGCGTCAGTGCGGTATCCTTCCTGAACGCCGCGCGGCATGATCTGGTCGCGCTACGCGCGGCGGCGGATAGGGTTGGCGCTTTGCTGGTCGTGGATTTCACGCAAGGTGCGGGGTGGATGCCGATCCATGCCGAGGTTGCCGATTTTGCTTTCTCTGCCTGCTATAAATGGATGCTAGGCTGTACGGGCGTCGCGCTTGCCTATTGGAATCCCGCGCGCCAGCCAGGCTGGGTGCCGAGCACGGCGGGGTGGCATTCCATCGCCTCCATGGGGCGGCCAGATTGGTCTGAAACGCCCGCGCTGCTGCTAGGTGGCGCGCGCTTCACCCGCGGCAATCCATCGCATCTCGGGCTTTATGTGTTGGACTCGGCGCTGCGTTATCTGGAAGCCCATGCGCCGGAGGCGATTGAAGCCCATGTGCAGCGCCTGACGGTGGGTTTGCTTGAATGGCTGCGTGCCGCCGGCATCCCTTCCACCACGCCGCCCGATCCGCGCTGGCATGGCGCGAGTGTTTGCGCGGAACACCCGAAGGCGGCAGCGATTGTGGAGGGCATGGCGCAGCGCGGCGTGCTTGCCTGGAATGGGCGCGGGCGCATTCGCATTTCCTTCCATGGCTATAACGGCAGTGACGATATGGACCGCGCCGCCGATGCCCTGATTGCGGAATGGCGCGCTGCCGGTGCAAGCTGAACGATAAGGTTACCAGGAGGAAGCGCCGATGCGCATGAAAGCTGCCATTCTGTTCGAACAGGGCTTGCCGCGCCCCTATGCCAAGACCCGCCCTTTGGTGGTGGAGGAGGTGGAGCTTGACCCACCCGGCCCCGGTGAAATCCTGATCGAAGTTGCGGCGGCAGGACTATGCCATTCGGATCTTTCCACCATCGAAAATCAGCGCCCGCGCCCGCTGCCGATCGTGATCGGCCATGAAGGGGCCGGCATTGTGCGCGAATGCGGGCCGGGCATTATGGATTTGAAGCCTGGTGATCACGTGATCACGGTTTTCGCGTCATCTTGCGGCACCTGTCGTTACTGTGCGCGCGGTCGGCCCAATATCTGCCCTAGCGGCAATGCAGCGCGTGCGGCGGGGTCCTTGGTGAGTGGTGCCAAGCGCATCAAGCGCCTGGATGGCAGTTACGTGAACCACAATAGCGGTTTGTCGCTATTCGCCCAATTCGCTGTCGTAGCGCGGCGTTCGGCGGTGAAGATTGATAAGGACATTCCGCTGGATGACGCGGCGATTTTCGGCTGCGCGGTGATGACCGGCGCGGGCGCTGTCATCAATACCGCGCGCCTGCAGCCAGGTGAGAATGTTGCCGTGGTCGGTTTGGGTGGTGTTGGCATGAATGCGCTTTTTGCCGCCGTGGCATCGGGCGCTGATCGCATCATTGCGGTTGATACCAACCCGAAAAAGCTGGAACAAGCCAAGGAATGGGGGGCGACGGATGTCTTCCTGGCCGGCAACGATGATTGCGCAGCGGCGGTACGTGATGCGACAGATGGTGGCGTCGATACAGTGATTGAAACCGCTGGCACCATTCCCGCCATGCAGCTTGCCATTGCCATTACCGCGCGTGGTGGCAGCACCATCAGTGCGGGTTTGCCGAATGTGAATGCTTCGGTGTCTTACCTGCACGCGTCTTTGGTGTCTGAGGAAAAGAGCATTCGCGGTTCCTATATGGGATCCTGCGTGGCGGAACGTGATATTCCGCGCCTGCTTTCGCTTTATCGGCGCGGCAAGATGCCGGTGAATAAGCTCAAAAGCGGCGTGGTGAAGCTGGAAGAAATCAATGAAGGTTTTGACCGGCTCTCCGATGGCACTGTACTGCGGCAGATGCTTAAGCCGAATAGCTAACGATTAAATATTGCCATCCTTGGCGGGCAAGCGGCTGAAAATTGCGGCCCGCCAGGAAATCGGCAAGGCGCCCGCGAAGCGCGCCAGCATATAGGTCGGCCCGGGATCGGCGATGCGCGTCTTGCCACGCGCGAGCCCCGCCAGCGTGCGCCGCGCGGCTTCATCCGCATCCATCAGAAACGGCATGGGGAATTTGTTGCGCGCGGTCATGGGTGTGCGGACATAGCCGGGGCAAATCGCATGCAGCCGAATGCCGTGCGCGCGTTCTGTCGCATCCAGCGCTTCCGCCCAGCGCTGCACCGCGGCCTTTGTCGCGCAATAGGCCGGCGCACCCGGCGCGGCCACGAAAGCAGCGACGGATGCCACCACGGCAACCCGCCCGCGCAGCCCATCGGCGCCGGGGGTTTGTGCGGCCATGACCTCCAGCGCCGGGAGGGCAGTATTCAAAACGCCCGTCACATTGACCTCAAAAATCCGCCTTGCCTGGGTGGCGGGTTCCGTCACCCCGCCGGTGCCGGCGCTAATGCCGGCATTGGCGATCACCAGATCAAGCTGCCCGGCGCCCGTGATCCAGCCCGCCATGGCTGCCGCGTCGCAGACATCCAGCACACATGGCCGCACCTCTGCCCCCCGCGCGCGGCAGGCGTTGGCGGTTTCTTCCAGCCTGGCGGCGTCACGTCCCGAAAGATGCAGTACCACGCCAGGCGTAGCGCAGGCTTCCGCTAGGGCGCGGCCCAGGCCGGATGAGGCACCGGTAATCAGCACATTTTTCCAAAGCGCTTGCATAACATCTCCTCTGGGGCAAAAACCGCGCATGGCCAAGCTTGCATCCATGACCGGTTTCGCCCGTGCCGATGGCACCCTGCCCGATGGCGCTTCCTTCCTGTGGGAAGTGCGCAGCGTCAATGGGCGGGGGCTCGATCTGCGGCTGCGCCTGCCCAATGGCTTTGACGCGGTTGAACCCGCGCTGCGCGATGCGGCGGGGAAGGTGTTCAAGCGCGGCAATATCTCCGCCACCTTGAACATCAAGCGGGAGGAGAAGGCAGGCCCGCGCCTGACGCCGGACCCCGCAGCCTTGGATCAGGCTTTGCGCTTGGCGCTGGATTTGGCCGCGCGCATCCCCGGCGCCCCACCGCCCCGCGCCGAGGCGCTGCTGACCCTGCCCGGCGTGCTACGTGCTGAAAGCACGGAGCTTGATGAGGCCGCTGAGGAAGCGCGCCGCGCGGTAGTGGCCAAGGGTTTCTCCGCTGCCCTGCAAGCCTTGGCGAAGTCCCGCGCGGCAGAAGGGGCGCGCCTGGCTGAAATTCTGACCGTGCTGATTGATGAAATCGCAGCCCTGGTGACACTGGCGCGCGACGCAGCGGCGGATCAACCTGCGCAGCAAAAGGCGCGCTTACTGGAAAGCTTGGCGGCACTGCTGGAAGGTGAACGCCGCGTGCCGGAAGAACGCTTGGCCGCCGAGGTCGCGCTGCTTGCCGCCAAATCCGATGTGCGGGAGGAGATTGACCGGCTAAACGCCCATATCGCCGAAGCGCGCGCGCTGCTTGCTTCCGGTGACGCGGTGGGCCGGCGGCTGGAGTTTCTGACGCAGGAATTCGTGCGCGAAGCCAATACGCTCTGCAGCAAATCCGCCAGTGTGGCGCTGACGCGGCTTGGGCTTGACCTGAAAGCTGCGATTGAACGCTTGCGCGAACAAGCGGCGAATGTGGAGTAAGCGCCCATGACGCGTCGTGGCCTTTGCCTGGTGATTGCGGCACCGCCCGGGGCGGGCAAGACCAGCGTTTCCCGCGCGTTGTTGGAAAGCGAGGGTGATCTCACGCTATCCGTCAGCGTCACCACCCGCGCCGCGCGCCCGGGTGAACAGGATGGCGTGCATTACCATTTCCGCGACATGGCGGAATATCAGGCCATGATCGCGCGCGGTGATTTGCTGGAACATGCGATGTTTCTGGGCCGCGGCTATGGCACACCACGCGCACCGGTCGAAGCGGCGCTGGCCGAAGGGCGTGATGTGCTGTTTGATATTGAATGGCAGGGCCATCGGCAGTTGAAGGCCAGCATGCCCGCCGATGTCACCAGTATTTTTCTGCTACCACCCAGCATGGCGGAATTGGAACATCGGCTGCGCAATCGCGGCCAGGATAGTGATGCGGAAATTGTGAAACGCATGGTGGCTGCTCGCGAAGAAATCGCCCATTGGGATGAATTCGACCATGTGCTGATCAATCAGAATTTCGATGCAACCGTGGCGGCAGCGCGCGCCGTATTGCATGCCGCGCGCAGCACGCGTATGCGCCAGCCCGGCATGGCCGAATTCATCAAGGGCTTGCTTGGCGCGTGAGCATTGTTCTTGGCATTGTCCTGCCGGTCTTTGCCATTATTGCGCTCGGTTATGCCGCTTCGCGCTGGCGCTTTATGGATGATGGCGGCTTTCGCGGGCTGAATTTTTTTACCTTCTCCATCGCTTCGCCCTGCCTGTTATTCAATGGCGGCACATCAGGCCATGAAGGCGGCGGGCCGGCAGCCTTCGCTTTCTTCATCGCCTCCATGCTGATTTACGGCATTGCGCTTTGGCTTGGCCGCGCAAGGCTGAGGCAGGGCATTGGCGCAGCGGGCCTATTCGCGCTGAATGCCAGCTTCGGCAATACCGTCATGCTTGGCATTCCGCTGATCACGGCGGCATTTGGTCAGGCCGGGCTGACCATCTTGCTGGCCATTTTGGCGCTGCATTCCATGGTGCTGTTGAGTGTCGCAACCGTGGTGGCGGAGATTGGGCTGCATAGTCAGGCGCCACTCTCACGCGTGTTACGCGCCACCTTGCTGGGTGTGCTGCGCCATCCAATTGTGATGGCGGTATTCCTTGCCTTCGTGTGGCAAGCGCTTGGCATTCCCGTCCCAGCACCGATGCGGCGCGTCTTGGAACTGCTCGGCGCCGCAGGGCCACCGCTTGCTCTGTTTTGCCTTGGCGGATCGCTTGCGGGATTTTCGCTGGCTGGTGCGCGGGCGGAGGTTGGCTTTGCCAGCTTCCTAAAGCTTGCCCTGATGCCCGCGCTGGCCTGGGGCGCTTGTCTGACGCTTGGGCTTTCGCCCTTGGAAACGGCGGTGGCGGTGGTGGTCTCAGCGCTGCCGACAGGTGCCAATGCGTTTCTTCTGGCGCGGCGCTATGAAACCGGCGTAGGCGCATCAGGCGCCACGGTCCTGCTTTCCACGCTGATTTCGATTGCAACGCTGTCCGTACTGCTCGCTTACTTCAAGGCTTGATCATTCAGCGGCTGTCATCGCCGCGCGGCGGTGGCGCGCCAGCCGCCATTCCTGGCCAATCGCCATTACCGCCGTCAGCTGCATGAAGCCGGCCGTGGTGATGAAGATGAGCCGCGGTTCGCCGGCTTCCAGCAGCCAGCCGAATAGCGGCGGCCCCACCATGCCGCCAATATTGAAGCCGGTGGAGACAATGCCAAACACCGCCCCCGCCTGCCCGGGCGGTGCTGCGGCGCGCACCAGCATATCGCGCGATGGCATGATCATGCCGGTCAGAAAGCCCGCCGCGATCATGGCGATCACAAGCGCAAAGCCCTGGAACGTGCCATTGCCGATCAATAGCATCATGCTGGCGGCGGCGATGAAGCCAAAGGTTGCCACCAGCCCATGGCGCTTGGTCCAATCCGCGATATAGCCGCCTGCCAGAACGCCAATCGCACTCGCGAACAGATAGCCGGTCAAAGCCCCATTCGCGAGTTCCAGGGTCATGCCCTGCGCGACCCAGGCGGCGACCGAGAAGCTGTGGATACCGCCATTGGCGAGTGCCAGCATGATGAAGAAGCCCATCATCGCCATCACGGCCGGGGTCAGCACACGGCGCACGCCACCTGCTTCCGCCGTGCGTTGCGCGGTCGCCGCCGGGCGGGGTTTGGCCGCATCGCGCCGTGCGGCGAATATCAGCGGTATCGCGACCAGCGGGCCAACCAAGCCGCCAGCAATCATCGCCCAGGACATGCCGCCGAGCGCCGCAACACCCAGCATGAAGGCGGGCGCAATGGCGCCACCCAAAAAGCCGCAAGCCGTATGCAAGGAAAAGGCGCGACCGACACGGCCTTCACTGATATCTGAACCCAGCACCGCGTAATCCGCCGGGTGATAGACACTATTGGCAAGCCCAGCCATGGCGGCGGCCACCAATAGCATGGACCAGCTTGGAAACAGCCCAAGCAGGATAAAGGCCGAACCGCCAAACATCAGCGCCGCCGCCAGCATTTTGCGCGGGCCGATACGATCCACCACAAAGCCCATCGGCGCCTGGGTCAAGGCCGAGACAATATTGAACACAGTCAGCGCCAGGCCGAGTTCAATATAGGAAACATCGAGCGATTCCCGCAGCAGCGGAAACAGCGGCGGCAGGATCAGGATATGCAAATGGCTAACGAAATGCGCGGCACAGATTTGCGCGAGCGTGGTTTTCTCAGCGGCGCTCCACCCTGTAGCCATGTTCAATGCGCCTCTGCCCAGGAATGGCCCTGCCCGATTTCCACCGAAAGCGGCACGCGCAGTGTTGCGACCGATTCCATGATTTGCCTTACGATGGCGGAGGTTGCTTCAACCTCATTCTCCGGCACTTCAAACACCAATTCATCATGCACTTGCAGCAGCATGCGCGCCTTCAGCCCGGCATCGTGCAAGGCGCGCGGCAGGCGCACCATGGCGCGCTTGATGATCTCGGCAGCACCCCCCTGGAAGGGGGCGTTGATGGCAGCACGCTCCGCCCCGGCGCGGCGCACCGGATCGCGCGTTGCGATATCGGGGATCCAAAGCTTGCGGCCAAAGGGTGTGCGCACAAAACCATGGGTGCGCGCTTCTTCCTTAAGGCGCTCCATTTCCTGCCGGATGCCCGGATATTGCGCGAAATAGGCATCAATGATGCTGCGGCCCTCACCAGGTGGAATCCCAAGGCGCGTCGCTAAGCCAAAGGCCGACATGCCGTAGATGATGCCGAAATTGATCATCTTGGCGCGGCGGCGCGCTTCCTTATCCACCTTGTCGCGTGGAATGCCGAATATTTCAGACGCCGTGCGGGCATGAATATCCTCACCACCCGCGAAGGCTTCACGCAGCGTTGGCACATCAGCCAAATGCGCCAGCAAGCGCAGTTCGATCTGGCTGTAATCCGCGGCCAGCAGCACATGGCCTTTTTCGGCGATGAAGGCACGGCGGATACGCATGCCTTCTTCGCTGCGGATCGGGATATTCTGCAAATTGGGATCGGTAGACGAAAGCCGACCGGTGGAGGTAATCGCCATCTGATAGGATGTATGCACGCGCTTATCGGCAGGGTCTATTTGCGCGGCGAGGCCTTCAACATAGGTGGATTTCAGCTTGGCCAATTGGCGCCATTCCAGCACCTTGCCGGCCAATTCCACGCCCTGGACACTGAGTTCTTCCAAGACCGCCGCATCAGTGGAATAAGCGCCGGTCTTGCCTTTGCGCCCGCCCGAAAGCCCCATTTCATCAAACAGAATCTCGCCCAATTGCTTGGGCGATCCGACATTGAAGGCGCGCCCGGCAAGCGTATGAATGGAAGCTTCCAGCACCGCCAAGCGGCCCGCGAAATCTTCCCCAATGCGCGCCAATTCCGCGCCATCCACCTTCACGCCGGCGGCTTCCATATCGCGCAGCACGGGGATCATGCGACGTTCGATCTGCTCGTAACTCGCCAGCGCACCATCGGCGCGCAAACGCGGGCGGAGCAACAGCCACAGCCGCAACGTCACATCCGCATCTTCGGCGGCATAGGCGGTGGCTTTATCCAACGGCACTTCGCTGAACAGCATGCGCGCCTTGCCGGTGCCCGTCACCTCATCGAAGCTGATCGGCTTATGGCCCAGATGCAAAACCGAAAGCTCATCCATGCCGTGACCATGCCGCCCGGCTTCCATGGCGTAGGATAGCATCATGGTGTCATCAATTGGGCTGATATCGGCAAGGCCGCCATTTTCCGCCCGCGCCATGACTTCCAGATCATATTTCGCGTGCTGGAAAACCTTGAGCACAGAAGCGTCGGCAAAAAGCGGCCGGAGCAGCGCGAAGGCGGCTTCGGGCGCAATTTGCGCCGGCGCCGGGGCGGCCAGCATATCGCCCACACTGCCATGGCGGATCGGCACATAGCAGGCGCGGCCAGGCGTGATGGCGAGTGAAAAACCAACCATATTGGCGCGGCGCGCATCCAGGCTATCGGTTTCCGTATCCACCGCAACAACGCCGGCTTCGCGCGCCAGCGCCACCCAGCGCGCCAAGGTGGCTTCATCCGTCACGCAATCATAGGGTCCAAAAGCCGCCGCAACATTGGGCGCCTCTGCCGCGGGCGCTTCCGGCGCCACGGCGCGGCTTGCCCCGCGATGCGGGACACCGTTTGCTTCGCCAAAGCCCATGCGGGCCAGAATCGAACGGAAACCTTGCGTACGCAGAAAGGCTTCCAGCTTGCCATCGCCCGGCGCCTTGGCTTCCAGCGCGGCGATGTCCAGCGGCAGCGGCGCATTGTCATCAAGCATCACTAGGCGGCGGGAAATCCGCGCCATTTCGGCATTTTCCAGCAAGGCTTCCCGGCGCTTTGGCTGCTTGATCTCGCTTGCGCGGGCCAGCAGCGCTTCAAGATCACCATATTCATTGATCAATTGCGCCGCGGTTTTGATGCCAATGCCCGGTACGCCCGGCACATTATCTGTGGCATCCCCGGCCAGGGCTTGCACATCCACCACTTTTTCGGGCGGCACGCCGAATTTTTCCAGGACCTCAGGTGCGCGCAGCGGCTTCTGCTTCATGGGATCAAGCATTTGCACCGCAGGGCGGATCAACTGCATCAGATCCTTATCGGAAGAAACAATCGTCACATGCCCGCCGGTTGCCTCAAAAGCCTTGGCATAGGCGGCGATCAGATCATCCGCTTCAAACCCCTCATGTTCCACACGCGCGACACCAAAAGCATCCGTCGCGTCACGGATCAGGCCAAATTGCGGGACCAGCTCCGGCGGCGGGTCCGGGCGATGCGCCTTGTAATTGGGGTAAATCTGATTGCGGAAAGTATTGCGCCCGGCATCGAACACCACTGCGATATGGCTTGCGGCATGGCGCAGCAGGAATTGCGACAGCATATTCGTGAAGCCGAATACCGCATTCACAGGCGTGCCATCCGGCCGTGTCATGGGCGGCAGCGCGTGGTAGGCGCGGAAGATATAGCCCGAACCATCCACCAGAATCAGATGGCGTTCGCCGGGCTTGGTTTCCGGCAGGCCCTCGGCCCCCGCAATCGCCTCGCTCAAGGCTTTGCCATGCGGGCGTGCAGCTTCAGGGCCGGTGCTGTCTTCAATGCCCATGATCCTCGCCGGCGCCTTCGGCCAGCACATAGGTGATGGAACAATAAGGGCAGGTCACATCATGCCCTTCAATGTGCAGCCAGATACGCGGATGGCCGAGCCCGCTCGCCGCTTCCCCATCACAAGCAATCTTGCGGCTTTGAACGGTGACGCGCTGTTCGGGCGTGACACCCACCACGGGCTTCGGGCCATAGCCGGTCATTTGCTGGTCGCGCATCTCAGTCCTCATCTGCTTGTGCTCTGGCCAATCATACCGGGGCAGGGGGTGATGGACCAGCCTTGCCCGGCACCCTATCTGAAGCTCATGACCATGAAGCCTATCATAATGCCGCGAAGGGCGCTGCTGGCCGGGTTGGCCCTTGCCGGCTGCGCCGAAGCGCGCGCGCCCATGGGGCCAGTGGTGACCAGGCCAGCGCTCAGGGATGATGCGCTGGTCATGGCCGATGGCCTGCGCCTGCCCTTGCATGCGTGGCAGCCGGGGGGACCGCCGCGCGCCGTGATGGTCGCCTTGCATGGCATGAATGAATATGGCCGATCCTTCGCAGAAGATGCCGCGTCCTGGTTCACCAATGCTGGGGTTGCGCTTTACGCCTATGATCAACGCGGCTTTGGCGGCGCCGCACCGCGCGGCATTTGGCCGGGGCATGAGGCTTTGGCGCAGGATGCGATTACCTCCGCTGGGTTGATTCGTGCCCGCCATCCGGGCCTGCCGCTGTTCATGCTGGGCGAAAGCATGGGCGGCGCGGTGCTGGTGCTGGCCGGCAGCAAGGCGCCTATGGCGGATGGCCTTGTGCTTTCCGCCCCGGCCTTGCGCGGGCGAGCAAGCCTGGGCTGGCCGACCCGCTGGACGTTGGATGTCATGACAACGCTGGTACCCGGGCTGGCGCTTTCTTCCAGCGCGCCGCTATTCCGCCCGACCGATAATCTGGATGCCTGGCGGCGTTGGTCCGGCGACCCCAAGGTGCTGAAGCAGACCCGTGTGGATGCCGTGGCTGGCCTGGTTGATCTAATGGATGCCGCCACCGCCGCCCTGCCGCGCTTCACCGCCCCGGCCCTGGTGCTCTACGGCGCGAAGGATGAGCTGGTGCCGCAAGCGCCCATTCGCGCTGCCCTGGCCCAAATGCCGCGCGGCGCCGCGCAGCGCGTGGCCTTCTACCCGGAAGGCCACCACATGTTGCTGCGTGATTTGGGCGGCGCGGCGGTGGCCGGCGATATCCTGGCCTGGATGGGGGATCGCGCCGCGCCCCTGCCAAGTGGTGCAGAGCAGGCAGCGACAACCTGGCTGGGATTGGGCTGAACGGGCTTCCAATTCGGCCCATGCGTGGCATGGTAGGCTTTCAGTTTATTCATGATGGAAGCACAATCATGCCCGTCAACGGCCTTGGCCCCTATGATGACAGCAATATCTTCGCGCGCATACTGCGCGGCGAGATCCCGGCGAAGAAAGTGCATGAGGATGATCACGCCCTTGCCTTCCATGACATCGCGCCCCAGGCGCCAGTGCATGTGTTGGTGATTCCGAAGGAGCGCTATGTTTCCATTGCCGATTTCAGCGCAACCGCAAGCGCCGATGAGGTAACCGGCTTTTGGCGCGCAGTCGGCAAGGTTGCGAAGGCGCTGGGGTTGGAAGCGGATGGCTACCGTGTGCTGATGAATATGGGCGTCCATGCGGGCCAGGAAGTGCCGCATTTTCATGTGCATATCTGCGCCGGGCGCCCGCTGGGCCGTATGATTGTGCAAGACTAGACCGAAAAAGAGGAAGCGCAGCATGATGTTCGATACGATTATTGTTGGCGGCGGCTCTGCCGGTTCAGTCCTGGCACATCGGCTTTCAGCCCAAAGCAGCCATAAGGTGCTGCTTTGCGAAGCGGGGCCTGACGCGCCCCCGGGTGAAGAAGCGAAGGAAATCCGCGATAGCTATCCGGGCACAGCCTATTTTGACCCGCGCTTTCATTGGACTGAACTGCGTGTCCATACGCAAATCGTATCCCATAATAATCCGCAAGAACGACCGCCGCTCCGTAAATACGAACAGGCGCGCGTCTTGGGGGGCGGTTCATCTATCAATGGCCAAATGGCCAATCGCGGCGCGCCGACGGATTACGATGAATGGGAAGCACGCGGTGCCACGGGTTGGAATTGGGATGCGGTGCTGCCCTATTTCAAAAAGGTCGAACATGACCTTGATTTCGATGGCCCCTATCATGGCAAGGAAGGTCGTATCAAAGTCCGGCGCATCATGCCCGCCCAGTGGAACAACCACGCCAAGGCGGCGGCCATGTCCTTCGCGGCGGCGCGCTTCAAGCCACTGGAAGATCAGAACGGGTTTTTCGAGGATGGGTTTTTCCCCATCACCATTTCCAATGCTGAAGAACAGCGTGTTTCTGCCGCCATGGGCTATTTGGATCGGGCTACCCGCGCGCGCGGCAACCTGACTATTTCCTGCGAAACTCAGGTGAAGCATTTGTTGTTTGAGGATCAACGCTGCGTTGGCGTAGTGGCGATGGTCCGCGGCCAGGAACAGCGCTTCATGGGGAAGGAGATCATTCTTTCCTGCGGCGCCATTCACTCCCCAGCCCATTTGCTGCGCTCAGGTATTGGCCCTGTGGGGCATTTGCGTGATCTTGGTATTCCAGTACGGATGGCTCTGCCTGGGGTCGGAAAGGGCCTGATGGATCATCCTTCCATCGCACTTTCATCCTTTCTGAAGCGCGGCGCGCGGGTGGATAACCAAACGCGCCGGCATATTCTGCTTGGCTTGCGCTACTCCTCCAAACTACAGGGCATTCCGCCTGGAGACATGTTCGCGGCCGTGGTCAGCAAATCCGCCTGGCATGCAGTGGGCGAACAGATTGCATCCATGCTGCTTTGGGTGAACAAGACCTATTCCGAAACAGGGCAATTGCGGCTTGCTTCCGCCGATTGGCGTGCGGAACCCGTTGTAGAATTTAACCTTCTGTCAGACCGGCGCGACCTTGACCGGTTGATGAGTGGCTTTCGCATGATGGCCGCCATTCAAATGAGCGGTGAATTGGGCAAGATTACCGCTGATCATTTTCCGGCGAGTTACAGTGACCGCGTGCGTAAGCTTGGCGTAGTGAGTGACAAGAACAGGTTTCTCACCACCATGATCAGCCTGATTCTGGATGGCCCAGCCTTCATCCGGAGCTACTTCATCAATCGCTTCGTGGTGGAAGGCTTCCGCATGGATCAGGTGCTGACGGATGATGCGGCGCTGGAAGCCTTCATTCGCAAGGCAACGATCGGCGTTTGGCATGCTTCCTGTTCCTGCCGCATGGGCAGGACAGAAGACCCAATGTCTGTTGTGGATATCAATGGCCGGGTGAAAGGTATTGAAGGGCTGCGCGTGGTGGATGCTTCGATCTTCCCCGTGGTGCCCTGCGCTAATACAAATTTCCCCACATTGATGGCCGCAGAAAAGATCGCCGATGCCATCATTGCCGGGCATTGAGGCACGCTAGCCGGCATTGGCGCGGCCCGGCTTGGCGGGTTGCGCCTTAGCCCCGCCGAAGCCACAAAACGGACAAACCGTTTTCCAAATCGCTCATGCCAAGTACTTCATGGCCCTGTTCTTGGGCTGTCAGTGGGATATTACGGCGTGGTTCGGCACCACGCAGCCGAACTTCCAGAACTTCTCCAGGTTGCATCTGGTCGAGCGCGAGCCGCACGAGCACAAAAGTCATCGGACAGGTTTCCGAAACAATATCAATGGACTGATCTGATTGTGGGATGGGGCGGTGCATAGCTATGGTTGTAGGCCTGATGATGAATTCTTCTTTTTGAATAGGCTGAACTAATCAGCGATTCAATGATACTACTTTTTATAGTAGTTGAAACGGCCCTTTTAATAAACTAATAAGATGAGAAATTGTTATCTGGAGATGTTCGCGTATGAGTGAAGTTAAGCCGACAGGCGATATCCTTGCCCTGACCGCACAGATCGTCTCGGCGCATGTGGCGCATAATGCCGTTGCTGCATCGGCCCTGCCTTCGCTCATCCAGGATGTGTACCGGACGCTGCTTTCAGTTGACGCCGCCCCCACCCAGATAGCCAAACGCCCGGATCCAGCGGTGGGAATCGCAAAATCAATTACGCCCGAGTATATTATCTGTCTTGAAGACGGCAAAAAACTGAAGATGCTGAAGCGGCATTTGAAGACATCTTTCAATCTGACGCCCGAGCAATACCGCGAACGCTGGGGCCTGCCCGCCGATTACCCCATGGTTGCGCCGCGCTACGCGAAGCAGCGTTCCACCCTTGCCAAGAAGATCGGCCTTGGCACCAAGCCGCGGAAGCGCCGGGCGGCCGCCGGCTGAACCCTTCCCTCACCCACCAAGGGTGCGATGCGGGATTTGGCTATCCTCCAGACTATCCATATAAAGCGGGCCACGGCGGGTGATTTCGGGGTTTTCCCGGAATCGGGCTGTTTGTGACGGATTGCCGATGCCAATAAATCAAGACGGATCTGCCGGCGCCAGAGATGGCCTTGAAGAATTGCGCGCCGGCAATCTGGGCGTGCGGCTTGCCGTTAGCGCCGATGAAATAGATGCCGTGCAGGCGCTGCGCTATCGGGTTTTCTATGGCGAAATGGGTGCACAGGCGGATAGCGCCACGGCGGGCAGCCACAGGGACCGTGATGATTTCGACGCTGTCGCCGACCACTTGCTGGTGGTGGATCACGACCGGGGGGAGGGGCCGGAATCGGTTGTCGGGACCTATCGCCTGATCAGGCGGGCGGCGGCGGCAAAACTTGGGCGGTGGTATTCGGCCGAGGAATACGACATCTCCCGCCTGGTCGCCTATCCTGGGCCGGTGCTTGAATTGGGGCGTTCCTGCGTGGATGTGGCGTATCGCAGCCGCGGCACGCTGCAATTGCTGTGGGATGGTATCGCCGCCTATGTCTTTCGCCATGACATAGCGCTGATGTTTGGTTGCGCATCATTGCCGGGGACTGATCTGGACGTTCTGGCCGACCAACTAACCTATTTGCATGCCTTTCACCTGGCACCGGAAGAATTGCGCCCCCGCGCCGTTTCGGGCCGCTATGTGGAAATGCGCCGGAAGGATCCAGCTTTAATTGACAAGCGTGCGACCCTGGCCACGCTGCCGCCCTTGGTGAAAGGATATCTGCGCCTGGGCGGTTTTGTGGGCGATGGTGCGGTACTGGATGTACCCTTCAACACCACTGATGTCGCCGTGGTGGTAAAGACCGATCTGGTGACGCAGAAGTACCGCAAGCACTATGAACGCAAACATGCGGAGCGATGAGGGCCTCAATGGATGACTTCACTGCCGCAAATCATCCTGTGCTTTAGAGCTGACCGCGGCACCTTAAGTCCGCGCTTCTCATCCCCAGACACTCATGTTGCTTGAGTGCCTAGACTGCCTAACCTTCGCGTAACAATTCCAAGCAGGTCCGCCGTGCGATCGTCGGCCATAGATTTTGCTTTTAATGGTCTACTGCTCTCCCAGTAGACTTTAATCGAAATGTGATTCCAGCCCGGCGTCAAGTAGCGTCTTGGCTCAGTTGTCGAGAAAAGCCAGGGGGCTACATGTACCGGCGCATGAAGTTTGTGCTCCCTGGCCCAGGTCTGATTGGAATGAAGCATGCCCAGCTGCTAGCCCAATCGAAAAGTTCCCATTTGACCGGTGTTTGAGATGCCTCCTGCTCCTCCTGCATAAGCCGGCCGGAAGACTCGATGTCGGCGGTGGATCGCAATGGTCGGCTGAAGGGGATTGAGGGGTTGCGCGTGGCGGATGCCTCAATCTTCCCGGTGGCGCCCTGCTCGAATACGAATTTCCCGACGCTGATGGTGGCGGAAAAGATTGCGGATGGGATCATTGCGGGGAAGTGAGGGGTTAGGCGTGAAGACGAATGACGAATCCTTGAAACTCCTGGAAGTTAAAGTCGCGATATTTCGAAATGTCCCAACAGCTTCAACTTTTGCTCATTTGTCTTGATACGCCAACTACCGCACAGAGGTCGCCGGCCAAACCTGGCGCGCCGTGCTAGGGTATGCGCGCTCAGTTTTTGGCTTGGGAGCCAGCTGGGAAAGCGATTAATTAGAGTTGCTTAGCCAGACAAGAATTGTCACGGGGGGTGGTATTTGTACCGCCTTGCCCCTCAATCCGCTGAGTGTATCAGGAAAGGATAGGATTTCGGCCTTGCAGCGATGACCTATTTTTGATATCATATTGTTATGACATCACATTACGCTTTAGCTTTTGTGGGGCAAAATGCTAATGGCATTCTTTCATGGCTCACAGATACTCTCGCCGAAAGAGCGAAGCTCCATGATATCACTCTTACAAAAATAGATCTTGTTGAAAACAATTGGCCGTCCAAACTAAATGAGGCCCTCTCCAAGGGTCAACCCCTGTTCTGTTTTGGCTATCAAGGTTTTGGTATGGCGTTAGAAATTGATTCTGGTAATCTCTGGAATACACTGAAGGTACCGTTCATATCGCTAATGGGCGATGCGCCTTTTTACTCTCCGAAGCTTCACTCTATTGTGGGCCCCAGTTTTTTTCACGTTTACGCTAGTGAGGATTTTCAGAATGTCTATCATGAGTTTATGAATGGGCAAAATTTTTCCGCTGTTTACAATGGCTTTTATCCATCGAATCCATGGGCGAACAGGATTTCCTGGCAGGACCGTGATCTAGAGATTGTCTACGTAAAATCTGGAGTTGATCCAGAGAAACTTCTTCGTAGCTGGGATATATTTCCAGCAAAGCTTCGTACAGCCGTTGAGGATGCTGCTCGATCAGCCTTGCGCGGCCAAACCAAGACGATCGCGCAATTAGTGGCAAATGCATGCCGGAATAATAACATTCACTTTGGTGCCCGCAAAGCGCTATTTTTGCGCATGTGTTCGGAGGTGGATCGATATGTCCGCGCTGTAAGGGCGGAACGCATGTTACGCGAAGTCATGCGACACGGTGGCCACGTATTCGGTGATTGGCCTCATATCGAAAAAGCCAATACGCGCGCGCGCTTTCACGGATCAGTTTCTGCAGAGAAACTGTATGAAGTATATGGGCGCAGCAAGATACTGGTAAATGTTTCGCCATGCACGCTTAAATATGTACATGAGCGCATCGTTGCTGCTTTTCTGACAAAATGTTTCAGTATTTCTGATGCGAGTCCCTTCATGCATGAAGCATTAGCAGCTTATTCAAATTTCAAATCCGTAGGTATCGATAGTCCGGAATTATCTGACCAAATGGATCTTCGCATAAATGAGATTCGATATTTAGCAACGAGTTCGGGAGCTGAGCTCTCAAGCATGCTCGAGGAAAGCAAGCAGCGCGCCGAACAAGAGTTCGGCGTTGATCGGTTCTTAAACGAGATTCTTAATCTGGTAGCCATCTATAGGCTGGAGCAGGAAAGCTCATTCTGGTCTTCTGATCGCTGAGGCCCACCACAACTGTTTGCTTACTCAGCCAGCGCCCCATACCCGCCACCCTATCAAGCGTGTCGTGCCATGCGCTCGGTTCCTGGTGTATTGAATCATGGATTATTGCCCTTTTCACACAGGAGAAAAATACTCGAGCATAAATCAGGGTAGTGGTGCCCCAGCTTGTAGCATCCTTCAAGGTATTCCTTTGAGATGATGTCCGTTTGCAGAAGGCGGTCCCATTGAAAATTGGCAAGAGCCTTGAAAAAAATACCTGAACGATTCACTACGCTAAGCCCCGACGCAGTCGCATCCCGTTCCAGGGTATCCAGACTATAAGTGCAGCGATGGCCGTGTTCTGCTTCCGCCGGTGTCACCGCGGCATTGTGCGATATAAGCCCCATCTTGACGGCAATCTGCCTTGAAGGAGCATTGGCATTTGGGCAGACTAGGAACAGCCTGCCGTCATCTGTCAGCCATTCCTCATTGACGCGCCTGAGGAGTCGAACCGGATCATCAATATGCTCCAGCACGTGGGTGAGAATGATGTTATCGTATCTTTTGGGCAGAGTAACCGTCTCAAACATTGAATGGATGTAAATAAGCTTATCACCAAACCTCGCTCTTGCCTCAGCGATCGCCTCGTCCGATGCCTCTACACATGTTAGATCTTGAAAATGTTCAAGAAGGCGCCGCGTGAAATCGCCCCTGAAACTACCAAGTTCTAAAACGCTACCTGGACGAAAAAACGGAATGAAGGATCGAATCATAAAAGGATGCATAACGTCAAAATCGAACCCATAGGCGTATTGACGCTCCGCCGTGTCGCGGGTTTCTGCATTGAAATCGCGCGCCTCCTTCATCGGTGCCTCCTTTTCGAAAGTCACACTCATTTTTTGATGCCTACCACGCGTTTCAATATCAATGAAACCGTGCTTGAGATAAAGGGTCTTCGCAACCCTGTTTTCCCTGTCAACTTCCAATTCAATCCGTGCAAAGCCTAATCTGCGCACATAAGCTATGCATTCGGCCATCAGCCTATTTGCGATACCCCTCCCATGGTACCCAGGCATCACACTGACGCTGGTGATGAATGCGGCATCATGGTTCGGAGCATTGCAGTAGGCGGCAACAAGACCCACAAGACGACCGTTGTCCCAGGCTTCAAACCTTACAGATTTCTCGGCGATTTTTTGAGCGTAGCTTCCAATATCAACGCGGGTTCTGAGTGGGGGGACGAAGCTCGCATCGCAACATGACAGATGTGTACTTATGCTTTCTAGGTTGGTGCGCCCATGTGTGTATTGAATGGTCAAGAGCTAGATTTCCAATTCGGCCAAGCCAAAGCCATGACGGCCGAACTCATTGCCGTTGTAAAGCAGATAGATCTTGCCATCACATTCGAACGCATGCGGGTAGCACTGCATATCGCTATCCCATTCGCCTGGTGAACCCTCCAAAGGCGGCGAGGTGTCATCGCGGGTCCAGTTTATCAAATCATCCGTCCATGCATGCCCGATACGATACCCACGCCCCTTTGCTCGCCGAAAGTCAAAGGATTCACGGTAACAAAAAAACATATGGTAGCGCCTGCCT
The DNA here is from genome assembly GCA_051007055.1 of Roseomonas sp. Taxonomy (GTDB): domain Bacteria; phylum Pseudomonadota; class Alphaproteobacteria; order Acetobacterales; family Acetobacteraceae; genus Neoroseomonas. Next base: position 49,805 of record JBPCSO010000038.1, read on the forward strand.
ATAGGAATCACCGTTGGTAGCGCCTGACATTCATCGGCACCAATGCGGTCAGGAATAATGCGCCGTGCTTCTTCCTTCACCCACTCGAGACCGTCCTTCGATGTGGCGTGGCCAATCTTGTAGGTACGCTCTGGTGCAGCCTCAGTTGAGAGGGTTTTCCATTTGGTACCGAAAACATACCACATGTGGAAAACGTCGTTTATGATCTTGACAAAGCCATCACAAACCAAAAAAGGCTCGTGCAAGGAAGCGGATAAGACAGGCCCAGGCCCCACGCGGTCAAAAGTCAGGCCATTATCTCGGCTAATTGCCAAACCAATCCCAGTATCTACTGAAACGGAAACGCGGCGATTCCAGCCACAAGTATAACCGTACACCGCGTTACCGCAGCGCAATACATTCATTGGGAAGATGCCATGTTCATCGAAACAACCAGGGCCACCAAGGGCAATTACGGGTTTCTCAGAAACGCGAATAACATCGCGCAGGTTCTTTTTCATCTCAATGAATGCAATGTGGCTTAGGTATTTACCATTAGTTGGATCAACTGAACGTGTCGAAAAATAAATACGAATGAAATCTTCAAATACTAACGCCTGCGGCGCTTGCGCAAATGCCACACAATTATTGGGAAGTTTAAAGGATGACGGATCGAAGATTTTTCCGTGTTTTATCCACCTCACGGCTCACTCCAAACTGCCTTCAAGGATCGCAAGGCCAAAACCATATCTTCCAACCTGGTCGCCAAGGTATGCCATGTATATCTTACCGTCAAGTTCAAATACATGCGGGTAGCTAACCATTTGCGAGTCCCAGCCATCTTCAGATACATCTATACCTGCTTTGGAATCATCACGTGTCCAATAAATCAAATCCACACTCGATGCATAACCGATACGATATCCCCTCTGCTTGCTGCGGAAATCACTACTGTAGCGGTAACAGAAGAACATGTGGAACTTGCCATTTGCAAAAAACACATCGGGGCTGGCCTGAGCCTCATCTTCCTCAATTCTGCTGGGAATCAAATCTCTGTTAGTTTTTGTCCAATGAATTCCATTTTTAGAGGTTGCAATGCGAATTTTATAGACCGGTTCGGCACGGCCATCGACGATTTTCCACTTTCTTCCAGCAATATAAAACAGCTGCCACTGCCCAAGAAAACGGCGCACCTTGGGTCCGCTTAAGATAAACGGTTCGTCGAGTGAGTAGCTTAATATAGGACCAGTGCCCATTTTCTCGAAAATCTTACCTCCGTCAAGGCTGACAGCCGCGCCGATGGCGACATTGAAGGGTACTGATTCACAACGAGTCCAGCCAGCGTAGTAAGCGAGAACCTTCTCTCCCTCTCGGGTAACGGAGACTGGATAAGTGCCGAATTCGTCGAACTCACCATGCCCCCCCAGACTCAAGATGGGCTGATCGGCTATTGCGCGGATCTTGAAAAGATCGGCTCGGTCAAGATCAACCCAGGCGGAGTAACTGACATATCGCCCATTTTCATCCGCCGCAGGACGACACGAGAAATAAACGCGAAGACGGTCGTCCAACAAAAGCGTGGCGGGAGCCTGGGCGAATTCCTTCAGCCAAGGGCGGCCGCTGAATTCCTGTGGCGTAAAAATTTTTCCAAGTTTTCTCCAATAGAACATATCAGACCATCTCAAAATTACGCTGGATATGATCTCGCACTGCCGCCGGCGAATTGAACATCAGCACATCAACAATAGACAAAAATGGAACAAATGTCGCGCCGAATTGTTGATACTCGAATGGTATCGTCTTAATAAACCGTAAATCAATCCCGTGCATACTGAAGTCCCTTCTATCATAAAGCTTTGTACCGCCAATCGGATTTATGTAGATTTTCGCATTCATGGCCTTGCAAAGGGCAATTACTCGATCCGCGGATTTTAGTTCATGGTCTATACCAATACAAGATGATACATGGATTTTTGTGCCGATATCAAGATAACGACAAATTACAGTGATCGAGTGGTGAATATAGCGAAAAAGATTTTTTTCAGCGTAATGGATAATCGAGTTGAGCAACGCAAATGTCTGCTCAAAATAAGGAGCTTTTTGATAGGCCCCCTTGAATTGATTGAGGAGTTTTGTGCGGTCGAAATCAGGAGAGATTTCACGTTGACCGACATCAAGAGAATCGGACGCCTTCTTAAGAGGCAATGAGAAAAGCGTATCAGTGCCATTGAGAAGCATACGGTTGCGGTTTATCCAGCCTTTTTTAGTATATTTGATGTTATCATAAATAATAAAATGGTCTACTTCCGCTATTAGCTGAAAGTAGCCAATAAAAGGTAGGAAATATGGCTGCATGATACCAAGCCTCATACGCACGCACCCCCTTCTCTCATTCGGCAAGCGCCGTTTGGTTCTTATTGCCCAGCGATGAGTTCGCAAATCTGATGAACGATTTGGATTTCCAAATCTGGATAAATCGGGAGACAGAGTACCTGAGCTGCCGCCTCGCTTGCTACAGGCAGATTGTCGCGGTGCGAGGAAGGGAACCCTCGATACATGGGAAACTCAGTTATCAAGGGATAGAAATACCGCCGCGGATGGACGCCTTTAGCTCTCATGCGTTCATATAAATCATCGCGACTTATCGGGTATTGGCGGTCAATCAGAATCGGGAAATATGAATAGTTTGCCACCTTCTCGCCCGCATCGCCAAGGCACCGTACACCCTTAATACCCGCAAGGCCTCTCCTGTAAGTTTGGTCAATGACTTTCCGCCTCTGAATGGCCTCATCCACGTATTTGAGTTGCAGCATCCCAAGTGCTGCGTTGAATTCGCTCATTTTTCCATTGATGCCAGTGGCGACCACCTGGGTCTCACCGAAATGACCGAAATTCTTAAGTTGATCTATGCGCGTTTTTGTCTTCAGATCGGGACAGATGATAGCCCCGCCTTCGAAAGTATTGAAGACCTTAGTAGCATGGAAGCTCAGTACGGATAAATCACCATGCTTTAGAATGCTTCCGCAATGGCACTTTACACCGAACGCATGCGCTGCATCGTAGATGACCTTGAGATTGTAAGTGTCAGCAATTCTTTGGATCGCATCAATGTCACAGGGGTGCCCATAGCAATGAACAGCGAGAATCGCTGTGGTCTGAGGGGTTATCGCAGATTCTATTCTCTCGGGATTTATGTTGAGCGTATCGGGTTGAACATCAACAAAAACCGGTTTTACTCCATTCCACAACAACGAATGTGACGTGGCCACAAAAGAAAAGGGTGTGGTGATCACTTCACCTGTGATACGTAAAGATTGTAACGCGGTGACCAAGGCTATGGTAGCGTTCGCAAATAACGCGATATGCTCAACCTCGAGATAATTGCAGAGTTCCTTTTCCAATTGCTGATGAAAAGGGCCGCAGTTCGTCAATTCGCGGCTTTCCCAAATTTTCTCCAAATATGGGACAAACTCTTCGAGTGGCGGCAAATGCGGCCGAGTTACATAGATTGTTTTTTTTCTTCGCATTCCGAACTCCTTACCGGCAGCTCTCACCGGCGGGGTGAACAGACCCCAAAGCATGATAGGCGTCCGGTAAGCAGTAAGCCAGTATTTTTTGTCCCCCGTGTACACCCATGGCTTTCTTTTGTTCTATCTTCCCGCCCCCGGATAAACCTCCCCATAGTACCGGCGCAGCTCCACAATCTGCTCTGTCGGCGGTTGGCCATAGGCACCGCGCCGGCTGGTGAAGCGCCCGCCCATGGCGCGCCTCAGTTTCACCGCCGCCTGGCCCTGTTGCACTAGCGCCAAAGGCCCGCACAACACTGGCGCACTGCGCGCGGTTTCATGCACGCCCGCTTCAAACAGCAGCACCATCGCCACACCAACTGCCGGGACCACAACCTCCGCCCCGCGCGCCACGCAATCCTCAGCGGCCTTATGGAATCGCGCAAGCACGGTATCGCGCACCGCGCCTGGCGAAAAGGCGGCCTCCAGATCGGTGAGCTTTGCCACCTCCATCCGCGCCGTAGCGGCCACTCGCCCGGCTAAACCATATCGGCGGATATTCTCGGTAACGCGTGCCTCGTGCTTGTCGTTTGAAAACACAATGCCGATGGAAGCGCCCATCTGGCAGGCGGTCAGCAGCGCGGATTCGCAGAGGCCCAGCACCGGAATCGTCGCGATTTCGCGCGCGATCGGCAGTCCAGGGTCCACAATATTGCCGAGCAAGACGGCATCGAAGCCCTCGGCCTCAGCGCGCGCCACGTTTTCCAGCACCTCACCGGTTTCGATGAATTCCAGGTAGCGATATTGGTCACCAATGCCACCCCGCTTTTCAATGCCATGGATGGCAATTTCTGTGTCTGGATCGGCCCCGGCATGAAGCACGCGGCGCAGTGCCGTGGCATAGGTTGGCCAAGCATCTGGCCTTGTCAGGGATTGGTACCAAAGCTTCATCAGAGCGCGCCTCGACTGCCCCGACAATAGCGCCCGATTCCCTGCGATACGTCCAGAGGCAGGCCTCGCGCGCGCCGACCTTCCTCTGATATAAGACCGCATGAGCATGACCCTGGCCGATATCCTGGCGCCTATGCCGCCAGAACGCTTCTTCGCCGAGTATTACGACCAGCAACCGCTGCATCTGCCGGGGGCTGCGGAGAAATTCGCGGGTGTGCTGGATTGGGCCGGGATTAATCGCCTGCTCGGCATGACCCATATCTGGTCCGAACGCAGCCTAAAGCTTGTGCTAGATAGCACGACCATCCCGCCCGCGCAGTATAGCCAAAGCGCGCTGTCGCGTGATGGTGCCAGTTCCCTGCAACCCATCGCCGCCAAGGTGCAGGAATGGGTGGCGCGCGGTGCTTCTGTGGTGATGAATGATGTGGATAGCCTGACGCCGGGCTTGGCGGGTGTTTCCGCTGCCTTGGAAGGCGCTGGCCTCGGCAAGGCCCAGGCCAATATCTACATATCCTGGCAGAGCCACAAAGCATTTCACGCCCATTACGACACACATGATGTCTGGGCCGTGCAGGTGGAAGGGGAGAAGATCTGGAATATCTGGGAAGGCCGCGCGGAATGGCCGGTGGCGCATGCGATATTTCGCGGTCAGACGCAGGAATTCCATGACAAGGCCAAGGGCGGGCTGCGTTTCAAGGCGCATCTGAAGAAGGGCGATCTGCTCTATCTGCCGCGCGGCTGGTATCATGACGCCTTGGCCGAAGCGCCCAATTCCGTCCATGTCGCCTACGGCGTGCATGCACCCATGGGCGTTGACTTCATGGGCCTGTTGACAGAACGCGCCTTCCACGACGCTGAATTTCGGAAGCCCCTGCCGCGGCAGGATGGCACGACAGCAGCGAAGTATGCGCTGACGCAGCGGGCCGCTTTGCTCGGCCAGCGCATCGCCGAATGGGCGCGGGACCCGAAATTCCTGCAAGCGGTGGAAGGCTTCCTGGCCAATTACCGCTATGAACGCGGGGGTTATGATCTATTGGCGGCGCGCGGCGCGACCCCCGCGGCAGAAGCGGGCGGCGGGCAGGCATTCCGCGTGCGGCCCAATGTGAAGACTGTCCGTCGCGGCACGGATTATGGGCTACGCACTGAAATGGGCGTCTTGGCGATCCATGCGGAGGAGGTTGAGGCCGCTGCCTGGATCATCACCCAGCCGAGTATTACGGAAGCTTCTCTCGCCCTGGCCTGCCCCAGCGCCAATGCGGCGGCGTTGATTGAAAAGTTGCGCACGGCGGAAATCCTGCTGCCGGCATGAAGCGCTTTGCAATGCTTGTCCTTGGCATCACGCTTTCTGCGCTGCCGGCGCTTGCCCAACCGCGCGGCTTTTCCTGCGTTGGCGCCGAAAAGCTGGAAGATGATGTGTATTCCATCCCCTTCCCGCGCGGCAGCGCGAGAATCCCGGAAGCCGCCCGTTCGCCGCTTGCCACCGCCATTGAGGCCGCGCTGGCGGAACCTGACCGCAATATCTGCATCCTGGGCCATGCGGGGCAGGAAGGTGGCGCCACAACTTCCATCCAGCTTGCCGCGCAACGTGCCCGCGCAGTGAGCAACACCATGGCCGCGCAGGGCGTGGGGGCTGAACGGCTGCGAGCGGAAGCGCGTAGCGCGCAATTCAGCCCCACGGTCCGGGCGGCCGAACCCCCATCCCGCACCGTCACTATTGTGCTGATGCCGCCCCCGTGAGGCGTTAGGGGCTTGCCCAAGCCTGCGCGCGGCCCCAGAAGGGGGCAGTAAAACCGGGCCGATTCGCGCCCAAAGCCAAGGAGAAGCGCCGGTGCTTTCGCGTCGTTCCCTATTCGCCGTCGGCGGTGCCGCCCTTTTGCTCAATGGCTGCGCGCAAGTCGCGCCGGAAGGCGGTCCGCCGCTCATGGATGTCATTGGCGGTGATCCAAATCTCTCCAGTTTCCGCGCCGCGCTGCGCAGTTCGGGCCTGGCTTCTGAATTGTTTGACCGTCCGGGCATCTACACCGTACTCGCGCCAACCAACCTTGCCTGGTCTGGCGCGCCGGAGCGGATTCGTAACGGTGACCGCGAGGGGCTGCTTAGTCTGATTGCGGGCGGGCGGCTGCGCCTGCCGGATATCCAAGCGCGCGGCGGACGCATCCGGATGTTGAGCGGCATTGACGTGCGTGTGGTGGGCGGAACGGCTGATAGCCCGCGTATTCAGGCGGCACGCCCAGGCCAGGCGCCTTCAGGTGCTTCAGCAAGCATCATCCGCGCCAATGTGATGGCCAGCAATGGCGTGGTGCATGTAGTGCAAGGCGTGCTTATCCCGGCGTGATCCAGCGCCGCGCTGTCCTTGGCTCTTTGCTTTTTGCCCCGGCGCTGGCCTTTGCGGCCAGTGCCACGCATCCAATTTGGGTTGTCAGCAATGGCTGGCATAGCGGAATTGTGTTGGCCCGCGCCGATGTGCCTGAAAGCGTGATCCCCGAGATCGCCGATTTCCCCCATGCCCGCTTCTTTGAATTCGGCTGGGGCGATGCGGAATTCTACCCAGCGCGGGAGGCCGGCATCTGGCTTGCGGCCCGCGCCGCCTTTCCCGGGCCGGCGGTGATGCATGTATCTGGCCTGCCGGATCACTCGGCGCGGATTTGGCCGAATGTCTCCATCTTGTCCTTTGCCGTTAACGCAGAAGCTTTACGCCGCTTGCTCGCTTTCCTGCGCAATAGCTTTGACCGTGCCGGGGCTGGGCGCGCGGTAGTCTCGGCGCGCGGCATCTATCCCTTCAGCCTATTCTATCCGGCGACAGGCCGGTTTCATCTGTTCAATACCTGCAATAGCTGGACCGCGCAGGCACTGACCGCCATGGGGCTTGGCGCATCGCTTGCCGGGGTGAATACAGCGGAAGACCTGGTGGCGCGCATCCGGCCATTTGCCGTGGCTGAGTGAATCAGCCTTCTTTCGCCTCACCAATCGGCGCCGCATCGCGCGTCATGCCGGCCAGCACTTCCGCCACATGGCGCGCCTTCACCGATGACCCTTCGCGCTTCAGCCGCCCCGCCATGTTCAGCAGGCAGCCCATATCGCCCGCAAGCAAGGTGCCCGCGCCCGTCGCCTGAACATCACGACACTTGTCGGTCACCATCCGCACGGAGATGTCCGGATACTTCACACAGAAAGTTCCGCCAAAACCACAGCAGATTTCCGGTTCCGCCAATTCGATCAGGCTGAGCCCTTCAACACTGTTCAGCAATTTGCGCGGCTGGGCCTTCACGCCCATCTCCCGCAGGCCGGAACAGGAATCATGATAGGTCACGCTGCCATCCAGCCGTGCAGCGACCTTTTCCATCCCCATCACATCGGTCAGGAAGGAAACCAGTTCATGTGTGCGCGCGGCAAGCGCTTCAGATTTGCCGCGATAATGCGGGTCATCATCAAACAGCGCCGGGTAGTGATGCGCGATCATGCCGGCGCAGGAACCGGAAGGGGCCACCACGTAATCATAACCCTGGAAGGCATCCACCACCGCGCGGGCCAGTGCCTTGGCATTGGCGCGATCACCGGAATTATAGGCGGGCTGGCCGCAGCAGGTTTGGCTGGGTGGCACTTCCACCAGGCAGCCGGCTTCTTCCAGCAGCTTGATGGCGGCAAAGCCGACCGTCGGCCGATAAAGGTCCACCAGGCAGGTGACAAAAAGCGCGACGCGCGGGCGGGAATGGGTCATGGGCTCAGTTTAGCCTTGCCGATGCGCGCTGGCGATATGGCTGGCTTCAATTCAGGCGCTGGCGCAATTCGCCGGCAAGGCTGCGGACCCGTGCGGCGGCTTCGCCTTCCGGCACCAATTCCAGGAAGCGATCAAGGCAGCCTAAGGCAGCACCAATCCGTTCCAGCCTTTGGTTCATCAGCCCCGCTTCCCGCCAGAGCGCGGCATGGTCCGGCGCCAGGCGCAGCATGTCTTCGGTCGCGGAAAGGGCCGCCTTCACATCACCACCGCGCAAGCGCCGCAGCTTGATGTTGTTTTGCAGGCGCAGCAGTACCTCACGCCGCGTCATGGGGCGCAGCACGCCCGGGCGCAATTCCGCCTTTTCGCCTTCCACGCGCTTGATCAGGGTGCGCAAATCCTGCGCTTCCAGTACCTTGCCGCCGGCAAAGACATCCAGAATGAGCTTTCCCTTAGGCCCTTCTAAAGCCAGCAAGAAATGGCCGGGGAAATCAACACCAAAAGCGCCCCAGCCCGCCGCATCCGCGGCATGCAGCCACAGGATGCCAAGCGCCACCGGCAGGCCGCGCCGGCGTTCCACCACGCGGATCAGATTTGCGTTGGCCATATCCTCATAGGTTTCGGAATCTCCCTGATAGCCGAAATGCCCATGCAGGGTTTCCGCCAAGATCAGCCGCCTTGCCTGCAAATCACCGCCATCCGCCTTGCCATCCATGCTGGCGGCATCCACCACCTTGCGGGCGATATCGGAAAAATGCGCGGCCACCTTGCGCCAATCCGCGTCCGGCGCATCCACCCGTGCCAATTGCAAGGCAACAGTCGCGATATCCAGTTCCAGATCCGGCAGACTGCCGGCGGCTTCGATCGCGCTGCGTGGTTCGGGGGCATGGGTGATTGTCATCAAGAAGATTTTTACGTCTTCTTCAGGAAGGATCAAGCTTTATCGCCATGGGTCAGCGCAACAGCAGCGGCAGCATGGAATCCAGGCGCAAAAGCCCATCCTGGGTTGCGCAAAGCCGGCCATTTTCGCGCCAAAGGAGGTAATCTTCATCCAGGCAGGCGGCCAGCATGGCCGGGTCCACCACATCAGCAAAGGCAAGCCCAGTGCGGGCTTCGATTCGGGCCGGGTCTATGCCTTCGGTCAGCCGCAACCCCATCAGCATGGCTTCCCGCCCCACTTCCGTGGGGCTCAGGCTTTCGCTTCCCACCGCCGCATGGCCCTGAGTTTCCACCAGGCGGAGCCATTCCTCTGGCGCACGATGCCGCCTGGATGCCTGGATGCGCCCTTCGCGCATGACGCGCTGATGCGCCCCGGCGCCGATGCCGAGGTAATCGCCATAACGCCAATAGGCCAGATTATGCCGGCTTTCCGCGCCCGGCTTGGCGTAATTGCTGATTTCATAGGCCTGTAGGCCGAAGCGCGCGGCTTCCTCGGCCGTTGCCAGATAAAGCCGCGCCGCGTCATCTTCCGCCGGCAGCGCAAAGGCGCCGCGACGATAAAGCGTTTCAAACTGCGTGCCTGGTTCAATCGTCAGCTGATAAAGTGAGAGATGATCGGCAGCGAGCGCCAAGGCCTGGCGCAGTTCCGCCCGCCAGGCGGCTTCCTGCTGGCCGGGCCGCGCATAGATCAAATCAAAGGAAAGCCGTGGGAAGATTGCGCGCGCGGCTTCCAAAGCGGCGATCGCCTGAGGCACATCATGCTTACGGCCAAGAAAGCCCAAAGCCTCCGCATTCAGGGATTGCACGCCAAGGCTGGCGCGATTGACCCCTGCATCACGAAACGCGGCGAGCTTCGCCGCTTCCACGCTGGTCGGGTTGGCTTCCAGTGTGATTTCAATATCAGGCAGCGGGGCAAAGAGGCGCTTTGCATCTTCAATCAGCGCCGCCACGGTTTCCGGCGACATCAGGCTTGGCGTGCCGCCGCCAAAGAAAATGCTGGCCAATTGGCGGCGGCCAATCAGCGCAGCTTCATGCGCCAATTCGCGCTGCAAGCCGGCACGGAAGCGCGCCTCATCAACCCTGTCTCGGACATGAGAGTTGAAATCACAATAAGGGCATTTGGCCGTGCAAAACGGCCAATGGATGTAAAGCGCAATCGGTTCCACGTGGGGTCTTTACGCTATTCCAGCTTCACGCCGGAAGCCTCCACCACCGGGCGACACTCAATCGACTGCGAACACCGCGTCAATTTCGACTGTTGCATCAAGCGGCAGTTGCGCCACGCCGATTGAGGTCCGTGCATGCCGGCCATTCTCGCCCCAGAGCGCGATGAACAGTTCCGAACAGGCGTTGATCACCTTTGGATAGTCGCCCATGCCGGGGGCAGCAGTCACGAAGCCGCGCACCATCACCACCTGGCGGACGCGGCCAAGGTCACCGCCAAGCGCCATGCGTAGGGTGGATAGTAGCTGCAAGCCGATCGCCAGCCCGCCTGCGCGCGCGGTGGCCAAGTCAACATCCTTGCCATAGACCCCGGTGGGGTAGGGCACACCGTTGCGTTCGCAGATCTGGCCGGCGAGGAAGATAAGGTTACCTTCGCGCCGCCACAGGATGAATTCAGCCACGGGTTTGGCTGCAGGCGGCAGAGCATGGCCAAGGGCGGTTAGGCGGGACAGAAGGTCGGCGTCAGTCGGCATCACGGAGCATCCCCTGTAGATCAAAAAAGCGCGGCGCAGAGCGTGTGTTGTCGTCGGCGGTGCATGGCCTTGAAGCCGGCATCCGACGCAGAAGCACACGCTACGTTACGCAACATTCGCGAAGCAACATTCCCGCCAATTTTGCATGCGTGAAACTAAGCGGCAAGCAGGGGCTATTGTTGTCGGAGCCCTAACGTAAACACCCCTTGGTGCCTTGCGCCACCTGGCCTGAAGCGTTTAGCGCTTCTTGCCCCCAACACGTTCCACAGACGCGATGGGCAGCGCGGCTCTGCCGGATGCCTTGGCGATTTCATTGTCCTGCGCTTCAATTTCCTTGCGCGCGGGCAGATCACCGTCAAGCCCGCCGAGTAATTCCGCCGGCACCTTGCGGTTGGAACGGCGGCTGCCATCCTCATAGAGAACATCAAAAAGCACAAAGCGCGCTTGGGTTCCTGGCTTATTGGCCATGCGAATCTCCTTCAGTCTTTAAGTCTTTCGTGTCCTCAGCGTCAGCGTCCTGCAATTCTTCGCCAGATTTGCGCCGCGCCACCGCTTCCTTCAGCGCTTCAAGCTTGGCTTCCTTGCGCGCCTGCTTGGCCCTGTTCACATCAGCACGATTCTGGCCGTAATTCGGTTTGCGCGCCATGCCGCTTCTCCACACATGAAAAGGAAACGGGGCGGCAAACGCCGCCCCGCTCCAAAAAATCGCGACGCCCAAAAGCGCCGCAATCTCAGATCAGATCTTGCGCAGATTGCCGGCAGAAATCTTGCCCTGCTGGCCCTTCTGCAATTCAAAATCAATCTTGTCGCCTTCATTCAGGCCAGGAAGGCCAGAACGCTGGACATCGCTGACATGGACGAAGACGTCCTTGCTGCCATCATCGGGCTGGATGAAGCCATAACCCTTTGTAGCGTTGAACCATTTTACAGTGCCGGTTGCCATGCTGTTCGCTCCGGTTGAGGAAAAGCCGTCGCACGGAATCGCGCTACGGGCCGACCATCGCTACAGCCCAACCATGGGAAGGCACGGGAAGCAGGTTTGAGGGGACGTGCCAAACCTTGATCAGGCTGGGCCGGGACGCCCAAACCGGACGAGGTGACAAACCTTATATGGGCCTTTGTGCGGCCAATCGCAAGTTTTTCTTTGAAATGAATAAAAACAGCCAAAAAGCTTGGCCTAGTAAGCGGTGGCTTACTCACCGCAAGGCAGCGCTACTGATTGCGGTTCATGCCAAGTGAAATTACTTGGCTTACCACAACCACATCATCATCGAGGAAACAGAAGCCGCGCAGTCCCGAAGCAGACAAGGTCTAGCCCGGGTCGCCCGAAAGACCGCCAATCATCTGATCATTCATTTCAATCAGAAAGGCGATGTCGGGTTCAGCATTTTCCATTTCACGCTGAATGGAACGGCTCAAGCTCAGGATCGAAGCGCGCAGTGCCTGTGGCAATTGATTGGCAGGATGCACAATGGCCCCCTCCACCGCTACCCACAGGCGCCGATTATCCGAAACCGCGCGGGCACGTTCAATGGCATCGCCATTCAAGGCCGACTTGAGGCCGTAATTCACACGGCGAAACACATCGGCTTCCTGGTCCCGCAGGCTGCGGGCTTGTTGGGTGGCGCCATAACGGCGCGTAGCGAGCGTCTGGTTCATGGCCTTGCCTTTATTCCGTTGCGGTGGCGAATTGTGCAATAGGTTCCAGGCCCAGCACCACTTCTTCATGCCGCATCACGCGGCGGGCGAATTTCAGCGCCTGGTAGCACTGATCTTCCTGGGCCAGGGTCAGGGCGCGATCCAGATATTCCCGGGCGATGCTGGAAGTGGTGGCTTCCTTGAATTCGGCGATGAACTGCTTGGCAAGTTCCAGCCCTGCCATACGTTCTTCGTGATCGCCGATATAGGCAGTCTGCAAAGCGAAGTAGATGCGCCGGGCCGGGGTATTGACCATATCGGGCGTCATCAATTGCTTGCCAAACAGGAATCGCGCCTTGGCGGTCAATTCGATCCGCGCGCGATTGCGGAACCGAATGGGTGCGCCATTGACGATCATCATGTCGCCTTGGCGGAGTTCGAGAACGAGCGTTGACATTTTTTGTCTCCGTTACGAAGGGGTGGTGGCCCCGGCACCTGCCGGGACCACCGTTTCAACCTCAGCGGAAGAGGCTGAGTAGTGACTGTGGCCCCTGATTGGCCATTGAAAGTGTCTGGAAGCTGAGCTGCTGACGGGTTTGCAGCGCAGTCATCCGAGAGCTTTCCTTGGCCAAATCAGCATCCACCAGAGCGCCGAGACCATCAGCCAAGGCGTCCAGCTTCTTGGTGTTGTAGTTGATTTGGTTGTCCACGAATTGCTGCGAAGCACCAAAGGATGCCAAAGCCCTGTTGATGCGCGCTTCGATGGAACCAAGATTCGTCCCGGTAGCCGTCACGGCGCCCTGGATATAGCCTTGCGCAGCAGCAGCGGATGCCGGCACCGTCGCTGTACCCGTGAGGCTGTTAGCCAGCGTTAGGGTGGCGCCATCAAAGGCCGCGATCGTAAATTCACCGCCGGTTTCATTACGAATGCTCTGAATTTCGCCGCCAATCACGTTGGGACCAAACCCAAGGGTAGCATTCGCCGCAGTGGTCACTGCCGTCGAAAGCAAGGTCCGCCCATTATAGGTCGCGTCCGTAACGAAGGACTGGATCTGCCGGTTCAGCATCCGGAACTGCTCATTATACTGGTCACGCGATTCACCGGAGATGGCGCCATCCGCAAGGCGGGTAATGTTGGTACGCAGCTGCTGCATGGTATTGGAAATCTGCGTCAGCGACGTCATGGTTGTGGAAAGAATACCACGCGCACCACCCAATTGTTCATTCACCGCGGTCACGCCCGCAATGTCAGAACGCACCGCCTGCGCCACAGAGAACGCACCAGTATCATCCTTGGAATCAGCCACGCGAAAACCCGTGGAGACACGCTTCTGCGTGGCGTTCAGTTCCATGGTGTTCTGGTTAAGGGACTGGATGGCGAAAACCGCCTGGCGATTGGTATTGATGGAGTTATAGGACATTGGGGTCTTCCCCTTTCTAATGGCGCACGCTCTACCCAGAGTAGCGTTTGCCAGTGTGCCTTCCGCTTTTTGCGGCGCATCCCCATCATGCCCAGGAGATGGTTAACAAAAACTAAACGTGAAACCAAAAACCTAAGGGGCGATCAATTTTTTTTAATCGAAGCTTACTAAGCTTCTTAAGATGAAAGCCCTATTGGTTTGGTATCGTTAAGCTTTTGTCCTGGCATCAGCCGAAAAGGCATCACGCCAGACCACCTCTTGCGCCCCGCCGCCGCCCCAGGACCAACACCTTTGCGGTGAAAGCGCCTGGGATGGCACCCGGCCATCAGGCCGGGGGCGGTTCATTCAATCGGGATAGGCCGGGTGATTAGCCGCGGAACAGCCCCAGGAGTACCTGCGGACCCTGATTGGCCAGGCCAAGGGTCTGCACCCCAAGCTGCTGGCGCACCTTCAGCGCTTCCAGCACCGAACTTTCCTTGGCCAGATCGGCATCCACCAGGGCGCCCAGACCACCATCCAAGGCATCCATCTTCTTGGAGTTATAGAGCATCTGGTTCTCCACGAATTTCATGGAGCTGCCGAACTTGTTAAGGGTATCGGAAATCACTGCGGCGGTATCATTAAACTCGCCGCCATTATTGATCCAGGTCGCCGCATCTGCCGCGCTGGTGGGCCCAACGGTTGGGAGTTTGAGTGTGTCGCCACTCACCGCCTGAATGGTGAAGGTGCCGCCAACTTCATTACGGATTGAGACAATATTGCCGCCACCATCAGCCGTGTTGGTGGAAAGCAGCGTGCGGCCATTATACTTGGCGTCGTTAATGAATTCAGCAACCTGCTGCGCGAGCTGTTGATACTGTAGATCATAGGTAGCGCGCTGATCCTGCGTAATCGCGCCATCGGCGAGGCGCGTCAGGGTCGTGCGGATCTGCTTCATGGTGTCGGACACCATGGAAAGGGCCGCAAAGGTGGTTTCCAGCACACCCTTAACGCCGCCAATCTGCTCATTCGCGGCAGTCACGCCCGCCACATCGGACCGGACAGCTTGCGCAACGGCGTAAGCGCCACCATCATCGCGGGCATCGGCCACGCGGAAACCGGTGGAAACGCGCTTCTGCGTCGCCGCCATCTGAGAATTCGTGGTGTTGAGGTTTTGCAGCGCGATCAGCGCTTGCGCATTCGTATTGATCGAATTCATCGTCATCGGAGTTTTTCCGTTCCTACGACGCCGACCCCCGAAAAGGGTCCAACACGCCTTTGGTTCCACCGCATTTTGCGACGTGGCAATAGTTAAAGCCCGAAAAGGTTAACAAATCCCTAACGCTTCAGAGTTTTTTTCATTTCGGGGCAATTTTTCTTAAAAATATGTTTATTGCCAATTGGTTGGGGCGGCCACCTTCGGGGCCGCCCAGCCCAACGCCCTACTTCGCCCTTTCGTAATAGGTGCCATCCCCGGTCTTCACCACAATCTTCTCCCCCGCTGTGATGAAGGGGGGCACCATCACCTTAACCCCGTTGGAAAGCAGCGCCGGCTTATAGGATGAAGATGCGGTTTGGCCCTTAACTACCGGATCCGCTTCAATAATTTCCAGCGTCACGGTTTCCGGCAGGTCCATCGAAACCGGCTCCCCTTCGATCAGCTTCACATTGACCGTCATGTTTTCCTGCAAGAAAGGCAGGCGGTCACCCAATATGTCCTTGGGCACCAGGGTCTGTTCGAAGGTTTCGGGGTCCATCAGGACCAGGTTTTCACCATCTTCATAGGAATAGGTGAATTCCTTATCCTCAGTGGTCAGGCGTTCCACCGTATCGGCGGTGCGCCAGCGCTGATCCTTCTTGGCGCCGGTCTTCACATTGCGCATTTCCACCTGAATAACGGCGGCGCCCTTGCCGGGGATCATGATGTTTTGCTTCAGAATGGTGTAGCGCTGGCCTTCAAATTCAATGACCATGCCGGCGCGCATCTGATTGGCTTGCATTTTTGCCATGGGAATACCTGCATCTTGGCGGTTGAAACGGGGCCATCCCGGACGGCATGGCGTATGGAGCCGGGTATAGGGGGCGGGGCGGGGCGCGGCAAGCGCGGGCACCACCGCCAATCTTGGGTATTATGGCGAAGGGATAACCAGCGCAGGCACCGCAAACCCGCCAGCGCGGCCCAGAATACCCTTGCTCTGCACGCCTATGATCGCGAAGTGGCCATCAGCACCGCGCAGCAATAACGGCCCGCCGGAAGACCCCGTGGTGCCAGCACAATCATGCGCAAGCATCACACCTTCCCCTTCAATCCGGCGCAGACCCAAATAGCGACAGGCCGGGTCCACCAGCAGCGTGCCGGGGTCATCGCGCTGAAAGCCAAGCAGGGCGAGGATACTGCCTGCGGGTGGGGTTTCCCGCAGAAGGGGCAAAACGCGGCCCGCACCAATAGGCGCATCCAGGGAAACCAGCGCCCAATCCGAAGCCCAGGGCGCTTCCCTCGCTGGGTCAAAGCCCGCGCCGATACGCAGCGCGACGCCGCGCGCCTCTGCGCCACCGACTGAAACGCGAAGCCGCGCGGGCGGCAGCAATGCCGTGCCCGCTGCATCCTTCAGGCAATGCGCCGCGGTCAGCACCAAGGCGGGCGCCACCATGGCACCGGTACAAAGCCCGGCCCCTTCCGCTTCAATTGAGGCCACAGCATGCCAGGGCGGATGGGCCACCGGCACGGGCAGGCGCGGATCAGGCCCAGGGTTCAACCCTGCGACCTGCGCCAAAACGGGCGAGGCCAAACACAGCGCTACCGCCAGCCTCAAACGCATGAAGCGAGCATGCGCGCCACAAATTCCGGCACAATCTCGGTCGCTGGGCCGTGATGCGCTTCATGGAACAGCGCGGTCCCTTCGGTTTCTTCCAGGTTCAATTCCACGCAGCGCGCCCGCGCGCGCACCGCCCGCACAAAGCCCGCAGCGGGATAAACCTGGCCCGAGGTGCCGATGGAAATAAACATGCCACAACCATCCAAAGCGGCTTCGATTCTTTCCATCTCCAACGGGATTTCGCCGAACCAGACAACATGCGGGCGGAGCCGCCCTGGTGCACCACAAGCCGGGCAGGCAGCATGCGCCGTGATATCCTGCACCCATTCACGTGCGTCACCACAAGCAAGGCAGCGCGCCTTCAGCAATTCGCCATGCATGGCAATGACATTGCGCGATCCCGCGCGCCGATGCAGGCCATCTATGTTTTGCGTTACCAGCGTGACGGGTGCTGGCCAATTCGCTTCCAACTGCGCGAGGGCGAGATGCGCTGCATTGGGTTGGATCGCCGGATCACGCAACTGCGCGCGCCGCGCATTGTAAAAACCCTGCACCAGATCAGGACTGCGCGCGAAGGCTTGCGGCGTCGCCACATCTTCAATCCTGTGGCGCGCCCAAATGCCATCGGCGTCGCGAAAAGTGGCAAGGCCAGATTCGCGGGAAATCCCCGCGCCGGTGAGGATAACAACGGGCAGCGCCATCAGCTTGTGGGTGGCGCTGGTGGCGAGCAGCTTTGCGGCGGGCGCGGAAAGGGCTGGTCCGGGCGCGGGGGCGCCGGGCTTTCGCTTTGTTGCGGCGGGGCGGTGGCGGGCAAATCAAGGCAGGGACCAAGCACCAGCAGGGCAAGCATCATCAGCATGGTGGCCTCCTTCCCAGGAAGTTCAGCATAATGGCCAGGGCCACCGCAATGGCGGGGTTGCGGTGGGGCGCAGCCTCAGGGAGTTTAACGTCCTAAGCAGCGGGGAAACAGCGCGTGGCCGGACCGGATCAAGACAGTATCGAGACGCGCTATTCCTGGATTGTCGCCATGACGGCAGTGACCATGCTCTCCCTCGCGGCCGGCGGCCCCATCACCGTGGTGGTCGGCCTGGTACAGATTGCCGAGGATTTCGGCAGCGGGCGTTCCCTGCCATCGCTTGCCAATTCACTCGCCTATTTTGGCACCGCGATTGGTGGCATGGTCTGCGGCGTGATGGTGGCGCGCTTTGGCCAAAGGCTGGTCGCGATGATCGGCGGCACCTCCGTGGCGCTTGGGTTGATGCTGGCGTCTCTTGGGGAAAGCTGGTCGCTGCTGGTGGGCCTTGGGCTTGGCGTTGGGCTATTTGGCAATGGCGCGCTGTTCCCGCCGATGCTTGCTTATGTGTCCTTGTGGTTTGACCGACGCCGGGGCACAGCGCTCGCGCTTGTGGCTTCCGGCCAATATGTCGCGGGGTTTTTGTGGCCGCCGATATTTGAACGCGCCATCGCCAATTATGGCTGGCAGCGCACGATGTTTGGCTATGGGATTTTGGTGGCCGCCATTGCCGTGCCTTTGGCGGCGCTGGTGCTGCGCCCACCACCGGCGCAACCCACCACCGGCAATTTTGCCGAGAAAATGCAGCCAGGTGCGCGCGTGCTTGGCATGAATGGCAATCTGGCCTTCTTTCTGCTGGCTTTCTGTTCGTTCCTTTGCTGCATCCCCATGGCCATGCCAGCGTCCCATCTTGTCGCGTTTTGTGGTGATCTTGGCATTAGCGCATCGCGCGGTGCGCTCATGCTTTCCGTGCTGACCTTCGCGGCCTTCATGGCGCGGCAATTCTGGGGCTGGCTTTCGGACAAGATCGGTGGGTTATGGACGATTGTATTTGGATCACTCGCGCAGATTCTTGGCATGCTCGGCTTTCTGGCAACGCAGGATGAGGCTGGGCTGTTCTTCGTGGCCGCCGCTTACGGCCTTGGCTTCAGCGGCATCATTCCCGCCTATGTACTGACGCTGCGCGCGCTATTCCCGGCTTCCGAGGCGCATTGGCGTGTGCCCACACTATTGTTCTTGAGCCTTTCCGGCATGGCGGCGGGCGCATGGCTTGCGGGTTATATCCATGATTGGCTGGGCTTCTACGCGGCTGCCTGGTGGGCAGGTATTGGCTTCAACCTCGTGCAATTCGCGCTGATCCTGTTTCTGCTGCAACGCTGGCGGCGTGCACTGGCGGCGGGGTGACCGCGCTGGATTTTCAGCCCGCCTCCAGTGCAGCGCGCAGCCTATGCAGCAAGGCTTCGCGCGTGGCATCATCCCTGGCACCCTCGGTTGCACTTTCAATCGCGAGCATCAGCGCCGCGCGTTCATTATGCCAATCGGGCCGCACACTCCGCACCGGATCGGCGCGGCGCCCCTTGCTTTCCAGGCGCTTTGGTCGCGCGCCTTTTTGCAACGCCCAGCCCTCATCCAGCACCGGCATGATCACCTGGTCCGCTGCTGCAATCCCGCCCTCGGTCAGGCGCTTGGCCAGCACTTCCATCGCCGGCGCTTCGCCATGCAGCAGGAAGACGCCACCCATAACCTTCCCGCGTGCGCCCAACCAGCGCGCCAGTTCAGTTGCATCGGCATGGCCAGAAAAATCCCGGATTTCCGCGATGCTTGCTTCCACGCGAATCGTCTCTCCTTGGATCCGCACTTCACGCTTGCCTTCTTGCAATAGTCGGCCGAGCGTGCCTTGCGCCTGATAGCCAGTCAGCATCACCGTGGCCGACGGATTCCAAAGCCATCGCTTCAAATGATGTCGAATACGCCCGGCATCACACATGCCAGAGCCTGCAATGATGATATGGAACCCCTCAACATCTGCGATGCGGCGGCTTGCGTCACCGCTTTCTGTCGGGCGGATCAAGGGTGAGCGTAAGGCACGGCGCACGGATTCGCCATTTTCGAGCGCCGCTGCATGTTCCAGAAAAACATCCGTCGCCCGGATCGCAAGCGGGCTATCCATAAAAATCGGCACTTCAGGAATAGTGCCCGCCTGCATCAGCGTCACCAAATCCCAACAAATTTCCTGCGTGCGTTCCACGGCAAAGGCTGGAATCAGCAACACACCATCCGGCTTCGCCGCTTGGTTCACAATGGCAGCAAGCTTTTCCCGCCGCGCTAGATGGTCCACACAAGGCTTATCCTCATCGCCATAGGTGCTTTCCATGAACACATGATCCAGCGCTGCCGGCGCTTCGGATTCATGATGAAACACCGAACAATCCGGCCCCAAATCGCCAGATATCAGCAGCCGCACCGGCGCTTCCTTACCCTCGGCGCATTCGATTTCAATCGAAGCGGAACCCAGCATATGCCCAGCATTCCACCAACGCGCCCGCACCCCTGGTGCGGGTTCCACCCAGCGCCCGAAGGGAACTGCGTGAAAAGCCGAAAGCACTGCTGCCGCATCCTCCGCCGTATAGATAGGCTGCACCGGCACGCGTCCCCGGCGGCGATTGCGGCGATTGAGCTGCGCGACTTCCATTTCCTGCACATGCCCTGAATCGGGCAGCATCACCGCGCAAAGATCCACCGTTGGCGCCGTGGCGTGTATCACGCCGCGAAAACCAGCCGCCTTCAGCTTGGGCAGGAGGCCAGAATGGTCAATATGCGCATGCGTCAGCAAGACCGCATCAATTTCGCGTGAATTGAAGGGAAATTCCTCCCAGTTCAGGGATTTGAGCGTCTTCGGTCCTTGGAACATGCCGCAATCCACCAGAAACCGGGCGCGCCCAGTTTCGAAAAGCAAGCAATAGCCTGTAACGGTGCGCGCTGCGCCGCAGACCCGAACGGAAATACCCATGATCCCCCCATAAAAGCGCACTGCGCCTTACCTGATCACTTGCGGAGTATCAGACACCGATTTGTCTTGATCCAGCGCAAAATCGGGACAACTATGTTTACCAAGGCGTAAGGGCGGCCATAAGGCCCGCACTGCGAAGGCAAAGCAGAACGGCAGGCAGACATGAACCCGTTAGATGTCACGCGTTCGATGATGGATGGGCTTGGGGCTGAAGGGGAGGTCTGCATGAAGTGCGGATCACGCTCCCTTGGGCTTTGCGCGCCTTTGGATGCGGCAGCGCTGGATGATATGGCCGCCGATAGCGAAAGACTGACACTTGAACCGCGCAGTCCCATTTTCCACCAGGGCGATCAGGCCAAGTATATTTATACGCTGACCGAAGGGATGGCGCGGCTGATGCGGGTTTTGCCAGATGGCCGGCAGGCGGCAATCGGCTTTCGTTTCGCAGGCGATATTCTTGGTTTCACGCCGCTGCCAGAATATGCCTTCGGCGCCGAAATGCTGACCGGCGGGATGATTTGCCGTATGGAACGCCGCCGCCTTGAACAATTGTTCCGTCGCTATCCCCTGTTAGAACGCCGCTTTCTCGATCTCTGCGCGCAGGAATTGGCGCAAAGCCAGGACCATATCATGGCGCTTGGCCGCTTCACCGCGGAAGAACGCGTAGCTGGCTTCCTGCTATCCCTTGTGGATGCACAGCGCCGGCGCGGGCAGAAAGGCCCGGTTTTCGATCTGCCAGCGACCCGCGCTGATATTGGTGAATTTCTGGGCCTAACGCTGGAAACCGTGAGCCGCGCGATTTCCAGCTTCCGCCGACGCAACTTCATCCGTCTGCATGGGCAAGGCGGAATTGAAGTCCTGAATGAGGCTGCGTTGACCGCCCTTGGTACTGGTGAGGGTGAGGACGCCACCTGAAGGCCAGAACATTCACGCCGGCGCCATACTGCGATAGGCTTCGGGCTGCATAAGGGAGCCGCCCATGAGTGATTTGCCGCGCAAGGTAGAAATTGCCGAAGAAGGCCCACGAGAGGGCTTTCAGATCGAAAAAAACCCCATTTCCAGCGCTGATAAGATTGCACTGATTGATGCGCTTTCAGCAACCGGGCTGCACCACATTCAGGTGGCGTCCTTCGTCTCACCAAAGCTTGTGCCCGGCTGGGCGGATGCGGAAGCTGTGGTGGCGGGATTCACCCCCAAGGCCGCTATTCACTACACCGCATTATGGTTCAATGGGGCGGGGCTAGATCGCGCTCTGGCCCTCAAGGAACGCTTACATCTTTTCGGTTCCATCAGCCTTGCGGCTTCTGAGGCTTTTTCGCTCAAGAACCTGAACCGTGATCATGCCGGGCAGATTGAAGCCATGCGCAAACAGACCGCCGCGCATATTGCCGCTGGCGTGCCGGTTACGCGCATTGGTTTGCAAGCGGCGTTTGGCTGCAATTATGCTGGCGATGTCACGCCCGCGCAGGTGATGGCAGCCGTAGCGGATGGGCTCGCAATCGCCGCAGAAGCTGGTGTCACGATTCAGGATTTGACTCTGGCGGATACCATGGGCTGGGCCAATCCACGCCAGATTGAAGCCGTGATCGGTGAAGTGCGCAGCCGTTGGCCGGAATTGCACCTAGCATTGCATTTACATGATACGCGCGGGCTTGGCATTGCCAATGCCATGGCGGGTTTGCGTATGGGTGTTGCGCGGTTTGATGCGGCGGTGGGTGGCCTGGGTGGTTGTCCCTTCGCCGGCCAGCCCGGAGCACCCGGCAATATCGCAACCGAAGAATTGGCGCTGCTTTGCGCTGAACTTGGGATTACGACTGGCATTGATCTGGAAGCGCTTGTGGAAGCTGGGCGCTTGGCCGAACGCATTCTGGACCGGCGCTTGCCAAGTGCTGTACTGCGCGGCGGGACGCTGGCGCGGTTTCGTGCGCGGGCGGCCTGATAGAACGATTCACTGGAAAGGCATTTTATGCTGAACGTGGCACTGATCCTGGAAGATTCTGCGATGCCACGCACGGTTTTCTGGGAAAAGCTGCTTGCCACATTTCAATCCCTGCCCAAGGCAGCGATACGTCAAATCTTCCTACCGCAGGAAGATGTCGCCATGGAAACCAATTGGCCGCGCTACAAGGACAGGGCATCCAGCTATATCCGTGGTATGGGCCATGATCTATCCAATACTGGCGCGGTCAAGGCATATTATGATCGCATTACAACATGGGCCCGGGCGCATCCTCAGGACGTTATCCTGACCATCAACATGAATCCCTTCATCCGGATTCCCATTATGCTCCGTGGCATCCGCAACATCTATCCTGCGGATGGCTGCCTTTCGGAACTTGATCGCTCACTCAACCCGCGCAGTATTTCACTGCCCGCCCTACCAATCCAGGTGGCGCATCAAGATCATCATGGTGAAGGCCGGCGCAAATATTTAGCGAGCTTTCAGGGTGTTCTTTCCCATCCTGTACGTGCTGCCCTGGGCAAACTGCATGATGGTGAGAAATTCCAAATCAGGATCATCGAACCTGCCCGGCATGATGCTTTAAAGCTTGATGCAACGACAGGTCGGGCCGATGAGGATTATCGTCAGATAATGGAGAATGCGGATTTCGCCTTTATCCCACGGGGCGACGCCTTGTTTTCCTATCGGCTATTGGAAGCCATGTCCTTCGGCTGTATCCCCATCATCCTGTCAGATAACTGGGTGCTGCCCTTTGATCGCTTGATTGACTGGTCTTCCTGCGCCCTGCGCCCAAGAGAAGACGAAGTTGTGGCATGTGGCGCGTTATTGAAGCGCTTATCCGATCAGGAAGTCCTTGATCGTAGGAGGAGGGTTTTACAAATTTACGAGACGTATTTTTCCTCACTCGAGCGCGTGCTAACCAAAGGTTTGCTGGTAGAACTGGAACAATGCCTAGCCTAAAGACCATAACATGACCGAACCTATGGAAGACGCCCGCCGCTTTGCACCTGCTGTCGCGCGCAACAAGGCTGCCATTACGGAAGTTTTGACGCACCATTTGCCGAAATCCGGCGTAGTGCTGGAAATTGCGAGCGGCTCTGGCGAACATGCGCTGCATTTTGCCGCGCAATTTCCAGCGCTCATTTTCCAGCCCAGTGACCCAGATGCAGCATGCCGCGCCAGCATCGCGGCGTGGCAGGGCGAAGCGCGGCACGCTAATCTGCTGCCACCCTTAGCGCTGGATGTAATGGCTGAAGCCTGGCCGGTACAGCGTGCCGATGTCGTGCTCTGCATCAATATGATCCATATCGCGCCATGGGGCGTGACAAGGGCGCTCATGCGCGGCGCGGCCCGCTTGCTACCGGCGGGCGGTTTGCTGTTTCTCTACGGTCCTTTCAGACAAGGCGGCCAGAATACCGCACCAAGCAATGCTGAATTTGATGCCGGCCTACGCGCTCAGGATGCAGGCTGGGGCGTGCGCGATCTAGAGGCCGTTGCAGCAGAAGCCGAAATCGCCGGCTTCGCCGCGCCGCTGACTGAAGCGATGCCGGCGAATAATCTTTCGGTGATTTTTCGCCGGCTGCCGTAAACATTCAATGCGAAAGCAGTACCGGTATAGTCATCTCCTGCAGCAGGCTGCGCGTTACGCCGCCCAGGATGAATTCCCGTAACCGTGAATGCCCATAGGCACCCATCACCAGCAAATCCGCGCCCATGTCGCTTGCGTGATTGAGCAGCAGCGCGGAATCCGCAACATCATCCGCAATAGCAGTGGCCACTTCCACCTTCAGCCCGTGACGTGCGAGGTGCCGCGCAATATCGGCGCCCGGTTCCTCACCATGGGCGTCAAGACCGCGCTTTGGATTGGCCAGAAAAACCGTGGTGGTTTCGGCCTTGGCAATCAATGGCAAGGCATCATGCAGCGCACGTGTCGCTTCGCGGCTGGCATTCCAGCCAACCAGCACGCGCTTACCGATGCTTTTGAAATTACCAGCAAAGGGAATGGCGAGCACCGGGCGCCCTGAGTCGAACAATACCGATTCCAGCAGGCCGGCGGAATCGCTTTCCGGATCATCCTGGCCCAATACGATAAGGTCAGCGTAACGGCCATGCAGCGCAACAATCTCAGGCGTGGTGCCTTCCACCTGGCGCCATTCACCCATAATGCCTTCACGCGCCAGCGCTGCTTCAAATGCAGCCTTCAGCTTGACGCCGGCAGCGAGTGCCGATTGGCGCATCTGTTCCATCAATTCAGCGATCACCGCACCACCACCGCCGCCATCACCCATGGCCATCACCGGGATCGCAACATCTATCACCTGCAACGCCGTCAGATGCGCACCATGCTGCCGCGCGAGCGACACCGCGACATCCAGCCGGGCCAGCACACGCGGCGATTGGTCCAGATGAACAAGAATTTCACAGAGCTTCATCTCAGCTTCCTCCCGAGGAATGGTGCCTCAATAGGTGGGATGGTCAGGCGCCGTCTTGATCAATGTCAAGTTCAACGCGGTCTAGTCTTCCTCAGGACGTTTCCAGGTGATGAACCAACCGACATCGCCAGGGATTCCACTCGGCCAATCAAGGATTTGTACCTTGATCTGAAAGCCGCGCGGCTCCAATTCGCGTTCAAAAAATTCATAGGCGCGCTGTGGAAAGCCGCTCAGCCTTTGGCGCCAAGCAGGATCATGGCTGGTGATGGAACGCCCCTGATCAGGCAGCCATTCGGATGGGAAGCGCATCACCAGCGCTTCCTTTTCGCCCGCATCTACGGCGCGTCGCACCAGAGTGGCGATGCGTTCAAGCGCATCGGGGGCGATTTCGCGTGCTTCAAACGCTTCGCGCAGCTTTTCCTGCTCCGCGCGCCGCGTCGCGGCTTCGGCCTGCTCAGCTGCGACGGCGGCGCGCTGCTTGCCGTCCACATAATCCCAAATGGATTGGGCGCTGAATTTCTCGGCTGACAAGGTCATGATCGCGGTCCTTCTTCCATTGGCGGGGTTTTGCGCCTTCGGTCAGCACGCTTCCTTGACCTAAATCATGTTTTCAGCGCCCTTCAAAGCTTGGTGCGCGTTTTTCCAGCATGGCATCCACCGCTTCGCGGTGATCCCGCGTGCCATGCGCCAACGCCTGATAGGCCGCTGACATTTCAAGCAGCGTGGAGAGCCGTGTGTGCTGGCTTTCACGCAAAAGGCGCTTGGTCAGCCGCACCGCTTGCGGCGGATTCGCAGCGATTTTGGCCGCAATGGCGCGCGCCGCATCCAGTAGCGCTTCCGGCGCAACCACCTTGGAAACCATACCGCAGGCCAGGGCCTCGGCGGGGCCGATGGTCTCCCCGGTCAGCGACAATTCCAGGGCCTTCGACATGCCAACCACCTTGGGCAGCAGATAGGCTCCGCCATCACCTGGCACGATACCGACCTTGACGAAGCTTTCGGCAAACAGTGCCTTTTCGCTGGCGACGCGAATATCGCACATCAGGGCGAGGTCGAGCCCCGCGCCAATTGCCGGCCCATTCACCGCCGCGATGGTTGGGATATCCAATTCATAAAGTGCGAGCGGGATCAATTGAATGCCACGACGATAGGATTCGCGAATCTCCGCCCCCGTACCGCCGCCGGTAATGCCGGTCTTATCCCGCATACCCTTCAGATCGCCGCCGGCACAAAAGGCAGAACCGGCTCCGGTCACGATCACACAGCGCACGCCATCATCACGCGACAGGGCGCGGCAGGCGGCTTCCACTTCCTCACATTCCGCACGCGTGGAAATCGCATTGCGCTTTTCGGGCCGGTTGAGCGTGAGAATGACGATCCCGCCTTCACGTTCGATATTCAGGAATGGGCTCATGGGGCGATTTCCTCCTCGCGCGCGGTGATGAAGGGCCAAAGGGCACCAGGCAGCGCTTGCGCTTCCTGCCCGATCCGCTTGGCCCAAAATGCTTCGCTGCCACCTTCTTCGCGCCAGGACCAAAGCCGGCGTGTGAAATGATGCAGCTGATGTTCTTCCGTAATGCCCATGGCGGCGAAAACCTGATGGGCGATCGCGGCACCGCGCGTGGCGGCTTCACCTACCGTGATCTTGGCGCAACCGATCTCAAACGCGGCGGCCGCAAGACCGCGCCGATCTACCGCGCGCGCAGCGGCGGCGGCAGCCACTGAGGCCGCGGAAGTCTCCGCCGCAAACACCGCGAGCTGCTGTTGAATGGCCTGAAAGCGCCCAATCGGACGGCCGAATTGCTTGCGCGTATTCGCATGATCCACCGCCAGCGCCAGCGCTGCCTGCATAGCGCCGGCAATCTGCGCTGAGCGCATCAGCGCGGTGCAGAGCATGCCCGCTTCCGCACCCCAGCCATTGGGCAGAACCGCTTCGGCGATTGGTGCGCTGTTGATACGCGCGCGATCCCGCGCTTCATGGCCGATATTGCTGGCTGTTTCCCATTCAAGTGCCGCTGCCGAGTAAAGCGCAATGCGCGCGCCATCCAGAAGCGCGACATGGCCCGCATGGCGCCCCCAGGGAATGGCGCCATTGCGCGCGCCGAAGCTCAGCACGCCTTCGGGCGGCGTAATGCCCGCCGCTGCCAGCAAGGCACTGCCAAAAATACTTTCGGCAAGCGGCACGGGCGCGGCATGGCGGCCCAGCACGCCCAGCAAGGGCGCGACATCCGCAAAGCCAAGGCCGACACCGCCCGCATCTTCGGGCACCAACGCGCCATTCAGGCCGAGTGCCCCCATGGCATCCCAAGTATTGGTGGGCCAGGCGCCGCCTTCAACATCACGCAGCACCGCGACATCCACCGCATCTGTCAGCGCGCGATCGGCCTGTTCGGCAAGTTCGGTTGCAATCTCACTTGCCATGTCAGCGCAGCCCCAATTCGCGCGCGATAATGCCGCGCATGATTTCCCGCGTACCACCGCGCAAGGAGAAGGTCGGCACGATCTGCGTCAAATAGGCGTGCATGCGGCGCATATCCTCTGGCATGTCATCAGTCGCGATCAGATCACGCACCGCATTGGGCAAGGCCTGTTCGAAATCATTGCCCAAATCCTTGACCAGCGCCGCTTGCCGCACCGGGTCCTGCCCATCTTCCAACATGCCTGCCACCGCGACTGACATATTGCGCAGTGCCCAAAGCCGCGCGACTTGGCGCCCTAGTGCAGGTGCCGCCGCGCCATCCTGCTTCAGCGTTGTCACCGCTGCCTCCAGCAAAGGATGTGATGACAAATACCGATCCGGCCCACTACGTTCAAACGCCAATTCGCTGGTGGCCTGCGCCCAGCCCGCACCTTCCTGCCCAACCAGCGCATCTTCCGGCAGCATCACATCATCGAAGGTGATTTCATTGAAGCCCTTTTCGCCGACTAGATCATGGATCGGGCGAATATGCACACCCGGCGCGCGCAAATTGACCAGCACTTGCGAAAGCCCGATATGCCGCGCGCCCCCTTCCGGCGCGGGAGAGGTACGCACCAGCGCAATCATCCAATCGCAAAGATGCCCAAAGGTGGTCCAAATCTTGCGGCCATTCAGCTTCCAGCCGCCATCCACCTTTTCCGCCTTGGTGCGGAGCGACGCCAAATCACTGCCCGAATCCGGTTCCGATAAGCCAATGCAAAAGGCGTATTCGCCACTCGCGATCCGCGGCAGGAAATGGCGCTTCTGGTCTTCCGTCCCAAGCCGAAGGATCAGCGGGCCGGATTGCCGATCCCCGATCCAATGCGCGCCCACAGGCGCACCGGCGGCAAGCATTTCTTCCAGCACGATATTGCGTTCCAGAAAGCTTTTTTCGCCACCGCCGTATTCGCGCGGCCAGCACATGCCAATCCAGCCCTTGGCGCCGACAGCGCGGGTGAAATCCCGGTCAAACCCCATCCAGGATCGGGCGCGGATTTCCGGCGTGAAGTTCGGCGCATGCTCCGCCAGAAAAGCGCGCACTTCAGCACGCAGCGCCGCTGCGCCATCCGGCGCATCGCGCAAATCAAAACGAAGCCCAGCCATGGCGTAGCCCCCTTACAAGACGCCAGCGGCACGTGCCGCGGCGATTTCTTCTTCGGTCATCTCGGCAAATTCGCGCAGCACCGCATCCGTATGCTCACCAGGCGCTGGAATACCGTAGCGATAGGTCACTGGCGTCGCGGTAAGATGCAGCGGCGATGCCGGCACGCGCACCCGCCCGCCCGCGTGATGCGGTACGTCCACAATCAGCCCACGCGCCTTGGTATGCGGATCCGCCTCCACATCAGCCGCCGTATTGATGGGGCCGGAGGTGATCTTGGCATCTTCCAGCACCGCCAACCATTCAGCCCTTGGCCTTTGGTGCAGCACATCATGCATCATGCCAAGCAGCAGATCCCGATTGGCCGCGCGATCCCGGGCACGACGAAAACGCTCATCTTGCGCCCATTCAGCATGACCCAGCGCAGCCGCCAGCCGAATAAATTCGCGGTCATTCAGAACGCCAATGACGAATTTCGCGTCTGATCCCTGGAACACGCCATAAGGCACCGCCACCACCGCATCATTGCCGGTACGCTGCATCAGCTTGCCGGCATTGAGCCAGGATGACATCGGCGCCTGCATCAATGACACCATCGTCTCATAGAGCGAGACTTCGCAATATTGCCCTTCGCCGGTCTGGTCACGATGGCGCAGCGCGGCAAGGATGGAAACAGCAGCGGCAAAACCCGTGAACATATCGGCAACCGGCACGCCAACGCGCTGCGGGCCGCCACTTGGCTTGCCATCAGCCTCACCGGTCACTTCCATCAGCCCGGCCATGGCCTGCGCTACAAAATCATAGCCGGAACGATGCGCGTAAGGCCCATCCTGACCAAAGCCCGTGACGGAACAATAAATCAGCCGCGGATTGATGGCACGCAGATCCTCATAACCCAGACCATAACGCGCCAGCGTGCCGGTACGGAAATTTTCAATCAGCACATCCGCCTTCGCCACCATACGCTTCAGAATGGCAGCACCTTCCGCTTGCGTGAAATCGAGGCTGAGTGAGCGCTTGTTGCGATTGAGCGAAACAAAATAGGTGCTGTCATCACTGCCCGCGACAAAGGGTGGGCCGAGCGCGCGCAGATCATCGCCATTGCCCTGGCGTTCCAGCTTGACGATCTCTGCCCCCAGATCGCCCAGCATTTGTGCGCAAAGCGGGCCGGCCACGACGCGGGTCAAGTCAATCACACGTAGACCCGTGAGCGCGCTGGGTTTGGGGTGTTCTGTCATCATGCCTCAGCCACCGCGCACGCGGGCGCGCAATTCGAATTTCTGGATTTTGCCGGTGGCGGTCTTGGGCAGCGGGCCGAAGGTAATGTGGCGCGGCACCTTGAATCCGGCCAGATGGGCGCGGCAGAAAGCGATGATCCCATCGCGGTTCTCGGCTGCCCCTGGTTTCAGTGTGATGAAGGCATGCGGCACTTCGCCCCATTTTTCATCGGGATGTGCCACTACCGCCGCTTCCATCACATCCGGGTGGCGATAGAGCGCTTCCTCCACTTCCAGGCTGCTGATATTCTCCCCGCCCGAAATCACAATATCCTTGGCGCGGTCCTTTACTTCGATATAGCCATCTGGATGCAGCACACCCAGATCCCCGGTGCGGAACCAGCCATCCACAAAAACAGCTTCATTGGCCTTGGGATTGCGCAAATAACCCTTCATGACGGTATTGCCGCGAATGGCAATCTCGCCAATTGTCGCGCCATCGGCCGGCACAGCGGCGCCCGTTTCGGTATTGATCACCGTCGCTTCTTCCAGCGTCGGCAAAGCCACACCTTGCCGCGCCATGAAGGCGGCTTTTTCTGGTAAGGGCAGGTCATGCAGGCCAGGCTGCCAGGCGCATAGCAGCGAAGGGCCATAGCATTCCGTCAGCCCATAAAGATGTGTGACATCGAAGCCGAGGCTCTCCATGGCCGCGATCACCGGCGAAGGCGGCGCGGCACCGCCAGTTGCGATCCCGACACGATGCGCGAAGCTGCGCCGCTGATCTTCCGGCGCATGGATCAGCATGGTAAGTACTACCGGCGCTGCGCAAAGATGCGTCACACCATGCTCAGCAATCAGCGCGAAAATCCGCGCGGGCTCCACACGACGCAGGCAAATATGCGTGCCCCCTTGCAGCGTGATCGCCCAGGTATAGGTCCAGCCATTGCAATGAAACATGGGTAGCGTCCACAGATAGACGCTTTGCGCATTCAACCCGAAGGACAACGCATTGCCGCAGGCATTCAGATACGCGCCACGATGATGCACCAGAACGCCCTTGGGATCACCCGTGGTGCCAGAAGTATAGGAAAGCGAAATCGCCGCCCATTCATCCGGTGGTGACGCTACCGGAAAGGCGGCGTCGCCACCCGCGATGAAATCCTCATAAGGTGTCGCTTCAATTGCCGCACCACCAGGGCCTTCAGGATCATCAATGATGATCACGCGTGGGGGGTTCTCCACCCCTTCAAGGGCAGCATTCACGAGTGCAGAAAACTCGCAGTCCAGCAAAAGGATTTTCGCGCCGGAATGCCCCAAAATGAAGCGCACTGTTGGCGCATCCAGCCGCGTATTGATGGGGCACAACACGGCATGCGCCATGGGCACGCCATTATGCGCTTCCAGCATTTCCGGAATATTCGGCAATAGCGCCGCCACCACATCGCCTGGCGCAATGCCTGCACTACGCAATGCCGAAGCCAGGCGCCGGCTGCGTTCCAGAAACTGCGCATAGGTAATGCGCCGCGCGCCATGAATAATGGCAACACGCTTGCCCCAAACATGCGCGGCACGCAGCAGGAAGGAAACCGGGGAAAGCGGCACATGATTGGCGGCGATTTTCGGTAGATCATCCTGCATGCTTCAGCTCTTTCCCAAAACCCGAGGCACGCTGATGGCGCAGCGCATCCGCGCAGCCTTGCGCAGTAGCGCCTCCGCTTCGGCATAATGCGCGCTACCTGGGTCAAACGCGCCAGCGCGAATCGCTGCGGTAAAGGCATGGTCCGGTGCGTCAGTCGCACCAGTCAGGCGCTGCATCGTCGCGCGTGTTTCTTCCACCCACACCGAATCCTGCGCGGCCTCTCGCGCCGCGATCGCCATGGCATTGGCGATCATGCGCGCGGTGAAGGCATCGGTGCCGGAAAGCTTGGGCAGAATCTCCTGTAACAGCGCATCGCGCGCCGTGGCCAGCAGGCTTGGGCCTTCCGGGGCTTCACGCTGCATGGGGCACCCCCGTCATATTCAGGATTTCCCATTCAAGCTCTGGCACGATATGGCCCGTGAGTGCCAATTCCAGGCTGGTTTCCTTGCCAGAAAGGTGCCGCTCTGCCTGGTCAATCGCAATCACCGCCCAGCGAATATGCGCGGCCAATTCCCACCAGGTGACACGCGCCGCATCCACGGCATGGCCCGCTTCCGCAGCATAGCCGGCATAGAAGGCATCACGCGCGCCAATGCCACCTGCTTCATGGGTGCTGCCGAAGCGCCAGCATTTGGCGCAAAACCAGCCAAGGTCGGCATGCGGTTCGCCCCAGGCGGCGAATTCCCAATCCAGCACAGCGGCAACGCCATCATCCGCCAACATCAGATTGCCGGTACGAAAATCATTATGGTTCAGCACGGACGGCAAGGGCGGGGGCGCCGTGCGTTCCAAATACCTTAAGCCCCATTCCAGTACGGGGCGCGGCAGCGTTTGCCGATCCAAAGCGCGCCGCTGCTCCGCGACAAAGGCCAAGCAAGCATCATCTGGCGGCGCACCCAAAAATGCTAAATCCGCGCGCGGCGGTGTAATGCGATGAATACGCGCCAATTCGCGCCCCAAAGCCGCCACCGCCGCATCCCGCCCTCCGCAGAGCGTTTCGCTCTTCACCACGCGATGCCCGACAGCAATGCCCTGCACGCGGCGCATGATGAAAAATGGCGCACCCAGCACCCCGGTATCCTCACACAAGTAAAGTGGTTCCGGCACCGTCACGCCAACCGCAAAAGCCGCCTTCAACAGCACAAACTCCGCTGTGCGCGGCAAGGAAACCGCCAAGGTCGCGGCATTGTCTGTGCGCAGCACCCAGGCTTCGTCGCGCCCAGCACGCCTCACATCCAAGGCCCAATTCTGCTGAATGGCGCCGCCAGAAAGCAGCGCCATGGCGCCAAATTCAAGATCAGCCGCGCCAGCGGCGCCGCGCAGCCAATCCTTCAGTTTTGCGCGCCGCGCCTCATCCATGCTTGGGCGGACCCCAAGCGAAGAATCCAGAACCCTCCGCACGCAAGGTATTGGCCAGCACCATGCGATGCACTTCGGATGCGCCATCCACCAGCCGCGCCTGGCGGGCATAGCGGTACATCCATTCAATCACCGTATCCTTGGAATAACCGCGCGCGCCCAGCAATTGCAGCGCCGTATCGACGGATTTTTGCAGCGCATCCGCGACCACAATCTTCGCCATGGAAACTTCCTTCCGCGCGAAGCCTCCCTGGTCCAGAATCCACGCCGCCTTCATGGTCAGCAACCGGCCAATCTCAATTTCCATCGCCGCTTGGCCCACCAGGCCCTGCACACTTTCGCGGTCAATCAGCTTCATGCCGAAGGAATCACGCTGCGCAATGCGTTCCATGGCGATTTCCAATGCACGCCGAGACAATCCCAGCCAACGCATGCAATGCGTCAGCCGCGCCACACCCAGGCGCATTTGTGTCAGCTTCAGCCCATCGCCTTCGTTCATCAACAGGTGTTCATTCGGGACTTCCAGCCCGTCGAATTCCAATTCGCAATGCCCGCCATGTTCTTCCGGCCCCATGATCGGAATGCGGCGTACGATCTTCCACCCCGGCTGATCGGCGCTGAACAGAAAGGCGGAAAGCCCCTTGCGCGGATCATCCGATGTGCGCGCAATGATGATGAAAATCTTCGCATTGCCAGCACCGGTGATAAACCATTTGCGCCCGGTGATGCGCCAGCGATCATTGCCCACGCGTTCCGCCTTGGTATAGGTCAGATTGGGGTCTGAACCGCAGCCATCCGGTTCCGTCATGGCGAAGGCGGATTGCACATCGCCATTCACAATCGGCTGCAACCAGCGCGGCTTCATCGCTTCCGGCAAAACGCGATCCAGGATCATCATATTACCGTCATCCGGCGCGGCGCTATTGAACACCACGGGTCCGAAGATGGAGCGATTCATTTCCTCATAACAAGCGGCCATGCCAATGCGCGGTAATTCCTGGCCCCCCAGCCGCTTTGGCATCTGCAGCGCCCAGAGACCTTCCGCCTTCGCGGCCTTGCGCATTTCCGCCAGCACATGTGGCGCGATGTTTTCATGTTCATCGAAGTTTGCGCGGTCTGATTCCAGCGGAATCAGCTTTTCATCCACGAAACGCCGGATGCGCCGACGCATATCATCAATTTCGGGGGGCAGCGTGAATTCCATGACAACAATACCTAAAGCGGGTTGATCGAATGGCCGCCATCCACCGTCACCACCGTGCCGGTCATATGCGTCCCGGCGGCGGAAGCGAGCAGCAGCAGCGGTCCGGTAAGGTCCTCGGCAGCGCCAAGCCGGCGCTGGGGGATGCGCTTGATCATCGCCTGCCCTGAATCGGAGGCGAAGTAATCGCGGTTTAGGTCAGTGGCGATATAGCCAGGCGCAATCGCATTCACCCGAATACCATGCCGCGCCCATTCCACCGCCAAATGGCGCGTCATGTGCAAAAGCCCAGCCTTGGCGGCGGTATAGCCGACCACGCCAGGGATGATGCGTTCCCCCAGGACCGAGGCGATATTCACCACCACGCCCGGGCATTTCGCTGCCGCAAGGCGTTTGGCGGCTTCCTGCGCCACCAGAAAACAGCCGCGCAGATTCACATCCAGCACCGAATCCCAATCTTCCGCGCTTTGCTGCAAGGCGGGCTTGGTCACGGCGATGCCGGCGTTATTCACCAGAATATCGCAGGGCGCGCCAAAAGCGGCTTCTGCGGCGGCAAAGGCAGAAGGAATGGTCTCAGGCGCGGTCACGTCCAGGGGCACGGAAACCGCGCGCGCGCCCAATTCCCCCGCCAGGGCAGCGGTCGCGGCTTCGCGCCGCGCGGCCAGGGCCACCGCTGCACCCGCGCCATGCAGCACGCGCGCGAAATGCGCGCCCAAAATGCCAGACGCACCAGTCACCAGCGCCACGCGCCCCTGCAACGAGAACATTTCAGCAATATCCACAGCGCCGCCTCCCTCTTCCGCCAAGGGGTGCCACCGGGCGCGCGTCGGGGCAAGCCCTCAAGACAAAGTGCTTTTTTATGCCTAGCCTGGCCCGCACAGAGGGAGGGCTGGACCATGGCGAACGAAACACGGGTGGCGCTGGTAACTGGCGCGCAGCAGGGCATTGGGGCTGCCGCCGCGCGCGCCCTGGCGGCAGCGGGCCACGATGTCGCGATCAATTGGTTGGATGACCAAGCCCAGGCGGAGTCCGTCGCCGCTGAGGTCCGCGCTTCTGGCCAGCGCGCCGCGCTGATCCAAGGCGATGTTGGTTCTGCCGCCGGCGCTGCTGCCCTGGTGGCACAGACCATCACCGCGCTTGGGCGTATTGATGTTCTGGTCAACAATGCCGGTATCTTCCCGCGCGTTGAATTCCTGGACATGACAGAAGCCGAATGGGACCGGGTGATTGCCGTCAATCTGAAGGGCAGCGCCTTTTGCGCCCAGGCGGCAGCGCGGGCCATGGTGGCGGCGGAGATCAAGGGGGTGATCATCAACCTCTCCTCCTCCTCTGTCCGGGGGGCGCCGCTTGGGGTGCATTACACCGCGACCAAGGCCGGCATTATCGGCATGACACGCTCCATGGCCCTATCCCTTGCCCCCAAGGGCATTCGCGTGAATGCCATCGCGCCGGGGCTCACGGATACCGCGCAGCCGCGCTACGGCAATAGTGAAGCCGAACTTGCCGTCATGGGGCAGCAAATCCCGCTGGGCCGGATGGGCAGGCCCGAAGAAATTGCCGGGCTGATGGTTTTCCTTGCGTCTGATCAAGCCGCCTGGATCACAGGTCAGGTTTATCACATCAACGGGGGCAATTACCTCGCCTGAGGCAAAGCCACCCAGGAGCAGGAGGACCAAAATGCGCCATTGGCTGATCGCATGCATATTGGCGGCTCTACCAGGCATGGCGCTGGCGCAGATGGAACCCGGGGACCCCATTGCCGGCAAGCGCCTGGCGGCCACCTGGTGCGCCAATTGCCACATCATCGCGCCTGGCGGCCCGGGCCCGGCCACGGATATGGCACCAAGCTTCGCCGCCATTGCCGCGCTGCCTTCCACAACTTCCATGTCGCTGCGCGCCTATTTGCGCACGCCGCATGCGAATATGCCGGATTACCGCCTAAGCCGGGAGGAACTGGATGATATTGTGGCTTATCTACTGACGGTTAGGCGGTAGGCGCTGGCTCTGGCGCCCCCGCAAAACCGGGTCTAGCATCCCCCGAATTGAGCAAGGGGGAAGTGAATTTGTCCGCAGTCAATAAGCCATTCCGCGTCGCCTATCTGGAACGCGTGCCGCATCCAAGCTTTCTGGAAACCGCCACCGCTGATCCGGCCCTGGAAGTGGTGCGCCTTTCCCTGGAACATGGGGAAGAAGCAGCACTTGCGGAACTCGCCACCTGTGATGGCTATTATGTGCGCGCATCGCGCGATGAATTGCCCAAGGCGTTTCATGTGAATGATGCTCTACTGCAGCGCCTGCCCAATCTGCTGATGGTGGCGTCCCAAGGCGCGGGCTATGACACGATTGACCCCAATTCCTGCACCAAGGCGGGCGTTTTGCTGGTGAACCAGGCTGGCGGTAATGCCGAAGCCGTAGCGGAACACGCCGTTGGCATGATGCTGGCGCTGATCAAGAAAATGCCCCAGACCCATGCCGCCATGCGCGCGGGGGAGGCCAAGAAGCGCGAAGTCTACATGGGCAATAATCTGCTCGGCAAGACGGTTGGGGTGATTGGCATTGGTAATGTGGGGTCACGCACAACCGCCATTGTGAAGGCTGCCTTCAATTGCCGTGTGCTGGCCTATGACCCCTATGTGGATGCCGAAACCATCGCCAAGCGTGGCGCGGAAAAGGTTGAATTGGCCGAATTGCTGGCGCAATCGGATATTGTCAGCGTGCATTGCCCCTTAACGCCCGAAAGCCGCGCCATCATTGATGCCACGGCGTTGGCCGGCATGAAGAAGGGCGCCATTCTGGTCACCACCGCGCGCGGTTCCATCCATGATGAAAACGCCGTGCTGGCGGCGCTGGAATCGGGGCAATTGGCCTCGGCGGGTTTGGACGTTTGGGAACAGGAACCGCCGCCCAAGGATCACCCGCTATTGTGGCACCCGGCAGTGATCTGCACGCAGCACACCGCGGGGGTCACGCATGAAAGCCGGTCCATGATCACGCGCATTGCAGCGGAAGCCTTTTCGGCCTGCGCCGCCGCCAAAATGCCGCCGCGCATCATTAACCCGGAAGTGAAGGGCCGTTTCGCGGAACGCTATGCCGCTGCGCGTGGCCGCGCCATTGCGGACTGATAGCGCGCATAGGCTTTTTTCTGTGAGCGCAAAAGCTTCCAAGGCCAGGGTAGTGACGGTGCTTGGCACCACGCAGACCCTGGCCTGGGGGTCTTCCTATTATCTACCGGCGATTCTAGCTGCGCCCATTGCCGAGGATCTGGGCCTGTCGCGCGCCATGGTCTTTGGCGTGTTTTCGGGTTCGTTGCTGCTGACAGCGCTGCTGGGCCCAGCGGCGGGCCGCGCGATTGATCAGCGTGGCGGGCGCGATGTGCTGGCGATTTCCAATCTGATTTTCATTTTGGGCCTGCTGATCATGGCCTTTGCCAATGGCCTGCCGCTTTTGATCCTGAGTTGGTTCATCATTGGCATCGCCATGGCGATGGGGCTTTATGATGCGGCCTTCGCCACGCTTGCCGGGCTTTACGGCAAGGATGCGCGCAACAGCATCACCGGCATTACGCTGATTGCAGGCTTTGCCAGTACGGTCGGCTGGCCGCTTTCCGCGTTGATGGAAGCTGAATGGGGCTGGCGCGGCGCCTGCCTCGGCTGGGTTGCCTTGCATCTTTTCATCTGCCTACCGCTCAATCGCTTGCTGATCCCGAAGGCGCCGCCGCCACCGCCAAAGGAAGCCGTGCCGCCGCTTTCTGCCGAAGAAACGCGGGACCGCAAGCGGGATATGATCCTGCTGGCTTTCGTGCTGGCAACGGCGAGTTTCAGCTCCACCGCGCTTGGCGCGCATCTGCCGGGGTTATTGCAATCCGCCGGGACATCACTTGCCGCGGCGATTGCAGCCGGCGCGCTGATGGGCCCGGCTCAGGTGGCAGCGCGCGTGGTTGAATTTACACTCATGCGCAAAATGAACCCGCTCTTCTCCGCACGCATCGCCGCCGGTGCGCATCCGGTGGCGGTGGCGGTGCTGATGGCGCTGGGCGCCCCCTTCGCCGCGCTGTTTGTGATCGTCCATGGTGCGGGCAATGGCTTGCTGACGATCACGCGCGGTACCTTGCCACTCGCGCTATTCGGGCCGATTGGCTATGGCCAGCGCCAGGGCTTCATCACTGCGCCGGCACGGGCTTCACAGGCTTTTGCACCCTTGTTGTTCGGGCTGCTGCTGGATGATTTCGGCGCGGCCTCCTTGTGGCTGACAGCCTTGCTGGGCGTTGCGGCAGTGGGTGCGCTCTCGCTCATGCGTGTGCGTCAATAGAAAGAAGAATCTCATGAATCAGGATTGGCGCGCGCGCGCGGCTTCGCACTTCACCACGGATAAACGCCCCGCCATCGGCACACGCGGCATGGTGGTCACGAACCACCCCTTAGCCTCGGCTGCGGGTGCCGAGATGTTGGCGGCCGGTGGCAATGCGGTGGATGGCGCCATCGCTGCGCTATTCGCGCTGACGGTGGTGGAGCCCATGATGGTGGGCCTTCTGGGTGGCGGCATGGCGCATCTGCGCCTGCCCGATGGCCGGCACACAGTAATTGATGGGCTGTCCACCGCGCCGGCCGCCGCGCGCGCCGATATGTTCACGCCGGCCGAACCAGCCAATGCGATGAATTTCGAAGCGACAGGCCGCGCCAATATCATAGGGCCGCTTTCGGTAGCCGTGCCGGGCAATCTGCGCGCCTGGTGCGAAACGCTTGAACGCTTCGGCAGCATGCCGTTGGCCGATGTGATGGCGCCGGCCATACGCCATGCGGCGCGCGGCTTTAACGTCACGCCCTATCTGGCGGAATGCATCAATGAAGCGGCACATGATCTGGCGCGCGATCCAGCCATTTCCGCGTTGCTTTTGCCTGTTGGCGCGCCGATCAAGCCAGGCGCACGACTGATCCAAGCCGAATATGCCGAAACCCTCACGATGATTGCGCGCGAAGGGCCGGGCTTGCTGAATGGCGCTTTGGGCAGCGCGATTGCGGATGGCATCAGGAAAGCGGGTGGCATTGTCTCCGCCGCGGATATCGCCGATTTCGCGACGATTGAACGCGCACCCTTGCGCGGCCCCTATCGCGGTTATGAGGTTTTGCTGCCGCCACCGCCGGCATCTTCCGGCGTGCATGTGCTGCAAATGCTGAATATCCTGGAAGGATTCGATCTGCGCGCCATGGGTTTCGGCAGCGCCGATACGCTGCATCTGCTCGCCGAGGTCTTGAAGATTGCCTTTGCCGACCGCGCCGCCGCCACCGCTGACCCTGCCTTTGTAGATGTGCCCGTCGCGCGGCTGATTGCGCGCGCTTATGGCGATGAACGCCGCGCCGCAGTTGATATGGCGCGCGCGCAAGCCTGGGTGCCGGGTGTTGGCCCGAATGAGAGCGCCAATACCACCCATGTTACGGTAGCGGATGATCAGGGTAATATTATTTGCTCCACCCAGACCATTAATTCGCTTTTTGGTGCGCGCTTCCTGGTGCCGGGCACGGGGCTGATCCCGAATAACTACATGGCGCTGTTTGATCCGCGCCCTGGCAAGGCGCTGTCTGTCGCGCCCGGCAAGCGCATCACCACATCACAGGCGCCGCTGATTGCCTTGCGTGATGGCAAGCCCGCCTATGCGCTTGGCATGCCGGGCGGCTTGCGGATTTTTGGCTCTGTCATGCAGGGTTTCCTCAATCTGGTGGATCATGGCATGTCGCTGCAGGAAGCGGTGGAAGCGCCGCGGCTTTGGACACAAGGCGCTGCGGTAGAGGTGGAGCCAACCTTTGATGCGGCGGTGTTGGAGGCACTCGGCAAGCGCGGGCACCAAGTCTCCCCCATGCCACATGTCGGTGGCGGGATGAATGCCATCGCCTTCCACGCCGATGGCAGCATGGAAGGCGCGGCCTGCTGGCGCGCGGATGGTACGGCGATTGGCCTTGGCGGCGGCCTCGCGCGGGCCGGCGTGCGCTTCTGGCCGGATCGGGCGCGCGCATGAATACCGCTGAATATTTACTGGCAGCGCTGGCGCGGCGCGGCACCAAGCGCATCTATGGCGTGCCGGGTGGTGGTTCTTCGCTGGATATCATCGCGGCAACCGAGGGTTTTGGCATTCGCTTCATCCTCGCGCGGCATGAAGGCAATGCGGCCATGATGGCGGTGGCGGATGCAGAAGTGACCGGCGCGCCAGGCGTGGTGCTGACCACCAAGGGGCCGGGGCTGATGAATGCGCTGAATGGCATTGCCTGCGCGGCACTGGAACGCGCGCCGGTGCTGCTGCTGACCGATGGCTTCACCGAAAAGCAACTCAGCTACATCACCCATCAGGTGTTTGATCAGCGCGCGGCGACTGCTGAATTGGTGAAGGGCTATACGCCAGCGCGCAGCGATAACCCAGGCGCCGAGATCGAAGCCCTGCTTGATCTTGCGATGCAAGCGCCCATCGGCCCGGTGCATCTGGATTTGACCAGTGAAGCAGCGCGCCGCCCGGCGGGTGAATTGCTGCCTTCGCCCACGAATATCACAATTTCTCCTGACGGCACTGCTGTGAATGCAGCGCGTGCAATGCTGGCGGCGGCGCGCAAACCCGTGATTCTGGCGGGCGTGGAAGCCGTGGCGGCAGCCGAACCGCTACGCGCTTTGGTGGCGACCTTGGGTTGCCCCGCGCTGGTCAGTTATAAGGCCAAAGGCGTGATCGCAGATGCCGATCCGCATTTTGTGGGGATTTTCACCGGCGGGTCTTTGGAAGCGCCCTGCGTACAGGATGCGGATCTGATCATTCTCGCCGGTCTCGATCCCGTGGAGCTGATCCTCCAACCCTGGCGCTACAAGGCGCCGGTCCTGGATATCGGCTTGCGTGCGCATCCCGTGCATTACGTCACCCCCACCGCATCACTCCATGGCGCGCTGGCGCCTGCTTTTGTCGCACTGGCAGAAGGCGCATCACGCAGCGCCTGGGATGCAGCAGTTATCGCGACGCATCGGGGTACCATGCGCGCAGCTTTGGCTTGGCAGGGTTCAGGCGGTGTTGCGCCGCCGCGCATTGTGACCCTGGCGCAGGAAGCCTCACGCCGTGCCGGGCGTAGCCCGCGCATCAGCGTGGATGCGGGCGCGCATATGTTCTCGGCCACTACCTTCTGGGAATGCGCCGCGCCGCGCGATGTGTTGATCTCAAACGGGCTAGCCTCGATGGGTTTTGCCCTTCCCGCGGCGCTTGCCGCCGCGCTGGAAAATCCGAGCGATGGCGCCATTGCTTTTACCGGCGATGGCGGGTTGATGATGTGTGTCGCAGAACTTGCTACCGCCGCCGAAGCCGGCGCGCCATGCATCACCATTGTCTTCAATGATGGCGCGTTATCGCTGATTGATATCAAGCAGCAGCAACGGCAATTGTCGCCCGAAGGCGTGCGCTGGGCGCGGCCAGATTTCGCTGCCATCGCCGAAGGTTTCGGCGCCAAGGGTTTCGCCGCCGCGACCGAGGCTGACTATATCACCGCCCTTGCAGCCGCTTTCGCGCATAACGGCCCAAGCCTGATTGACGTGACGGTGAACCCCGCCGGCTATCCCGCCCAGCTGCAAGCCATGCGCGGCTGAAGGAGAATATATTATGTCCAGCTTTTCCGCCCTTCGGCTTGGCTCCGCCTGGCAGCGCATTGCCGGGCTGATGGATGAAACGGCGCAGAGTTTTGTCCGCACCTCCTTCTCATCTGTCGTGCGTGACAATTGGGATATGGCGATTGGGCTGATGGACAGTGCCGGGCGGCAATTCGCGCAATCCTCGCGTTCCGTACCATCCTTCGTCGGCACCATGCCGCGTACACTCGCGATCATGCTGCAACGCTACCCGGTGGAACGGCTTTCGCCCGGCGATGTGCTGATTTCCAATGATGGCTATTACGGCACTGGCCATTTGAATGACATTACGATGATCAAGCCCATCTTCGCCAAGGGCCGCGTGATTTCCTGGCTGGGCAGCACGTTTCATTCCACCGATATCGGTGGTGCGCCTTCCGTTGAAGCACGTGATTCCTGGGAAGAAGGCCTGACCATCCCCATCACCCGCATCCTGAAGGGTGCCGTGGAAAATGAGGATGTGATTGCCTTCATGGAAGCCAATCTGCGCCAGCCGGATGAAACGCTCGGCGATATCCGCGCGCAATTCGCGGCCTACGAACAGGCGGAAAAGCGCCTGGCGCGCATCATGGTCGAAGAAGGCATTGATGATCTGGATGCTTTGGCCGCAGAAATCTTCACCCGTTCCGAACGCGCCATGCGTGATGCCATTGCCGCCGCCCCGGATGGCGTGGTGGAAGATGAAGTCACCGCCGATGGCTTTGAACACCCCGTCACCATTCGCCTGAAACTGACGATCAAGGGCAGTGATTTGACGTTGGATTTCACCGGTACGGATGGGCAGATTGCGCGGCCAGTGAATGCGCCGCTCAATTTCACCCGCGCCTATTCCAATTACGCCGTGAAATGCGCTTTCGATCCCGCCACGCCAAATAATGATGGGTCCTTCCGGCCCATCACCTTCATTGCGCCGGAGGGTTCGATTGTGAATCCGCGCCGGCCCGCGCCGGTTTGGGGCCGGCACCTTACGGGCCATTATCTTCCCATGCTGGTGCTGGCGGCGCTTGCGAAACTTACCCCCGATCGCGTGATTGCCGAAAGCGGCAGCCCGCTTTGGAATGTGTATTTTACTGGAGAGAATGCCGAAGGCCGCCGCTATGTGCGCATGTTCTTCATGAATGGCGGCCATGGCGCCGCACCCCAGTATGATGGCGCGGCCTGCCTCTCCTTCCCATCCAATGTCGCGACGCAAGCGGTGGAGCAGTTTGAAAACGCCGTCCCCATGCTGATGACGGAAAAGCAACTCATCCCCAATTCCGGCGGCGCCGGGCGTACACGCGGCGGACTTTCGCAACGGCTTTCCTTCGAAGTGGTCGGCGAGAAGCCCGTGACAGCCACCTATCGCCACGAACGCGTGCAGCACCCGCCGCGCGGTGTTTTGGGCGGCGAAGCAGGGCGCGGCGGGCGTGACTTAGTGAATGGCAGACCTGTCGCGGCCAAGGCCCGCATCGTACTGCAACCAGGCGATATCATTACCTATGAAACACCAGGCGGCGGCGGCATGGGGCCGGTGGCGGAACGCGACCCTGCCGCCATCGCCCGCGACATCAAGGAAGGCTATGTCACGCCATGAACCCCGCACCCTGGCGCATTGGTGTTGATATTGGCGGCACCTTCACGGATTTGGTCATGCTCGATTCCCGCGATGGGCGCATCTTCAATGGCAAGGTGCTCACCACGCCCCATGCACCGGAAGAAGCCGTGCTGGAAGGCGTGCGCGATTTGCTGGCGCGTACTGGTGCGCGGGCAGAGGAAGTGCGGCACGTCATTCACGGCACCACGCTAGTCGCCAATGCGTTGATCGAAAGGCGCGGCGTGCCCACGGGGCTGATCACCACCAAGGGTTTTCGCGATATTCTTGAAATCGGCACGGAACTCCGCCACGATACCTATGATCTTTTCATGCGCGTGCCAGAACCGCTGGTGCCGCGCCATCGGCGGCTTGGGGTCGCGGAAAGGCTGCTGCC
Source organism: Roseomonas sp. (assembly GCA_051007055.1). Taxonomy (GTDB): domain Bacteria; phylum Pseudomonadota; class Alphaproteobacteria; order Acetobacterales; family Acetobacteraceae; genus Neoroseomonas. The sequence continues at coordinate 93,231 of JBPCSO010000038.1, forward strand.
GGATGGCACGGTGCGCGAAGCCCTTGATGAACAGGGCGCACGCGAAGCGGTGCGGGCTTTGCGCGCGGCTGGTGCCAAGGCAGTTGCGGTCTGTTTCCTGCATGCCTTCCGCAATCCCGCGCATGAAGCGCGCATGCGTGAAATTCTGGCGGAAGAAGCGCCTGAATTGACTGTGTGCCTTTCTTCCGAAGTGGTGCCGGAAATCGGCGAATATGAACGCGCCTCCACCACGGTCTGCAACGCCTATGTGCAGCCGGTTTTTGAACGCTATCTGCGCCGGCTGAGTGATGGCTTGCGCGGCTTCGGCCTGACCGGCCCGCTTTTCCTGATGCTGTCTGATGGCGGCACCGTCGCGGAAGAAACCGCCGCGCGTCACCCGATCCGCTTGGTGCAATCCGGCCCCGCGGGTGGGGTTGAGGCTACCGGTATTTATGGTGCCGCTGCCGGCGCGCGCGATATCCTTTGCTTCGATATGGGCGGCACGACCGCCAAGGCCGCGTTGATTGACAATGGCGAAGCACAGCGCAGCCTTGATTTCGAAGTCGCGCGCGTGGATCGCTTCCGCAAGGGCAGCGGCCTACCACTCAAGGTGCCGGTCATTGACATGATCGAAATCGGTGCCGGTGGCGGTTCCATCGCGCGGGTGGATCAACTCGGCCTGGTGCGTGTGGGGCCGGAGAGTGCGAGTTCCGATCCTGGCCCCGCCTGCTATGGGTTGGGTGGCGCGCGGCCTACCGTGACGGATGCGGATCTGGTGCTGGGTTATCTCGGCGCCGAAAGCTTCCTGGGCGGCGCAATGAAGCTGAATGTCGCAGCGGCGGAAGCGGCTTTGGCGGAGCACATCGGCAAGCCGCTTGGCCTTTCCGTGCCGGAAGCGGCCTGGGCCATTCATGAAACCGTCAACGGCAATATGGCGCAGGCCGCGGCGATCCATGCGCTGGAGAAAGCCAAGCGCATTGATGCCTATGCCATGGTGCCGATTGGTGGCGCCGGCCCGGTGCATGCCTGCCATATCGGCATGAAGCTTGGCCTGCGTCGCATCATCGTACCTTTGGGGGCGGGCGTTGCCTCGGCCTTTGGTTTCCTCGCCGCGCCGATTTCCTTCGCCTTCGTGCAAGGCTGGGTGGCACCGCTGGCCGCATTGGATTTTGCCAAACTGCGGGAGATCACCGGCACCATGACGACCCAAGGTAAGGCCATGGCAGCGGCAGCAGGTGTTGCGCCAGAAGCTGCAACAGCGCGCATCCTTGGCGCCATGCGCTATGCCGGGCAGGGATTCCAGGTGGAAGCAGAAATCCCGGCCGAGGCCATCACGCGCGGCGATGCCGCAATGCTGCGCGCAAAATTCGAAGCGGCCTATCTGGCGCTATACGGCCGCACCGAACCCGCGCTGCCAGTGGAATGCGTTTCCTGGCAGGTGATTGTGGCTGGCCCGCGCCCGGTGGTGGATCTCACGCAGCAGGGCGCTGCCGCAGAAGGCACGCTACATCGCGGCACGCGCCGCGCCTGGTTTGGCGCCGGCTATGTGGAAACGCCGGTCCTCGACCGCTTGGCGCTACGGCCTGGAGAAAGCGTGCAAGGCCCAGCGTTGATTGAAGAACGCGAATGCACCCTGGTGTTACCACCGGGCGCCACCGCGCATTGCGATGCCGCCCTTAATCTGGATGTGACGCTGTCAGCCTAGCCAAGCCGCGCCTATTGGCGCTGCAAGGGCAGAACCAGGTTGGTGACGTCGCAGAGATTTACGCCGCGACGTTCATCTGACTGACCATTTTCATAGACAAAGCGCACATCATGCAGGCACGGGCCTTCCGGCAGGCGGATGGCAAAATTACGCCCCGGCGCCACCGTGTCACTGCCCAGCCGATCCGGGCCCCATTCCTGCTCCGTTGAAAGCGACACATAGGCTTCCATCACGGTCACGCGCGATTGATTGACCAGGTTGAAGGAAGGATTGCCGGTAGGCCCGCTGGGGGCGCCACGCTGCTGCGGGGCGGGCTGCTGGCGCTGTGCCTGCCCGATTTGGCGACCATCAAACACCACCTCCGCCACGGTACAGAGGTTAATGTTACGCTTTTCCTCAGAAGGGCCGCCCGCGCGTTCATAAACCACGCGCAAATCCCAACGGCAGGGACCTTGCGGCAAGCGTATCGCGAAGTTCCGCCCATTCGGCAGCGCTACATCACCCAAGCGATCCCGGCCCCAATCCTGATCGGTGGCAAGCGATGCATAAACCTCAAAAATCAATCTGCCGGAGCGATTGACCAGGCTGAAGGAAGGATCACCCTGCTGCGCCAACGCTGGCACCGGGGCTGAAGCAAGACCAAGCAGGCAGAGCGCAACAACGCCCAGAATGCGGCGGAAGAACATGTTACTCCTTACAAGCCAATAGCTTGGCCTCATGATCGCTGGCTGGAAAACCTAATCGCCGAATGGCGCCGCATATTTTCTAGCATGCGCGCGTGTCAGTTAGAACTCACGTATGGATTTGGCGAAGCGATCGGCAAGCGGCCGCGCCAAATAGGACGCAAAAGACCTTTCCCCGCGCCGGATCAGCACTTCCGCATGCATGCCTGGTTGCAGGCGCAAATGCTCATGCTTGGTCAGTTCATCGGCTGAAATAGCGATACGCGCGACGAAATAAGGCTGACCCGTGCGTTGATCTGTCATGCGATCTGGCGCAATCCGCTCAACCAAGCCTTCCAATATAGGCGTGGTCCGCGCCGCCGCATGGGATAGCCGGATGGAAGCCGGCATGCCGATGCGCACCGTATCCACATCCACCGGGGTGATCTGCACTTCAACCACCAATCTTTCTTCCTGCGGTACAATGGACGCAACCTGAGAACCAGGCGCGATGACGCCACCGCGCGTCGTATACCGCAAATCCATCACCATGCCACCTTCCGGCGCATCTATCGTAAGGCGCATAAGCTGATCATTCGCGCTGATTTCGCGTTCGCGTAATTCCAGCAACCGGCCCTGCAATTCGCGTAATTCCTTGGCGTTTTCTTCCTGGCGGCTGCGCAGCAATTGTGCCCGCTGCATTTCAGCCTCTCCAACCGCCTGTTGGGTGCGCGCGACATTTTCAATTGCCTCACCCCTTTCGCCAATCAGCCGCGCTTCATCTCTTTGAAGGGAAAGCAGGCGCGGCAGGCGTTCCAGCCCCATCCGCACCAACCCTTCAACGCCCAGGATTTCCTGGCGCACCAGCGCAAGCTGCCGATCATTGGATTCGATACGAACATTCAGCCCGTCAATTTGCTTTTGCAGTTGCAAAGCGCGCTGGGCCAGGATTTCCATCTGGCCTTGAAGGGAGTTGCGCCGGGCGATGAATTCATCGTCCTGAACGGCCATGATCTCCGCCACCTTTGCTTCTGTCCGTCGCGCTATAAGTTCCGGCGGGAAAGCGGGCGCGGGCGCATCCTCACGCTCGGCAATCAGCACCGCGATCCGGGCGCGCATACGGTCGGTTTCGTCCAGCACCACATTCAGCCCGGCGCGCACGCGCGTATCATCCAGCCGGATCAGCGGCTGGCCAGCGGCAACCATGGTACCGTCCCGCACCAACACATCACCCACAATGCCACCTTCCAGATGCTGTACATTGCGGCGATTGCCTTCGACCATCAGCGTGCCGGGGGCGACCACGGCACTGTCAATCATGGCGAAGGCGCCCCAGCCGAAAACACCACCCACCCCGAACAGTATAGTGAAAAGCGCAAGGCGTAATGGCCGCCAGATTGGCGCTTTTGGCGCCGCGGCATATTCATCAAGTACGGGCTTATTCTGATCCATGGCCCTTATCCTCAGCTATTCGCGATGGCCGTAATAGGGCGTGGCGGCTGGGCCGGGCGGGTCAGGCGCGGTAGAATTTCATCACGCCGGCCAAAGGCTTCAACCGCGCCCGCGCGCAGCAGCAGGATCTTGTCGACCGCCGCCAGGATATTGGCGCGATGGGTGATAATGACAGTGGTGACCCCCGCCTGACGCAGCCGGCCCAGCGCTGCGCCCAATGCGGCTTCGCCATCGCTATCCAGGTTTGAATTGGGTTCATCCAGCACCACCAGCTTCGGCGCGCAATAAAGCGCGCGCGCCAGCCCAATGCGCTGGCGTTGGCCAGGTGAAAGCCCACGCCCAGCGGGGCCAAGTGGCGTGTCATATCCTTCCGGCAGATGCAGGATAAGATCATGCAGCCCGGCATCCTTGGCAGCGGCAACAACCTTCTCGGCATCCACCTCACCAAGACGGGCGATATTCTCGGCCACAGTTCCTTCAAACAATTCGACATCCTGCGGCAGATAGCCCAGATGCTGGCCTACCTGATCACGCGGCATGCGCGCCATATCGGCGCCATCCAGGCGCACCGCGCCCGCGCGCGGTGGCCAAATACCCAGCAATGCCCGCGCCAGGCTGCTTTTGCCCGCCGCGCTTGGCCCAATCACGGCGAGGGATTCGCCCGGCTGTAAGGCAAAGCTAACGCCGCGCAGCACCATGCTATCGGTACCCGGTACCGCCAGCAGCAGGTTTTCAACGCTCAGCGCACCTATCGGCACGGGCAACGTCATGCCTTGCTTATCTGCGGGCGCGACTGCCAGAAAATCACAAAGGCGCCGATGCGCCGCGCGCGCATTCATCGCTTGCTGCCAAAGCGCCACCACCTGCATGCTGGGCGCCAACGCCCGGGCCAGGATGAAGGTGGCCACAATCATCGACCCTGGCGTGATGGATTGTTCAATCACCAGCAGCGCGCCAAGCCCAAGCGTCAGCACGCCCGTCAGCGCCAATTGCAAAAAGCGGATCACCGCTGAAAAGCTGCCGGCGATCTGGCTTGCGGTTTGCTGCTGATTCAACATGGCCAAATGCCGCTGCTGCCAGCGCCGCCAAACGCCACGCCGCATCCCCATGGCTTCCGCGGTTTCAGCATTGCGAATGCTGGCTTCCACGAATGCATAGGCCTGAACATTGGTATTGGAAGCTTCAGCCAGCTTCTTAGTCGAAAGAAAAGCCTGCATCACCGCGCTTCCAATGACCATCAGCACAGCAATGGTACCAAAGGCAGCAAACCATGGGTGGATGACATAAAGAATAAGCAAAAACACCGGGATCCACGGCGCATCAAGCGATGTGGTCAGCCCCGTGGTGGAAATAAAGGATCGCACCTGTTCCAAATCGCGCAGTGGCTGTGCCCCTACCCGGTCACTGCCGCGCAGGCTGCCTTGGACAAAAAGCGCCTCAAACACCTGGGATGAAAGGCGCCGGTCAATCAAGCGGCCAAGCCCAATCAGCGCAAAACTGCGGCAGCCTTCCAGCACGCCATAAATCGCGATCAGAAACAGGGAAATCAGCGTCAGCGCCAGTAGCGTGGCCTCACTTTGGCTTGCCAGCACACGATCATAGACCTGCATCATGTAGACCGAGCCGGTCAGCTGCAGCAGATTGACGATGAAGCCCACCGCAAAAAGCAGGGCGAGCGCACCCTTCATTTCCCCCAATACCGCATAAACAGGTGAGGCTTGCGCTTTGCGCGCCATCGCTGACCTCAATTCCGGCTGACGCACATACTACGCCCCTCCTGATCCGCAACCCGCCGCGTTCATCGGCACCAACACGCATTTTATGACGGCGGCGATGGCACCGCCCCCTTTCAACCATCAGGTTAGAAAGGGTTATAAAATACAACGCTTAATTTACAATAACGCTGGGGGGCCTGGCGGAGAAGCAAAATCTTCCAAACCTATCTTAAACAAGGAAAGGGCCACAGCCCGGAAGGGCCATGGCCACTATTTATAGGACCACCCAAGCGGGCAGGGGTCCAATCCTCGGTTCTGGGGCTACAGGATGAAATCTGCGGTCAAAAGCCAGGAAACGCCCTGAACGGCGATTTCCATATCGGCCCGCGCATCGCCATTCACATCGGCCTGCAACACGCCACCAGCGAAACGCAACTGGCCCGCAACCCGGCTGAAACCCGCACTGCCGATGAAGCTGAAGTCCTCGTCACCGGCAAGGCGCGTATTGGCATCAATCATAGCCAAATCTATCCGATCACCATCCACGCGGCTGAAAGCGGTAATGACATCGCGGCTAGACCCAACCGCGCTATCGGCCAAGGTCAGGAAGCGGAACACATCAGCCCCGCCACCACCCGTCAATATATCCCGCCCAACGCCGCCAATCAGCAGGTCATTGCCCAGGCCGCCATCCAGCGTGTCATTGCCGGTAAGGCCTGAAAGCGTATCATTACCGGCAAAACCAACCAGGCGATCATTGCCAGCCTGGCCATTAAGGCTGTCATTGCCCGAAGCGCCATTCAAACTGTCGTTGCCAGTGGTGCCATTCAATACGCGATCCGCCTCCACCGCTGACATGGAAAGATTATACGCGCCGGTTGAAGCGCCATCCCCCTGCGCGCTCAGGTAATAGGTGCCGCTGGCCGTGACCGTGAAGGATATCCGGGAATTCAACCCGCTTGCATCATCATCGAAAGCCAATTGCTGACCATTTCCGTTCAGCAGGCGCAAGTAAGGATCAAGCGAAGAACCACCCTCCGCATCCATCGCGAAGGTATAGCGCCAGCCAGCGGTCAGGGTCAGGCGGAACCAATCCTGGTCACCCGCAAAATCCACAGTGGAGAGTTGCCCTGCGCTGAGGGAAAGCGACGCGGTGGTCGAATTATTGCCGGCGATCGCATCCACTGGCACGGGTTGGCTTGGCGACGTATCCAGCAAAGCATCAATATCAAGCCGCCCACCCGTAACTACCCTGCCACCGAGCGAAGGTGTCGCCGCGGCGCTATCCAAAAGCGCAGCACGTATTTCGGCGGCGGTGGCATTGGGATTTTCCGCAGCGAAAAGTGCCACGGCACCGGTCACATGCGGGGTTGCCATGGAGGTGCCGCTATAGGTGCCGTAACGCCCGCCCGGCAGGGTAGAGTAAATGGCGGAACCCGGTGCGGCGATATCCACCGTGGTGGCGCCATAACTGGAGAAGGAAGATAAGGCACCCGTATTGGTCAAGGAAGCCACAGCCACCACAGACTCATAGCCGGCAATAGCTGTTGTCGAATAATTGGACGGGTAATTTGCCTGCACATCATTATTGCTGCTGGAATTACCTGCGGCAGCGATGAACAAGATATCTTCCTGCGCCGCCCGCCCAATCGCGTTATGCAATGACGCGGAATAACCACCACCACCCCAGGAATTATTGGTGGCAATGAAATCCTCTGCGCCGCTTGCGTGAATGGCTGCATCGGTAAAGTAATTCACCGCATTCACCGCCCCAGTCGTGGAACCGGAACCAGAGGCCGAGAGAAACTTCATCGCCACCATCTGAATGGTCCAGTTCACACCGGCCACGCCCACGCCATTACCACCCATGGCGCCAATCGTGCCGGCCACATGCGTACCATGGCCATGATCATCAAATGGGTCATTGTCATTATTGGCAAAATCCCAGCCGACCAGATCGTCACGATAGCCATCGCCATCATCATCCAGGCCATTTTCCCAACGCCGGTCATTCAACAGATCACCAGCATCAATGCGGCCATTGCGATTGTAATCCATCACATAGGAAGCATTGGCCGCGCCATTCAGATCGCGGAAGGTGATCAAGCCATCAGCATCAATATCGGAAAGGCTGGCACGCAATGCCGTCGGAATTTCGCGCTGATTAAGCCAGATATTCAGGTAAAGATCGGGGTGGGTATAATCTATGCCCGTATCAATCACACCGACCACACTGCTCGTGGAACCGGTAATGCCATCCGCCCAAGCCTCATTCGCCTGGCTGCCATAGGCATTCTGTACCGTGCCCGTATCACCGAGCATCCCCCAAAGCATGCCGCTGGTATAACCAGGATCATTACTGACGGCGGCGATGGAAACCGCGGTCTCATCCACCATCGGTTCCGCATAGGCATCCACCGGTACGGCGTCGGCCCAGGCATCCTCTGCCAACCAAGCGCTGTCGCCGCTTGGTGCAGGTGTTTGGGTCGGCACTACCACTTCGGCAATCGCGATAGGAGCAAGCCATACCCCATCCTGCCCATGAACGTCATCCGACGCGCCCAATCCTTCATCCGGCCCGGCATTGGCAAAGCGGCGATGCACCATGGCATTATGAAGGCTAATCATGAGGCTGATCCTTTGCGAAGCTAGCCCTTTGTTAGAGCCGCAGAGATCAAAGAATGGTTAAACGCCAACGGGGCAGATACGCTGCTGCCCGGTTTTTGTCGCAATCAGTGCTTAAACACCCTATATCTTCCCTATGGATTCGCAGCTTCGGACCCCATGACCCGCTTTATCCGCCAAATGCCAGAAGGCGATGACCGAGAGCGCTTGATGTGCCCCGATTGCGGGCATGTCGCCTATGAAAACCCGAAGGTCGTGGTGGGCAGCGTCATCGCAGAGGGCGATCACATCCTGCTTTGCCGCCGCGCCATTGAACCGCGCGCCGGTTTCTGGACCATCCCCGCTGGCTATATGGAAATGGGGGAAACGGTCGAAGAAGGTGCCGCGCGCGAAGCCTGGGAAGAAGCCCGGGTGCGGATCACGCTTGATGGCGTGCTTGCGGTTTATTCCATTGCTCGTATCGGCCAGGTGCAGGTGATTTTCCGCGCCCGTTTCGCCGAACCGGGATTTGCGGCAGGGCCTGAAAGCCTGGAAGTGGCTTCCTTCCACTGGTCCGAAATCCCTTGGGATGAGATTGCCTTCCCGTCCGTCCATTGGGCGCTCAAGGCATGGCGCGATAGTGCGGCGCGTGCCCTGCCGGCCGCCGCCTTGAACCCGCCGGAAGACCCGCGCGGTGTCCATCCCTTGCCGGTGGCTGGCTGATGCTGGGGCGTCGCGCGCTGCTCACTGGCCTGCTGCTCACCCTCGGTGCGGGGGCGGCTTTGGCGCAGAATGCGGCGCCGGCCGCGCCACGCCCCAACCAAGCGCGCAGCCCCGAACAGCGCCGCCGCCAGCGCCAGGCCGAAAAGACCGTCACCGCGCCGGAACCGCCGGGGAGGCCCGCGCCCATTCCCAATCGGGACATCGAAGCCCCGCGCGGCTTCAACGAAGCGCCCCGCGCCCGGCTTAGCCCCACGATGATAGACCCGGCGCCCGCCCAACCGCATCTTGGCGGCTCGGGCTTCGCCATGCAGGCACAGGAAGACCGGCTGCTACAAAAACCAATGCCAGGCGCGCGGCTGAACGTGCCTTTTTAAGTCACTTGGCCTCTGCCGGGCTTTGCAGCCTGAGCGCCAGCGCATGCAACCCAGAAGCAAATTCCCCGGCCAAGGCTTCATGTACCGCACGAGACCGCGCCACGCGCGACATGCCCGCAAACCCCGCCGAGACCATATGCACGGAATAATGTGTCTCACCGCCTGGGCTGGCGCCGGCATGGCCGGCATGACTCGCACTATCATCAGTGATTTCAAGCAAGGCTGGCTGGAAGCGCGCTTCCAAGCTTAGCCGAATACGGTCTGCGCGTTGGGTCATTGCGCGTTTTTCCGCGCTTGTGGCTTTTTTGCCAAGCCCTATTCCGCCTTGCGGCTTCGCGCGCCCGCCCCCATAACCGCTTGATGTTCGCGCGCAAACGACGCAAGGCCTATGCCCCGGATGACGCAGCGCCCCCTGGGCGGCATTGCGATGCGCCGGATTGCGCCGAACCTGGGCAGTATCGCGCCCCGCGCGACCGTTCCTTGCGCGAATTCCATTGGTTCTGCCTGGATCATGTCCGCGCCTATAACGCGAGCTGGGATTTCTATAAGGGCATGGGCCCGGACGAGATCGAGGCATGTCTGCGCGCCGATACTTCCTGGCAGCGCCCCACCTGGCCGCTTGGGCGGGTTGGCAGTTCTGGCCGCTTTGACCCCGAAATCCTGCGTGACCCGCTGGGTGTGCTGGGCGCCGAAGCCCCCAACCCCCGCCGCCAGCCGCCCGAAAACGCCGTGCCGCCAGAACTCCGCGCCGCTTTGGACCTTTTGGGCCTGACCTGGCCGCTGGCTTCAGCGGAATTGCGCGCCCGCTACAAGGATTTAGCCAAGCAGCACCACCCGGATGCCACCGGTGGGGACAAGCAGGCAGAGGAGCGTTTGAAGGATATCAACCGCGCCTATAGCCTGCTGCGCCACCGCCTGGCCAAACAACCTGCGCCCGCCGGGTAGCCGGATTGGCATTACCCGCCTAAGCTGTCCCTTTCTCTATGCACGGAACCTGACCCGCGATGAACAAAATCGCCCCCATTGCCGATATCAAACCGACTTCGGCGATTTCTGCCCCGGATACCACCGTCAAGGCGCGCGATGCCTTCGGCGTAGATATTGACATGGATGTGCCCGCCTTTTCGGTGCGCACGGAACATGTGCCGGAAATTGACACAAGCTACCGCTTCGATAAGGAAACCACGCTAGCCATTGTTGCGGGCTTTGCCTTCAATCGCCGCGTCATGATCCAGGGCTATCACGGCACCGGGAAATCCACCCATATCGAACAGGTGGCGGCACGGCTGAACTGGCCTTGCATTCGCGTCAATCTGGACAGCCACATCAGCCGTATTGACCTGATCGGCAAGGACGCGATCGTGCTGAAGGATGGCCAGCAGGTCACGGAATTCCGCGAAGGCATTCTGCCCTGGGCACTGCAACACCCCTGCGCCTTGGTGTTTGACGAATATGATGCCGGTCGCCCGGATGTGATGTTCGTGATCCAGCGCGTGCTGGAAGTGGAAGGCAAGCTCACGCTGCTCGATCAAAGCCGCGTCATTCGCCCCAACCCGTATTTCCGGCTTTTCGCCACGGCGAATACCGTCGGGCTTGGCGATACCACCGGGCTTTATCACGGCACGCAGCAGATCAATCAGGGCCAGATGGACCGTTGGAACATCGTAGCCACCCTGAACTACCTGCCGCATAAGCAGGAAACGGAAATCGTGCTGGCGAAGCTTGGCGCCGAAGGCGATGCCAAGATGAAGAAGCAGGTGGAAGCCATGGTGGCTTTGGCGGATCTGACCCGCGCCGGCTTCATCGCGGGCGATATCAGCACCGTCATGTCGCCGCGCACTGTCATTACCTGGGCCGATAACGCCAAGATTTTCGGCGATGTCGGCTTCGCCTTCCGGCTTTCCTTCCTGAATAAATGCGATGAGGCGGAACGCAGCACGGTGGCTGAATACTACCAGCGCTGCTTCAACGAGGAATTGCCCTCAGGCTCCTTGCTCCGCAAGGCGGGCTGAAACCAGTAACGGCGGCGTCAGCCCCTGGCGCCGCCATTGCATGCCAGAGAGAAGTAAATGAGCGGCAAGCAGGATCTGACCAGGCAGGAAGAATTCAAGCGCGCCACCGCGGGCGTTTTGCGCGCCATGGCGCATGCCGATGCGGAAGTGCAGGTGGCCTTCCAGCCCGGACCTTCCGGCGTGGCTGGCAAGCGTGTGCGCCTGCCGCTGCCAACCCGCGCCTTGCCCGCCAATGAAATGGCGAAGCTGCGCGGTGCGGCGGATGCTGCCGCGCTCAAGCTGCGCCATCATGATGAGGCGCTGCATGCCAGCCGCATCCCAACGCGGCGTGAAGCCAAGGAAGTGTTCGACGCGCTCGAACAGGTGCGCGTGGAGGCCGTGGGGTCCCAACACATGGCCGGCGTTGCGGCGAATTTGCGCGCCAAGTTGATCGAGGAATGCGAAGCCGAAGGCTATGACCGCATGACGCGCAAGGACCAGATGCCGCTGCCGGCAGCCTTGGGCCTGATTGCGCGCGAACGCCTGACCGGCGAATCCGCACCAGAAGCCGCGCATCGCGTGCTCGACCTATGGCGCGACACGATTGGTGAGGAAGCCGAGCAAGCCCTTGCCGAAATGGCGACCACCGCTGAGGACCAAGGCGCCTTTGCCCGCGCTGCGCGCAGGCTGCTGACCGCGCTCGACCTCGCTGAGGCCGAGATGGAAGCGGAAAGCGAACAGCAGGACGAAGAAGGCGAAGAAGGCGGCGAAAGCACGCCCCAGCAGGACCAATCCGGCGAAGGGCAAAGCCAATCCGAACAGGAAGATGAAATGCTCGGCGCCCAGCCCGAGCAGATGCAGGGCGAAGCTTCGGACGAAGAGGCCGAGGAATCCGAAGAAGACGGCGCCGCAGCCGATGGCGATGACAAGCCAGGCGGCCCGCAGCAGCGCCGCGAGGTACCGCAGGTGGATGACACCACGCGCTACCACGCCTTCACCACGCAATTCGATGAAGTGGTGGCGGCGGATGATCTCTGCGATCCCGATGAACTCACGCGCCTTCGCCAACAGCTTGACCAGCAGCTTTCCCATTTGCAGGGCGTGGTGTCCAAACTCGCCAATCGGCTGCAACGCCGCTTGCTCGCGCAACAGCAGCGCGCTTGGGATTTCGATTTGGAAGAAGGCATTCTGGATGTCGCGCGGCTGGCGCGCATTGTCGCCAACCCGACCCATTCGCTGTCCTATAAGCGGGAACGTGAAACAGATTTCCGCGACACCGTTGTCACGCTGCTGATTGACAATTCCGGTTCCATGCGCGGGCGCCCGATCACCGTTGCCGCCATGTGCAGCGATATCCTGGCGCGCACGCTGGAACGCTGCGCGGTCAAAACCGAAATCCTTGGCTTCACCACGCGCGCCTGGAAAGGCGGGCAAAGCCGTGAACGCTGGGTGGCGGAAGGCAAATCGCGCAACCCGGGCCGGCTGAATGATCTGCGCCACGTTATCTACAAGCCCGCCGATGCGCCCTGGCGGCGTGCGCGGAAGAATCTCGGCCTCATGCTGCGCGAAGGCTTGCTCAAGGAAAACATTGATGGTGAGGCGTTGGAATGGGCCTATAAGCGCATCCTCGCGCGGCCAGAACATCGCCGCATTCTGATGGTGATTTCCGATGGCGCGCCGGTGGATGACAGCACGCTTTCGGTCAATCCCGGCAATTACCTGGAACGGCATTTGCGCAAGGTGATTGGCGAAATTGAAGGCCGCGGCGCCGTGGAATTGGTCGCCATTGGTATCGGCCATGATGTGACGCGCTATTACCGCCGCGCGGTGACAATTGTGGATGCCGAGGAATTGGGCGGCACCATGATGAAAAAGCTCGCCGAATTGTTTGACGAGGATGCGGCGGAAGCCTGGCAGCGGAGCGCGGCCGAGCGTTCCGCCATGGTGGCGTGACGCGCTGAACCGAAACATGCCGGCGCCTTCGCTAACGCGCCGCGCCCTGCTTGCCGCCTGTCTCGCTGCAAGCGCGTCACCAGCCTTGGCGCAAAATGCAGCGCAGTCTTTTGCGCTACCCGATATCCCCGGACCCTTGCGCCCGCTTGGCGGGTTGGTGATGGACGCGAAGGCATTGGGCGGCGGTGGCTTTTCCGCGCTGCATCTGGCGCCGGATTTGACGCTCACGCTCATCAGTGATCGCGGCCATTGGGCCGAGGCGCGGCTGCTGCTGGAAGGGCTTGCGCCCATCGGCCTGCACCCGCTGCGGCATGGACCCTTGCGTGATGAAGCCGGGCGCCCCCTGCCGCGCGGCTTCAACGCGGATGCCGAGGCTTTGGCGCGGCTGCCGGATGGCACCTGGCTGGTGGCTTTTGAACGGCGGCACCGCATCCGCGCCTATCGTCGGCTGGATGGGCCGGGCGCCTATGTCGCCGCGCCGCCGGGCTTGGACAACGCGCCCAGCAATGGCGGGCTGGAAAGCCTCGCCGTGCTGCCGGATGGGCGGCTTTTCGCCATTGCCGAGACCTCCACCCCGCCTGACCGGCCTGAGCTGCGCCATGCCTGGCTTGGGGTGCCGGGGCGCTGGGTATCGCTTTATTGGCAGCCCGCGCCTGGCTTTCACCCAACCGATGCCGCGATCCTGCCCGATGGCAGCGCCTTGGTTCTGGAACGCCGCTTCAGCCTTTTGGGCGGTTTTTCCGCGCGGCTGGTGCGCGCTGCGCCGGAATCGCTCCGCTCAGCGCGCGAAGGCAGCGTGCTGCTTGGTGAGGCGATACTGACACTGGATGACGCCCCGCTGCCTGCCGAGAATTGGGAAGGTGTCGCGGTGACACGTTACGGGGATCAAACACTGGTGGCGCTGCTGTCGGACGATAATGAAAGCGTCTTGCAGCGGAGCCTGTTGTTGCTGTTTGCGTGGCGGGGGTGAGCCGTAACATCGGCGCAGGCGAAAGACTCTGGCGCCTGGGGTTGGAATAATGCCACGCTATCGGGGCAGGGCCTTGCAGGAGTGTGCGATATGGAAAGCGTGACCCGGCGCGGATTTGGTTTGGCTGGCATGGGGGCGCTGGCAAGCGCGGGCGCGGCACGCCCGGCGAGCGCTTCCTGGCTTGGCAATTTGTTGCCGGGTGGCCGCGGCATGACTGAGTCTGGCGGCGTAAGGCTGAAGCAAATTGCAAGCGTTGATTTGCGCGGTCAGGGCGATGGGTTTTCCTGGTACGTTTCAACCATGGCCTGGAGCCCAGATGGCAGCCGATTGGTGGCGGTGAATGGGCTTGGTAACTTCCTGAACGTGATTGACACAGCGACGTGGCGGCTGCTGGTGCGTTTTAGGATCATGAGCGCGATTGGCTCCCGAGCCTTCGGCTTTTCCGCGAGTGGGCGGGAATTGATCGCTTCAAAACGGGTTGATCCAGGCAGCAACGAAAACCCACCGGCCTTTTCGGTTTTTGAAATGGACACCGGAAGAGTAGCTCGTAACTCACAGCTTTTGCCCATTTCGATTCCGGAATTGCAAGGCAAGCCTACTGACTTCACGCTACAGCAGCGCCGGAATGACCAGGGTTTAGCTGTTTCGCCGGATGGGCGATTCGTCTTCATGAGGTTTGGCGCCAGGGTTTCCGGGTCTCATCGAATCTTTGCTTATGTGTTTGACGGAGATAGCGGGAAGCTTCTTGGGTCGGGGGATGGTGGAACATGGTCTTCGCCCACCATCAGTGTTGATAACCGTCTTGCGGTCGCGACTCACTCACCTCGTGCGGTTGTTTCGCCAGATGAAATAGGAATTTATAGCATTCCAGCATTGAAGAAATTGGTGAGTGTTCGCGCGCATGTGCCGGGCATCAAGTCTTTGTCCTGGTCGCCCACTGGTGATCGTCTAGCAACTGGAGCAAGCGGCCTTACCCACCCGCGAGAAGAAGAATCCATTCGGGTCTGGGATTCGGCATCTGGTGCGCGACTGGCTGGATTTGTTGGCGAGTTTGAACCTGTTGTTTACTTAAAGTGGCATCCTAGCGGGAAGTTTTTTGTTACGTCCTCGGCTAAAGGAACTGGCGAGCAAGGCGCCCTAGTTCAGTTTCTGCCGGCGCAAGGAGGAGAGCCCATGTTTCGTCATTTTGCGCCTGATCGTGTTGTTATTACTGGGCCATGCTTCTGCCCACGCACTGGCCTTTTGGCGTGGCATGAGCGCGGACAAATACTCATCCACGAAATCCAGGGCCTCTGACGCGCCCCCGCGCGAGAAACCACCCCAACCCCACCAAGCAGCATAAGGGCCAAGCGTCACCGCTTGGCCCAACCGCACCCTAGCCCCGCTTCCACCAGCCCTGCCGCTTGGGCCGCGCCACCTCAGCGCCTTCGCCCAGCACCACCGGCTGAATCGCTGGCCCAATCACCGGCTCCGCCTTATCCGGCTCAGGCGCCGGAGCAGGTTCGGCGGCCACCGGCGCAGGCGCGGGTTCCGGCGCGGGCGGCGCGACAGGCGCCGGCGCTTCCACCACGGGTGCCGCTTCCGTCACCAAGGGCGCAGCAGCCTCAGCCACCGGGGCGGGTTCCGCCACAGGTTCCGGTGCCGGGGCGGCAGGCGCAATCCGCCGAGCGGTCGCGGCGGCGCGTTCCGCCGCTTCCTCGGCTGCCGCCATGGCGGCAAACACATCATCAATCTGCCCGGCAAAGGGGTCAGCCGGGGTCGGGCCGACATAGCGCGGCGCGGGGGCTTCTTCGGCCATCTCCGGCGCGGCATCCTCAGCGCGGCGCTCACGCGGGCCATCCTCACGGCGGCGACGCCCACCACGGCGGCCACGGCGGCGGGGGCGATCCTCACCCTCGGCGCCCGGCTCGGCTTGGCCTTCAGTCTCGGCGGGCTGGGCTTCGCCTTCCGGCGCTTCGCCCGCTTCCGCTGCGGCTTCAGCGCCCTCTTCGCTTTCGTTTTCGCCTTCGCCTTCACCCTCGGCGCCGGCGTCACCACCCTGCGGCCCACCCTCACGCCGGCCACCACGACGGCGACGGCGGCGGCGGCGACGGCGCTCACCTTCTTCGGCGGTTTCTTCCCGCGCTTCGGCACGAGGGGTATCCGCTTCGTCTTCCTCAATCTCCGGCGCGATATCTTCCACTTCCGGCGCGTAATCCATACGCAGCGCAGAAGGCGTGGCAGCAACCGCCATGGGTTCCGCCGCGCGCAAGCGTTCGATGCGCAGCGCCGGCCCCATCAGCTTTTCATCCGGCTGCAGGAAAACACTCATGCCGAAACGCGCTTCAATCTCGGAAAGCCGGTCGCGCTTGCGGTTCAACAGCCAAAGCGCGACTTCGCTTGCGACATGGACATTGATTTCGGCGGCGCGGCGCTTGGCACCTTCTTCCTCAATCGCGCGCAGCACCTGAAGCGCACTGCTTTCGACACCACGCACCGTGCCACGGCCCAGGCAATGCGGGCAGGTGATGAAGGTCTGTTCCGCGATGGAAGGGCGCAGGCGCTGGCGGCTCATTTCCAGCAGGCCGAAATGGCTGATGCGGCCAACTTGGATGCGCGCGCGGTCGTGGCGGAGCGATTCCTTGAGCCGCCTTTCCACCATGGCATTGTGCTTGTTTGATTCCATATCAATGAAATCAATCACGATCAGCCCGGCCAGATCGCGCAGGCGCAGCTGGCGCGCGATTTCCTCGGCGGCTTCCATATTGGTGCGCAAGGCCGTGTCTTCGATATGCCTATCGCGCGTGGCGCGGCCCGAATTCACGTCAATCGCGACAAGCGCTTCGGTCTGATTGATCACGATGTAACCGCCGGAACGCAACTGGACCACGGGCGAATGCATCGCATCCAATTGCTGGTCCACGTGATGGCGCGCGAAAAGCGGCGTGGCATCCCGGTGCAGCCGCACCTTATTGGCGTGGGATGGCATCAGCATGCGCATGAATTCGCGCGCCTGCTGGAAGGCACCATCGCCTTCCACCATCACCTCATCAATGTCGCGGCCATAAACATCGCGGATGGACCGCTTGATCAGATCCGCTTCCTCATAAATCAGCGCGGGCGCTGAAGAGGCCAGCGTTCTTTCGCGGATATTGTCCCAGAGTCTCAGCAGATATTCGCAATCGCGCTGGATTTCGGGCTTTGGTCGTTGCGCGCCAGCGGTGCGCACAATCAACGACATGCCCTGGGGCAATTGCAGATCATCCATCACTTCGCGCAGCCGCTTGCGATCCGCGGCTGAGGTGATCTTGCGCGAAACCCCGCCACCGCGCGGGGAATTCGGCATCAGCACCGAAAAACGCCCGGCGAGAGAAATATAAGTCGTCAGCGCCGCGCCCTTGCCGCCGCGTTCTTCCTTCACAACCTGCACCAGAATGATCTGGCGGCGGCGGATCACTTCCTGGATTTTGTAGTGCCTCAGGAAGCGCGGCGGGATGCGGCGTTCGCGGCGTTCTTCCTCGGTCTCGGCAGGGCCTTCGCCGCCAATGGTCTCGGGCGGGGTCTGGTCTTCTTCGGCGGGCAATTCCTCAACGCGGCCAAGATCAGCTTCGGCAGCGTCATCGCTCGGGGCTTCCGGCGCGGCGGTCAGGCTTTCGCCTTCAATCGCCAGCGGCCGGGCCGTGGCGGGGGCTTCGGCTTCGTCGGCTGCTTCCGGATGGACTTCCGGGGCTTCGCCGGTCTCCGCATTTTCAGCAGCTTCCGCAGGCGCTGGTTCGCCATTGGCGTCTTCGGTCGTCTCACCGCCCCAATCGGCGCGGTCCATCGCACTTTCGGGCGGCAGATCGGCCTCATCTTCCGCGCGGGCTTCTTCTTCCTGCATTTCAAGCAGGCGTTGCCGGTCGGCCACCGGGATTTGGTAGTAATCCGGGTGGATTTCGCCAAAGGCCAGGAAGCCGTGGCGATTACCGCCATATTCCACAAAGGCCGCTTGCAGGCTGGGTTCCACCCGCACCACTTTGGCGAGGTAGATATTGCCCTTCAGGGCGCGGCGTTGCGCCGTTTCAAGGTCAAATTCATCGAGGCGATTGCCATCCATCACCACAACCCGGGTTTCCTCGGGGTGGGATGCATCTATCAGCATACGCTTGGTCATGGGGTGGAGTCTCCGCGCAGGGGCTGAGCCGCCGGCGCAATAGCGTGGGGAGGCCCGAACGGAGTGCGATATGCGGCGCGGCGTGCACAGGCATGCTACGGCGAAGACCTCGTTCGGCGGGCCCGGCGCCGACGCGGCGCAGCGGTCCCTGGGTGGGCGCACCTGGATCCTGCCCCGGGAACCCTTGGACCATCGTAGCAACGAAGGTCACAGGCGCAGGCGGGACGGCGGGCGCGACGGGGGCCATGGCCATAAGGGCTCTGACTTTCGCGCGCCTCGGGCCGCGCCGGCGAGAAGGAAGGGCCACTCCCCGGCGAAACCACAAAGCCGACGCCATTAGGCGTGGACCCGGAGGCCGGGGGGCTGAACATCGTGGGGCGCGCTACCCCAGGGGGTTTCATGCGCCAGGCGATGCCGCCGGAATTCTCGCCCGCAGCGGATGCCGCCGGGGCACCCCACCTTAGTGCCCCGCTGCCAGCGCCACAAGGGATATGTGGCGCGATTCTGATGACAGGGGGGGCGCGGCCCGGTAAGAACATCAACATGGGCATGGGGCGCCGGCATTTCCTGGGATTAGGCGGGGTGGTTTTGGGCAGCGCCCAACCAGCCTTGGCCGCTTCCGTGGGCGCGGCCAGCCTCATCACTGAAGGCCGCGCGGCGCGGCTTTCACTCACGCTCGAAGGCCCGCTTTCCTGGGAATGGCGCGCCTTGGCCGAGCCCCCTCGCCTCCTGCTTTCCCTGCCCAGCGTGAACTGGCAAGGCCCGGCGCGGCTTGGCTCCGCAGGGCCGGTTGCCAGCGCGTTGTTTGATGACGAAGCCAAGGCATTGCGCCTGAACCTGGCGCGTCCCGCTTTGCCGCGCCGCCTGCCCGGGCCGGCTGGGCGGCTGCTGGTGGAAATCGCCCCCGCAAGCAGTGAAGCCTTCGCCGCCGCCGCGCGCCGGGACATGCCCGTGGCGCAGGGCAGCACCCCCGCTTTGCCGCTCGTGGTGATTGACCCCGGCCATGGCGGCTATGACCCCGGTGCCATTGGCCGGCGCGGCACGGAAGAAAAGCGCCTGACCCTTGCCGCCGCCCAGGCCCTTCGCCGCAATTTGCAGGAAGGCGGCAAATGCCGCGTGGCCATGACGCGGGATCGCGATGAATTCATCTCATTGGCGGATCGCGTTGCCTTCGCCCGCACGCGGGAAGCCGCGCTGCTGATCTCGCTTCATGCTGATTCAGCGCCCGGCGCCAAGGGGGCAAGCGTCTATACCCTGGCCGAGACCGCCAGCGACCCCCTGGCCGAAGCGCTTGCGCGGCGGGAAAATAATGCGGATTTGGCGGGCGGCCTGACCCTGCCCTCCGTCCCGCCGGAGGTGCAGGCGATTTTGCTGAGCCTGATGCGCCAGGAAACCCGGGGTGATTCAACACGCTTCGCCCGTGTGGCAGTGCGCGAATTGACCCGCAGCGTGCCCATCCTGCCCAAGCCACGGCGGGAAGCCAGTTTCATCGTGCTGAAGGCGCCGGAAGTGCCCTCAGTACTCGTGGAAATGGGCTTTCTGTCTGATCCGGGGGATGAAGCCGCCTTGCGCAAGCCCGAACACCGCGCCCTGATCGCCGCCAGCCTGGCCCGCGCGGTGGAAGCTTGGCTCAGCGCCGCGCAGCGCAGCCTGCCGGGCTGAAAAACACCTAGCGATGCTGTCGCGCTTTCCGTCGAGAAAGTGTATCAAGCGCCATCATGTCCTCCCCCGAATTGCGCGCCGATCAACCGCTTGATCCAGAGCGCACCGCGCTTGGCGCTGAACAGACGCGCGCGGAACCATCACCCAAGAAAAAACGCGAAAAGCGCCCCAAGGGTCGCCGGCGCTTTGGCCTGGTCCGCTGGTTCCTGAGCCTTGGCGCCGCTGTGCTGCTGGCCGGTGGCATCGCGGCCTTCGGCGCCTATCAGCATTTCGCGCAGGATTTGCCGGATTATGGCTGGCTTGCGGAATATGAACCCCCGCAAATGAGCCGCATCTACGCCGCCGATAGCCGGCTGATGGCGGAATTGGCGCAGGAAAGGCGCATCTTCGTCCCGATCGAAGCGATTCCGCAGCGCGTGCAGCAAGCCTTCATTTCCGCTGAGGATCAGCGCTTCCGCGACCATACCGGGATTGATCCCTTGGGGATTTTGCGCGCGGTGATCCAGGCCGCCGAACAATATGGCAGCGGGCGGCGTATGAGCGGCGCTTCCACCATCACGCAGCAGGTCGCGAAGAACATGCTGGTGGGCGCTGATAGGTCCTTCGCGCGCAAAGCGCGGGAAGCAATTCTGGCGCTGCGCATCGAAAAGGCGCTCAGCAAGGACCGCATCCTGGAATTGTATTTGAACGAGATTTTCCTGGGCCAGCAGGCCTATGGCGTGGCGGCGGCGGCCCAGGTTTACTTCAACAAAAGCCTTGATGAGCTGACCGTCGCGGAAGTTGCCTATCTGGCGGCGCTGCCCAAGGCGCCGAATAATTACCACCCCGTCCGGCGCGCGGAAGCGGCCAAAGCGCGGCGCGATTGGGTGATTGAACGCATGTTGGAAGACCGCGCGATCACACTAGATGAAGCCCGCGCGGCCAAGGGGGAAGCGTTGGCGGCGCGGCCCACGCGCCGGCTGGATCAATTGCAGGTGGGCCAGCATTTCACTGAAGAAGTGCGGCGCGAATTGATCCAGCGCTTCGGTGTGGAGCAAACCACCATGGGTGGCTTGGTGGCGCGCACCAGCCTGGACCCCACCATCCAGACCGCCGCCGAACGCGCGCTGCGGGATGGGCTGATGAGCTATGATCGCCGGCGCGGCGGCTGGCGCGGCCCGGTGGCCCGCATTTCGTCCAATACCACGGAATGGATGCCGGTACTGGCCGATACACCGCGCCCGCCTGGTGCTTTGCCCGAATGGCGCCTGGCTGTGGTGCTGGAAGTCAGGCCGCAAGAAGCGCGGCTTGGCTGGTTGGAACGGCGCGACCCGCGCCGCCTGGCGGAACCGCAGCAGGGCACGCTTTATTTGGAAGATTTGCGCCCCTGGGCGCGGCCCGTTTTGCCTGATGGGCGTTTGGGGGCGGAACCGCGCCGCGTTCAGGATGTGCTGAACCCTGGCGATGTGGTGCTGGTGGAAAATCTGCCGGCAGAAGCTGCGCAGCGTAATCGCCCGGCGCGGCCCGAACGCCTGAGCCTTAAGCAAATCCCGCAGGTTGAAGGTGCGGTGGTAGCGCTGGATCCGCAAAGCGGGCGCGTGATGGCCATGGTCGGCGGCTGGTCGCTCGAAAAATCCTGGTTCAATCGCGCGACGCAAGCGCAGCGTCAGCCGGGGTCTTCCTTCAAGCCCTTTGTCTATATCGCCGCGCTGGAGAAAGGCATTCCGCCCAATCAGGAAATCCCTGATGAGCCGGTGGAAATCATGACCCCGCAGGGGTTATGGAAGCCGCAGAACTACAACGCCAATACATATAATGGCTGGGTGACCATGCGGAGCGCGATGGAACGCAGCCTTAATCTGGTGACGGTGCGCCTTGCGGATCATGTCGGCATGGCCGCGGTTTCCGATGCCGCCCGCCGCTTTGGTGTGATTGACAATATGCCGCGCTATTTGGCCATGTCGCTTGGCGCGGGGGAGACCACCGTGCTCCGCATGGCCACAGCCTATGGTGCCTTTGCCAATGGCGGTTTTCGCGTGACCCCCAGCCTGATTGATTCGGTGCAAGACAGGCGCGGGCGCGTGATCTGGCGTGCGGATCAACGCAGTTGCGCCGCCTGCGCTTCCGGCGCCGAAGCGGGGCCGCCACGGCTTGAAGCAGGCGAAAGGCAGCGCGCAACAGACCCGATTTCCGCCTATCAAATGGTAAGCATCCTGGAAGGCGTGGTGGCGCGTGGCACGGCGGCCAATGCTATCGGTTCCCGCCTGGGCCGCCCCGTGGCGGGCAAGACCGGCACCACGGATGATTTCAAGGATAATTGGTTTGTCGGCTTCACACCCGATATCGTTGTCGCCGTCTGGATCGGCTTTGATGATCCGCGGAGCCTCGGTAACAATGAAACCGGCGGTAGCAATGCCGCACCGATCTTCCGCGAAGTGGTGGGCGCGGCGCTCACCGGCAGCCCACCCGTGCCCTTCCGCCGCCCATCAGGTGTCACCTTGATGCGTGTGGCGGTGGGTAATGGCAGCATCATGGAACCCTTCCGCCCTGGTACGGAAAACAGCGCGCAACGCTGGCGGGATGAATTCATCACCGAACGCGGTGATGGTTCGGGCGCCCCCGGCGCCGCCGGAGCCAACCGCCTCGACAGGGACCTCGGCGGGCTCTATTAGCCCCCCATCATGCGCGCTGACGCCCTTTCCCTGCACGAGCAGATCACCGCTTCGGTGGCTCTGCTGAGGAGGCATCTTTGACTGGGATGCCTCTGTCCGTCGTCTCGAAGAACTGAACGCACGGGTCGAAGACCCGTCGCTCTGGAACAATGCCGATGAAGCGGGGCGCGTCATGCGCGAACGTGGCAGGCTTTCCGAACAGATTGATGGCGTGAAGCGCCTGGAACGTGATGTTGCCGATGCGCTCGGCCTGATTGAATTGGCCGAAGCGGAAGGCGATGCCGATACCGCCAATGCCGCCGCTGAGGATTTGAAGCGCCTGGCCGCTGAAGCCAAAAAGCGGGAAATCGAAAGCCTGCTATCCGGCGAAGCGGATGGTAATGACGCTTTTGTGGAAGTGAATTCCGGCAGCGGCGGTACGGAAGCCCAGGATTGGGCGGAAATGCTGATGCGCATGTATTCGCGCTGGGCGGAACAGCATGGCTATAAAGTCGTACTGACGGAAGAAAGCGCGGGCGAACAGGCCGGGCTGAAATCCGCAACCATTCAAGTCAGCGGTCCCAATGCCTATGGCTGGCTCAAGACCGAAAGCGGCGTGCATCGGCTGGTGCGGATCAGCCCCTTTGATTCAGCCGCGCGCCGGCATACCAGTTTTGCCTCGGTTTATGTCTATCCGGTGGTGGATGATAAGATCGAGATTGAGGTCAACCCGGCTGATTTGAAGACCGATACCTTCCGCGCCTCCGGTGCGGGCGGGCAGCATGTGAACAAGACTGAATCCGGCGTGCGCTTCACCCATATCCCGACCGGCATTGTGGTGGCTTCCACCCAGGATCGCAGCCAGCATCGCAACCGCGCCATTGCCATGGGCATGCTGAAGGCACGGCTTTATGAATTGGAATTGAAAAAGCGCGAAGCGGTGACGGCCGCCACCGAAGCCGGCAAGACCGATATCGGCTGGGGCCACCAGATCCGCAGTTATGTGCTTCAGCCCTATCAGATGGTGAAGGATCTGCGCACCGGCGTTGAAAAGGGCAACCCCGCCGCCGTGCTGGATGGCGAATTGGATGATTTCCTGGCGGCGTCGCTTGCATCGCGCGTCGGTGCAACGCGCAGCGAAGCCAGCGCCAAGGCGCAATAGCCGCATGCTTCGCGGTGCGGCTGATCCGGGTTAGGTTCCCGAGCCGTGCTTGCCTTCCTCGCCCTTTGCCTGCCGATTTTCGCGGTGGTGGCCTTTGGTTTCGCTGCGGCGAAGCGCAAATGGATGCCGCCCACGGCCATGGAAGCGATTGGGCTTTTCAGCTTCAACGTCGCGCTGCCCGCCATGTTGTTCAAGCTGATGGCAGCACAGCCTTTGCGCGAAAGCTTCGATGCCATTTATTTCAGCGGCTACCTTGGCGCCTGCCTTGCCATCTTCGCTGTGGTGATGCTGATCGGGCGCGTCGCGCGCGGCAATATCCGCATCGGTTCCGCCTTTGGCGCCGCTGCCGCCATGGGCAATGTTGGCTATCTGGCGCCGCCGTTGATGCTGCCCATGCTGGGGCCACGCATCGCAGGCCCGGTTGCCATGGCGATTGTCGCCGAAGTCGCGGTGATTATCGCGCTTGGGTCCATGCTGATGGCACCCTCAGCCAAGGGCGAGGGGCTCAAGGCCGTCATGGCCGGGCTGCGTGGCTTGCTGAAGAACCCGGTGATCCTTTCCATCGCGCTTGGCGCGCTTTCTGCCGGGCTGGAGCTGCCGATCCCCGCACCGATCGAACGCTTCCTGTCCTTCCTCGGCAATGCCGCCGGGCCGACGGCGTTGTTTGCGCTGGGTGGCACGCTCGCGCGGTTGAAAATTGGCGGGCAGCTTTTCGCGGTGGCTTTCGGCATTACGGCGGCCAAGCTGTTCATCTACCCCGCGCTGGTGTGGTTCGTGCTGGGAAGCTGGCTGGCGCTTGATCCCTTTTGGGTGATTTGCGGCGTGCTGCTGGCCGCCATGCCAACCGCGACCAATGCCTATCTGCTGGCGCAGCGCCAGGGCGTGGGGGCAGAGGAAGCCTCAGCCGCCGTGCTGTTCACCACCATCATCGCGGCCATCGCCTTCCCCGCCACGGCCTGGCTGTTGGATGTGCCGGTGCCTTAACCTGGGTCACGCTTGGCGCGCGCGCAGCTTTTGTTGGGTCGCATTTTCCGAGCCGCCAAGTGTGTCCACTTGGCTTGAAAATGCTCTCGCCATAGACTCAC
The DNA here is from genome assembly GCA_051007055.1 of Roseomonas sp. Taxonomy (GTDB): domain Bacteria; phylum Pseudomonadota; class Alphaproteobacteria; order Acetobacterales; family Acetobacteraceae; genus Neoroseomonas. The sequence continues at coordinate 118,030 of JBPCSO010000038.1, forward strand.
CGCTTCTTACAGCAACGGAGCAAACGCCCATCATGTCGAGTGCCGCCGAAAGCGCGCCAAGCTGGCATGGCATTATTCGCCAAGCCTTGAAGGACCATGATGTCCGGCTGGTCACCTATGTCCCGGACAATGTGCTCCGCCCCCTGATTGATGGCTGCCACGCCGATCCCTTCTTCACCACCTTCGCCGCCGCGCGGGAAGAAGAAGCGATTGGCATTGTCGCCGGCGCCACCATGGCCGGCATGCGCGGCATTGTGCTGATGCAGACATCAGGCTTTGCGACCCTGCCGAATGTTCTCGCCTCCCTTGCGGTCGCGGGGCAAATCCCGGTGCTGATGATGGTGAGCGAACGCGGCACGCTCGGTGAATTCAATCCGGGGCAGGCGATTGTCTGCCGCACCATGCGCCCGATCCTGGACAGTATGGGGATTGAACACCACACCCTGTCCCGCATGGATGAGGCCGCCTTCATCGCAAGCCGCACCATGCGCCAGGCTTTCGCCACGCGCTGGCCGGCCTGCCTGATCCTTTCACCGCTGCTGACCGGGGGGCGCTGATCATGGAAGATCGTCGCAATACGCAGGTGATGAACCGCGCCGCACTCACCAAGCGCGTGGTGGGCAAGCTGACCAGGCACGAAGCCGTGATTGGCGGCATCGGCAATTCCAATTGGGATTTATGGGCCGCCGGCCATCGTGCCGAGAATTACTACATGCTGGGCAGCATGGGATTGGCCGCGCCGATTGCCATGGGTGTGGCCATTGCTCAGCCGGAACGGCGTGTTTTCGCGTTGGAGGGCGATGGGTCACTGCTGATGCAGCTTGGCTGCCTTTCCACCATTGCCGCACAGGCACCGAAGAATCTGATTGTGATCATTTGGGATAATGGCATTTATCAGATCACCGGCGGCCAGGGCACGCCGGCGGCAAAGGCAGGCACTGATCTGATCGGCATTGCGCGCGCATCCGGCATTGCTTCCGCCCATTGGGCGGCGGATGAGGCCGAGTTCGACGCGCTGATTGACCGCGCCCTTACGACCGATGGCCCGCATGTGATCGGCGCGCGGATTGATAATGAACCCGGCAAGACGCAAACGGACCGCGACCCGATCCGCTTCCGTGAGACCTTTATGCGCGGGATGGCGGCTAAACTGGCCTAAGCGCCAAGCGGCCGGGATAGGGTGCGTTTGGGCCAAGCGGCGAAGCTTGGCCCTTATGCTGCGTGGTGGGGTTGAGGTGGTTTGTGGCGCTTGGCGCGTCAGAGGCCCTGGATTTCGTGGATCAAAATCTTGCCAAGCTCACTCCACGCCAATCGGCCGGTACGCGGGCAAAAGCATGGTGCGCGTATTAGTGTACTTCCGGAAGCGAAGTGCCGTAACGCCGGTTCGCCGCCGCCCGCAGGCAGAAGTTGCAGTAATGTGCCGCGATCACCAGTACCTTTGGCTGAAGTAGAAACGATGAACCGTCCACTTGGGTGCCATTCTAAGTTGTTGATTGGCTCAATCCCACTGGCAAACCCGGCGATGCGTTCACCTGACGTCGCATTCCATATCGATAGCGCATCTCTCTCCGATCCGGGAGAGGCAGCACCTTCCGTCCCACTCGCCAGTCGATCGCCTTCGGGTGACCAAGACAAAGATCGGATGAGACCTCGTCGCGCGGAAAAGCTGAAGCGCTTGTCCAATGAAGGAAGATCCAGTATTTCCAGTTCGCTTGGCACATTCAGACCCTGCGACGCTTCCACAGCGAGACGGTTATCACGGCTTATGGTTGGACGCCGCCGCAATGTTCCTTCTGAGGTCGAAAGATGGCGCCCAGTCTGGCTATCAAAAAGAAAAGTATAGAAAGGCCTGGATGGATTAATCCTCGACCCAACAACATTTTGAATTATGATGACGTAGCGCCCATCAGGAGACACTGTAAGGCTCTGCTGATCTCGCACTTGCCATAGGACCCTTGGTCCAGACTGGCCCAGGATATCTGGAATGGAAATTGGAAAAGGGTCTGAGTCTCGTACCACTCTGCCTGTATCGGTTTCAAAAACCGAAAAAGGCGTTTCGACGGCGCGTGATGCAACCAATTCCCGTCCGTCCGCCGAAAAACCAAAGATTTTTCCTGGATTAGGTGTCAAAGCGCGGAACCGCGCACGCAATTTCCAAGTGTCTGTGTCGAATACATTTAGTGCTGATGTTGCTGCCACCAGCCTGCTGCCATCCGGGCTCCAGGCCATTTCGTCAACCAAGCGATCATGAGTATCCGGTAAGTCAACGCTGGCGATTTGCTTCAGCCTTACGCCGCCAGAATCAGTCATGCCGCGGCCACCCTGCAACAAATTGCCAAGCCAGGAAGCGCCCGCCGGGCGAACCGCGCCCGCACTTGCCAGCGCCGCCCCCATGCCAGCCAAACCAAATTCGCGACGGGTCAGGCTTTCCATATCGCACACTCCTGCAAGGCGCTGCCCCGGCAGGAGGGCATTACCTCAACCCCAAGCGCGGGCGGGTACATAAACCTCGCCCGCCATCAACCGCCGCGCGGTCCGCAGCGTGCCGCCAGAGATCACCTCGCGTGATCCATCCGCCGCGCGGCGCGTGGTGATCACCGCTTCCATGCTGCCGGTTGGGTGTTCCAGCACAATGGTTTCGCGGTCCGCGCCGGTGATTTGCGCCACACCTGCCGCCACCGTGCCCGGCAGCACGCAGGCACTCGCAATGCAAATCCCGCCCGTCACCGCCATCGCCTCATGGCAAGCGAGTGGCGTGAAATAGCGCGCCGCGACACCACCCTGCCCACCCGCAGGTTCCGCGATAATCGCGAATTTCGGAATGACGCGGCCTTCCGCATCACCCATGCCCATGGCAAGGCTCGCCTTGCGGCGAATGGCCTCAATCCGCGCCATGAATGCCTTGTCGGCATCCAATTCCTTCGCCGTTTCGCGGGCGGTTTTGCCGAAATCCCGCGCGCGCGCGATCACCACCGGCATGCAGATATCAAGGCAGGTGACCTCCACGCCATCAATGACATCAATCGCATTGCCGGTCGGCATCAGCTTGCCGGTCGCCCCGCCCACCGCATCAGCGAAATTCAGCACAATGGGGGCAGCGGTGCCGGGCACGCCGGCAATCGCGGTATCGCCTTCATAATTCACGCGCTTGCCTGGCGTTTGCACCACGGCTTCGATCATCGCGCCGGTATTCACCGCGCGGATCATCACGCGGGTTTCGCCTTCTTGCGCTGGCACGAGGCCACTTTCAATCGCGAAAGGCCCCACACCCGCCAGCATATTTCCGCAAGTCGGTCCCCAATCCACAAAGGCGCGATCCACGGAAACCTGCGCGAACAAATAATCCACCTGCTGCGCTTCGCCGGCTGCGGCGCGGGAGACGATGCAAACCTTGCTGGTCAGCGTCGTCGCCCCGCCCAGCCCATCAATCTGCCGCGCATCAGGTGAACCCATGGCGGCGAGCAAGACGCGCCCCATGGCTTCCCGATCCTCGGGCAGATCATCGCGCAGGAAATAGGGGCCGCGGCTGGTGCCGCCGCGCATCAGCGTGCAGGGAATGGCTTTCTGCATGGTCTTATCCGTCAGCGTAAGGGCCAGGGGAGTTCGAAGAAATACTGCAACAGCCCTTGCGGGAAATCCAGCGTCAGCAATTGCGCCACTGCGATAAGGCCAATGGTCGCAATGGATGTTAAAAATAATGTCATCCGCCAGGTGCAGCCCGCCGCATGGCGCAGGAAGGCCAGGAAGAAGATCGTATTCGCCAACAGGAATCCGACCAAGGCCGAAAGCCCGACCAGCCCGATCACCCAACCGAGATGCGCCCAGAAGCTGCCATCCTCGGGCTTCGCCTTGGCTTCCGCGTCGTGGAACAGGGAACCGCCGACACGTCCGAAATTCAGCTTGAAGAATACCGGCACGCTGATCAGTAGCATCACCCCCGCAATCATCATGGGGAAGACCGCACCCAGGAAGCTGTGGCGCATCGCATCAATGAAGACGGCGGCGAAAAGCGCCACCGGAATCACGGCGAAAATCGCCTGAGGCTGGCGCTTGCCGGTATCCGTGCTGCCGCCATCTTCTTCCGTATCGGCCAGGCGGCGCTTGCGGATGCCAAGCCCGGCAAAGACCACGATCAGCGCGGCGATGATCAAAACGCCGGGCCGTGTCAGGAAATCCCAGCCATAGAATTGCACGGCTTGGTAAAGGTAGGTTTCCATCGGCTGCGCCAGCACGAAACCCACCACGAAAGGCGGGCGCGGCCAGCCGAAGCGGCGCATCAGCAAGCCAAGCAGGCCAACACCCAACAGCAACAACAAATCCGCCAATTCGCGATTGTTGTTGAAGGCGCCGAAGCACACCACCATCATCATGAAGGGCGCCAGCAACCCAAAGCGCACCGTGGTCAGCCGTGCAATCAGCGGCGATGTCGCGAAACACAGCAGCGTGCCCATGACATTCGCAATCGCCAGCGACCAGATGATCGCATAGGTCAGATCAAGCCGGGAACCGACCAGCGCCGGCCCCGCTTCAATGCCAAGCAGCGTCATGCCGCCCAAAAACACTGCCATGGACCCGGATGAGGGAATGCCGAAGAAAAGTGTGGGCACCAGCGCACCACCTTCGCGCGCATTGTTGGATGCTTCAACGGCAATCACGCCGCGCACATCACCCTTGCCGAATTGGCCGTTCTTTTCGGTCTGAATGGCGTGACCATAGACAATCCAATCGGTGACGCTGCCGCCAAGCCCAGGAATGGCACCCAGCACGGACCCAATGGAAGATGTGCGAAGCACGAGCCACCAATGGGTCATGATATCGCGCATGCCCGTAAGCCAACCGCGGCCCAAATCCGCCGAGCGCGCAATCGTCCCACCACCACGCGCCAGATCAATGATTTCCGGCAGCGCAAATACCGCCAGCACCAGCACGGGCAGCGGCAGGCCATCAGAAAGATAGATCAGCCCGAAATCCAGCCGATATTCCGCCGTGGCGGGCGCTGTCCCCACCGTGCCAAGCGCCAAGCCCATGCCGCAAGCAATCAGCCCTTTGGCAAAGCTTTTGCCAGCCAGCACGCCCACCATGGAAAGCCCCAGCAGCGCCAGCATGAAAAGCTCCGCAGTGCCCAGCGCCAGAATCAAAGGCCGCGCAATCAGCACCGCACCGGTCAAAATCACCGCACCAACCAAGCCCCCGATCATGGAAGCCAGGAAGGATGCCGATAGGGCACGCGCAGCCTCTCCTCGTCGGGCCATGGGGAAGCCATCAAGGATCGTCGCCTGACTGGCCGATGATCCTGGTATGCCCATGAGGATGGAGCTGAACGTATCCGCTGTCGCCGCCACCGCGACCAGACCAACCAGCATGGCGAGCGCCGAGACCTGATCGAGCCCGTAGATGAACGGCATCACCAGCGAAAGCCCGGCCAGGCCGCCAAGCGCGGGCAGCACGCCAATCGCGTAACCAATCAGGACCCCAAGCGCCATATAGCCAAGGCGCTCAGGGCTCGCGAGCGCGGTCAGCGCCATCAGCAGCGCGTCAAGCATGCAACCTTACTCCTGTTCCCGCGCTGCGGATGATCTGTTTAGCCTAGGCGATGGTTGAAGCGGCGCAGCAACCATTCCTTGATCCATTCGCGCGTCGCCTCACTGATCACGGTGCCGGCGGCATAGGCTTTCTCAGCGGCGTCACCCACCACTTCATCATACTCGCCAATCACGGTGCCTCGCTTTTCCTTGTACTCCGGATCGGCAAAGATGCGCGTGAAGGCGGTGCGATAAAGATCCTGCACGGCGCGCGGGGTTTCCTTCGGCACGACCACGAATTTCTGCGCGGCAAAGCCCGCGACGAAAAGCGTGCGATAGGCATCCCAGGCCGGGCCGGAAGGGTCCTTGCCGGTGGCAGCCTTCAGGAATTCCGGGAATGTCGGCAAATCCGGGAAATTCGGATCGCGCACAATATCGCCCGCCGCATTCAGGATGCCATAGGAAAATAGCGGCACGGCCTTGCCTTCACGCACCAGCGGCAAAACCTGGCTCGTATAGGCTGAGGATGTTTGATAATCGATCGGCGTCTCACCACGTTCAAAGGCAAGTCGCCCCTGGCCGCGGCCCTGCATGCCAAAGACAATCTGCACATTCAGGTTCAGGAGTTCAAAGGCAATGGTCGGCACTACATCGAGCGAGGTCGGGCCTTGGCTGCCAAATTTCAGCCCCTGCGCCGCTTGCAGCTTCGCCAAATCCGCCGGGCCGCGCACGCCCAGTTCCGGGCGCACATACAAAACGCCGCCAGTCGGGCTTGCCATCAGCACGCTCCAGGCGCGGTAGTCGTAGCGCACGCGCGGATCGCCCATCAGATAGGGGAATTGCGTGGAACCGCTGGTGCCCATGATGGTCAGCCCATCAGGCCGTGTGCGCTGCGCGAATTGATTGGCGCCATTGATGCTGCCGCCGCCCGTGACATTGCGGATCACCACGGTCGGGTTGCCGGGCATATGCTTTTGCAGCATCGGCAAATGGAACCGCGCCCAGACATCCGAACCGCCGCCAACGCCGAAAGGAATGATCCATTCAATCGTCTTGCCGGCCATATCCTGCGCCCGCGCGGCACCTGTTGCGGCCAAGCCAAGGCCAAGCCCACCCAGGGCGCGGCGCGTGATTGGGAATTGTGAAGCTTTGGTCATGAAACGCTCCCCGGACGGATTTTGGTTTTCCTTAAAGCAGAAGCAGGGGCGATGGAACCAGCGAAATCGCGCCCTGCATTTGCCGCTTTCAGATCAGCGCGCCCCCTGTTACGGAAGGCCATGCCTGTTTCTCTCCGCACCATCGCCCCGGCAGAAGCCGATATCCGGCTTGATCGCTGGTTTCATCGGCACTACCCGAACCTCACCCAAGGGGCGCTGCAGAAAATGCTGCGCACAGGGCAAATCCGGCTGGATGGGGCGCGGGTAGAAGCAAATGCGCGGCTCAAGCCCGGCCAGCAATTGCGCATCCCGCCGTTGCCGGAAGCCGCCGCCAAACCGCTCAGCGCCCGCCCGGTGTCAGACCGAGATGCCGCTGCGCTTGAACGCATGGTGATCTACCGCGATGCCTCCGTGATCGCGATTGACAAGCCCCACGGCCTTCCGGTGCAGGGCGGCCCCGGCATTACGCGCCATGTGGATGGCATGCTGGACGCGCTCCGCTTTGGTTATGAAGAGCGCCCGCGCCTGGTGCATCGGCTGGACAAGGACACATCCGGCGTTCTGATCCTGGGACGCACAGCGGCGGCGGCTTCGCGTCTGGCGGCAGCCTTTCGCGGGCGGGATGCGGAGAAAACCTATTGGGCCGTGGTGATTGGCCGCCCCCATCCGCTGGAAGGCCGCATTGACCTGCCACTCGCCAAGCTTGGCGGGCAGCGCGGCGAACGCGTGGCCGGCGTGGCGGATGGTGAAGGGACCCGCGCTGTCACGCTCTATCGCGTGGTGGATTCCGCGCAGCGTCAGGCGGCCATGCTGGAATTGCGCCCGCTGACGGGCCGCACCCACCAGCTTCGTGTGCATTGCGCCGAGGCTTTGCGCTGCCCGATCATGGGCGATGGCAAATATGGCGGTCAGGCCGCGCATCTGGAAGGCTTCGGCAATACGCTCCATCTGCATGCGCGCGCCTTGCGCTTGCCGCATCCGGAAGGTGGTACGCTGGAACTTGCCGCCCCCTTGCCGCCGCATATGAAGGATACCTTTGCCATGCTCGGCTTTGATCGCCCAAAGACCCCGCCGTGTCGGCATCTGCGCTAAAGCCAGCAAGGCGCTGGCCGCGCTATCTGGCTGGCGGCTTCGCGCTACTATTCCTGCTGCTGATTGGCGGTGTTTTCGCTTTGCGCGCTGCCTTGGAAGCGGGGCGCTTCACGCCGCGCATCAAGGCCGAGATTGAAGCCGCCACCGGCTACCGCGCAAGCATCGGCGGGCTTGGCCTGGCGCTTGGGCTGATCCCCAAGCTTGAATTGCGCGACGTAACGCTCAGTATGCCGGATGGTGCTGACCCTGGCTTGGTGGCACCAAGGCTGGCGGCGACAGTTTCACTTTTCTCCGTGATCGCCGGCAGCATCGAGATTCCAAGCGTGGAAGCGGATGGGCTGAAGCTCAATCTGGACCCTGCGCTTTGGGCACGGGCTGTCAGGGAAAGGCCCGCACGGGACGCCACCGCAGCACCCTCTGCACCCAGGCCCACGGCCCGCATGCCCCATATTGGCGTGGTCCGCCTGCGTGATGCGCATGTGATTCTGCCTGGCAGTGCAGGGCGGGATATCGAAATCCCTTCGGTTTCCATCCGCAATATCAGCGCGACCAGCGCCAGCGATCTGGCAGCCGAATGGCGCTTCCAGGGCATCAGCTTCACCCTTACCGGGAAGGCCGGGCCGCTATTCGGCGCTGCACCCGGGACGCTGCCGCCCCTTGGCGCGCTTATCTTCAAGGCCAGCGCGGGTGATCTTGGCTGGCTGCTGCCCGGCCTTCGGCTTGAAGCGCTGGAATTGATAGCGCCACCAGACGGCGAGGCGAAGCTGACCGGCGCGCTGACCCGCGCCGACAATACCGCGCGGCTTGAGGCGAATTTGGGTGAAATTGGCAAGCTGCTTTATGGCTTCACCGGGCCATTGCCGATGGAAGCCCGGCTTACCTCAGCCGATGCCAGCATAACCCTGAAGGGCGCCATGGCACGCCCCCAGGAATTGGCGGATGGCCAATTCGACCTGACCGTGGATGTGCCGGATGCGGCGGCGCTTACCGGTTTTGCTGGCCTGCCCCCCGGCTTGCGCGGGGCCGCGCGGCTTGAATGGCGTGATCCGCAGAATATCAGCCTATCGCGCTTCCAACTCACCAGCCCTGCGCTGGTGGCGACTGCCACCCTCACGCTTGGCCTGGCAGATCGCCCCAATCTGGCAGGGCGTATTGATGTCACGCGGCTTGATCTGGACGCGCTGACATCAGGCACGGCGCCAAGCCCGGCGCGCCCCGCGCCTGCTGCCCCGGCCGCTTCGGCGGGGGATGGTCGGGTCATTCCAGATATCGCCTTGCCCGTCGCGCCGCTGATGGCGCTGGATGCCGAAATCGCGCTGGCGCTGCGGGGTGTTACTTCCCGCAACCTGCCCCAGCTGGCGCTACAGACGAATCTACGCCTCAGGAATGGCGCGCTGACGCTGGCACCCTTCGCCCTGACCATCCCAGCCGGGCGGCTTTCCGGGCAGGTCACGGTGAATGCGGCAGCCAACCCCGCGCAATTTGGCCTAAGGCTGCGGTCCGAAGGCGCAGGGCTTGACCTTGCGGCGTTGAGCGGCGCGCTGGATGGGCTAGGCCTGCGCGGTCAGGGCGAATTCGCGGCTGATCTGCGCGGCGCCGGCGGCTCCACCCGCGCCATTGCCGCCAGCCTGAATGGGGACATAGGCCTCGCCTTGGTGAATGGTCGGCTGGAACAAGGCTCCGCCATGGAGGCGCTGAGCACAGTGCTGACACTGCTTGCCCCAGGTACGCAAAGGCTCGGCGCGCTGGAACTCCGCTGCTTGGCAGTTGCCTTCGGGGCGGCACAGGGCGTGGCGCAAAGTCGCGCGCTTTTCTTGGATAGCGCCATCGGTCAAATCACAGGTCAGGCCAGCATCAATCTGCGCGATGAAAGCCTGGGCGGGCGGCTCAATACCAATCTGCGGGTTTTTGGGCTTGGCTTACGCGCGCCGGTCAATCTTGGCGGCACGCTGGCGGCACCGCGCATCGGCGTAGCGTCAGGGGCCGCGCTTGGCCAAACCGCAGCCGGCCTTTTGGCCGATACGCTGAGTGGGCGGATTGCGACAGACCCAATCGGCAATCTGCTCGGTGGCAGCGACCGCAACGCGGCAGCGGATTGCGCCGAGCCCTTGCGCGTCGCGCGCCTCGGCGCGGATGGTGCCGCCCCCGCACCGCGCGCCGCGCCCGAAGCAGGGCAGGAAGCGCCCCGGCCTGCTGTGCCCGCTTTGCCTTCACCAGTGCAGGATGTGTTGCGTGGCCTTGGGGGTATTCTGGGCGGCGGGCGGCGGTGACAGGCGCGGCGTTTCAGCCCTCCACCTCATCCAGCGAAAGCCCCAGCGCTTCCAGCCCCTCTTCCAGAATATCGCCGAGCATTTCGATACCGAGCAAATAGGTTGCGGGGTCACGCATGTTGCGTTCCCGCGCCAAGTTGCGCGCTTCTTCCCAATCGTCAGCTTCATAATCGCCGCGCCCGATCCAGGCGAGCGCGATCAGGGAAGCCTGCTCATCCTCATTCAGTTCACTGATGAAGGCGCGCAGCGCATCCTCATCCATGTTTTCATCATCTTCGGCGTCGAGGCCTTCTTCATCCTCATCCGCGCGGGAAATTGCGCCGCTTTCCTCACCTTCCTGGACAGCGCGCGCGGCATCCACAATGGCGGCTACCGATTCCAGGCTGATGCCCAGATCGAATTCTTCATCCTCATCATCGCGTGCGGCCATGGCGCTTCTCCGGTTTTGGTGACGGCACTCAAGCACAGTGGCGCGGGGCATTTCCAGCCCCGATCCGGTTGCAAATGCGTGTCAGGAAAGCGCGGGCTTTCAGCGACGCGACAGGTCCACCAACCCCGCGAAACCTTCTTCTGTGCCAAATGCCAGATGCGTGCCGGAATCGCTCCAGGCCAGCGCTGAAACCACGCCGCGTCCGGGCGCGGCTACGGGCACAATTCGTCCACTCGCGACCTCAGCGATCAAGACCAGCCCGTCATTGAACCCGGCGGCCACCACTTCCTGCTGCGGATGGCAGGCGACCGCGGTGCAGAGCGCCTGATCGCCACCGGCCAATTCGGTTGGCGCCTTGCCCATGGGACCGCCGCCGAAAAACGGCCACAACACCACGCAATCCGCGCCCGAGGTCGCAAGCCAGCGCCCCTTGGCCGTGAAAGACAGCGATTTGGTCTTCGACGGATACCCCGCCATGCGCATATGCTGCCCATCGGCCAACCGCCAGCCATGTAGCGTGTTTTCCTGCATGGGAGTCACCACATGCGTCCCATCCGGGCTGAAAATAATCCCGGTATGGCTGCCCTTCCATTCGAGCGATCGCGGCTTGTCATCCTTCGCCGCAACAAACCAAAGCGACGCGCCATTGTAATGGCTGGCCGCGATGCGCTTGCCCTTGGCGTCAAAGGCAATGCCCGTGACCGATGTCGGATGCGCGAGTGATTTCAGCGCGGCCCCTGTGCCATCCAGCAAATGCACGGCCTTGCCAACCACCGCCGCGCGAAGCCCGCTTTCGTGGGCGGCCACATGTTCAACCCAGCGGCTGCCATAACGCGCCAATTCGGTGAGCGTGCCATCGGCGCCAAGGCGCATCAGCCGCCCATCATCGCCGCCGGAAATCACGCCATCCTTGGCATCGGCGCAAAGCGACAGCACCGCGCCCTGATGCGCTTCATGCCGCGCCCAGGTATCGCTGGCCTTCGCAAGCAGCGCCTGATGCAAAACGCCATCGCTGGTGCCAAAGCTGCAGGTGCGGCCTTCATGACCAAAGGCAATGCCCGCCACCCAGGCGCCGAGGCTTTGCGAAACGCCCCTGCTATCCAGCAAATAATCTGCGTCACTCATGCTTCAGGGGGGCTCCAGCGCGCGATTTCGGCATTGATCTTCGCCTCATCCTCACCGGCCTGGCAGGCTTCAAAACCGCGGCGCAGCCAGGGGCGATTCAAATCACGCCCGATGAAAACGAGTTTTGAGCGCCGCGGATCGCCTTCCTTCCAAGGGCCGATGAAATCGCCATCGGCAATCATATGTACCGCCTGAAAAGCAAAGCGACGATCATCGCCTTCATAAGCCAGAATGCCTTTGGTGCGCAGCAAATCCTGCCCCTTGCTGGACAGCACCTGCGTGATCCAGGCGTTGAAGCGCTCCGCATCAATCGGGCGATCCACTTCGAAGGAAACGCTGTTCACTTCCGAATCATGTTCGTGATCATCCTCGCCCGAGAGGAATTCCGGTTCACGTTCCAGAATACGTTCCAGGTTGAAGGCGTCACGCCCGATCACGGCGCTGATCGGCACATCGGATTTCGTGGCGCGGCGAATTTCGGCATAGGGGTTGATGGCGCGGATGCGCTTTTCAACTTCCGCCGCTTCGGCTTCGCTCACCAAATCCATCTTGTTCAGCACAATGATATCGGCGAAGGCGATCTGTTCCTGCGCTTCGGCGGAATCCGCGAGGCGCGCCGGCAGATGCTTGGCATCCACCACGGTCACGATCGCATCCAGCTTGGTCGCGCGCTTCACATCATCATCAACGAAAAAGGTCTGCGCCACCGGGGCAGGGTCCGCGAGGCCGGTGGTTTCCACAATGATGCCATCAAACTTGTCGCGCCGCTTCATCAGACCGCTCAGGATGCGGATCAAATCCCCGCGTACCGTGCAGCAGATGCAGCCATTGTTCATTTCAAACACTTCTTCATCGGCATCCACGACCAGGTCGTTATCCACGCCCAATTCGCCGAATTCATTGATCACGACCGCGAATTTCTGGCCGTGATTTTCCGTCAAGATGCGGTTCAGCAGCGTGGTTTTGCCGGCACCAAGATAGCCGGTCAGCACGGTCACGGGCACGGGGGCGCGGGCAGTATCGCTCACGTGGGTTTCTCCATCAGCAAGGTTTAAAACCCTATATGGGGCGAAGCCGGGCAGAGGTCACCCCACCCAGCTTTGCTTCAAGCAGCTTCCGCCGTAATCGCGTCAGCCAGGGTATTGATCAGCCTATCCACATGCGGCTTTTCGCAAATCAGCGGCGGCGACATGGCAATGATATCGGCTGTCACGCGGATCAGCACGCCCTCATCAAAGCAGCGGCGGAAGACATCCAGCGCGCGTTGTGTCGGCTTGCCGGGGCGGGGCGCCAATTCCACCGCGCCAATCAGCCCGACATCGCGGATATCAATCACGTTCGGCAGACCCTTCAGCGAATGCACCGCATCCTGCCAATAGGGTTCCAAGGCGCGGGCGCGGCCCGGCAAATCCTCAGCGCGGTGCAACTCCAGCGTGGCAATCGCCGCCGCCGCCGCCAAGGGATGACCGGAATAGGTATAGCCGTGAAAGAATTCGATGCCCGCGCCAGTGCCCTTCACGATGGCATCATAGATATCATTCCTGACCGCAACCGCCCCCATGGGTACGGCAGCATTAGTCAGCCCCTTCGCCATGGTCATGATATCTGGCGTCACACCCAGGCGTTCCGCGCCGAAATTGGCGCCAAGCCGGCCAAAGCCCGTGATCACCTCATCAAAAATCAGCAGAATGCCATGCTTGGTGCAGATATCGCGGAGCCGCTTCAGGTAGCCCACCGGCGGCACAAGCACGCCGGTTGAACCCGCCACTGGTTCCACCATGACGGCGGCGATGGTCTCGGCACCATGCAAAGCCACTAGGTTTTCCAGCACATCGGCCAATTCGGCGCCATGCGGCGGTTCACCCCGGCAATAGGCGTTCTTGGCCGGCAAATGCGTATGCGGCAGATGGTCCACATAAGGCAGCAGCGCGCCAAATTGCTTGCGATTGGGGCCGATGCCGCCCACCGACATGCCGCCGAAACCCACACCATGATAGCCGCGTTCGCGCCCGATCAGCCGCACCCGAGAGCTTTCGCCGCGCGCCTTGTGATAGGCGAGCGCGATTTTCAGCGCCGTATCCGCGCTTTCGCTGCCGGAATTGGTGAAAAAGACGCGGTCCAGCCCGTCCGGCGTCATATCCGCAACCCGCGCGGCCGCTTCAAAGGCAATCGGGTGGCCAAGCTGGAAGGCGGGCGCGAAATCCATGATTGCGGCCTGCTTCTGGATAGCCTCCACGATTTCGCGACGGCCATGCCCGGCATTGCAGCACCAAAGGCCAGAGGTACCGTCCAGAATCTCCCGCCCTTCCGGGGTGTAGTAATGCATGCCCTCGGCGCGCGCGAGCATCCGCGGGCGGTCCTTGAAATACTTATTGTCCGAATAGGGCATCCAGAACGCGTCCAGATTATTCGGGCGCGGCACATTGATCTCATTCATCGGGGTATCTCCGGGATTTGAGACGATACAAACACCCGCAAGCGCGCGGGGGCAAGCGGGGGGTTGTTCAGCCCTGCCTCAATTCGGGGAAATCCTCCTCCCGATACTCGCCCGCTGACCTGGTGCCAGCGGCGAAGCGCTTTTCTTCCAATTGGCGAAGCTCCACACGGCGGATCTTGCCGGAAATCGTCTTGGGCAATTCATGCACTTCCAGGCGCCGCACGCGCTTGAAGGCGGAAAGCCGCCCGCGCAGATGCTGAAAGATGGAAAGCATGGTGGCTGTGTTCGCCGCCGCCCCGGGCGCCAGCGCAATGAACGCCTTGGGTACTGCCATGCGCATGGCATCGGGTGCCGGCACCACCGCGGCTTCCGCCACCGCCTCATGCTCAATCAGCACGCTCTCAAGCTCAAAGGGCGAAATCCGGTAGTCGGAGGCTTTGAACACATCATCCGCGCGCCCAACATAGGTCAGGTAGCCATCCTGATCCCGATTGGCGACATCGCCAGTCCGATAGAAAGCCTCGCCCGCGGGCAGAGTGCTGCCATCATCGGCCTGATAGCCCATCATCAGCCCGGTCGGCGCGGGGTTGAGCGCGATGCAGACCTCCCCTTCCTCAGCCGGCTTGTCATCGGGGTCGAGCAGCACAATCCGGTAACCCGGCAGGGGCTTACCCATGGAGCCTTCCTTCAAGGGCATGCCCGGCGGATTGCCGATTTGCGCCGTGGTTTCCGTCTGGCCAAAGAAGTCGCGGATCGTAAGGCCCCAGGCATCGCGCACCTGTTCGATGATTTCGGGGTTGAGCGGTTCCCCCGCGCCGGCCACTTCGCGGAGCGACGTGCGGATCGCCTTCATGTCTTCCTGGACAAACATGCGCCAAACGGTGGGCGGGGCGCAGAGCGTCGTCACGCCATTGGCGGCAATCGCTTCCAGCATGCCGCGCGCATTGAAACGCGGCTGATTGGCGATAAACACCGCCGCCCCCGCAATCCAGGGCGCAAAAATGCAGGACCAGGCATGCTTCGCCCAGCCAGGCGAGGAAATATTCAAATGCAGATCGCCCGGCTGCAAGCCGAGCACGAACATGGTGGAAAGATGCCCCACCGGATAGGATTGATGACTATGGAGAACAAGCTTCGGCTTGGCTGTGGTGCCTGAGGTGAAATAAAGTAGCATTGGATCGTTGGCCTTGGTCGGCCCATCCGGCGTGAAGCTGGCCGCACCCTGATGCAGGGTTTCATAGGCAATCCAACCCGCCGGTGCCGCGCCCACCGCGATGCGCGTGACGCCCGCTTCCAGCCCTTCGAATTTCAGCGCATCACCGGCATTCGCCACCACGAAACGCGCGCGGCCTCTGGTAAAACGGTCCTTCAAATCATCACCGGCCAGCAGCGTGGTGGCTGGGATTACCACGGCGCCGAGTTTCATCGCCGCCAGCATCACTTCCCAGAGCGGCACAACATTGCCGAGCATGAGCAGGATGCGATCACCACGCTTCACGCCAAGCGCACGCAGCCCATTTGCTACTCGGTTAGACGCCGCCGAAAGCTCCGCAAAGCTGCGTTCCGCCGCGCCATCGCCCACAATCCGTAATGCGGGGCGGGCGCCATGCGCGCCTTGCGCCAATTCCGCATCAAACCAATCGAGTGCCCAGTTGAATTGATCCAGTTCCGGCCAGCGGAAATCGCGATAGGCCGTGGCGTAATCACCACGCTGCGCCAGCAGAAAATCCCGCGCGGCTTTGAAGGCGGCTTGGCTCATGCGCTGATGCTCCCCAACCGCGCGAAGGGGCGCGGTGCTTTCTTGTTTTCAGACCAAGGCTAAACCTGTGATCAACACGGCGGCAAGGCGGCGCGTCTGATCCGCAAAGGCGGCATCGCCGGAGCGGTGAATCAGCTGCACAACCCCAAGCGTCATTCCACCTTGATCCCCGTCGCCGCCACCACGCGCTGCCATTGCGGCACATCACTCTCCAGCAGCGCCGCCAATTCCGCCGGGCCAGTCAGCAAGGGCGTGGTGCCGGCAGCAGCGAAGCGCGTACGCACATCGGGCAGGTCACGAATGCTGCCCAAGGTCTCCGCCATGCGCGCGATAATGGCAGGCGGCGTCGCGCGCGGCGCAGCGATGGCATACCAATTCAGCGCGACATAGCCGGGTACGGTTTCATTAATCGCTGGCGTATCGGGCAGGGCCGGCAGGCGCTTTGGCCCCGCCACGCCCAATAGTCGTGCGCGGCCGCCCTGCACATGCGGCAGGGTCTCCACGGTGCTCGCGAAAACCATGTCTATTTCGCCCGCATAAAGCGCGGTCATGGCCGGTGCAGCTCCGCGATAGGAAACATGCGTAAGGTCCAGATTGGCCGCCAAAGCAAACAACGCCCCGGAAAGATGGTTGGAGGACCCAACCCCACCGCTGCCATAAGTCAGCCGCCCCGGATCAGCCCGTGCCGCGTTCAGCACATCCTGCACGCTTTGGTAGGGGGATGCGGCGCGCACCACCATAGCGGTTGGAATATCCGCAACTAGGCTGACCGGCGCCAAAGCTATGCGCGGGTCAAGCCCACGATTGGGGTATAGCGCCGGCACGCTGGCAAGTGATGCGCTCGTCAGCACAAAGGCAGTGCCATCAGGCGGCGATTGCACCACGGTATGAATGCCGATGCTGCCGCCGGCACCTGGGCGGTTTTCGATGATGAAGGGCTGGCCCAGCCTTTCCTTCAAATGCTCGGCCAGCAAGCGGCCCACCAGGTCAATCGGCCCGCCCGCGCCAAAAGGGATGATGATACGCACCGGCCGATCCGGCCAGGCAGGCTGCGCAGCGGCGCGTGTGATGAAAGGCAGCGCAAGCGCAGAGCCGAGCAGTATGCGGCGCGAGGCGTAGTTCATGGCGGTTCTTCCTCCGCCAGCATTAAAGGCGCTCGCCGCCTTCCTGGGAATACGCGGCCGCTAGCCCAGGCGCGGAAGATGCGCCGGAATGCGCATGCCAAGTGAAAGCGGTACCGGCCAGACTTCCTCGGCCGCGCGGAGCTTGCGGAAGCCTACAGCCAAATAGCCGGGTAGGGCACGGGGGTGATCCGCATTGCAGGTATTCACTGTCACCGCCGGCAGACCGATATGCCAGGCAGCATCCACTGCGTGGCGCAGAAAGGCGGCACCAAGCCCCGTACCAATCGCCCAAGGCATCAGCCCGAAATAGGAAAGGTTCGTGGCCTGGCCGCCACGATGGTCCAATTCATAGAACCCGGCCGGTTCGCCATCACGCATCAACACATGCAGGCTTACCGCCGGGTGCGCCAGCAAACCAGCCAGTTCGGCATCGGAAGCGATGCGCCGCATCCACCACAGCCAAGGCGCGCCAACAGTATCATACAAGTACCGATAAAAGGGTACGGAACAATGCAGCACCCTTTCCACCCGCGCATCACTTGGCAAAGGCGGGGCAAGGCCGGTAGGCGGCGCGTCCATGCGCAGGAACGTCACCTGCACCTTCAAACGCGCGACGGGTTCGGTTGTCACCATGGAATAGATGACTAGCGCAGAAAGCCTGCCGATGGAAACGTCTGTTGGCTCATAAAAAAACACGCGCCCCGGAGGGGGCGCGTGCCGAAGGGGATCAAGCGTTAGCCAAGATCAATGGTCAACATCAGCCCAGATCTTGCGCTTCACCGCATAGGTAAGCCCGGCCAGGATGGTCAGGAAGATGATGATCTTCACGCCAAGCGCGCGGCGCTGTTCAAGTTCCGGCTCCGCGGCCCATTGCATAAAGGTGCTGACATCATGCGCCATCTGTTCAACAGTGGCCTTGGTGCCATCCGCATATTCAACCTGATCAGGGTTGAGCGGCGCCCCCATGGCGATCTGATGGCCGGGGAAGTACTTATTGTAGTGCATCCCATCCATCAGCGTCACACCAGCCGGCGGATCAACATAGCCGGTCAGCAGCGCGAATAGGTAATCCGCACCACCGGCCCGCGCCTTGGTCATGACCGAAAGGTCAGGCGGCAAGGCGCCGTTATTCGCTGCACGCGCCGCCGCATCATTGGCGAAGGGCTTGCGGAAACGATCCGCCGGACGGCCCGCACGTTCGAACATCTGGCCTTCATCATTCGGGCCATCAACAATTTGGAATTGGGAAGCAATCGCTGCGACCTGCGCCTCGCTCAGCCCCAATTCGCGCAAATTGCGATAGGAAACCAGCCGCATCGAATGACAGGCAGAGCAAACTTCCTTGTAAACCTGGAAGCCACGCTGCGCGCTGGCGCGATCATAGGTCCCGAAAACCCCATCAAAGGAGAATTTCCGATCAGGGATCTCAATCTCCCCGCCCGCCGCATAGGCGGGGGCGGCGGCGAAAAGGCTCACGGCCAGGGCAAGGGCCTTGAAGGAGGTGCGCAACATGATCAGGCCTTCTCCATCGGCTTGGCAGCCGCGCCCATGGGCAACGGCCCCCCACCCAATACGGCGCGGGATATACTTTCAGGTAGCGGCAACGGCCGCTCAAACTTCGCCAGCAGCGGCAGGATCACCAGGAAATAGGCGAAGTAATAGGCCGTCGCGATACGCGCGATCAGTACATAGGTGCCTTCCGCCGGCTTGGCGCCAACCCAAAGCAGAACCAGGAAGTTGACTGTCCAGAGCAGGAAGAACAGACGCGCCAGCGGCCGGAAGCGCATGGACCGCACCGGGGAACGATCCAGCCAAGGCAGCACGAACCAAATCAGGATCGAGCCAAACATCAGCAACACGCCGCCAAGCTTATCCGGCACCGCGCGCAGGATCGCGTAATAGGGCAGGAAGTACCATTCCGGGACAATATGCGGCGGCGTCACCAGCGGATTGGCCGGGATGTAATTATCCGGATGGCCCAGGTAATTCGGCGCAAAGAAGACCAGAAGCGCGAAGACGATGAAATAGACCACCAGCCCCACACTATCCTTCGCCGTGTAATACGGGTGGAAGGGCAGCGTATCCTGCGGACCTTTCGGTTCAATCCCAAGCGGGTTGTTGGATCCTGTGATATGCAGCGCGGCGACATGCAGGAAAACCACGCCCAGGATCACGAAGGGCAGCAGGTAATGCAAGCTGAAGAAGCGGTTGAGTGTGGGATTATCCACGCTGAAGCCACCCCAGAGCAATTCCACGATGAAGCTACCCACCACCGGGAAGGCGCTGAACAGGTTGGTGATGACGGTTGCACCCCAGAAGGACATCTGACCCCAGGGCAGCACATAGCCCATGAAGGCGGTCGCCATCATCAGCAGGAAGATCACGACACCAAGCATCCACAGCAATTCACGGGGCGCCTTGTAGGAACCGTAATACATGCCGCGGAAGATGTGGATATAGACCACAATGAAGAACATGCTGGCACCGTTCATGTGAATATAACGGATCAGCCAGCCGAAATTCACATCGCGCATGATACGCTCAACGCTATCGAAAGCGAGGCTGGTATGCGCGGCGTAATGCATGGAAAGGAAAATGCCCGTCGCGATCATGATCATCAGCGTGACCATGGCGAGTGCGCCGAAATTCCAGAAATAATTGAAATTCTTCGGCGTCGGGAAGGTTCCGTATTCCTTCTGCATCATGGTGAAAACCGGCATGCGCTGGTCTATCCAGCGCACCACCGGATTCTTGAATTCGCTATTGTGCAACCCGATTGACATGTTTGCTTATCCTCAACCGATTCTGATCTTGGTGTCGGATGTGAAGGCGTATTGCGGAACTTCAAGGTTTCTGGGGGCAGGGCCTTTGCGAATTCTGCCTGAAGTATCGTAATGGCTGCCATGGCAGGGGCAGAACCACCCGCCGTAATCACCGCGCGCATCCGTGGCCCTCTGGCCGGTCGGCACGCAGCCCAGATGGGTGCAAATGCCGACCAGGATCAACCACTGATCCTTCTGCACGCGGGACTGATCAGAAGCCGGGTCCGGCAGGGAGTTGGTCGGCACAGCGCGCGCATCCTGCACTTCCTTGGCCGTACGGTTGCGCACGAAAACCGGTTTGCCGCGCCACATCACGGTCACTGCCTGGCCTTCCGCAATCGGGCCTAGATCCACATCGGTGCTCGCCAGCGCCAGCGTGTCTTTCGCAGGCTGCAGGGATGCGATGAAGGGCCACGCAATGGCCCCAACACCAACCGCTGCGAAAGCGCCGGTCACCAGTTTCAGGAAATCACGCCGCGGCGCCCCATCGGTCGCTGCATGAGCGGTATCAGCCATTCTCACCATCCCCTTGCGACGGAGAGCCCCCTTGCCGAGGACCTCACTTCGCCGCACGCTTTAGGCCAGCACCCGAAGGGTGCAATGATCACATCGAAATGGCGGCGCCGAAACCTCGACCCCGCCAGGAAACGGGGTCTTATAGTAGTACGGTTTGCAAGGTGTAAATCCGCCCCGGCCAAAGATTAGGAAACCTAGCCATGGAAAAAAACGCTGCCGGCCCTTCAGGCCACCCCTTCGTGGCCCCCGCCCGCGCCTGGTTCGCGGAATTGCGGGACCGGCTTTGCGCTGCCTTTGAAGCGATTGAGGATGATCTGGTCGAAGGCCCGCACACCCAACTACCCCCTGGGCGCTTCACCCGCACCGCCTGGGAAAGGCCGGAAGGGGGCGGGGGGGTGATGTCCGTCATGAAGGGCCGGGTGTTTGAAAAGGTGGGGGTCAATGTCTCGACCGTTTTTGGTGAATTCTCCCCGGAGTTCCGCAAGCAAATCCCAGGCGCCGAGGAAGACCCGCGCTTTCTGGCGACAGGTGTGTCTCTGGTGGCACATATGCAAAGCCCCCGCGTGCCGGCGGCGCATATGAATACGCGCTTCATTGTAACGCGGAATGCCTGGTTCGGCGGCGGGGGGGATATCACGCCCATGAAGCCAGAAGCGCCGGAAGCTGAAGCCGATGCGGCGGATTTCCACGCAGCCTTCAAGGGCGCCTGCGACAAGCATGACGAAACCTATTACCCGCGCTTCAAGCAATGGTGCGACGAGTATTTCTTTCTGCCCCATCGCGGCGAACCGCGCGGGCTTGGCGGGATTTTCTATGATTGGCTGGGGGATCGCACGCCAGGCAAAGGGATTGACGCCGATTTCGCCTTCACCCGCGATGTGGGCCAGGCTTTCCTGCAAGCCTATCCCGCCATTATCCGCAAGCGCATGCATGAAGCCTGGACCGAGGCCGAGCGGGAACATCAGCTCATCCGTCGTGGCCGCTACGTGGAATTCAACCTGCTGCATGACCGGGGCACGATTTTCGGGCTGAAAACCGGGGGCAACGTGGAAGCCATCCTGATGTCCATGCCGCCAGCGGTGAAGTGGCCTTGAAGTTCAGCGGAAGGCGCGCAGCGCGAGCCAAGCGCCGATCAGCCATAGCAGTACCTGTACCACTTGCCGGAAGCGCGCCTCCGGCAGGCTGAACCGAAGTCTTTGACCCAGCAGCATCCCTGCGAAGGCTGGCACCAGCGCCAGCAGGGACATCGCGCCTATTTCCCGAGTGACTACCCCGCCATGGAACAAAGTCAGTGTCAAAGACGCATTGATGGCCAGCACGCAGAACCCATAGGCCTGCACGAAGTTTTCCCGCGGCAGGCGTATGGCTTGAAGCCAAGGGGCGGCAGGCACCAGAAAACTGCCGGTAAAGCCGGCCAGAATGCCTGAAACCAAACCCATCGGCCCGGCCAGCAGCCGTTCCAGCGCCCGGCTTGGTGCAGGCAGATTGGGTGCAGCCAGCGCCAGTGTCGCGGAAGCCAGCAGGCTTAGCCCCAATAGCCCAGACAGGAAGCGGCCATCCACCGCCGACAAGTGCCAGGCTGCGGCAACGGTGCCGGCCACGGCAAAGGCCAGAAACATCGCAATGCGCGGCACCACTACACGCAATTGGCCGCCGGCCAGCCCCTGCCAGATATTGGTGACAAAAGCTGGCACCAACATCAGGGCAATGGCTTCCGGGATGGGTCGCAACAAGGCGACCAGGGCCACACTCACCGTCGGCAGACCAAAACCCGCAACACCTTTGATAAATCCGGCGAGGATAAAAATCAGGCCGATCAGGAAAACATCAGCCACGCTTTCGGCCCCGCTGCATCAGAACGCCAAACCAACACAGCAAAGCCGCCACCGGCAATAGCCACATGACCCGCGCGCCATAGCGCGGATGCGGCCCAGAAAGCCCGCCGCAGATCAGCGCATTGCCGACCACCGCTGCCAGCAGAAATAACGCGAATGCCAGCACCAAACCCTGCCCGCGCCAGGCCGCCCAGGCCAGCATTGGCAGCGCCAAAAGCACCACCAGCAGATGGAAGGGATTGAGCGGTATCAGCGCATCTTTAAGCAAGCCCTGCGCCTGTAGCCCCTGATCTAAAGCGGCCAATTCCCGCGCCGAAAAACCCTGTTCGATGCGCGGGCGGATTGCAATAGCGAAATGTGCCTCATCTAAGGTATCGCCAATGCCAAAGCTGATGAGCTGCGCCATCATATTACCAGCCATGGCATGCAGCACGCCAAGGGGGTCAGCGCGGAGCGTCTCGGCGACAATCTGCCCGGCTTCCGGCGCCAGCATCATGCCACCCAGAAAGCGCTTCTCCCCAGCGGCATCGCGGTTCATCGGGCTCTCCGGCGCCCAAAGAAAATCATTGGCCGGCATCGGCAGCCGATCCGTGAAGGCACAAAGATACCAGCCTGCATCAGGGCAACGCGCCTTCAGCACTGCCGTCGCCGGGCCATCTTCCTGCAAACGCGCCAGCATGAAACTGGCGCCATAGGGCGAAAGCGCGAAGCGCCCATGGCCAATGGCATTGGTGACAAACAGCGCCGCCACGGCCAGCACCACCGGCAGCACCATGGCAAAAAGCCGTAACGGAGTGCGCCACAAGCGCAGCAGCAGCGTGACCCCGCATAACCCAAGCGCAAGCGGCAAATGCGCGAGATGCGCGGCAATACCAAGTGCGACCAGCGCCACCAGATAGCCACGCTCAAAGCGCGTCAGCGCCGCAGCGCCAAAGCCCAGCAGAAACAAGCCCAACACCACAATCGGCGCGAAGATATCGGGCATTAGCAGCGCCACGCTGAAAGGGGCGCTTGTGGCCAAGGCGGCAAAGGCGCACAGCCCGATATGCCAAATCGGCGCTGCATGCCCGCGCATCACGCGCTGCGTCAGCCACAGCAGATGTGACAGGATAAGGCCCTGCGCGACAACTGGCCCCCAAAGGCTGACGCGCCAATGAAAAACATGCAGGAATGGGCCGTAAAAATAAGGCTTATCCCAAAGCATCAGCGGCCCAAGCGTTTGATGCAAAAAACCGCCGCTATCGCTGAACAACAGCGGGTAGCCATTGAAGAAGGCCGGCCAGATCAGCAGCAAGGCCCCGGCCAGTACCGCCGAGAATGCGCTTATTCTCAAACGTTTTTGACCGACCAGCGCGCGGCGGCAGCATCATCCTCATGTTTCGCGGCCACCCAGCGCGCATCACCATCGGCGAATTCCTCGCGCTTCCAGAAGGGCGCCTTAGTCTTCAGCCAATCAATCAGGAAAGCACAGGCTTCAAGCGCGGCGGCACGATGCGCAGATGCCGTCAGCACCAGCACAATCGGCTCCCCCGGCAAAATACGGCCTACGCGATGGATCACGGTGCAGCCGGTCAGCGGCCAGCGCGCCTCAGCCTCAGCCGCGATGCGGCCAAGGGCGCGTTCCGTCATGCCGGGATAATGTTCCAGCACCATCGCCGCCAAGCCATCATCACCGCGGCAAACACCCAAGAAACTGGCAACACCGCCAACATCAATCCGCCCCGCGGTCAGCGCTGCGCTTTCTGCCGCCATGTCAAACAGCGCTTCCTGCACCAGGATACGCGCCATGGCTCAGCCCCCGGTCACGGGCGGGAAGAAGGCGATCTCATCGCCTGCCGCCACGGGATGATCCGGCGCGGCGAAATCCTGATTGACGGCAGCGCGGATTTGCTTGGCATCAGCAAAGGCCGCCGCATGGCCGGAACTGCGTGTCGCCAACCAATCGCGCAGCCCCGCGACGTCGCGAACCCCTGGCGGTGGTGCCACTTCTTCTTCCGCCACACCAATCTTCTGGCGTAGCCAAGCGAAATAGAGAATCCGCATGGCCAATCAGCGCGGCGTGGGTACTGCGGTGATACGCCCGCCCGGCCCGATAATGGTGGTGGTGCCGCCATCGCGCACTGCGATACCACCGCCCGCCGTGCCTGGCTGGTTGAAGACCTGCGTGCGGTCATTGCCGCCGGCCACAATGCCTGCGGGCTGCCCTGGGGTTGCGGGCACCACGCTGCCTTCAACACGCTGGGTCGGCACTGTCGGGATAGGGGTTGGCGCCGCTGCCGTCGGCAAAACCGCGCGCGGCGGCACGGATGCCACGGGCGGTGGCGTTGAACTGCTGGTGCGCGGCGGGGGCGGCAGGCGGAGAGCATCATCCGGGGTCATTTGCGTGGGCGGCGTGGCCGGGGCGCGCATTGACTCATAATCCAAACTATCGGTGCGCAGCACCTCAGCGCTGCCATCCGCGCCGGTCACCCTGCGCAGCGTCAGGCTATCCACCGAAGGTATCGCGGCATTGCCGCTGGTATTCCAGCTTGGCTGCCAATTCGGCGCGCAGCCTTGCAGCGCCAGCATTCCCCCAAGCAGCAGCAGAACAGAATGTCGCATGGCTTTCCCCGCCTAACTATCCTTGAAGATGTGCCGCCCAGAGCAGAGACTCAAGCCTGCCCCGGCGGTTTCCTAGCGGCATCGTCCTGCACCAGGCTGAGCCCCGCGCGCAAGTAATCCCATCCGGTGATCAGCGTCAGCACCGCCGCCGCCCAGAGCATCCCCTCACCAATCAGGGAAACCGGCAAAAAGCCAAGCCCAATAACGGGCGCACCACTATCGCCCGCCAACAAGGTGCCAAGCGCACCCATCTGAAACCCGGTTTTCCATTTCGCGAGCGGCGTGACTGGCAGTCCAATCCGCAGCTCGGCCAAAAATTCGCGCAGGCCCGAAACCAGGATTTCGCGCAGCATGATGACAATGGCCGGGAAAAGCCCGGCCTCCGAAAGCCGCCCATAACCCGCCAGCAGCATCAGCGCCGCGCCAACCAGAAGCTTATCCGCAATTGGGTCCAGCATGCGGCCAAAGCCGGAAACCGCGCCGCGTTCCCGCGCGATTTTGCCATCGAAATAATCCGTGATGGCGGCGGCAGAAAACACCACACAGGCGGCCATATCCGCCCATGGCGCATTGATCGAAGCCAGCACCACCAACACGGGGATGGCCGCGATGCGCGAAAGCGTCAGCAGATTGGGCAGATCGGTTGGCATTACTGTCCAGTTAACCAGGAATAAAGGCTTTTGGCACGTGGGCGGTGCGTACTTCAACCAAGCGCTGCATTCGGGTGGAAGTGTTCATGAATCCGCCTGGCCAGGGCCGGGCCAACCCCGGGGCAGGCTTCCAGATCCGCCAGCCCCGCCTGCCGCACCCCACGGGCAGAGCCGAAATGGTTCAGCAATTTGCGCTTCATAGCCGCGCCGACGCCCGGCACCTCATCCAATTCAGAACGGGTCAGCGCCTTGGACCGCCCGGCGCGATGGGCGGATATGGCGAAGCGATGCGCTTCATCCCTCAGGCGCTGCAAATAAAACAGCACCGGGTCGCGCGGGGGTAGCTGGAAGGGCTCACGCCCCGGCGCATAGAACCATTCTCGCCCAGCATCGCGGTCTGGTCCTTTGGCTACCGCGACCAGGGGCAGATCATCCAGGCCAAGCCCGGCCATGATCTCTCGTGCTGCGGAAAGCTGACCGGCGCCGCCATCTATCAGCACCAGATCAGGCCAGCCATCACCAGCACGCGCCGGGTCTTCGCGCAGCGCGCGGCCAAAGCGGCGTTCAAACACTTCGCGCATCATGGCGAAATCATCATTGCTGGCAGCGGTTTTGATGGCGAATTTCCGGTAGCCCTGCTTCATGAAGCCTGAAGGCCCTGCCACCACCATGACGCCATAGGCATTGGCGCCCTGGATATGGCTATTGTCGTAAATCTCGATCCGTTCCGGTGCACCGGGCAGGCAGAAAAGCGCCGCCGTGCCTTCCAGCAGCGCCGCCTGCGCAGTGCCTTCCGCCATGCGGCGTTCCAGCGCCTCCCGAGCATTGGTAGCCGCGTGTTCAAGCGCTTCGTGTTTTTCGCCGCGCTGGGGCCGACGCAATTCCACGCGCCGCCCGGCCTTGATCGCCAAAGCTTCCGCAATCAGCGCCGCTTCGGGGGGATCATGCGATAGCAACAGCAAAGGCGGCGGGGGCAAATCTTCATAAAGCTGGCCCAGGAAGGCGCCCATCACCTCCTCAGTGCTTTGGTCCTGCTTGGCGTGGCTCAGGAAAAAGGCGCGGTTGCCGTTATTGCGCCCGCCGCGGAAGAAGAACACCTGCACGCAGCTTTGCCCCGCCGCCTGATGCAAGGCGATAACATCCGCATCGCCCATGCCTTCCAGATTGACACGATCCTTGCCCTGAATATGCGTGAGCCCCCGGATACGGTCCCTGAGGGCCGCTGCGCGTTCAAACTGCAGATCCGCCGCCGCCGCTTCCATCTCAGTTGCCAGACGCTTTTGGATGGTGGGCGTTTCGCCGGACAGGAACTGCTTCGCCTCAGTGACCAGTGCCGCGTAATCGGCTTCGGAAATCCGGTCCACGCAGGGCGCGGCGCAGCGCTTGATTTGAAACAGCAAACATGGACGGGTACGTGTATCAAACACCGTATCCCGACAGGATCGCAGTAGAAACACGCGCTGCAGCGCCGCGAGCGTCTGATTCACCGCCCAAACGGACGCAAAAGGCCCCCAATAGGAAGCACCCTTCCGCCTTTCCCCGCGATGCTTGGCTATTTGCGGAAAGGGGTGGTCTTCCGTGATCACCAGCCAGGGATAGGATTTGTCATCCCGGAGCACGATGTTGAAGCGTGGCCGGAAGCGCTTGATGAAGTTCGCCTCCAAAAGCAATGCCTCTGCCTCTGACGCGGTTGTCACCACTTCCAGTGACCGCGTTTCGAACACCATGCGCCTGAGCCGTTCCGGCAGGCGCGCGAGCTGGGTATAGGAGGTGACGCGCTTGCGGAGTGACCTAGCCTTGCCGACGTAAAGTGCCTCCCCCTTCTCATCCAACATGCGATAGACACCGGGGGAGGTCGGCAGGGTTGGTAGGGCGGCTTCCAGCACCGCCAGGCCCTGGAACAAGGGACTATCCGGGGCGGGCGGGGGGGCTTCGTTCATCTGGATTAGCTTATGGCAAAAGCGCGGCAAATTTGTCCACGAAACCTGTGGATAAAGCTGTGGGAAGCCGCTACGACAAACCTGTTAAGACTATGTTACACAAAGATTCTACGGCTTTGCCTAGATTTGCGGCGCCCGGCGTGTAACAATTTAAGTAATTGAATTATATAGATTTCTACCCAAGTCGCAAAGCCGTGCCGGCGTCAAGGGGGAAATTTCAGGCCGCGCGCAAAAAGCTTTTTCAGGTGGTTTTCCATCGGTGGACAATCCGCAGCACTGCCAATGTCAAAATCGTGATCTTTCAATGATAACGCCGACTTCGATGCTACCGGGTAGCGCATCCGGTTTGGTCACGCTGACCCTGACCTGGCGAATGCGGGCATCTTCCAGCAGGCTGATGGCGATGCGCTCGGCCAGGGTCTCCGCCAGCCGGACATGGGCGGAAGTGGCGATCCGCTTCGCCGTTTCGGCCACCGCCGCGTAATCCACCACGCGTGCCAGCCGGTCAGGCCCTTCGGCTGCGGGGGCTTCGGGGTCCTCCACCGCCAATTCCAGGTCCAGGATCACGCGCTGCGGGCGGGTTTCCTCATGCGCATAAACGCCCAACAGAGCCTGGACTTCCAGATGGCGCACAAAAACCAGCCGCAGCCCCGCCGCAGCATCGGGGGCGAAGCTCATTCCAAAGGCTCCTGCCCGAAGGAAGGCGACCATTGCAAATGCTGCCCGCCATCCAGCGCAATCATCTGCCCGGTCATGGATGGCAGCGAAAGTATTGCCATCAGCGCGCGCGCCACTTCTTCCGGGCTGGTCGGGCGCGATAGAGGTGTGGAATGCGCCTGACGGTCAAAATGTTCCTGGGATTGGCGGGGGCTGGGCAAGGCAGGGCCGGGACCAATCGCATTCACCCGAATGCGCGGTGCCAGCGCCAAAGCCAGGCTTTGCGTGAGCGCCCAAAGCCCGGCCTTGGAAACGGTGTAGGACACAAAATGCGGCGTCAGCGACCAGACGCGCTGATCCAGCATATTCACAACCAAGCCCTGCGCCGCATCCGGCAGCGCCTTGGCAAAAAGCTGCGTCAGCACAAAGGGCGCGCGCAGATTGGGTTCCATATGCCGGTCCCAGGATTCGCGCGTGGCATCCTGCCATTCATCGCGTTCGAAGGTGGAGGCATTGTTGACCAGCGCACCCAAGGGCCCGAGCGCCTTGGTCGCATCCGGGATCAGCCGTGCAACCTCAGCTTCCTGGCCGAGTTCAGCGCGCAGCGTGATGGCGCGGCGGCCAAGTGCGCGGATATCGGCAGCCGTTGCCTCGGCCGCATCGGCGCTCGCGGCATAGTGGATGGCGACATCAAAGCCGGCTTCAGCAAGCGCAAGCGCCATGGCGCGGCCAAGCCGCTTGCCAGCGCCCGTGACCAAAGCCGCGGGGGGGATATTGGAGGGGATCATGGGTGGGGAGATAGCCGCAAAACGTGCCGGGGCCTATGCCTAGTGGCCCGATCGCTGCTGTCGGTTCCCGATAGCAGCGTGAAGCGGCCCACCAAATATATGACTAGTGGTGCGCGGGTGCATTTTAGGGACGGGAAAGGTCGGCACCAATCGCACCACTAGCGCGACAACAGCCGCGTCTGATGCTAACCCCCACCGCATCATGTCTGAAGCCACCATTCCCTCCGCCCGTATCGCCGAAGAAGCCGCCCGCCGGCGGAGCTTTGCCATCATTGCCCATCCTGACGCGGGCAAAACCACGCTGACCGAAAAACTGCTGCTGAAGGGTGGCGCCATTCAGCTTGCCGGCGCGGTGCGCGCCAAGGGTAATGCGCGGCGCACACGTTCGGACTGGATGAAGATTGAACAGGATCGCGGAATTTCGGTGGCCACATCGGTCATGACGTTTGAACGTGATGGCGTAGTCTTCAACCTGCTGGACACGCCAGGCCACGAGGATTTTTCGGAGGACACCTACCGCACCCTGACCGCGGTGGATGCCGCCGTGATGGTGCTGGATGCGGCGAAGGGGATCGAGAGCCAAACGCGCAAGCTGTTTGAGGTCTGCCGCATGCGCGACATTCCCATCATCACCTTCATCAACAAGATGGACCGCGAAGCGCGCGAACCCTTCGAATTGCTGGATGAAATCCAAAACCTGCTGGCGCTGGATGCAACCCCGGCCGCCTGGCCCGTGGGCCGCGCCGCTGACTTCGCTGGGGTTTATGATCTGGCAACAGACCGTTTTCTGCCGGTGGCGGAAGGTGCTGAGCCGATCCAGCTTGAATCGCCCGAAGACCCGAAACTCGCGGCGCTGGTCGGTGATGAAAGGGCCTTGGCACTTTCCGAGGAAGTCTTGCTCGCCCGCGCCGGCTATCCGGAATTCGACACTGAGCGTTTTCTAGAAGGGTCTTTGACGCCGGTATTCTTCGGCTCGGCACTGCGGGATTTCGGCATTGCGCATTTGCTGGATGGGCTCGCGCGCCATGCGCCGCCGCCGCGGGCACGGCCGGCGGATCAGCGCCTGGTGACACCTGGTGAGGAAAAACTCACCGGCTTTGTCTTCAAGATCCAAGCGAATATGGACCCCAATCACCGTGACCGCGTCGCCTTTGTGCGGCTTTGCAGCGGGCGGCTGACCAAGGGCATGCGGCTGCGCCAAAGCCGCACCGGCAAGCAGGTGCCGGTGAATGCGCCGCTGTTTTTCTTCGCGAAAGACAGGCAAGTAGCGGAAGAAGCCTGGCCGGGCGATGTGATCGGCATCGCCAATCACGGGACGCTGCGCATCGGGGATACGCTGACCGAAGGTGAGCCGCTTGATTTCCGCGGCGTGCCTTCCTTCGCGCCGGAAATCCTCCGCCATATCCGCCTGGATGATCCGATGCTAGCGAAGAAGCTTCGCACCGCGCTGGATCAATTGGCGGAAGAAGGTGTGGTGCAGTTATTCCGCCCGCGCGATGGTTCCCCGCCCGTTGTCGGCGTGGTTGGGCAACTGCAATTGGATGTGCTGCAAAGCCGGCTGAAGGTGGAATATGGCGTGCCCGCAGGCTTTGATGGCACGCCGTGGGAACAGGTGCGCTGGATGGTATCCGACGAAGCCGGCGCGTTGGATCGCTTCGCGGAAGCCAATCGGCGCGATGTCGCGGAAGATCATGATGGCGCGCTTGTCGCGTTTTTCAGCAGCGATTGGCGCCGCCGCCGTGCGGAAGAAGAATGGCCGATGATCCGCTTCCATGCCGTGCGCGAACAGCATGGGGTGGGCGGGGGGAAGTAAAACTTCCCCCCGATTTGATTACTTCACCGACGAGAAGGATGTCGGCTGAAGGATTTCATTCGTCACTTTCGTCAGGAGCGGGCCATTGGCTTCGGTTTCTGCGCGCGCCTTGATCCAATCCGGATCGGCCTGGAACTTCGCCCATTTTTCCTCACGTTCCGCCAAGGATTTCCACGCCACCATATAGGTCAGGCTATGGTTGGAATCGCCGATCAGCGTGGTCCAGAAACCCGCCTGGCGAATGCCATGCTTGTCCCAAAGCTTCAGCGTGATGGTGTCAAACCGCTTCATCAGATCGGGCAGGCGCCCAGGCTGGCAGTGATAAATGCGAAGTTCATAGAGCATCGTTGTTCTCCTGGGTTGTGGGTTAATCCAGTTTGGCGCCCGATATTTCCACCAATTCGCGCCAAACGCGATCCTGGCTGCGCACATAATCCGTGA
The DNA here is from genome assembly GCA_051007055.1 of Roseomonas sp. Taxonomy (GTDB): domain Bacteria; phylum Pseudomonadota; class Alphaproteobacteria; order Acetobacterales; family Acetobacteraceae; genus Neoroseomonas. The sequence goes on from JBPCSO010000038.1 coordinate 149,009, forward strand.
AGCCTTCCGGCGTGTCATCCGAAATGGCGGTGAAACCAAGTGGGATCAGCTTTTCGCCGTATTCCTTGTCGCGCGCCGCGCCGATGGTGGCGCGATGCAAAGCCTGTACAATGGGGGCCGGCGTGCCGGCAGCAGCAGAAATGCAGTACCAGAATTCCATATCCATATCGGAACCGGGGATAAGCTCCGCCATGCCGCGCACATTCTCAAGCCCCGCGACCTGAGGCTGACGCTTCTGGCTACCAACCGCCAGCGCCCGCAGCCGCCCTTCACGCACATGCGGCATCAGCGCGGGCATGCCATCGAAAATCATATCAACATTGCCGGCAATGAGATCATTCAAGCCAGGCGCCAGACCGCGATAGGGCACATGCGAAACCTCGATGCCCGCTGATTGCATCAGCTTCGAAATCGTCAAATGGCTGATAGTGCCAATGCCCGATGATGCTGCGCTGATCTGCCCTGGCCGACGCTTCGCATCAGCCACGAATTCTTCAAAGGTTCTCCAGGGCCGATTGGCATTCACGACAAAGAGCGTAGAGCCAACAGACACACGGGAGATATGCGTGAAATCACGAATGCCGTCGAAAGGCATGCCTTTGTGGTAAAGATATTTATTCGCAAGCAGAATGGTAGCACCACCCAGGAACAGCGTATGCCCATCCGGCGCACTCCGCGCCACCGCCTCGCCCGCGATATTCCCGCCAGCACCGGGGCGGTTATCAATCACCACGGTCTGGCCAAGCAAAAGCCCCATGCGTTCCGCCACCAACCGCGCGGTGATATCAGCTGCGCCAGCGGGCGGGAATGGCACCACCAGGCGAATGGGCCGCGTTGGAAAACCCTGGGCGCGGGCAATGGCTGGCGCGGCAAGCCCCGCAATCAGCGCGGCGCGGCGGGTGATATTGATCATGCTATCCTCCCCTTTTATTTTGTTGGTTCGCGGTGCAGTTCCACAACTATGCCTTCCTGTCCCGGCAGGGCAGGGTAGCGGCGCATCACTTCCGGATCATGCCCAGGCACGATGTGCTTCGGGCTTGGCGCAAGGGCGCGGAGCTTATCAAAACCTTCCAGCATTTCGCCAATATGAAAGGCCGTAGTGAAGGGCCGGTCCGCTTCCATGTTTTCGTAGAAATGCGTGACATCTGAAGCGAGCACCACGCGCCCGCGCGCCGTATTCACCCGCACACATTGCAGCCCCATGGAATGGCCGCCGCAGGCATGCACGGTAATGCCAGGCGCCACCTCCGCATCGCCATTATGGAACACCACGCGTTCGGCGAAATTCATCCGCACCATGCCGACCACATCCTCAACTTCGAATGAATGGCGCAGCTTGGGGTACTTCATGTAACGCCCGGTGGCATACTGCATCTCAGGTTCCTGCAAATGGAACTTGGCCTTGGCGAATTTATGAAAGCTGCCGACGTGATCGTAATGCAGGTGGCTTATCACCACATCTTCGACCTTGTCAGGGTCAACGCCGATCAGCTTCAGGCTTTCAATCGGGCAGCGCAGATAGTTGCGCTTGCGCTTGGCGGCGACTTCCGCGGTGAAGCCTGTATCAATGATAATCGCGCGATCATCATTCACCGCGGCCCAGACGAAGTAATCCATCGGCATGGGCGCATCATGCGGGTCGCCACCGATGAAATGCTCCGTGCGCTTGGCATCGCGCATGGCATAGCGCAGCGCATAGACGCGGTATTCGGGTTCTGTCATGCCATATGCTCCTGCTTTGCCGGCACCATCCCAAGCGCGAGGCCCACCATGGAGGCATCGCGCAGAACGGAAAGAAAGTCGCCGGGCTGATTGGCATCGCCCACCACGGTAAAGGGAATGCCGCTGGCTTCCACGGTGGGCAGCGTATCAAGATTGGGCAGCGCGCCGATGGCGGCGATGATATGCGTGATCCCCGCAATCTCTCGCGCCGTGCCCTCTTCGGAGAAATGCAGCACATCGCCCGCCAGCCGCGCATCGCGCACCTTGGTATGGAAGCTGGTGCCCACTTCGCGCAGGCGGATCATCAGATCCGTGCGGTTATTGCGCGCCATGGCGGGGGCGATGGCCGGGAAAGCTTCAAGGATTGAGATGCGACAGCCGCGCTGTACCAACACATCCGCGGCTTCCAATCCAACTATGCCGCCACCAATCACTGCCACCCGCGCGCCATCCGGCACCAGCGCTGGATTGGCAATCACATCCCAGGCTTGCAGCGGCGTGGCGCCAGGCAGGCTCAGCGGGCGCGGCTTTGCGCCGGTTGCGACCACGACATGATCAGGCGCGAAAGCCCTGATAGCATCGGTGGTTGCGTCCACACCATAACGCACCGGCACACCAAGCGCCTGCGCCTGATCCCAACGCCAAGACCAGGCAGGGCGGACTTCTTCCTTATCCGGCGCGGCCACCGCCAGGTGGATCTGTCCACCAGCGCGCGCGGATTTCTCCCAGATTTCCACCTGATGGCCGCGTGCAGCGGCAAGGCGCGCAACCTCCGCCCCCGCCAAGCCGGCACCCAAGATCAGTACGCGCTGTTTCACCGGGGCCGGCGCGAAGGGCCCGTCAATGAATTCCGGCGCTTCCAATTCCGTGCCCAGCATGGGGTTCACTACGCAGGCGACATCACGTTCTAATGTCAGCCGCTCAAAGCAGACATTGCAGGAAATGCAGCCGCGAATGGCGACCTTGCTTTCCCCAAACGCCTTGCGCGGCCAATGTGCATCCGCCGTCAGCGCGCGGCCGAGCGAGACATAATCCGCTGCCCCCGACGCCAACACTGCCTCAGCATCTTCCGGCGAAAGGATGCGCCCCGCGATAATCGTTGGGATGGAAACCACTTCCGTGATTGGTTTGGCATGGGGTTCCAGCGTACGGCGCGGCATGGATGGCGGCTGGATGCAAAAGCGCGAAAGTGCTGGGCTTTCATTCGTGCCGCCGGAAAGATCGAGCGCGGTCACCCCCGCTGCTTCCAAAAGCTTGGCGAGTTCTACTGCTTCCTCAATCGGGTAGCCATCATCGCAATATTCGGTGCAGGAAATCCGCACCCAAAGGGGGAAATCGGGCAAGGCGTCGCGCAGCCGGTGCACCGTTTCCAGCAGCAGGCGCGCGCGGTTTTCAAGCGATCCGCCATAGCGGTCCGTACGCTTATTGATACGCTGCGTCAGAAACTGATGAAACAAATACCCATTGGCGGCATGCAGTTCCACCGCATCATAACCGGCCTGCCAAAGCCGCTTTGCGGCGGCCACAAAATCCTTCTGGATTTCGGTGATCTCCGCCTGATCCAGCCGCCTTACCTCATCGCCCGTATTCGGGTTGCGCCAGGGCGAAGGGCCGACGGGTTCCATATTCAGCACCATCCGGCGCAACAGCGCGCCGCGATGATTGATCTGCCCGACCGTCACGCAATCATGCCGCTTGATCCCCTCCACCAGCCGCGCCAGGCCAGGGATGAAGCGGTCATGATAAATCCAGAGCGAATTATTATGTGCGCGCCCACCCGCACTCACCGCCATGGCTTCGGTCACGATGGCGGCAACGCCACCCTTGGCGCGTTCTTCGTAATAGGCGCGGTCGCGTTCGGTTGAGAGACCATCGCTGGTGCTGAAATTCGTGCCCATCGGCGCCATGATGAGCCGGTTTTTCATCCGGAGCGGCCCAATCCGCCCCGGTCGTTGCATCAGCAAGCTCATATCGCGTTACTTCGCCTTATCCGCATCCAGCACGGCCTGCACCGCCGCCGGATCACATTTGATCTGCACGCCCGCGCGTTCCAATTGCAGCTTCATGGGCACGCGGCTATCCAGATTTTCCCAGCCGCGATTCAAGGCCTCATTCATTTCTTCAAGCGCCAGATTGCAGAAGCGCATCGGCACATTCAATTCACGGCCCATGGTGACCGCCAGCGTCACATCCTTATGCGCCAGCTTCAGCGCAAAGGCGGGCGGATCATATTTATCCACCAGGAATTGATCCGTAATGCGGTCAAAAGTGCGCTTGCGCCCAAGCGCGCCCTGGCGCACGGCCTTCCAGAGATCAAGCGGGTCCATGCCCGCCTTTACGCCCATGGAAAACACCTCGGCCATCGCGGTTTGGATCGCATAGCCCGCCATATTGTGCACGAGCTTCGCCACCGTCGCGGTGCCAATCGGGCCGATATAGGCGGCCTGATCACCAAAAGCGTCCAGCACCTTCTTGTATTTGTCGAAAACGTCCTCGTCGCCGCCAACCCAAATGGCGAGCTTGCCGGTCTCGGCCCCCTTGGGCCCACCGCTGACAGGCGCATCAAAACCATAAGCGCCCTTGGTTGCGAGTGCTTCGGCCATGCGCTTCATCAGGGCCTGGGAATTGGTGGAAAGGTCGAAATAGGCAGCTCCCTTTTGTACGCCGGCCAGGATGCCATCGGCGCCGAAAATCACCGGCTCCACTTCCTTGGGACCAGGCAGGGAGGTGAAAATCACCTCACATTGTTCCGCCACTGCCTTGGGTGTCTCCGCCCAAGTCGCGCCAGCGGCCAGGCGATTGGCGCCAGCTTCACGGCGAATGTCATGCACCACCAGTTGATAGCCGGCCTTTTGCAGATTGGCGGCCATGAAGGCGCCCATGGTGCCAAGACCAATGAAACCTACCTTCATCGCTTCAGCCCTTCTTTGCCTGATCCTGCGCTTCAAACACATCCACTGCGACATGCGCGGCGGTCATGGCGGAAGGCCAGCCGGAATACATGGAAAGATGCGTGATGATTTCGGAAATTTCCTCACGCGAAAGCCCATTGGTCAGGCCGCGGCCGATATGGCTGTTCAGTTGATCCTGCCAGCCCAGTGCGACCAAGGCGGCAATCGTCACCATGGAACGGTCACGCTTATTAAGCTGCGGGCGTTCCCAGACATCGCCATAGACATATTGGTGGGTCATCTCGACCAGCTTCGGGAAATCCGGGTTGATCCGGTCGCGCCGCGCGGAAGGTGGGGCTGCCATGGAAGTCTCCTCATTCGGTGTCGCACAGCACCAGTAGAGGCATTGGCGCGTAGCCCCATGCGCTCACCACGCCAGGGCCGGACCTTCCCCCACTTCTTCTGTGTTGCGCTTATCCTGCGACCAGTATCGCCGCGCTGCAAGCGGGGCTTAGGCGCCCGTCACGCTGCGCGCGGCAAGGTCAAGCGCGGCCACGACCGTCGCCGCGCGTATCGCTGCGCGATCGCCTGGAAAAACATGGCGTTCCACCTGCGTTGGGGCACCTTCACACGCGCAGCCGATAAAAACCAAGCCAACAGGCTTACCCGGTGTTGCGCCGCCAGGCCCCGCAATGCCCGTACAGGAAATTGCCAGGGAAACGCCGGCGCGTTCCCGCGCGCCTTCCGCCATTTCACGCGCCACTTCCGCACTTACCGCGCCGTGCTGCATCAGGCTTTCCTGCCGCACGCCAACCATCTTGTGCTTGGCGTCATTCGCGTAGGTTACGAAGCCCGCCATCACGACCGAAGATGATCCTGCAATCGCGGTCAGCGCCGCCGCAATCAAGCCGCCGGTGCAGGATTCGGCTGTCGCCAGCGTCATTCCCTTGGCGCCCATCATCGTTAGCAAGCCGCGCGCCTGATCGAGTGTGGCTTCTGGCAGCATTGGTCAAATCACCCCCGGCAAAATGGGCCGCGCCAGTATCAGCGCCGCCGCCACCAAGGCGCCCGCGACGATATCATCCAGCATCACGCCAAAGGCGCCCTTTTGCTGATCCGCCCAGGAAATCGGCCAGGGCTTGAAGATATCGAAAACCCGGAACAGGCCGAAAGCGATCAGCACACCCCAAATACTGGCATCTGCGCTCAATCCCGCCAAGGCCAGCAACATGCCCGCCCCTTCATCCACCACAATCCAGCCGGGGTCTTCATTGGGGGTATCACGCAGGACTTCACGCACAGCAAAAAAGCCGATGGTGGTAACCAGCAGGCCGAGCAGCAGCAGCGCTGCCGGCCCCAGCAAGGCCAGCGGCAAAACCACCAAGGAACCCCATGTACCCGGTGCCGGCTTCAGCCGGCCAATGCCCCCCAAACTTGCCAGCGAAAGAGCAAGCTTTATGCCCTCATTTCGCATTGGCAAGCCAACTGGCCATGGGATGTTCCGCGTTGGCAGGCGGTGTCAGTCTGGCCCGATAAACCACCGCCCCTTCCACTACGCGCTGCACATAATTGCGCGTTTCGGCGAAGGGGATCATCTCAATCCAATCCAAAAGATCACGCTCCCCACGCCTGGGATCACCATAGGTTTGTAGCCATTCATCCACGCGCCGCGGGCCAGCATTATAAGCCGCCGCCGCCAGCACCAGTGAACCGTCAAAGCGCTTCAGCAATTCATCCAGATACGCCGCACCCAGGCGAATATTGGTCTGCGGTTCGTTGGTGAGCGACTCCAGGCGGAAATTGATACCAATCCGGCGCGCGACTGTTTGCGCGGTGGAAGGCAGTAACTGCATCAGCCCGCGCGCATTGGCGCTGCTGATTGCTTCCGTATCGAAATTGCTCTCCTGGCGCGCCACTGAAAGGATAAAGGCAGGTTCGGGGCTGGTGACGGGCGACCGGAAAGGTACGGGCCAACCTTCTGGCAGCAAGATATCACCTTCAATCGCCGAACGGCGGGCCACCCAAACCGCGTGATCGGGCCGACCAATTTGATTGGCCATTCGCACCGTCAGCAGCCTATCCTGCCAATCAGAAGAAAGCGCCTGCAAGCGCATCAGAAACACGCGCGTGCGGCGCGTATCACCAAGCTCCGCCAGTAGCGTCACCACCTGCGCCAATTCCCGCTCGGAAAACTGGCGCGCCCGCCTTTGGTCAATGGCCGGGGTTTGAATGGCGCGCAGCCGTGCATCCAACGCTTCCTGCTTCTCGCCCATCGTGAGCGCGGCAAGCTGGCCGTAAAAGGCCGTGGGCAATTGTGCCGCTGCGGCGTAGCGTTCCTTTGCCGCAACATGCGCGCCGCGTGCGGTAAGCGCCCTTCCTTCCCAATAGAAGGCCCGCGCCCGGGTAATGACGGAACGGCTGCCCAGGGCAATTGCCATGAAGTGGCGCTGCGCCAAGGTCGGGTCATTCAGGAAACGGAGTGCGATGAAGCCGGCCAGGAATTCCGCTTCCTGCCAGCCTTCGCTACTGAGCGGCTGGCCATGGAAGGCCGCCAAGCGATACGCATCCTGCGGGTTATTCAGCCGCATCAGCTTGCGGGCCAGAATTTGCCGTTCGGTCCAAACCGCACGCGCGATTTCGGGGCTCAGATTAGCCTGAAAGCGTTCAGCGACGATCCAGCTTGCGACCGCATCAGAATCCCGATCCCGGCGGCGCATCAGCCGTGCCCTTTCCGCCGCCCAACCAAGATCAAGTGGGCGCAGAAAAACAATTCTTTCGTCTGGCTCGCCGTTCAGTTCCATGCGCATCCGCGCCGTGCCGCGTGGCACACCACTCAATCTGGCAAAGGCACGTTGCGCGCCTTCCATATCCCGCGCGAAGAATA